>JAVEWG010000056.1:0-17442 GCA_034004685.1 Rhodocyclaceae bacterium | reverse complement strand
ACATTCGAACCGCCGTGCGACGCAATTGCTCCCGTGCCGCCGGCTCCAGTTTCCGTACATCGATGCGTTCCGTTTCCATGCGGGAATTGTATCATGGCAGTACGGTATTATGGTGCCGTATTAATAGCTATTGCGGCCGCTTTTTGTATTATTAACCCGGCAATCCAACAGGTTCATTTTTTGATTAAGCAGCTGCATCTTGGATCTTCGGATGGTTGAAAATAGGACTTCAACCGCGCCGGGCAATTTTTGTAGTTTCATCATCGCACCCTGAACCCGGGTTTCCAGTTCATCACGCGTCCTGGCAGGTATCCCACCATGAACCTGTGTCTTCAAGTTGCAGTTCAGACACTCACTCCATACCAAAGTCATAGCGTGGATGCCCTGTTAATTTGCCGGGCTGATACGCGAAGAATCCCCACTATATGAGCTTCTATAGGGTCCATTAGTGGTGAAAATAAAAGGTCTGATGAGCCTGGCGCTCAATCTACCCGCGGTGAGAAGCTAGCCAACGTTTCCGGATCCCTCACGGGCGCACCCCTGATCCAGCGGCCAGGCAGCTACAATCACCCGATGCCCGCAACTGCCTCCCCTATCGTCGCCACCCGCATCCTGGGCCTGGACCCGGGATTGCGCATCACCGGTTTCGGCGTCATCGACCGCCTGGGCAACCAGTTGCGCTACGTAGCCAGCGGCTGCATCAAGACCAGGGACGGAGAACTGCCCGGGCGCCTGAAAACCTTGCTGGACGGCGTGCGGGAGGTGATCGCCACCTACTCGCCGGACCAGGTAGCGGTGGAAAAGGTCTTCGTGAACGTCAATCCCCAATCCACCCTGCTCCTGGGCCAGGCCCGGGGAGCGGTGATCTGCGGCGCCGTGTCCTGCGACCTGCCGGTGCTGGAATACACGGCGCTCCAGGTGAAGCAGGCGGTGGTGGGCTACGGCAAGGCCCACAAGGACCAGGTGAGCCATATGGTCCAGCGCCTCCTGGAGCTTTCCGCCGCCCCCGGCCCGGACGCCGCCGACGCCCTGGCCTGCGCCATCTGCCACGCCCACGGCGGCCACGGCTTGGGCGGCCTGGCGGCAGGCTCCCGGCGACGGGGCGGGCGCCTGCTGGCGGCCCCTTAGGGCGTGTTCTCATTAACCGCGGGGGTCGCGCTCGCGCCACTTGGCGTCCAGTGCAAGGCGCGGCGCCGCTGCTTGGGTGGATCCCAAGCGAGAAGCCGCAACGCGGCAATGGGGGCCAAGGGGCACGAGCCCTCCGGGTTGAGCCCTAACGCCCCCGCTGCGGCGTTGCGCTCCTCGCAAAGGACACCCATCCTTTGCCGCGTCGCGCGCCTTGCATCGGAAGCGTTTGGGCTCAACGCGATCCCCCGCGGTTAATGAGAACACGCCCTAGGGTCTGTCGACCTTGTAAGGGAATGCGATTCAGGCGCTCCCGCCCGCGCCCCGGGAGCTACCTCTAACCGTCTGAGTCAACGGCACTTTTCCAGCAAGGCGGTGCCGCCTTTAGGCTCCACGGGAGAATGGGAACTGCTTACATCTGCTGCCAACCGGACAACCGGGCCGGCGCTAAGGTGCACTGGACGGGGTTCCTGGCTTGTGCCGGGCTCCGCCTACCTCGAAACCCAGGAGGCGCACCATGAAAAAACGCATCAACACACTGATCGCCGCCGCCCTGGCCGGCTTCGCCTTCCTCACTGCTTTGCCCGCCAGCGCCGACGGCCGGGGCTGGGATCGCCATGAGCGCTTTGAGCACCGGCAATGGCGGGACGGCCCGCCCCGGGGTTACGCCTGGGGCCCCCACCGGCACTGGCGGGATGACCGCTACTACGTGGGCCGGGAGCGGGTAGTGATCCGGGAACGCCCGGTCTATCGGGATTACTACTACGAAGCGCCGGTGCGCTACCGCTACGCCCGGGATCCGGCCATCGTCATCGGCCTGGATATCCCGCCCCTGGTGATTCCCCTTCGCTGAGGCATCGCCCCCCCTGGGCCGATACCGAAAAGGATCAGCCCGCGCCTACCGGCGGCCCTCCAGCCAATCCGCGGCGAAGCGCCGGGCCTCCGGCAGGAAGGCCAGGCAGTCCGTCTCGAAGGCGGCATAGTGGGTCAGGAGTTCCTCCCCTGCGCCCGGCAAGGGATTGGCCCGGCTCAGACGGCCAGCCATCCGGTCCAGGGCCAAGGCGATGATTTCCGCGTCCCGGTAGGACGTCAGCCAATCGTCATCCCGCATCCAGGGAAGGATGCGGGCCAGGCGGGGTGGTAGCGCCGCCCCCAGGCTCGCCAATAACGCATACTGGCGGGCGGAAAAGACCTCCAGGGGTTCGGCCGGATGGAAGCTCTCCCAGTGGCGCGCCAGAAAATGGTCGTAAAACATATCCACCATCACCCCCGCCACCCGCCGCCGCTTGGTGGAAATCCGTCCCCGGCTGGCCCGAAAGGCCGGATGGGTCTCGGCAAAGACATCGATGGCCCGGTGCAGGCGCACCCCGTCCGCCACCGCCGGAGCCAGGCTCTCCGGTACCGGGCCCTTGATGAAGTCCCCCAGCAAGCCCCCCAGCCGATGCTCCTCCACCGACCCCCGCCAGCCAGGCATGGGCAAGAAAGTTCATGGGGCGGGCCCGGTGGCCAGGGCTGGGCAAACGAGGTTTCGGCGAGGGGACCGCATGGACAAGGTCTGAGAACGGCGGGGCGAGGATTGCACCACAAGCGGCAGCCTCTCCGCCAGGAGAACCGGCAGGTGCTACCCTTGAAACACGCCCCCTTTCAGGAAAGCGCCATGAACGCACCCGTCGAGCTCGATAGCCTGTTTCCTGCCCAGGCCATGGATCGCCGCCGCTTCCTGGTAACTGGCGCGGCGGCGGGTTTTGCCCTGGCGGCCCAGCCGGTGTGCGCCCAGAGCGTGATCCACACCAGCGCCGAAGGACTGGCCGCCGGCACCACCCGAATCCCGGTGGAGGGTGGCAGCCTGCCTGTCTACCACGCCCGGCCGGCGGGGAGCGCCCGGCTGCCCACGGTGCTGGTGATCCAGGAGATTTTCGGGGTCCATGAACACATCCAGGACGTGTGCCGGCGCCTGGCCCACCTGGGCTACCTGGCCGTTGCCCCCGAGCTGTACTTCCGCCAGGGCAATCCGGCGGAACTGGACAGTATCCCCGCCATCCTGGAAAACATCGTCGCCCGGGTGCCGGATGCCCAGGTCCTGGCGGATCTGGATAGCTGCGCCGCCTGGGCCACCCGTCAAGGGGGCGACCCGGACCGCCTGGCGGTCACCGGCTTTTGCTGGGGTGGGCGGATCACCTGGCTGTACGCCGCCCACAACCCCCGCCTCAAGGCCGGGGTGGCCTGGTACGGCCGCCTGCAGGGCAGGCCCACGCCCCTCACCCCCCGCCAGCCCCTGGACGTGGCCGGCGAGTTGAAGGCCCCGGTGCTGGGCCTCTATGGCGCCCTGGACCAGGGCATTCCAGTGACGGACGTGGAAGCCATGCAAGCTGCCCTGGCCCTGGCGGGAGGCGCCAGCATGATCCACCTCTACCCCCATTCCGGCCACGCCTTCCATGCCGATTACCGGCCCAGCTACAACCCGGCCGATGGAACTGATGGCTGGCGCCGCCTCGCGGAATGGTTCAGAAACCACCTTTGACACCGGTCCCGGAATTGAGGTAAATCATTCGCCCCGGCGCGGTAATTTGACACGATCCCTCGCCCCCCGCGACGCGAGGGGGTCCATCCACGCCAGAAGGGGAGCGACATGAACACGACGACACCAGGGGACGTTCTAGGGGCCGCGGCCATCGCCAAGGAATTGGGGATCTCCGAGGCCAAGGTCAAGAAAGCCATCAAGGAGCTGGACATCCAACCCGCCGCCAAACGGGGGATCTGCGCCTTTTATGCCCGGGAATCCATCCCCCAGATCCAGGCTGCCGCCAGCGCACCCAAGAAATAAGCCGCGGATCGGGCCGGTAACGAAAAGGGCGGGGATCTCCCCGCCCTTTTTCATGGCTGCGCCGGATTTATCGAAGCGACGCGTTGATGCTGTCCAGCACCTTGCTGCCCGGGCACAGCTCGGTGGCGCCCAGGCTGTTGAGAGGCGCGGCCACCGTGTTGAGGTGGTTGTGCAGGTCATCGGCCTCCGGATCCACGTAGATCAGGCCGGTGACAATCTCGCCCCGAGCGGAATGGGCCTGGAGGTGGTTCATGGCCCCCACCCGGTCGTCCGGCTCGTAATCCTCGGCGAGCTTGCGCAGGCGCAGGACGGAGCCGTCGTGCTGGCGTACTTCCACCAGGGAACCGGCCGGGTAGTCGGTGGTGATGGCCTGGCGGGGCAGGAGCACGTCCAGCCGGTTGAGCACCTCGTTGTGCTCCCGCACGTAGTCGTAGCTCTTGGTGGAACCCGCGTGGTTGTTGAAGGTGACGCAGGGGCTGAGCACATCGATGAAGGCCGCCCCCCGGTGCAGCAGGGCCCCCTTGATCAGGGGCACCAGCTGGGCCTTGTCGCCGGAGAAGCTGCGGCCCACGTAGGTGGCTCCCAGCTGCAGGGCCAGGCTCACCAGGTCCACCGCGCTATCGCTGTTCTCCACGCCGCGCTTGCTCTTGGAGCCCTTGTCGGCGGTGGCGGAGAACTGGCCCTTGGTGAGGCCGTAGACCCCATTGTTCTCCACGATATAGGTCATGTTCACGCCACGGCGCATGATGTGGGCAAACTGGCCGATGCCGATGGAGGCGGAATCTCCATCGCCGGAAACCCCCAGGTAGATCAGCTCCCGGTTGGCCAGGTTGGCGCCGGTGAGCACCGAGGGCATCCGGCCATGGACGCTGTTGAAGCCGTGGGAGGCCCCCAGGAAGTAGTCCGGGGTCTTGGAGGAGCAGCCGATCCCCGACAGCTTGGCCACCCGGTGGGGTTCGATATTGAGATCGAAGCACACCTGGACGATGGCGGCGCTGATGGAGTCATGCCCGCAACCGGCGCACAGGGTGGAGATGGAGCCTTCGTAGTCGCGCCGGGTGTAGCCCAGGTCGTTGACCGGAGTGTCGGGGCGCAGCAGCTTGGGTTTGGCGAGATAGGTCATAGGGCCACCTGCTTGCGGATGGGGCTGATCTTGCGGTCGTCGAGGGTGTCGGCGATCCGGCCGGCGATGAAACGGGCGGTGATGGGGGTGCCGTCGTAATGGAGCACCTTCACCAGTTTCTTGGGATCGATGTCCCCTTCGTTGATGAGGAGCTGGCGCAACTGGGCGCTTTCGTTCTGTTCCACCACAAAAACAAGATCGTGGTGGCCAATGAAATCCAGCACCCCGTCGGCAAAGGGGAAGGCCCGCACCCGCAGGGCGTCCACCTGGATGCCATCGGCCGCCAGCTGGCTCAGGGCCTCGTCCATGGCCGGAGCGGTGGAACCGTAGTAGATCACCCCCACCCTGGTGGCTTCCGCCGCGGACTTGAGGATGGGCACGGGGGCCAGGGAGCGGGCGGTATCCAGCTTCTTCTTCAAGCGCTCCATGTTGTACACGTAGTCGTTACCGGCTTCGCTGTATTTGGCGTAAGGATTGCGGGTGGTACCCCGGGTGAAGTAGGCCCCCCTGGTGGGATGGGTGCCCGGGTAGGTCCGCCAGGGAATGCCGTCCCCATCCACGTCCTTGTAGCGGCCGAAATCCTTGCCGGCCTCCAGCTCCTCGGCGCTCATCACCTTGCCCCGGTCGTATTCCCGGCTGTCGTCCCAGACGAAGGGCTTGCACAGGCGCTCATTCATGCCGATATCCAGGTCCAGCAGGACGAATACCGGGCTTTGCAGGCGGTCGGCCAGGTCAAAGGCCTGGGCCCCCATCTCGAAGCACTCGAAGGGATCCTCGGGAAACAACAGCACGTGCTTGGTGTCGCCGTGGGAGGCGTAGGCACAGGCGATCAGATCCGACTGCTGGGTGCGGGTGGGCATGCCGGTGGACGGGCCGCCCCGCTGCACGTTGAAGACCACCGCCGGAATCTCGGCGAAGTAGGCCAGGCCGAAGAATTCCTGCATCAGGGAGATACCGGGGCCGGAGGTGGCGGTGAAGGCCCGGGCGCCGTTCCAGGCAGCGCCGATCACCATGCCGATGGAGGCCAGTTCGTCCTCGGCCTGGACAATGGCCACCTTGGACTGGCCGGTTTCCGGATCCTTGCGGTACTTGCCGGCATACTTGGTGAAGGCCTCCACCACCGAGGTGGAAGGGGTGATGGGATACCAGCCACATACGGTGGCCCCCCCATAGACGGCCCCCAGGCCGGCGGCACTGTTGCCGTCGATGAAGATCCGGTCGCCCACCGCCGTGGCCCGCTCGATCTTGAGACCCACCGCCGGCAGGCTATCCAGGGCGTACTGGTAGCCGATCCTGAGGGCGTTGATGTTGGAGCCGATGAGCTTTTCCTTGCCCTGGTACTGCTCGCCGATGAGCTTTTCCAACTCGGCCAGATCCATCCCCAGCAGGGCGGCAAGGGCCCCTACGTACATGATGTTCTTGAACAGCTGGCGCTGGCGCGGATCGGTGTATTCCCGGTTGCAGATCTCCGTGAGGGGCATGCCCAACACGGTGATGTCCTCCCGGAACCTGGACCTGGGCAGGGGCTTGGTGGAGTCGTAGAACAGATAGCCGCCAGGTTCGATTTCCGCCACGTCCCGATCCCAAGTCTGGGGGTTCATGGCCACCATCAGGTCACAACCGCCCCGGCGGGCCAGCCAGCCGGCGGCGGACACCCGCATCTCGTACCAGGTGGGCATGCCCTGGATGTTGGAGGGGAAAATATTGCGGGGGGAAACGGTCACCCCCATGCGCAGGATCGCCCGGGCGAACAGCTCGTTGGCGGAGGCTGAGCCGGAGCCGTTGACGTTGGCGAACTTGATGACGAATTCGTTGGTGCTGAGGATCGGCTTCATGCTTGGCAGCTCCCGGCCTGGGCCGTCTGGAGAAAGAATTTCTGCATGTCCCAGGCGCCGGTGGGGCAACGCTCGGCGCACATGCCGCAGTGGAGGCAGACGTCCTCGTCCTTGACCATGACCCGGCCAGTCTTGAGGTCACCGGAGACGTACAGGGCCTGGGCCAGGTTTTTGGCCGGCGCCTTGAGGCGGCCCCGCAGTTCGTCTTCCTCGCCGTTGGCGGTGAAGGTGATGCACTCGGTGGGACAGATGTCCACACAGGCATCGCACTCGATGCAAGCCTTGGCGGCGAACACCGTTTCCATGTCGCAGTTGAGGCAGCGCTCGGCTTCGGCCAGGGCCAGCTTGTCATCGAAACCCAGTTCCAGCTCGACCCGCAGATCCTTGAGGGCCACCTCCAGGGGCTTCATGGGCACCCCGTGGCGGCGATCCTCGGACACCTGGTTGTCGTAGCTCCACTCGTGGATGCCCATTTTCTGGCTGGCCATGGCCACGGCGGGGGCAGGCCGGTCTTCCAGGTCCTGGCCCTGACAGAACAGGTCAATGGAGATGGCCGCCTCATGGCCCTGGGCCACGGCGGTGATGATGTTCTTGGGGCCCAGGGCCGCATCGCCGCCGAAGAAAACCTTGGGCAGGGTCGATTGCAGGGTGAGCTTGTCCAGCACCGGCATGCCCCAGCGGTCGAAATCCAGGCCGATGTCCCGCTCGATCCAGGTGAAGCTGTTTTCCTGACCGATGGCCACCAGCACCTCGTCGCACGCCATCAGTACGTCCGCCTCGCCGGTGGGCACCAGGTTGCGGCGGCCCTTGGCGTCGTACTCGGCCTTGACCTTCTCGAACAGCACGCCGGTGAGCTTGCCGCCGGCATGCTTGAATTCCTTGGGCACCAGAAAGTTGTGGATCTCGATGCCTTCGTGGAGGGCGTCCTCCTTTTCCCAGGGGGAGGCCTTCATTTCCTCAAAGCCGGAACGCACCACCACCTTCACGTCCTGGCCTCCCAGGCGCTTGGCGGTGCGGCAGCAGTCCATGGCGGTATTGCCGCCCCCCAGCACGATGACCCGGGGCGCGATCTTGTCGGTGTGACCGAAGGCCACGTTGGACAGCCAGTCGATGCCCAGGTGGATCTGGCCGGCGGCCTCGGTCCGGCCCGGGATCTCCGCATCCCGGCCGCGGGGCGCGCCGGTACCCACGAAGACGGCATCCCAGTCCTGGGCCAGCACGTCCTTGAGGCTGCCGATCCAGGTCTCGGTCTTGAGTTCGACCCCCAGACCGAGGATGTAGTCCACTTCCTCATCGATCACCGCCTCGGGCAGGCGGAACTTGGGAATCTGGCTGCGCACCATGCCGCCGCCGGACTTGCCATTGTCGAAAACGGTGACGGCATAGCCGGCCAGGGCCAGATCCCGGGCCACGGTCAGGGAGGCCGGGCCGCCGCCGATACAGGCCACCCGCTTGCCGTTCCTGGCGGCGGGGGCCTGGGGCAACAGGCTGCCGATATCGTCCTTGTAGTCGGCGGCCACGCGCTTCAGGCGGCAAATGGCCACCGGCTCCTTCTCCACGCGGCCCCGGCGGCAGGCGGGCTCGCAGGGGCGGTCGCAGACCCGGCCGAGGATGCCGGGGAAGACGTTGGACCGCCAGTTGATCATGTAGGCATCGGCATACCGGCCAGCGGCGATCAGGCGGATGTACTCAGGCACGGGGGTGTGGGCCGGGCAGGCCCACTGGCAATCGACCACCTTGTGAAAGTAGGCGGGATTGCCGATATCGCTCGGCTTCAAACGCGCTTCTCCTTGGACGCTACGGGCAGGCCGCAACCCGGCCTGGGGTACTCTGGCAACAAATCCGTAAAGATTATCGGGTTTTTCAAACCCCGGACAGATGCTGCAGTGCCAGATGCGCAAAAACCAGGATTCTGCGCGGTTTTCCGTCAGCGGCCTTCCTCCCCGCCGCCGGGCTGAAGCAGGCGGGCCGCGATCAGCCCGTTGAGGGTGCCGAAGAACACCGCCGCCAGGGCAAACACCGGCACCAGATAGAACACCCCGTCGTGGGGCACCAGCCACAGGCGGGCCACCAGGAGCTGGCCAGCGATGTGGGCGATGGCGGCCAGGATGCTGTGGCTCACCGGGCCGAACCAGCGCCCCGGCAGATGGCGCGCCAGGGCCAGCACAGCCAGGCTCGCCACGGCGCCAGCCAGGCTCAGGAAAAACCCCGGCGCCAGGAACTGGCCCAGCAGGAGACTACCCGCCACCACCCGCAACAGCACCACCCAGGCCGCTTCCCTCCAGCCCCAGCGGGCCAGCACCACCAGGGTGATGATGTTGCCCAGGCCGGGCTTGACCCCGGGCAGGGGCAGGGGAATCGCTGCCTCCGCCACAGTCAGCGCGATGGCCGCCGCGCCGAAACGGGCGATGCGGTGGTCCTCCGGGGTGGGGGTCAGTTCAATAACTGAGGGAGTCATAGTCGGCCCTGCCGCCGGTCAGGGCCAGGCTCACCTCGTTGGGGGCGCAGATCGCCACCGCGCCGGCGCGGGACAGCCAGCCCTGGCGCACGCAGTACTGGCGCGGGCCGGGGTCCGAAGCCACCCGGGCCCGGCCGGGCTGGATCTCCACCCGGGTGATCCCCAGGGGGCCGGGGACCGCCACCACCCGCGCCCGGTCCAGGGGAAACTTGCCAAACACCTGGCCGCCGGCCCGGATCACCGCCCCGTCCGGCGCCCCGCCCTGCCACAGGAGCAGGGCCGAATAGCCCGCCAGGGCCAGGCCCGCCACCACCACCAGCCAGTCCCCGGGCCTGGGCAAGGCCAGCCAGGAGCGCCAGTCCGGCGCCACGACTCAGGCCCCGCTCCCCGGGCCGGGGGCGCCGTCGGCATGGCCATCGGCCGCCCGACGGGCGGAGGAACGGTGGCGCACCAGCACCCGTACCGTCCCGCTGAAACTTTCCGCCAGGCGTTCGGCGAAATACACCGAGCGATGCTGGCCGCCGGTGCAGCCGATGGCCACCGTCAGGTAGTTGCGGTTGTCCCGAATGTAGCTGGGCAGCCAGGTGGCCACGAAACGCCGGATGTCCTCCAGCATGCGGCCCACCTCGGGCACTTTCTCCAGGAACTCGATCACCGGCTGGTCCCGCCCGGTCAGGGGCCGCAGGCGCGGGTCGTAATGGGGGTTGGGCAGGCAGCGCACATCGAAGACCAGATCGGCGTCCACCGGGATGCCGTACTTGAAGCCGAAGGACTGGAACAGCAGGGTCAGCCCCTCGGTGGCGTCGAGCTGGATGAAATCCTTGACCCAGGCCCGCAGGGTATTGGGGTGGAGATCGCTGGTGTCGATGCGGTGGCCCAGCTCGCCGATATGGGCCAGGGCGTCCCGCTCCCGGTGGATCGCCTCCTCCAGGGTGACCCCCTCCTCCGCCAGGGGATGGCGGCGGCGGGTCTCGGAGAAGCGGGCGATCAGGGTGTCATCCCGGGATTCCAGGAAGACGAAGCGCAGATCCGCCACCATTCCCCGCAGCATATCCACCTGGCTGGGCAGGGCGGCGATGCTGGCGCCGGAGCGCACGTCCACCGCGACCGCCACCCGCTTGTAACCGGTGCTCCGCAGGTTGGTGATGAGCTGGGGCAGCAAGGTGGCGGGCAGGTTATCCACCACGAAATAGCCCGCGTCCTCCAGCACGTTCACGGCAATGCTCTTGCCCGAACCGGAAAGACCGCTGATGAGGATGAGTTGCATGGAAGGCCGCCTTGAATTTGTAACAACTATACCGAAGTTCGGTTACAAATCGCCAGGAGCCCGCCCATCAGCCGCCGAGGGACCCCGGAGCCAGGGTCTGTTGATCCGGGATTCGGGACTCGCCCTCGACGGGCGGTGGCGGACTGGCGGTCTCGCCAAAAATTTCGTCGGCGGACCGGCCGCAACCCAGGCAATAGCCGGATTCGTCAATCTGGCACACGCCAATGCAGGGCGATTCATCATCCACGGGGGCTCGCCTCCCCACACCGCCGGGTGCGGCCAAGGGCAAGGGTATCGCTGCCCGAGCGCTCCGCCACCCGGGCCAGGATCGCCTGTCGCTGGGCCTCCGGCGCCGCCGACCAGGCGGTGATCTCCGCGATGGTGCGATAACAGCCCTCGCACCAGCCGGTGCCTGGATCAATGCGACAGATCTGGATGCAGGGAGATGGGGTCATGGCGAACGGGAAAAGTCTTGAGCCCGGGCCGGCACAGCGGCCCGATTGATTTTCTGACCAGAAACTACAGCTGCCGTTCATCCTTGATCCGGCGGGCCACCGTGGGCGGGTGATGCTGGCCCATCTCCCGCAGCAAGTTGAACAGGTTGTCCCCATGGCGCAGCAGCCCCAGATTCTCCGGCTTCATGAAGCCCTCCGCCACGCCCCGCTCCAGCATCTGGATCAGGGGCCCGTAGTAGCCGTCCACGTTCAGCAGGGCCACGGGCTTGGCGTGGAAACCCAGCTGGGCCCAGGTGAGGATCTCGAACAGCTCTTCGAAGGTCCCCATCCCCCCCGGCAGGGCCATGAAGCCATCCGCCAGATCCGCCATGCGGGCCTTGCGGGTGTGCATGGAGTCCACGATTTCCAGGCGGGTCAGGCCCTCGTGGCCCACCTCCCAGTCCATCAGGACCCGGGGAATCACCCCCACCACCGTTCCCCCGGCGGCCAGGCAGGCATTGGCCAGCACCCCCATGAGACCCACCTTGCCCCCGCCATAGACCAGCTCGATCCGCCGCTCGGCCAGCAGGGTTCCCAGGTTACGGGCGGCCTCGGCATAGGCGGCCCCCCCTCCGGAGCGGGAACCGCAAAAGACGCACAGGCGCTTGATGGTCATGCTCAGAACCCCCCTTCCGCCAGCCATTTTTCCAACTGGGGCAAGCGGTCGGCGCCCCAGAAAGGCTCCCCATCCACGATGAAGAAGGGGGAACCGAACACCCCCCGGGCCAGGGCCGCCTCCACGTCGGCCTTGAAGCGGGCTTTCACCCCTTCGTCCGCCACCGCCACGGACAGTTCGTCCCGATCCACCCCCAGGCTGGCGGCGACCTCCAGCACCACCCCCAGGTCCGAGATATCCCGGTCGGCAGTGAAGTAGGCCCGGAAGGTTTCCAGGGCGAATTCCCGGGCCAGGGCGGCGGAGCGCCGGGCCAGCCAGGTGAAGGCCCGCCCGGCGTTCTGGGTGGCGATGGGGAAGCGGCCAGGATGGACGTAGGGCACCCCCAGAAAGCGGGCGCTGCGCTTGAAGTCGTGGAGGCTGTACGGACCCTTGACCGGAATGGTGGGCAAGGGCGCGGTGCCCACAGCCTTGAACACCACCCCCAGCAGGACGGGATGCCACGCCACGGCGCGACCGTAACGGGCGGCCAGGCCATCGATCCTCTCCGCTGCCAGGTAGCCGTAGGGGGAGGAGAAATCAAAATAGAAATCGATGGGAGCCGGGGACGCGCTGGGCATGGCGGATCTTCTCCTGGTGGGTCAGGGCATCAGGGCTTCGAGGGCGGCCCGGTAGCGGGGAATCAACTCCTCGGACCGGTTCACCGTCAGGCCCAGATCCCGTAGCAGGCCATCCTTCAGGCCGTAGGCCCAGGCATGAACGGTGAGCTTCTGACCGCGCCGCCAGGCATCCTGCACCACCATGGTCTGGCACACGTTGACCACCTGTTCCAGGGCATTGAACTCGCACAGGTAGTCCAAGCGCTGCGCCGGGGCCAGGATGTCGAGGCGCGCCTGGTGCTTGACCCGCACGTCATGCACATGGCGCAGCCACAGGTCGGCCAGGCCCACCCGGGCCTGCTCCAGCACCGCCCTCACCCCGCCGCAGCCATAGTGGCCGACCACCATGATGTGCTTGACCTTGAGCACATCCACCGCGTACTGCACCACCGACAAGCAGTTGAGATCGGTGTGTACCACCACGTTGGCCACGTTGCGGTGGACAAACACCTCGCCAGGCAGGAGGCCGACGATTTCGTTGGCGGGCACCCGGGAGTCGGAGCAGCCGATCCAAAGGTACTCCGGGGACTGGAGATGGGACAGCTTCTCGAAGAAGGCCGGGTCCACCTGGGTCATGCGCCGGGACCAGGCCTGGTTGTAGTCGAAAAGATGGTGGAGCTGCTGGCTGTCGATCTCCTCGGCCGACCAGTTCTCCAGATCCAGGGCCAGGAACATGGTGCCCTCGACAGCGGTGGGATAGTAGGCCGGCGTCTCGGTGAAGCCCAGTTCCCGATAGAGCCGCACGGCGATCCGCATGGCGGGCAAGGTGTCCACCAGGGCCTTGCGGTAGCCCAGGGTCTTGGCGGTCTTGATGGCGGCCATGGCCAGCTCCCGCCCCACTTTCAGCCCCCGGAATTCCGGGTCCACGTAGAGCCGCTTGATCTCGCAGACCCCATCGGAGGAAGGCCGCACCCCCACGCAACCGGCGGGCCGGCCATCTACCTCGGCATAGAACAGACGCCCGGCGGGCGCCCCGTAAGCCCCGGGCAGAGACTCCATCTCTTCGCCGAAATTCTGATAGGAAAGATCCACCCCCAGCCAAGCCGCGTAGTTGCGGAAAAACTGCCGGACCTGGTCCAGAGCCTGTTTGTCGTCAGCACCAAGAATACGCAGAGAAACAGCCATGTATCGATCACCCCGATCAGTTGGAAGTTGATGCGGGCAGGCCGTGATCCACGACCCAACGCGCCCGGATTATGGTCCATGGCGGCCCCGACGGGGCGCCCGGACGTCGGAAAGGACGCGGAATTCTAACGGGAGTTCCGGGCCATATCGATCTTCGCTGCATTGCAACAACAACTTACTGGACAATCCGCCCGTGCTACCATCCCGTGAACGTCCGTTCCGAGAAATCGGGGCCTGGGGTTGCGAATTGGTCCGGCAAGAATGGTGCTCTCCGGGTGGGGAGCCCTCCGCTGCCGCACCCCGCAGTGCAACAAGACCGCATTGGCCACCGGCACCCCGGGCGTTGAACACCCGCCGTGCCTTGCTCACCCCGAGGCCCCTGGCCACCTGCGGCCATTGCCGCCAGGAGGAGCCGGGAAGTGGGTGACCCCCTGCCGTCCAACCTCACACCAAGACAGGAGTAGAACAAAAATGTCTGCGCCGACCACTGAACCGAAGAAGCCCGAGTTGCCGGACCCCAAGGAAGTCGCCAAGACCTATTCCGAGGTGGCCCAGCGGGCATCCAAGCTGATCAACGAGCACATCCAGCGCCAGCTCAAGAAAGGGGTCGCCGCGCCCGCCGACGAACTGGGCGTGGCCCAGGCCTTCATGGACATGATGGCCAAGCTGCTGGCCAACCCCTACAAGCTGGCCCAGGCCCAGATGAATCTGGTGTGGGACTACTTCTCCCTGTGGCAGCACTCCATGATGCGCTTTGCCGGCATGCCGGCCGTGCCGGTGGCGGCCCCCGCCAAGGACGACAAGCGCTTCAAGGACGAGGAATGGCAAGACCACTTCCTGTTCGACTTCATCAAGCAGTCCTACCTGATCACTGCCCGCCACATCCACGATACGGTGTGCTGCGTGGAAGGCCTGGATGACCAGTCCCAGAAGAAGGTCAACTTCTATACTCGCCAGTACATTGACGCCCTGTCCCCGTCCAACTTCGCCATGACCAACCCGGAAGTCTTCCGGGAAACCGTCAAGAGCCACGGCCAGAACCTGGTGAAGGGCCTCAACAATCTGCTGCGGGACGTGGAAGACGGCGGCGGCAACCTGCGGGTCAAGATGACCGACACCAGCGCCTTCGAGGCTGGCAAGAACGTGGCCACCACCCCGGGCAAGGTGGTGTTCCAGACCGAAATGATGCAGCTCATCCAGTACACCCCCACCTCCGAAAAGGTGCTCAAGCGGCCCATGCTCATCGTGCCGCCCTGGATCAACAAGTTCTACATCCTGGATCTGCGGGAGAGTAATTCCTACGTCCGGTGGTGCGTGGAGCAAGGCCACACGGTGTTCGTGATCTCCTGGGTGAACCCGGATGAGCGGCTGGCCCAGAAGAGCTTCGATTCCTATGTGATCGACGGGGTGCTGGCCGCCCTGGATGCCATCGAAAAGCAGACCGGCGAGAAGGAAGTCAACGCCGCCGGCTACTGCCTGGGGGGCACCCTGCTGGCCACCACCTGCGCCTACCTGGCCGCCAGGAAGCAAAAGCGCATCGCCTCGGCCACCTTCTTCACCACCATGCTGGACTTCTCCGAACCTGGCGAACTGGGGGTCTTCATCGACGAAGGCCAGGTCAGCAGCCTGGAAAAGAAGATGTTCGAACGGGGCTATCTGGAAGGGGCAGAAATGGCCACCACCTTCAACATGCTGCGCTCCAACGACCTGATCTGGTCCTTCGTGGTGAACAACTATCTGATGGGCAAGGATCCCTTCCCCTTCGATTTGCTGTTCTGGAACTCCGATTCCACCCGCATGCCCGCCACCATGCACAGCTTCTACCTGCGCAAGATGTACATGGAGAACCAGCTGGTGGTGCCCGGCGGCATCGAGATCGACGGGGTCCCCATCGATCTATCCAAGATCAAGATCCCCGTTTATTTCATTTCCACCATCGAGGATCACATCGCCCCGTGGAAGAGCACCTACCTGGGCGCCCTCAACGTGGGGGGTCCGGTACGCTTTGTCCTGGGGGGCTCCGGCCACATCGCCGGGGTCGTCAATCCGCCCTCCGCCAACAAGTATGGCTACTGGCTCAACCCGGCGGCCAAGCTGCCCGCCACCGCCGATGAATGGTTCCAGGGCGTACAGCAACAGCCCGGCTCCTGGTGGGTGGACTGGCAGGCCTGGGTCACCGCCTTCGATCCCGAACTCACCGAGGCCCGGGATCCCGCCAAGGGCAAGCTCAAGGTGCTGGAGGACGCCCCCGGCACCTTCGTGAAGATCCGCTCCGACGCCAAGCAGGCGGCCTGAGCCCGGCCCACCCATGCTACAAGGGGGCTTCGGCCCCCTTTTTCACGCCCATGCGTTTCGATTCCCCCCTGGTCCTTGACACCAACACCGTCCTCGCCCTGTGGATGTTCCGCGACCCCGGCCTGGCCGGCCTGGCCACCTACGTCGCCGGGGGCCATTGCATCCTTCTGACCCGTCCTGATGCCCTGGAAGAACTGAGCCGGGTGCTGGCTTACCGCCAGTTCGCCGTCCCGCCGGAAACCCAGGCGGCCCTCCTGACCGACTACCGGAGCATCACTCGGTTAACTGCCGAACCTGCCCCGGACGCCCCGCCCCTGCCCGTCTGCCGGGATCGGGACGACCAGAAATTCCTGGAGATCGCCCGGGACGGCAAGGCCACGGCGCTGCTCACCCGGGACAAAGCCCTCCTGCGTTTGGCCCGCCACCGCCTGGTGCGGGACCGCTTCGCCATCTTCACCCCGGAAGCCTGGCAGATCCACCGGCTGCCCACCTGAATCCGCGCTGCCCGGACGGGACAACCGGGGCCACCGTCATGCAAAAGCCATGGGGGGTGACTATGCTGATACGTGTTGCCCCCTCTAGACAGGATCTCGCCATGAACGAAGCCACCTTTGACAACATCAGGACCCTGGTCCTCGCCAACGTCGTGCCCTTCGCCTGGACCATCCTCGGGGCCCTGGCCCTGTGGATCATCGGCGGCTGGGCCATCAACGCCATCAAGGGCCTGTCTCGCCGGACCATGGTCACCCGGGGTCTCGACGCCACCCTCATCGAGTACATCGAATCGGCCATCGGGGTCTTGCTGCGGGTGCTCCTGGTGATTGCCGTGCTGAGCCTGTTCGGGGTGGAAACCGCCTCCTTCGCCGCCCTCATCGCCGCCGCCGGGATAGCCATCGGCATGGCCTGGTCGGGCCTCCTGGCCAACTTCGCCGCCGGGGTATTCCTGATCCTGCTGCGCCCGATCCGGGTAGGGGATTTCATCACCGCCGCGGGAGTGACCGGCACGGTGCGGGAGATCGGCATGTTCGCCTCGGTGGTGGACACCCCCGACAACCTCCGCACCGTGATCGGCAACAACAAGATCCTGGGGGACAACATCACCAACTTCAGCACCAACCCCTACCGCCGGGTGGATCTCACCGCCCAGATCGCCCACGGCGTGAATCCCCAGCAAGCCATTGCCCAGTTGCAGGCCCGGGTCGCCCAGATCCCCAAGGTTCTGGCCGAACCCGCGCCGGATGTGGCGATCCTGGAATTCAACGGCGCCGGCACCAAACTGGTGGTGCGGCCCCATTGCAACAATCAGGACTACTGGCAGGTCTATTTCGACACCAACACGGCCATCGCCGAGGTGGGCGCCGCCAACGGCTGGCCGATCCCGGCGCCCCACCAGGTCCTGCACCAGCCAAGCTGATCAGCCCGGTCCGGAAGCCAGCCGATGAGCCTGGCGGGTGGTTTCCGGCAGGCGGTACTTTGGCGTGCACGCCATCACCCAGCGGATCGCCGACTCCAGACTCACCCCCCAGCCGGTGGACACGAATACCGGCGCCACGCCGGCCCGGGTGCGCAGCACCGCGCCGATCACGTCCCCTTTGTCCTCCAGGGGCACCCAGGCGCCCCGCTC
>JAVEWG010000082.1:0-3745 GCA_034004685.1 Rhodocyclaceae bacterium | reverse complement strand
TCCAGACGGCCCACCGCCTGATCCAGATAGGCCAGATCCTCGGGGGAGAACTGGTCCCGGTAGCCGCCCACCTTGCCGGAGCGCACCTTGAAGGACCCCGGATCCCCGGCGTTGCCGGGTTTGAGCATGCCCCGGTCGAAGCCGCCCTTGGCTTCCAGGGCGCGCATGTTGTCGAAGGCGGCAAAATCCACCGCCCCGGCGATCTGGGCGCCATCCTGGGGTGGGGCCCCCAGAAAGGCGGCGATCCGGCGCAGTTCGGCAGCGGTATCGGCCCGCAGGGCCTCGTAGCCGATCCACAGGCAATGGGGGTGGTCAGCCAGGCGGGCGCGCCAAGCGTTCATCACTGCCACGATGCCCTCCACGCCCCGGCCCGGCAGGCGGATGAACGCCTCCAGGGTGCAGTCCAGGCGCTGGCGGGAGCGTTTCTGATTCTGGTGGTAGAGGGAGACCACCACGTCCCGGGGGTCCCGAAAGACCACGATGACCCGTTTCCTGGCCAGCATGCCCGGCGGCACCAGGAACTTGCCCCGCAGCCGCTCGTGCCAGTTGGCCAGGGCATGGTGGGACCAATGCTCATGTTCGAAGCCGATGCTGGGAATGGGGGGATGGGCGCGATGCAGGTCGTCCAGGGAGAAGGGCACCCCGAAGCGCAGGGACAGGTATTTATTGATCAGTACCCGCAACCAGGTGCGGCCACTCTTGCCCACCGAGAGGACCAGGACATCCGGGCGGGCGTAGCGCCACCGGCGGCGGCTCAGGTTCCAGGTGACGAACAAGGGATGGGCTCCACAGGCAGACTGGGCATCCTCGCGGTGCCCGGGGGTGGCGCGCATGTTACCATCTCGCGCCGCCCAAAATCCCCCTGAATCCCATGCGCCTTGCGATCTTCATGCCTTCCTTCGGCGACGGTGGCGTCGAGCGGATGCTGGTCAATCTGGCGGGGGGGCTGGTGGCCCGGGGCGTGACGGTGGACTTCCTGACCCGCTCCCGCAACGAGGCTTACCTGGATCAGCTCGATCCCCGGGTGGGCCTGGTGGAGACCGGGCGCTCTGGGGTCTTCGATGTGCAGGCGTTCATGGTGGGCTACCTGCGTTCCGCCCGGCCGGACTTCGTGCTGTGCGGCAAGGACCGGGCGGGGCGGGCCGCCGTGCTGGCCCGGCGTCTGTCCGGGGTGCCCTTTCAACTGATCATGCGACCCGGGACTACGGTGTCCGAGCGCCTGGCCCAGCGGGGCGCCCTCAAGCGCTGGCGGACCTACCGCCAGCTGCGCGCCACTTACCAGGCGGCCCAGGCGGTGGTGGGCAATTCGGCAGGGGTGGTGGCGGACATCGCCCGCATCGCCAGCCTGCCGCCGGAGCGCCTCCATCTCATCCGCAACCCGGTGATCACCCCGGCCCTGGCCGCCCGTGCCGGCGAGCCCCTGGACCACCCCTGGTTCGCCCCGGGGGCGCCGCCGGTGATCTGTGGCGTCGGGGGTTTGCGCACCCAGAAGGGCTTTGATGTGCTGCTGGCGGCCTTCGCCCGGGTGCGGGCCGGCCGCCCCTGCCGCCTGGTGATCCTGGGTGAGGGCCGGCTGCGGCGGGATCTGCTCCAGCAGGCCGCGGCCCTGGGGGTGGCGGAGGATTTCGCCCTGCCGGGCTTCGATCCCAACCCTTACCGCTATGTATCCCGGGCGGCGTTGTTCGTCCTGTCTTCCCGCTGGGAGGGCTCCCCCAACGCCCTTACCGAAGCCCTCGCCCTGGGGGTGCCGGTGGTGGCCACCGACTGCCTCAGCGGGCCCCGGGAGGCGCTGCGGGGGGGCGAGGTGGCGCCCCTGGTGGAGGTGGATGACGAAACGGCCCTGGCAGACGCCATGGCCCGGGTGCTGGACCAGCCGGGGGAACCCGCCCCGCGCCGGGCAGCGGTGGCCGAATACACCGTGGAAACCTGCGCCGCCCGCTACCACGCCCTCTTTGAAAACCTCCAGGGAACGCCCCATGGCCACTGATCTGGCGGTTTTCGCCGCCACCTCCGGCCACAGCGGGGTGGACCGGGTGCTGGCCAATCTGGTGCCGGCCATCGCCCGCCTGGGTTTGCGGGTGGACGTGCTGGGGGTGGCGGGCCATGGGCCCCGCTTCGAGTCCGTGCCGGCGGGGGTGGGCCTGGTGCCCCTGGGGGCCGCCCACGTGAATTCCGCCATTCCCGCCCTGGTCCGCTACCTGCGCCGGACGCGGCCCGCCGCCCTGCTCTGCGACAAGGACCGGGTGAACCGGGCGGCGCTCCTGGCCCGCTGGCTGGCCCGGGTGCCCACCCGGGTGGGGGTGCGCCAGGGCACCACGGTGTCGGTCAATCTGGCCAGCCGGGGCTGGTGGGAGCGCCAGATGCAGACTGCCTCCATGCGTTGGGCCTATCCCTTTGCCGACGCCATCCTGGTGCCCTCCGCCGGCGCCGCCGACGATCTGGCGGCCCATGCCCATCTACCCCGGGGGCGGATCAGCGTGGTGCCCAGCCCCATCGTCACCCCAGGCATGCTGGCCCGGGCCGGGGAGGCACCGGCCCACCCCTGGCTGGCGGACGGGGGCGCCCCGGTGATCCTGGGGGTGGGGGAGCTTTCCGAACGCAAGGATTTTGCCACCCTGGTGCGGGCCTTTGCCCGGGTGCGGGCCGGCCGCTCCTGTCGCCTGGTGATCCTGGGGGAGGGGCGGCGCCGGGGGGAACTCGCCGCCCTGGCGGCCCAGTTGGGAGTGGCCGCGGACGTGGCCCTGCCGGGCTTCGTGGCCAACCCTTACTCTTCCATGGCTCGGGCGGCAGTGTTCGCCCTGGCGTCCCGCTGGGAAGGCATGCCGGTGGTACTGATCGAGGCCCTGGCCCTGGGCACCCCCTGCGTCGCCTGCGACTGCCCCAGCGGCCCCCGGGAAATCCTCCAGGGGGGGGCGGTGGGCGGCCTGGTGCCGGTGGGGGAGGATGCCGCCCTGGCCGAGGCCCTGGCGGCCCAGCTTGACCAGCCTGCCCCCCGGGCCCAATCCCAGGCGGCGGTGGCGGGCTACACCGACGAGGGTAGCGCCCGGGCCTACCTGGCGGCCTTGGGTTTCAAGGAATTCCGTCCATGAGCCAACGCCTGGCGGTGCTGATCTCCTTCTCCGGCGAAGGCGGGGTGGAGCGTATGGTGCTCAACCTGGTGGAGGGCTTCGCGGCCCGGGGCCTGGCGGTGGATCTGCTGGCCATCCGGGCCGACAGCGCCCATCTGGGCCGCCTGCCGGACGGGGTCCGGCTCATCGACCTGGGGGTGCGCCACAGCGGCCTGGCGGTGCTGCCCCTGGCCCGCTACCTGCGCCGCCACCGGCCGGCGGCGATGCTGGTGGCCAAGGACCGGGCAATCCGGGCCGCTGTGTTGGCCCGGGGCCTGGCGAGAATGAAGATCCGGATCGTGGGGCGGCTGGGGACCAATCTTTCCGCCGCCTTCGAGGGCCGCTCGGGTCTGGCCCGCTGGTTGCGGGTGGCCCCCATGGGTCTTTTCTACCCCCGGGTAGACCATGTGGTGTGCGTTTCCCAGGGGGTGCTGGCGGATACCCGGGCCCTCACCGGCCTGGGGGCGGATCGTCTGTCGGTGATCCGCAACCCGGTAATCACCCCGCGCCTGGCGGCCCTGGCCGCCGAAGCGGTGGATCATCCCTGGGCCAAGGACCCCACGGTGCCCCTGGTGCTGGGGGCCGGCCGGCTCACCGAGCAGAAGGATTTTCCCACCCTGGTGCGGGCCTTCGCCAGG
>JAVEWG010000014.1:38586-74564 GCA_034004685.1 Rhodocyclaceae bacterium | reverse complement strand
AACCCCCGCCCACCTCAGGGCACGCTGAGGGCCCGGCGCCAGGGCTCCGCCCTGACTTGAGCTGCCGGGGGTTTGGCGGGGCCGCCGGGATGGCGGACAATTCCGGCCATCCGTCTTCGAGGAGCGCATCTTGGAATTCTTGCTGGAGGGCAGCTTCTGGCTGTCCGTCGCCCAGATCATCGCCATCGACATCCTGCTGGGGGGCGACAACGCGGTGGTCATCGCCCTGGCCTGCCGGCGCCTGCCCGAGGCCCAGCGCCGCCAGGGCATCTTCTGGGGGGTGGTGGGGGCGATTGCACTACGCATCGTGCTGATTTTCTTCGCCCTGCAACTCCTTGAACTGCCCTATCTCAAGCTGGCCGGAGCTGTGCTGCTGGTGTGGATCGGGATCCAGCTTCTCCAGCCGGAGGAGGGGGACGGCCATGGCAGCATCGAGGGCAGCACCAGTCTGCTGGGAGCCATCAAGACGGTGGTGGTGGCCGACGCGGTGATGAGCATCGACAATGTGATCGCGGTGGCCGGCGCCGCCCATGGCAACATGGCCCTGGTGGTATTCGGCATCCTGGTGAGCATCCCCATCATCGTGTGGGGCAGCCAGATGGTGCTGGCCCTGATGGACCGCTTCCCGGTGGTGATCACCCTGGGGGGGGCGCTGCTGGGCTGGATTGCCGGGGGCATGCTGGTAGGAGACAAGGCCCTGGCCGCCTGGCTGACGGCAACACCCCTCCATCACTACGGCGCTTCAGCCGTGGGGGCGATCCTGGTGGTGGTGGTGGGCACCTGGCTGGCGCGGCGCCGCCCGGCTTCCGCCGAGATCGTGGAAATCCCTGCCGACGGCGGGACCGGGCAATCCTGAGGAGATGATCATGAAGATCCTGGTGGCCGTGGACGGCTCCGAACATTCCGACCGGGCGGTCGCCCATCTGCTGGGGCTGCTGGCCGCCGGTTGCCGGGCCGAGGTGCATCTGCTGAACGTGCGCATTCCCATCGAATCGGGCGAGGTGCGCCTGTTCATCAAGCCCGAGGAGCTGGAGGCCTATTACCGCGAGGAGGGCCAGGCGGAACTGGCCAGCGCCCGTCGCCTGCTGGACCAGGCCGGCCAGGCCCATACCGATCACATCGCGGTGGGACACCTGGCCCAGACCATCGCCCGCTACGCTCGGGAGAAGGATTTCGACCTGGTGATCATGGGCACCCACGGGCGGGGCGCCCTCCAGCATCTGTTGCTGGGCTCGGTGGCGAGTCAGGTGATCAAGGACGCCACGGTGCCGGTGACCCTGGTGAAGTGAGCGCCGCGGCGGCCCCAAGCGCCCCCGTGGGACGGGGATGTGGGCGGGCTCCAGCCCGCCTGGTGCTACGCGAATACCGTAGGGTCGGCTTCAGCCGACCGAGGCGGGCTAAAGCCCGCCCTACGTTCGGAAACCCACCCCTAAGCCCGACAGGTTCCTAGCGGGATAGCCCCAGGGCCTGGCGCAGCCGCGCCGGGTCCAGGGTGCCCGACACCGCCTCCCGGCCGCCCCGACCGTCGAAAATCAAGGTGCGGGGCAGCTCCCCGCGCCAGCCTGGGTCCAGGGCGTGGGCCAGGGCTTCGGGGGGATCATCGCCATAGGCATAGCGGGGCCCTGGCGGCGCCAGTTTGTCCAGGATGACCGCCAGTTCCGGGCTGGCGGGCTCGGTGGCCACGGTGATGACCTGGAGTCCCCGGTGGGCCCGGGCCAGGTCCGCCAGCTGCCGGAAATTGTGCTTGCAGTAGGCGCAATCGGCCGACCACAGGGTAACGATGGTGGGCGTCCGGTAGGCTTCCGGGGCGGTCAGGGCCCGGGCGGTGGCCCGGTCCAGGGGGGCTTGGGGGGCGGAGGCGGCGTGGGCCAGGGTGGTGGCCAGGGCCAGCAGGGCGGCCAGCAAGCGGGGTGTGTTCATGGCAGGGGGAAGAGGCGGAAGCCTTCCTGTTCGGTGCGCCAGAAGGCGTAAAGCCGGGCACCCCGGCGTAGCACCCGGGCTTGGTCCGAGGCGCCCCGGGTGGCGGCCAGTTCCACGGAATCGAATGTCTGGCCTGCGTCCCGGGAGATCCAGGCCCGCAGCCGGCTTTGCTCCCCGTCGAATTCCTTCCAGGCGATGGCCAGCCGGCCCGGAGCCGCGTTGAGGTCGGCATGGGCGGCGGCGGGCCCCCCAACCGGGCGCTGTCCCTCCACCTGGAGGCCGTCGCCGACGCTGATCAGCCGGCCGTAGAAGACCCGGCCTTCCCCATTCTTCTGGTTGAACCAGACGGCATGGCGGACCCCCGCCGGGTCCACCGCCAGGGCCGGGCCGTGGTGGGGGCAGGCGTCGATCTTCCAGCCGTCGAAGGTGGCCCGCTGCACCGTTTCCGCGCTGCCCTCCGGCCCCAGACGGGCCAGGGCGTGGTCCCGCTCGTTGGGGGCGAAGACGTGGCGCCACAGGAGCAGGGGGGCACCGTCCCGGTCCGTGGTGGCGGCGATCCGGCAGCATTCGCAGGAGTGGTCCGCCACCTTGCGTTCGGGCTGGAAGGTGCGGCCGCCGTCGGTGGACACCGCGGCATAAATGGCGGCGCCCCGGTAACCGGACTTGGCGCCGCCCTGTTCTTCCAGATCCCGTTTGTCGATCCAGGCCGCCACCACCCGGCCGTCGCCGGCCACCACTAGGGATTCGAAGCGGTGAGTGATCTCCCGCTGGTCCCGGTGCACCGTGATGGGAGGGGCGAAGTGGGTACCATCCTCGGCCCGGGCCAGGCGGATGGCGCCGCTGTAAGGCTTGGAGAGGGGCTGGGTCCAGGACACCAGCACACCGCCATCGGGGGTGAAGGCCAGTTTGGGCCGGTTTTCCCCGTCTGCGGAGATGGCCTCCGGCTGGGCGTTGACCACCACCGGCGCGGCCCAGGTTTGCCCCTCGTCGGCGCTGCGGTGGAGCAGCACGTGTCCGCCTTGCCTGCTCACCGCCAGCAGGCTGCCGTCGGGGGCGAAGGCGGCGGAAGTGCCCAGCTCCGGGCGACCAGGCCTGGCGGCTGGGGTGGGCGCCGGGGCTGCGTGGTCATGGGCCAGGGCTGGCACGGCCAGGGCCGTCAGGGCGAGAAGGATCGGGCGGCGCATCAGTAGCTCAGTTTCAATTCCAGGTAGCCGGTGCGGCCTGGGTAGGGGTGGGGCCCCACGTAATAGTTCCGATCCCCCAGGTTGTCCACCCCCAGGGCCAGGCTGGCGTGGGCGTTGTAGTGGTAGGCCAGGCGGGCGTCGGCCACGGTGTAGGAAGAAATGGCTCCCACGGAACCGGCGTTGCGGTCGCTGTTGACCAGGGTGCCGTACTGGCGGCCCTCATGGCGTAGACCCAGGGATGAGGTCCAGGGGCCGGCCCGGTAGCTCCCCAGAAGGGTGGCCCGGACCCGGGGTACCCGGGGCCAGTTCTTGCCTTCGGCGGCGGGGTAGCCTTCGTCTTCCAGGGTGCGGGAGCGGGCCAGGGCCAGGCTGGCCTGCAGGTCGAGGCCCGGCAGCCAGAGGTCGCGCCCCGCGAAGGCGGCTTCCACCCCCCGGGTGCGCACCCAGTCCACGTTCTGCACGGTGGTGACGGTGGTAGCCCCCACGATCTGGCTTTGCTGGAAGATGGCGTCCCGGATGTCGTCTTCGAAGAGGGACAGGCGCAGGCTGGTGCTGGCGGTCTCCCGCAGGGCGGAGAACTCCTTGGCGTCGCTCTTTTCGGCCTTGAGGTGGGGGTCGTTGCTGATCAGGGTGGTGCCGGAGCGGGCCCCTTGGAAAAGCTCCGAGACGGTGGGGAAACGCACTCCCCGGCCGAGGGAGGCCCGTAGCACCCACTCGTCATTCAACACATGGGCCAGGGATAGTTTGGGACTCACTCCCCTGGCCCGCCGGTCGGCGTAGTCCAGTCGGGGCGTGGTGGTGGCCGAAGCGTCGTACTGGCTGCCGTCGTAGGCTTCGAAGCGTTCCAGGCGCAGGCCCAGGGTGGCGGTCCAGTCCGGGGCAAAGCGCCAGGCGTCCTGGGCGTAGAGGGCCTGGAGCTGGGTCTTGCCCAGGTAGTTCTGGGACTGGCCGGCAGCGCTGCCGCTGTCCCGCCAGTCCCCCAGGCTGAAGACCCGGTTTTCCAGGGTGTAGTCGTTCTGGTGATAGCCCAGGGTGAGGGCGTGGTTCTCCCCCGGGGCGGGGGTGTAGGTGGCCTGGAGTTCGAAGGTGCGCCAGCCGGTGCCGTCCCCCCGGCTGTCCGAGCCCGCCACCCCGGGGCGGGCCAGGGGGTCGGAGAGGCTGGCCTGGCGCAGGGTGTTGCTCAGCACCTGGTAGCTGGAGAGCTGGACCGAGCCGTTCCAGCCGGTAGCTTGGCGGGTGCGCAGGCGTCCGCCCATCTGCTCGTGCTCCTCCCGCCCCCGCTGGGGGGCCATGAGGGGCAAGGTGTAGCGGGCGCCGTTGATGTTCGCCCCGTTGGCAACGGTGCCCAGGCCGCGCCACAGGGGGTTGCCGGTGGCATCGGTGAGGAAGCTGTGGTTGTAGACCTGGTAATCCACCAGCCAGCGGGCGTAGAGCAGATCCCCCTGGAGACCGGGGCTGAAGTCGTAGGCGGCCTTGAGCTTGGCCTGTTCCTGGACACCCTTCTGCATGTTGATGGCCCCCACCAGTACCCTTTTGGCGCCGGCGGGATCCGCGTCGATCCGGGCGCCGGTGGCCACCGGCAGCCCGGTGACCGAGCCACTGGCGGCGGTGGCGGCGGCATAACCCATGGGTTGGGATTCGAAGGCCAGGCGGGTGCCGCTCACCACCAGGGTCAGGGGGCCCCGGCGGGTGCCGGCGTAGAGGCTGGCCTGGTTGTTGTCGTAGCTGTCCCGGTAGCCGTAGTCGTCGTAGTCCTGGTGGTGGGCCTGGAGGGTGGCCGAGGCTTCCGTGATGGTCGGGTTGCGGGTGGTGATGGCCACCGTGGTGCCGATGGAGTTGCCCGGGTAGAGGGCCGAGAAGGGGCCGTAGAGCACATCCACCCGGGCCACTTCTTCGGGGGCGATGATGCTCCAGCGGGGGGCGTCGAAGCGCCCCAGGAAGTTGGAGATCAGGTAGCCATCCGCATAGGCCAGGCCCCGGGCGGGCTGGGTGGTGCCAAAGGAGCGGCCCCCCAGGTTGGCGTTGCGATCCCCCACGAAACGCTTGCGCACCACGGTGTTGGGGGCGTAGCGGAGGGCGTCCTCGGTGTTGAGGTAGCTCTGGCGCTCCAGTTCCGCCCGGGTGGTGGAGTAGCTGGTGGTGGGCAGGGTCGGGTCCAGGGCGGCATGGCCTTCGGTGACCTCCACCGGGGTCAGCTCCCGTTCGGTGGCGACCCCCTGGGCCAGGGCGGGGGGGGCAAGGAGGGCCCACAGGAGGGCGGCCAGGGGGCGGGGGACGAGGGGGGATGTCTTTTTCATGGGGCGTGTCGGTGCATCGTAAAATGCTTATCAACTAATCTTGATGGCCGTCAAGATTTCTTTTAATTCAAGTGCTTAACGCTTGGCATTGTGGCCCGGGAAGGGCTGCCGCCGCCCTGCGGCGGATTGCCGCAGGGCGGCGGGCGGGGCGCCTGATCAGGCGGCCTGGAGGGGGGCGATGAGGGCGCGGTAGAGCCGGGCCAGGCGCAGGGCCATGGCTTGATCCGACCACTGTTCGGCGTGACGGCGGGCGGCTTGGGACATGCGGGCCAGGGTCGGGCGGTCGGCCAGCAGGGCGGCCATGCGCCGGCCGAAGGCGGCGGGGTCGTCAGGGCCGCTCTCGCAGCCTTCGCCCGGGGCCAGGATGTCGGTGGTGCCCATGGCGGACAGGGCCAATACCGGCAGGCCGGCGGCCAGGGCTTCGATCAGCACCAGGCCCTGGGTTTCGGTGCGGGAGGCAAAGACGAAGAGATCGGCCCCGGCGTAGCAGTCCGGCAATGCCTGTTGCCGGTCCAGATAGTCCAGGAAGCGCACTTGCTGGGCGATGCCCAGGCGGGCCGTTTCCTTTTCAAGGGCTGGGCGGGCGGGGCCTTCGCCGGCCACCAGGAGGAGTATGTCGGGGCACTGGCGTTGGGCGACCTGCACTGCTTCCAGCAGAAAGCCGATGTTTTTCTCGAAGGCCACCCGGCCGACGAACAGGGCTACCGGGCGATCCTCGGGAATGCCGTGGCGGGCGCGGAAGCGGGCCCCCTGGCCGGCACCGAACTGGAGATTGGGAATCCCGGTGGGCAATTGCTCCAGGGGTGCCTTCACCCCATAGGCGCTGAGCCGTTCCACCATGGCCCGGGAGGGGACGATGACCCGGTCGCAGGCGTTGCACTGGGTGCGGGAGAACAGCCGGGCCGCCCCCCGCAGCCAGCCGGCGGGCAGGGCCGGCAGGTAGTGGTGGAGGTATTCCTCGAAGAGGGTGTGATAGGTGGCCACCAGGGGCACCCCCAGGCGGCGGGCCAGGCGCTGGCCGGCGTAGTGGGCGGTGAAGGGGGTCTGGACGTGGATCAGGTCCACTTCCGCCGCCCGCAGCCGGTCCTCCAGGGCCAGGGCCGCCTTGAGGCTCATCAGCCGGTCCTCCGGATCCCGGGGAACGGAGCGGGAGGGCAGGCGGATCACCGTGTCGTCATCGGCCTGGGTCTGGCCATCGTAGGCGGGGGCCACCAGGAGCGTCTCCAGGCCGAGCAGGGCCAGTTCCCGGCGGAAGGTCTGGATGGAGGTGGAGACGCCGTTGATCCGGGGGAAGTAGACGTCGGAGAGGAAGGCGACACGCATCCGCTTGGGGCCTTGGGCTGGCAAAGCGCACCAGCCTAGCTGCCGGATGTGTCGGTTTTGCGATGCCCCTTCAGGCCAGGCGGCGGAAGGGGAAGGCCGGGGCGGGTTTGCGGCCCCTCAGGAGATCGGCCAGCGCGGCGGCGGAGCCGCAGGCCAGGGTCCACCCCAGGGAGCCGTGGCCGGTGTTGAAGTGTACGTTGGGCAGCCGGCTGGCGCCGATGATGGGCAGGTTGCCCGGGGTGGCCGGGCGCAGGCCACACCAGTGTTCGGCCTGGCGGGTGTCGGCAGCGCCGGGGAGGTGCTCGTCCAGCCAGCGGGTCAGGGCGCCGGAGCGGGCCGGGTTGGGGGTCAGGTCGTAACCGTTGACCTCGGCGGTGCCCGCGACCCGGAGCCGGTCCCCCAGGCGGGAGCACACCACCCGGCGGGATTCGTCGGTGAGGCTGAGATGGGGCGCCCGCTCCGGGTCGGCCACCGGCACGGTGATGGAGTAGCCCTTCACCGGATAGATGGGCAGGCGCTCGCCCCAGGCCCGGGCGAGCCGGGGGCTGGCGGGGCCGGCGCAGACCAGGTACTGGTCGGCCTGAAGCAGGCCGGTGCGTCCCTCGTGATCCCGCACCGCCACCCCGGTGGCCCGTCCCTCCCGGACTTCGATCCCGTCCACCCGGGTGTTCCACAGCATCCGCACCCCGGCAGTCTGGCAGTGGCCCGCCAGGGCCTGGGTGAAGCGGTGGGCATCGCCGGATTCGTCATGCTGGCCATGGAGCCCGCCAGCGAGCCGGTGGGCGATGGCCCCCAGGGCGGGCTCCAGGGCCACGCAGCGGGCCGGCTCGCAGGCTTCCACCGGAATGCCGTGTTCCCCCAGGATCGGCAGCTTGGCTCGGGCCAGGGCCAGTTCCCGCGGGTCGAAGAACAGGTGGAGGATGCCCTGGGTCTGCTGATCGTAGGCCAGGCCCAGGGACTGGCGCAGGCTCACCAGCTGCTCCCGGCTATAGGCCGCCAGGCTGGCGATGGCATGGGTGTTGGCCCGGGCCCGGGCCGGCAGGCATTCCCGCAGGAAGGCCAGACCCCAGCGCCACTGGGCCGGGTCGGCCCGCAGGCGGAACAGCAGGGGGGCGTCCGGCCGCCCCAGCCAGCGCAGGATGGTCCGGGGAGCCGATGGGTTGGCCCAGGGCTCCGGGTGACTGATGGAAATCTGCCCGCCGTTGGCGAAGCTGGTTTCCAGCCCGGCCTCGGGGCAGCGCTCTACCAGGGTGACTTCAAAGCCGGCCTGGCGCAGATACCAGGCGGAGGTGACGCCGGCCAGGCCGGCGCCGATGACCAAAACGTGCATAGGCGGGTAAGGATCCCGGGGAGGGGGGTAAGAACATTCTCGACAGCCTCGGCAAGCCCGCCCGGAGGCGAGGCTTCCCGGCGCAGATGATAACGCCTGTGCGGATCGGACGTGCGTGCCTGGGCCTGACGCGGGATAATCGCATCCCAACCGCCAATCCAGGAGTCCGCTTCATGCGCCGCGTCACCTTGACCCAGTTTCTCATCGAACAACAGCGGGCCGGCCGCACCACCGCCGACCTGCGCCTGCTCATGGAGGTGGTGGCCCGGGCGGTCAAGGCCATCTGCGTGAACGTTTCCAAGGGGGCCCTGGCCGGGGTACTGGGGGAGGCGGGCACCGACAACGTTCAGGGCGAGGCCCAGAAGAAGCTGGACGTGATCGCCAACGAGATCCTGTTCCAGGCCAACGAATGGGGCGGCCACCTGGCGGCCATGGCCTCGGAGGAAGTGGAGGACATCTCGCCGATCCCCAGCGACTACCCCAAGGGCGGCTACCTGCTCCTCTTCGATCCCCTGGACGGCTCCTCCAACATCGACGTGAACATCTCGGTGGGCACCATCTTCTCGGTGCTGCGCTGTCCGGAAGGCTGCGCCGAGCCCACCGAGGCGGATTTCCTCCAGCCTGGCACCACCCAGGTGGCCGCTGGCTACGCCCTTTACGGCCCCTCCACCCAGTTGGTGCTGACGGTGGGCAACGGCGTCCATGGCTTCACCCTGGACCGGGAGATGGGCAGCTTCATCTACACCAGCACGGACATGCGCATCCCCGAGGACACCCAGGAATACGCCATCAACGCCTCCAACGCCCGCTTCTGGGAAGCACCGGTCAAGCGTTACATCGACGAGCTTCAGGCCGGCAAGGAAGGCCCCCGGGGCAAGGACTTCAACATGCGCTGGGTGGCCTCCATGGTGGCGGACGTGCATCGGGTGCTGACCCGGGGCGGTGTTTTCATGTATCCGATGGACGAAAAATGTCGGGCTCAGGGGGGCAAGCTGCGCCTCCTCTACGAGGCCAACCCCATGGCGATGCTGGTGGAGCAGGCTGGCGGCGCCGCCACCACCGGCCGCCGGCGGATTCTCGATCTGCAGCCGGAGAAGCTCCATCAGCGGGTGCCGGTGATCCTGGGCTCCAGGAACGAGGTGGAACGGGTCACCCGCTATCACCAGGAGGCTTGATTCCCCCCGGGGCGTGGCCTTGAGCACGCCCCGCCGTGGCGGACTCCTCAAGAATCGGCGGGAGCGGGCGTTATTCGTCATGGTTTGATCGCTTATGCCGAGGGGGTGGCTCCAGGGTTGCGCCCGGCTTGTTCCAGGATGCCACGATGCGCCATGATTCCGGGGGAGTAATACGTTGCGGGCGAAGCGCCCGCGCCGGGAGGGCTTGCCCGTGACGGGGCTGCCCCCCATGGATTCCCGGCCGGCGCCGGAGGATCGGGCCACGGCGCCGGGCCGGCCAGGGGATGATCTTCAGGCGGCGCTGCGCCACGGGGGCGTGGCGGTCAGCACCTGGAACCTGGCCTGCGGCCGGATCGAAGCGGGGCAGGGCTGGAAGACCCTCCTGGGCTACGCCGAAGACGCCCTGGATGACCGGATCATCACCTGGCGGGCCCTGGCGGACACGGCGGATCTGGCGGGCCTGCTGGAAAGCATCAACGCCCATGCCGCCGGACGCGCTGCAAGCTTCCGTCGGGATTGCCGCTTCCGCGCCCGGGACGGGGCCTGGCGCTGGTTCCGGGTGAGCGGCGAGATCGCCGAGCGATCCCCGGATGGCTTACCCCTGCGGGTCACGGTAGTGATGGCCGATGTGGACGATTTCCACCGAACCGAGGATCGGGCCCGTATTGCCCGGGAAGCGGCGGACGAGGCCAACCGGGTACGCAGCGGTTTCCTGGCCAACATGAGCCACGAGATCCGCACCCCCATGAACGCCATCATCGGCATGAGCGAGCTGGCCCTGGGCACTGAGCTGGACGCCGAGCAGCGCCACTTTCTGGGGATCGTCAAGTCCTCCGCCGAGGCCCTGCTGGTCATCATCAACGACATCCTGGACTTCTCCAAGATCGAATCCGGCAAGCTGGAGTTCGAACGGATCGACTTCTCCCCCCGGGCTCTGGTGTTCGACACGGTGCGGGCGATTGCCCTCAATGCCCAGGAAAAGGGGCTGGAGGTGCTGGTGTCGGTGGCGCCGGAGGTGCCTGCCCGGTTGTTGGGGGACCCCACCCGCCTGCGTCAGGTGATCACCAACCTGGTGGGCAATGCCATCAAGTTCACCGAGCAGGGGGAGGTGGAGATCAGCCTGGAGCCGGTGGCGACCATGGGGGGCGAGGTGGAACTGCGCTGCTGCGTGCGGGACACGGGCATCGGGATTCCCCTGGATAAGCAGTCCGTGATTTTTCAGGCCTTTTCCCAGGCGGACCTGTCCATCACCCGGCGCTTCGGCGGCAGCGGCCTGGGCCTGGCCATCTGCCAGCGACTGGTGGAAAAGATGGAGGGCCGGATCTGGGTGGAAAGCGCGCCGGGGGCCGGCAGCCGCTTCTGGTTCGACGCCCGTTTTGGGGTGCAGGCGCCTGCCCAGCCATTGGCTGGCGGCGGCCGCCTCCAGGGGCAGCGGGTCCTGGCGGCGCTTGCTAACCCGGCCCTGGCGGCCCAGATCAGGGGCATCCTGGAAAGCTTCGGCGCTCAGGTCGTGACGGTGCTGGATTACTTCTCGGCCCTGGACGAACTGGAGGCTGCCCGGAACTTCGATCTGCTGGTGGCCGATGCCGGTCTGTTGCTGGATGGGGATGCCGCCTTGACCCATGCCTGGCGGAGCCGCCCGGGCCCAGGGGCACTGGTGGCCCTGCACATCTTCCCGGAGCACCGGGCCGCCGCCACTGCCCTGCGGGGGCTAGGGGTGGAATGCCACTTGGTCAAACCGGTATCGGCGGAAGAACTGCTCGATGGGGTAGCCCTGGCCCAGGGCGATCACGCCAGCGTGGACTTCGTGCTGGAGGATTTCACCGTGGACCAAGCCCTGGCGGATGCCCGGGGGGCGGATCCGGCCACGGTGCTGGATATCTTGCTGGTGGAGGACAACCCCATCAATCAGGAGCTGGCGGTGCGCCTGCTCCAGCAGGCCGGCCACCGGGTCAGCATCGCCAACCATGGCGCCGAGGCCCTGGAGTGCTTTGATCGGGGGCGCTTCGACGTGGTCCTGATGGATGTGGAAATGCCGGTGATGGGGGGCTTCCAGGCCACCGAGGCGATCCGCGCCCGGGAACTGCGCCGCACCTGGGTGGCGGCGGTGGGGCAGACCGGCGCCGCCTACATCATCGCCTTGACCGCCAGCGCCATGGCCGGCGATCGGCAGCGCTGCCTGGACGCGGGCATGAATGATTACGTGAGTAAGCCCATCCGTTCGGCGGAACTTCACGCCGCCCTGGCCCGGGCCTGCGCCGAAAAAGGCTTGCCGACCCCCCGGCAACCGGCTCCGGGGGCGCTAGCCAGCGCCAGCGCCGCGCCGCCGGTGGTGGATATCGCCGCCGCCGATGAAGATCTGGGGGATCACGCCCTGGTGCTGGATCTGGCCGCCCGCATGCTGGCCGAGTGGGAAGGCTGGATCACCACCCTGGAGTCCGCCCTGGTAGCTCGGGATACCGAGGCCCTGGGGCGGGGCGCCCATACCGTCAAAGGCCTGTTCGCCATGTTTCATGCCGAATCGGCCCGCAAGCTGGCCCTGGACCTGAGCGGCGCCGCCAAGGCCGCCGACTGGGCCCTGGCGGAGGTGCATCTGGGCAATCTCAAAGAGGAGATGAACCGGGTGAAGCCCTTGCTGGTCAGGGCCGTGAAGGTGGTCTGACGGGTGGTCTGCCGTGGCAGCGGCCCTGGCCCTGGGTTGTGAGGCCCACGGGGCCGGGCGGGTTGCCGGAACTTCCCGGTCCCTTGGGGGATCACTCCATGAACGGGCCCGTCCGGCCCGCCCAGTCTGGAGGACCGGCCGGTGACAGATCCCGCTTCAGCCCTAGCGTCCACGCCACGGAACCCCCTGAGGGATCAGATCAACGCCACCTGGCGGATCCCGGAAGCCCTGGCGCTGGCCCCCCTGCTGGAGAGTGCCCGCCTGCCCGCCGGGCAAGCCGCCGCCGCCCGGGCCCTGGCCGGCCGCCTGGTGGCCGGTTTGCGGGAATCCCGCCGCAGGGCCGGCGGGGTGGATGCCCTGATGCAGGAATTTGCCCTCTCCAGCCACGAGGGCATCGCTCTGATGTGCCTGGCCGAAGCGCTTCTGCGGATTCCCGACCGGGCCACCGCCGACAGCCTGATCCGGGACAAGCTGCGCCACGGCCATTGGGAGGCCCACGTGGGCCACAGCCCCTCCCTGTTCGTCAACGCCACCGCCTGGGGGCTGCTCCTGACCGGCCGGATGGTGGCCCGGTCCCACCGCAAGGGCCTGGCGGGGGCCCTCGGGCGCATCCTGGCCCGGGGGGGCGAGCCCCTCCTGCGGGGGGGGATGGATCTGGCCATGACCCTGCTGGGCAATCAGTTCGTGGCGGGCCAGGTCATCGAGGAAGCCCTGGAGAACAGCCGCCCTCAGGCCCGCCGGGGCTACCGCCACTCCTACGACATGCTCGGCGAGGCGGCCATGACCGACCTGGACGCCCGCTGCTATCAGGAGGCCTACGCCGCGGCCATCCGCGCCATCGGGCAGGATTCGGCGGGGCGGGGCCCCCTGGCGGGGGACGGCATCTCCATCAAGCTGTCGGCGCTGCATCCCCGCTACGGCTGGGCCCAGGGGGCGCGGGTGCAGGCCGAGCTGGGGCCGCGCCTGACGGGTTTGTGCCACTTGGCCCGGGACTACGGGATCGGGGTGAATATCGACGCCGAGGAATCGGAGCGGCTGGAGCCCTCCCTGGATCTTCTGGAAATCCTCCTGGCGGACCCGGCCCTGGCGGCTTGGGAGGGCCTGGGCTTCGTGGTCCAGGCCTACCAGAAACGGGCTCCGGCGGTGATCGACTGGCTGGTGAGCCAGGCCCGCGCCCGGGGCCGCCGGTTGATGGTCCGCCTGGTCAAGGGGGCCTACTGGGACAGCGAAATCAAGCGCGCCCAGGTGGAAGGTCAGGCCGACTACCCGGTGTTGACCCGCAAAGCCCATACCGACCTGGCCTATCTGGCCTGCGCCCGGCGCTTGCTGGCGGCGCGGGACGTGGTCCATCCCCAGTTCGCCACCCATAACGCCCTCACCGTGGCGGCGGTGCTGCAAATGGCGGGTGAAAACCGGGCCGGATTTGAATTCCAGTGCCTCCACGGCATGGGGGAAAGCCTCTACGACCAGCTCCTGGCGGACCCGGCCCTGGCGGTGCCTTGCCGTATCTACGCCCCGGTGGGCAGCCACGACACCCTGCTGGCCTACCTGGTCCGGCGGCTGCTGGAAAACGGCGCCAACGCCAGCTTCGTGCATCGGGTGGTGGATGACGCCTATGGCGACGAGATCTTGCTGGCCGACCCCCTAGCCACCGCCGAGGCCAGCGGCGGCGCCCCCCACCCGGCGATTCCCCTGCCGCCAGCCTTGTATGGCCCGGATCGGCCCAATGCCCGGGGCTGGGATCTGGCGGACGGGTCGGTGCGGGCCGGTCTGATGAGGGATCTGGCCGCCCAGCGCCGCCAGAAAATCGTGGCGGGCCCCGTGGTGGCGGGGGGCGAGGCCGGTGGGCCCAGTCGCGCCATCCTCAATCCGGCCGATACCGCCGAGGAGGTGGGCCGGATGGTGGATGGGGATCCCCTCCTGGTTGAGCGGGCCCTGGCGGCCGCCAGCGCGGGCGCGGCCTCCTGGGCGGCGGTGGCGGTGGCCGAGCGGGCCGCCTTCCTGCGCCGGGCCGCGGACCGCCTGGAGGCGGATGCCCCCCGGTTGCTGCCGCTCCTGGTGCGGGAGGCGGGCAAGACCTGGCCGGCGGCGGTGGCGGAGCTGCGGGAGGCGGTGGATTTTTGCTGTTACTACGCCAGCCGGGCTGAACTGGATTGGACGGGCTGCGGTCCGCCTCCCCTGGGGCCGGTGCTGTGCATCAGCCCCTGGAACTTTCCCCTGGCCATCTTCACCGGCCAGGTGGCGGCGGCCCTGGTGGCGGGCAACCCGGTGCTGGCCAAGCCGGCGGAGGCCACCCCCCTGGTGGCGGCCCGGGCCGTGGCCCACTTTCATGGCGCCGGGGTGCCTGCCGCCGCGCTTCAGCTGGTGCCCGGGCCTGGGGCCACTCTGGGGGCGGCCCTGGCGGCGGATGGCCGGGTACGGGGGGTGATGTTTACCGGCTCCACCCAGGTGGCCCGGAGTCTTCACCAGACTCTGGCGGCCCGGGGCGATATTCCCCTGGTGGCGGAGACTGGCGGCATCAATGCCATGATCGTGGATTCCTCGGCCCTGCCCGAGCAGGTGGTGGCGGACGTGCTGGCCTCCGCCTTCGATTCCGCCGGCCAGCGCTGCTCGGCCCTGCGGGTGCTGTGCCTCCAGGAGGAAATCGCCGGGCCGGTGCTGGCCATGCTCAAGGGGGCCCTGCGGGAACTTCAGGTGGGCCCGCCAGAAGACTTCGCCAGCGACCTGGGACCGGTGATTGACCACGGCGCCCGCCAGCGCCTCCAGGCCCATGTGGACAGCTTTCACCAGCGGGGCCGGGAGGTGTTGCATTTCGCCCCCTCGCCGGACCTGCCCGCCGGCAGCTATTTCGGCCCCACCCTGATCCAGGTGGAACGCTTCGGCGAAGTGGAGGAGGAAGTCTTTGGCCCGGTGCTCCATGTGCTGCGTTTCCAGCGGGAGCGGCTGGATGCGCTGTTGGCGGACATCGCCGCCAGCGGCTACGGCCTCACCCTGGGCATCCACAGCCGCATCGACGAGACCGTGGACCACATCGTGGCCCGGGCCCGGGTGGGCAACGTTTACGTAAATCGCAACATGATCGGCGCGGTGGTGGGGGTTCAGCCCTTCGGCGGCGAGGGCCTCTCCGGCACCGGCCCCAAGGCCGGCGGCCCCTTCTACCTGGGGCGTCTGGTGGCTCGGGGGCCCTTGCCCAATCTGGAGGGCGCCCTTTGGCCCGCCCCCGACCCGGCCCTGGAGGCCCTGGCCCTATGGCTGGCCACCGGCGGGGCGCGGGCGGTCCTCCCCGAGGCCGCCTGCCAGGCCCTGCTGGAGGACATCCGTCCCAGCCTGGCCCGCCCCCTGGCCGGCCTGGTGCTGGCGCTGCCGGGCCCCACCGGCGAGTCCAACCGCCTCACCCTCCTGCCCCGGGGGCGGGTGCGTTGCCTCGCCCCCCATGCCGAGGCCTTCCTGGGCCAGCTGGCGGCGGTGCTGGCTTCCGGCAACACCGCGGAGGTGAGGGCCGGCGGGCCGGCCGATGGGCTGCTGGCCAGCCTGCCGGAGGCGGTGGCGGCACGCATCCATCGCCTGGCCGCGGGGGATGGGGGCGATCCCGCCGCCATTCTCTTCGCCGGGCCCGCCGAGGAAGCTGCCCGTGGGCGGCAGGAATGGGCGGCCCGGCCGGGGCCTTTGCGGCCTTTCCTCGCCCCGGAGGGGGGCCATGGGGTGTTGCCCTTGCTGCGGGAGCAGACCTTGAGCGTCAACACCGCCGCGGCGGGGGGTAACGCCAGCTTGCTGAGCCTTGAATAGGGAATGGGGAGGCCGTGGCCGGCGATGTCCCCCCCGGCCCGGAAAGCCTCAGGTCCGACGGCCTCCAGGGTTGCGGGAAGCACCGCTTCGCGCCGCTGAAGTCGGCTGGCTGCGCAAATCCGGCCGTGGATCGCGGCCCGGCCAATCTCCGCCGACCCCAGGCGCCCGGCCCCCAGCCCCACGCAAAGATAAAAAGGCGGTACCGGGCGCCGCCAACCAAAAGCCTACCCCTACAATCCCGCCATGCGCCTCAGCCCCGCTCCCCTCTGCCTGGCCGCCATCCTCCTGACCATGTCCCTGGTCGTCCGGGGGCAGCCGGTATCCCCGCCAGGCGTCGAACTGGTGGCGCCGGCCGAACTGGCGCCCCTGCTCAGGCAGCATCTGGGCCTCCTCCAGGACAACGCCCCGCCGTTCGAGCTGTCCGCCGCCCGCCGGGAGGTAGCGGACCTGCTGGCCACCGAGGGCTACTTCTCCCCCATCGTCACCCTGGAAAGAGGGGCCAGTCCCCGCCTGGTGGTGACCCCCGGTCCCCGCACCGCCATCGTGGCGGTGGACATCCGCTTCCAGGGGGCCGTTGGCGGGGATGAGGGCGAGGCCGCTGCCCGGCGGGAAAGGCTGCGCCAGGCCTGGACCCTGCCGGTGGGCCAGCCCTTCCGCCAGGAGGATTGGGACCAGGCCAAGGAGGGTCTGCTGGAGGCCCTTTCCCGGCGGGACTTTCCGGCGGCCCAACTGGTGGAGAGCCGGGCCGAGGTGGATCCGGATCTGGCTGCCGCCCGGCTGCGGGTGGTGGTGGATTCCGGGCCGGCCTACACGCTGGGGGCGCTGGCGGTAGTCGGCCTGGAGGAGTATCCAGCGGGGCTGATCCAGGGCTTCGACCCGCCCCGCCCGGGGGAGCCCTACGACCGGGACCGGCTGCTGGCCTTCCAGGCGGCCCTCCAGAACACGCCCTGGTTCGCCTCGGCCACGGTGGCGGTGGATCTGGACCAGGCCCGCAGCGGGGTGGCGCCGGTGCGGGTGGAACTCCGGGAGGCCAAGCCCCGCCGCCTGACCCTGGGGGCGGGCTATAGCAGCAACAACGGTGCCCGGGCGGAGCTGGCCTACCGGGACAGCAATCTGGCCAGGGCGGGCTGGGAGCTGGTCTCCGGCCTGCGCCTGGCCCAGCGCCACCGCATCCTGTATGGCGACGTTTTCCTGCCGCCGGCGGGGCAGGATCACCGGGACAGCCTGGGGGCTCAGGTGGAAAGCAGCGATATCGAGGGCTTGCGGGTGACTGGCCAGGCCTTCGGGGTGGCCCGGGTGCGGCCCCTGTGGGGCGGGGAAAGCCGCCTGGGCCTCAAGATCCAGCGGGAAACCCGCCGTCCCGAGGGGGCGGCCAGCTCCCGCAGCCAAGCCCTCACCGCCAACTGGGGGATGACCTGGCGGCGGGTGGATAACCTGCTGGACCCCAGGGATGGCTTCGTCCTGGCCCTGGAAATGGGGGGCGCCTCCGCGGCCTTGCTGTCCGACCGCAACTTTGTCCGCCTCCATGGCCGGGCGGTGGGCTACCGGCCGGTAGGTGAACGGGATGTGCTGATCCTGCGGGGCGAGGTGGGAGCCACCCTGGCGGACAGCCGCCAGGGCATTCCCCAGGATTTCCTGTTCCGGGCCGGGGGCGCCCAGTCGGTGCGGGGCTATGGCTACCAGAGCCTGGGGGTGAAGGAGGGGGACGCGGTGGTGGGGGGGCGCTATCTGGCCACCCTGAGCGCCGAGTACGTCCACTGGTTCCGCCCGGATTGGGGGGCGGCGGTGTTTGCCGACGCGGGCAACGCCGCCGATCAGCGCCTGAATTTCCGTCTCAAGCCCGGCTATGGGGCCGGCGCCCGCTGGCGCAGCCCGGCGGGGCCCCTGGCCCTGGATCTGGCCTGGGGCCAGGACGAAGGCCGGCTGCGTTTGCACTTCGCCATCGCCATCGCGTTCTGAGGCCCCTACCCGCTGGCGCCAGGAATGCAAGGGGCCAGGATGGTTTTACCCGGGATGGCCCCCGGCTAGAATTCACAACCTCAAAGCCATGGATGCCATGGCCCTGCCCGGAGAAGACAGATGAAGCCATCCCCCATCCCGAAGCTGGCCAGCCTGATGCTGGCCCTGACCCTGGGCGCCATCAGCCTGCCCGCCTATCCCGAGGTGCTGGGCGCCAACGACCAGCCGGTGCACGACCTGGCCCGGATGGGCAGTGGCGCGGACATGGCTGCCCTCCTCAAGACCACGCCGGCCGCCCGGGACGCTCGCACCAACCTGGGCTCCACCCCCCTCCATCTGGCCGCCACCAACCCGGACGGGGCGGTGCTCAAGGCCCTGCTGGCGGCGGGCGCCGATGTCAATGCCCGGGACAAGGAAGGGGCCACGCCGCTCCACATGGCGGCCTATACCCAGCGGGCGGCCAATGCCCAGATCCTGCTGGAGGCGGGGGCCGACCCCGCCATCAAGACCCACGCCGGCCGGGATGCCGCCTCCATGGCCCGCAAGGCCATGGCCAACGAAGTGGCGGGGGTGATTTCCCTGTGGATCCTCAAGGGTTGCCAGGCGGGCAAGCCGTGCTGAGGCGGTTTCTGTTCGGCGCGCTGCTGTCCGTGGCCGCCGGGGTGGCGGTGGCCAAGCCGCCCGCCATCATCGTCTATGGCCCGACCGTCTGCCTGAGCTGCATCGACTACGCCGAGCATCTCCAGAACAATGGCTTTGCCGCCCGCTTCGAGGGGGTGGCGGACATGGATGGCTTCAAGCGCCGCCACAAGGTTCCGGTGGATGTGGAATCCCTGTCCACCAGCCTGGTGGCTGGCTATGTGATCGAGGGGCCTGTGCCGGCGGAAGACATTCAGCGCCTGCTCCAGCAAAAGCCCAAGGCCCTGGGCCTGGCGGTGCCGGGACTGCCCCGGGGGGCGCCAGGCCGGGAGATTTCCTCCCCCTCCTGCGAGCGGGGTTGCACCATCCTGGACACCAACGGGATCGAGAACGTGGTCCGCCGGGAAGCCTATGAAACCTTGCTGGTGGCGCCGGACGGCCAGACCCGCATCTGGGCCCGGCACTGACCGGGATGGGCGTTGCGACCCGGACGGGCTGAAGCCCGCCCTACGTCGGCCCCGGGGGGGCAGGGGGAGCATGCCCCAGGATTTCCTGAAACAGGGCGCCGGCCCACTGGCGGTCTTCTCCCTGGGGGTTGGGGTCGGTGGTCTGGCTGATGGTCTGCTGGATCAGGCCATCTCCGCGCAAACGGTAGCGGGCCTCGATGCGCACCAGTTCCTGGGGCGCGAAGTTGCGCAGCACGAAACACACGCTCTCCGGCAACATCCGGGGCGGTTCCTCGCCCCGGGCCCGGGCGGCGATCTGGTGGGCCACGATGCGGCCCTGGCGGCAGGCCATGTGGCCGCTCTTGGGGTAGGCGCCGAAGAGGGGCGAAACATTGCCCAGGGCATCCCCCACCACGAAGACTCGCGAATCCCCCCGGGCCTGGAGGCTCAAGGGCTCCACCTCGGCCCAGCCGGTGGCGGCGCCGTCCCGGTCCCGTCCGATGAGGTCCGCCTGCCACAGCAGATCCCCCGCCTGCTGGGGGGGCATGAGGATGGCGTGGTCGAAACGGTATTCGTCGAAATCCGTGGTGATCTTGCGGGCGTAAGGGTCTACGGCGCGGATCCGGGCGTCGGACACGTAGCTGATCTGCTCCGGGTATTGATCGGCGAAGAGCTTGCGAAAGCTTAGGCCCCCCGGGTTGGGGTCGAGCACCGTGAGGTGGCCCTTGATGCGGCCGGCCTTGATCCACCCGCCAATCAGGCTGGCCCGCTCAAAGGGGGTGGGCGGGCAGCGATAGGGCATCGGAGGCAAGGTCATCACCAGTTCGCCGCCGGCAAAGCGGGCCAGCTTGGCCTTGAGGGCGGCACTCTCGTCCCGGGTGGTGAAGGCGCAGGGGTAGGCCTGCCGGGCATGCTCGGCCGCCCCCCGGTCGGCGCCGAACCAGGCGGCGTAGTCGTGACGGATGCCAGCGGCCAGCACCAGCCAGTCGTAGTCCACGGGGCCGTGGTTGGTGGCTAGCTGGCGCCGGTCCCGTTCCACCGCTTCCACCCGGGCCTGGATGAAGGTGTAGCCAAAGGCCCGGGCTGCTGCCTGGTAGTCATGAATCAGCAGATTCTCCTCCACCAACCCCGCCAGCCATTGGTTGGACAGGGGGTTGGACCAGAAGGCGGGCGCCTGCTCCAGCAGCACCACCTCCAGCTCCGGTGCCTGGGCCCGCAGATGCCGCGCCGTTGCCAGCCCGCCCCAGCCACCGCCCACCACCACCACCCGCCGACCTTGGCTGGCGGGCAGCAGCCTCGGTGGCGCGGCCAGGGCGGGGGAAATGCTCCGGGCGAAGGCGCAGGCCCCCAAGGCGGCGGAGGTGGTGAGAAACTGGCGGCGGGAAGTGGGCATGGGGTAATCCCTGGGTGCGGCGAATCTGGATGATCATGGTGACGTGGCGAAGTTTCCTTGACGCGGGGTAGACCCGCTGCTCGCCGGCCCCGGGCCAAAGCGGATCCACGTATGATGGCCACCCCCCACGCTACCCGCCGCCGTTTCCGTCCGGAACGGCTTTCCCCTGGAGTATCCATGCCCTCAGTCCTCCCCGATGCCTTCGCCGCCGCCCTGGCGGCCCGTTCCGATCTTCTGGTTCAGCTGGAGGCCGAGAATACCGACGCCTACCGGCTGTTCCATGGCAGCGTGGAAGGGGAGGCGGGGCTCACCGTGGATCGCTACGGCGAAGTGTTGCTGGTCCAGAGCTTTCACCGTTCCCTGGGGGAAGACGAGCTGGCGGAGCTGGAGGGTTTTTACCTTGCCGCCTTTCCCGGCCTGGAGGTGATCTACAACGATCGCAGCCGGCCCAATTCCCGGATTTTCAACCGTCTGAGCGAGGAAGCCCAGGCCCGGGCGGAGCTGCCCAGGCAGATTCGGGAGCTGGGGGTGAATTACCGCTTCCAGGCCCGCCACGGCGGTCAGGATCCGTGGCTGTTCCTGGATCTGCGGGCCGGCCGGCGGCGGGTGATGCGGGAAGCCCAGGGCAAGAGCGTGCTCAATGTTTTCGCCTACACCTGCGGGGTGGGCATCGCGGCGGCCAGTGCCGGGGCGCGCCAGGTGATCAACGTGGATTTCGCCGAATCGAGCCTGGCGGTGGGAAAGGCCAGCGCCGGGTTGAATGCCATTCCCATCAGCGTGCGCTTCATCAAGTGCGATGCCTTCGCCGCCCTGCGCCAGTATTCGGGGATTGGCCAGCCCGAGATGGTGCGGCGCAAGCGCCTGCCGGCCTTCCCGAAGCTGGAGCCCCAGAAGTTCGACCTGGTGTTTCTCGATCCGCCCCGTTATGCCAAGAGTCCGTTCGGGGTGGTGGATCTGATCAACGACTATCCGGCCATCTTCAAACCGGCCCTGCTGGCCACCGCCGAAGGGGGCAGCCTGTTCTGCTGCAACAACGTGGCCCAGGTGGAGCGGGGGGCCTGGCTGGAGCAGCTGGAGCGCAGCGCCAGGAAGGCCGGGCGGCCGATCCGGGAGGTGGAGTGGATTGCCCCCGAGGCGGATTTCCCCAGCCCGGATGGCCAGCCGCCCTTGAAGATGGCATTGCTACGGGTTTAGGTCCTGGCCGGCCATGCTGCGAAGCGGCAAACGCGTTGATTCTTCGTGTAAAATTCAAAGGTTTTTATTCAGCGAACAAGTACGACGATGGCACTCATAGTTCAGAAGTACGGTGGCACCTCCATGGGCAGCCCCGAGCGCATCAAGAACGTGGCGAAGCGCGTCGCCCGGTTCCGCGCCGAAGGGCATCAGGTGGTCGTGGTGGTGTCGGCCATGAGCGGCGAAACCAATCGGCTGATCGCCCTGGCCAAGGACATCACCGCCCGTCCCGCCCCGCGGGAGCTGGATGTGGTGATTTCCACCGGCGAGCAGGTCACCATCGGCCTGCTGGCCATGGCCCTCCAGGATGCCGGCCTCCAGGCCAGGAGCTATACCGGTGGCCAGGTCAGGATCCTGACCGACAACGCCTTCGGCAAGGCCCGCATCCTGTCCATCGACGAGGCGCCGATCCGGGCCGATCTGGATGCTGGCAACGTGGTGGTGGTGGCCGGTTTCCAGGGGATGGATGAGGATGGCAATATCACCACCCTGGGCAGGGGGGGGTCGGATACCACCGGGGTGGCTCTGGCCGCCGCCCTGAAGGCCGACGAGTGCCAGATCTACACCGATGTGGACGGGGTCTACACCACCGATCCGCGCATCGTGCCGGAAGCCCGCAAGCTCGACACCATCACCTTCGAGGAAATGCTCGAGATGGCCAGCCTGGGCTCCAAGGTTCTGCAGATCCGCTCCGTCGAGTTCGCCGGCAAGTACAAGGTCAAGCTACGGGTGCTCTCCAGCTTCCAGGACGAAGGGGAGGGGACGCTCATTACTGTTGAGGAAGACACCACGATGGAACAACCGATCATCTCCGGCATCGCATTCAATCGCGACGAGGCCAAGCTCACCGTGCTGGGGGTGCCCGACCGCCCGGGCATCGCCTACCAGATCCTGGGCCCGGTGGCCGACGCCAATCTGGATGTGGACATGATCATCCAGAACGTGGGCCATGATGGCACCACCGATTTCTCCTTCACAGTGAGCCGCGGCGACCTGGACAAGGCCGCCGCGATCCTGGAAGGGGTCAGGGCCCATATCGGCGCCCGGGAAGTGGTGGCCGACAAGACCATGGCCAAGGTTTCCATCGTGGGCGTGGGCATGCGCTCCCACCCGGGGGTGGCCTCCCGCATGTTCCGTACCTTGGCCGAAGAAGGCATCAACATCCAGATGATCTCCACTTCCGAGATCAAGATCTCGGTGGCCATCGAAGAAAAGTATCTGGAATTGGCGGTGCGGGTTCTGCACAAGGCCTTCGGCCTGGAGAACGCAGCCTGAGTTTGACCACGGGGCGTTGAGCGGCTATTATTTCGCCCCTGTGTCGGAGACGTGGCCGAGAGGTCGAAGGCACTCCCCTGCTAAGGGAGCAGACGGGCAAAACCTGTCTCAAGGGTTCGAATCCCTTCGTCTCCGCCAGTTTTGGCGTGGTTTATGTGATACACTCCGCGCCCTGTTTTAAGCGCCCGTAGCTCATCTGGATAGAGTACCTGGCTACGAACCAGGGGGTAGGAGGTTCGAATCCTTCCGGGCGCGCCAGATTCCGGGTTGCCGTACTCCAGCGGTGGCTCCCGGGGGCGGGTTTGCCGGCTCCCATGCAATACAAGCGCCCGTAGCTCATCTGGATAGAGTACCTGGCTACGAACCAGGGGGTAGGAGGTTCGAATCCTTCCGGGCGCGCCAAAATATCGAAACTGGGCACCCTAACCGGGTGCCCAGTTTCGTTTCCAGCGCCCCTCGTGGTGTTTTGGTCCGGGCCCCAGGGGCCTGGCGTGAAGCCCTGAATGCCCATGGTCCTCCAGGCCTTGCCCCCGGCCCGAAGGAAAGCGCGCGTCCAGCAGTCGCGGTGCCCAGACCCGTGATGGATTGGTCGATCGACATATTACTTTAGTGGTATTTTTAGGTGCCGGGGCTGGACCTGCCCCAAGGTGCTTGGCCAGTTCTTGCCGCCCTGACGGGTGAGGCGTGCAAAGTCCGGTCCGCGAGCCCCGCATGGATGGAGCCGGAGTTGTGAAGCAAGACATTTCATATCTGCGCCCAGGCCAAGGCATGGGAACACCTGTGATCGGCAGTCGCGCCGTCGGGTCGGCGCTTTTGGCAGCGCTGACGATGGCAGGGTATCGGATGGCGCAACTTGGCCGAACCGCTATTCTCCATGCCGCCAGAGGGGGCTCCCGCCGGGCGGCCCCGTGCCGATGATGCGGGGCTCCCTGTTCAAGATCGTCGCCCTGGCCCTCGGCTACTTCGGGGCGGGGTGGCTGGGGCTGCGCATGCCTTCGGTGGGGGCGCACATTACCCTCGTCTGGCTCCCAACGGGGATCGCCGTGGCGGGATTGCTGCGCTGGGGCTGGGGCGTCTGGCCCGGTATCTATCTTGGTGCCGTGCTCGTCAATCTATCCATCGGTTCGCCCTGGCCCGTGGCCGCCGCGATTGCCACCGGCAATACCCTCGCCCCTTTGTTTGCCCGGTTCTTGCTGCGGCGCACCGGCTTTTGCCCCGAGTTCGAGCGCCAAAGGGATGTGCTCGGATTTCTGGCAGCGGCCGGCGGCGGCATGACCGTTTCCGCGACGGGCGGCGTGGCGAGCCTTTATCTGGCGGGTTTGATGGAGCCGGAGGCCATGGGCGCGGCATGGCTCGCCTGGTGGATGGGCGATACCGTCGGCGTGCTGCTGGCCGCCCCGGTGCTGTTGACCTGCAGCCCCCGCAATTTCCGGACATGGGGCCGCGCCAAGATGGAACTGGCCCTGTGGATTCTGGCGGCCGCGGCCATCGCCTGGTTCGCCTTCCTCCAGGATTACACCCATTTCGGCCGGACCCTGCCTCTGGCCTTCCTGACCCTGCCCTTGCTGGCGTGGGCCGCGCTCCGTTTCGGCACTGCCGGCGCCGCCCTGGGCGGTTTCGCCTGCGCGGCAGCGGCGGCCTGGGGGACTGCCATCGGGCGTGGCACGTTTTCCATACCGGGCCAGGATATCGGGCATTTCCTGCTGTGGCTGTACATGGCCACCGCGGTCCTCACGGGGATGTTGATCACGGCTTTGCAGGCGGAGCGGCTGCAGGTGGAAAAGGCCTTGCGGGTGAGCGAGGAAAAGTTACGGGGTCTGTATGAGTTGTCGCCCCTGGGCATCGCCCTGACTGACATGAACGGCCGCTATGTGGAATTCAACGAGGCATTCCGGAACGTCTGCGGCTACCCGCCGGAGGAATTGCAAGCCCTCGATTACTGGGCGCTGACTCCCAAGAATTACCAGGCCGAAAAAGCGCGGCAGCTCGATTGCCTGGCCCGGACCGGTCGTTACGGCCCTTACGAAAAGGAATATGTCCGCAAGGACGGGAGCCTCGTGCCACTGCGGCTCAACGGGATGCTGGTCACCGGCCGGTATGGGCAGGACTACATCTGGTCCCTCGTCGAGGATATTTCCGAGCGCAAGCGCGCCGAGGACGAATTGCGGGAGCAGAAGGAGTTCCTGTCCGCCATCCTGGCCAATTCCAGCGTGGGGGTTGTACTCCTGCGGGAGCGGCGGCTGATCTGGGGTAACCAGCGGATGAGCGAGCTGTTCGGCTACGCCGCGCCGGCGGACATGCTTGGCCTGAGTACCCGCCTGCTCTACCCCAGCGAGGAACACTACGAGGCGGTCGGTGGTGAGGCCTACCCGGCGCTGGCCAGGGGGCAGCGCTATGCCCGGGAGCAGGAAATGGTGCGCCGGGATGGCAGCCGGGTCTGGATTCGGGTGTCCGGCCAGTCCGTCAACTTCGGCACCCTGTCGGCAGCCGAAAGTATCTGGGTATTCGAGGACATTTCCGAGAGCAAGGCCGCCGAGGCGGAATTGCTGGCCACCAAGGAGCGCTTGGCCCTGTCCATCAGCGGTGCCGATCTGGCGCTGATCGACTGGGATGTCCCCGGGGGCGAACTCAATTTCGGGGAGGGCTGGACGGGCCTGCTGGGCTACCCGTCCGGTGAATTGCCCCGTTGCGGGGCGGCCGCGATCGGGCTGATCCCGCCGGAGGATGCTCGGGCGATCCAAGATGCCCTGCAAAGCCACCTCAAGGGCGAAACGCCCCGTCTCGAAATGGAAGTGCGGATGCGCCACAGAGATGGCCGTTGGGTGTGGATCCTGGTCCGGGGCATGGCCGTGGAGCGGGGCCCGGATGGCCGCGCCCTGCGTGCCGCCGGCACGGCTATGGACATCACCGCCCGCAAAGAGGCCGAGGCGGAAATCGCCCGCCTGTCCCGGTGGAACGAGTTACTGCTCAATTCCGCTGGGGAGGGCATCTACGGCGTGGATCCGGCGGGGCGGTGCACCTTCATCAATCCCGCCGCCCTGGCCATGCTCGGCTTTGCGCGGGAAGAGATCCTGGCCCACAGCCCCCATCACCTGTTCCACCACCATCACCGGTACGGCGTGGCCTATGCCCCCCAGGATTGTCCGGTTCAGAGCACCCTGCGGGATGGGGTGCGCCGCAGGGTGGAAGATGCCTTCTTCCGCAGGAATGGCGAGGTCTTCCCGGTGCAGATGACGGTCACCCCGATGCAAGAGGGAGGCAGGATCGTGGGTGCCGAGGTGGTGTTCCAGGACATTGCCCGGCGCAAGGCCATGGAGGCCGAACTCCTCCAGCTGGCCACTACCGATTCCCTTACCGGGGCGGCCAACCGGCGCCATTTCCTGGAGCAGGTTGACATGGAGCTGGCCCGCATCAAGCGTTTTGACGAACGGGCGACCCTTCTCATGGTGGATATCGACCACTTCAAGCGGGTCAATGATTCCTACGGACATGCGGTGGGGGATCTGGTGCTCAAGCATTTCGCCGATTTATCGCGGCAGCGCCTGCGCCAGGTGGACTTTTTCGGCCGCCTCGGCGGCGAAGAGTTTGGCATCCTGCTGCCTGGCACCGATGGCGCCGGCGCTCGGGAGTTCGCCGAGCAGCTCCGGGCCCACCTTGCCGGCACTCCGACCCACACCGCCAAGGGCACGATCGCCATTACGGTGAGCATCGGCATCACCGAGTTCGCGGCCAGCGACGAGGCGCCCGACAGCATCCTGGCCCGGGCCGATGGCGCCCTCTACCGCGCCAAGGCGCGGGGGCGAAACACCGTGGACTTCTGGGGGGCGGATCTGGAAGTGCAGCCCTGAGCGCGCCCCTGGCGGCGACGCAAGACCGCCGGCAAGGGCTGCCGCCGGTCGGGGCATGGACGTGGCCCCCCGGGGGGGGGGCAGAGCAACCTAAAAACTCACCACAGCGGCACAGAGGCAAAAGGAAAGTCAAAAATCAGAAACTTGCCCGGATTTGCCGCGTCATCCTCCGGGTGAAGGGTGCGACCTGCCCGATTCCTGTATTTTCTCCGTGCTTCTGTGGTTCAACCGAGGTTTTTTAGGATCAAAGGATGCGCCATGCTTAACCTTCAAGAACCGAGCCTGCTCAAGCGCCTGGCTTTCTGCGATGGCCAATGGATCGCCGCCACGGATGGCGCCACCCTTTCCGTCACCAATCCGGCTGATGGCAGCCTCCTGGCCCGGGTGCCCCGGATGGGGGCGGCGGAAACCCGCCGGGCCATCGCCGCCGCCGAAGCCGCTCTCCCGGGCTGGCGGGATCTGCTGGCCAAGGAACGGGCGGCGGTGCTGCGCCACTGGTTCGATCTGATGCTGGCCCATGCCGAGGATCTGGCCCGGCTGATGACCGCCGAGCAGGGCAAGCCCCTGGCGGAGGCTCGGGGCGAGGTGAATTACGCCGCCGCCTTCGTGGAGTGGTTTGCCGAGGAGGGCAAGCGGATCCATGGCGAAACCCTGCCCACCCCCGGGGCGGATCGGCGCCTGCTGGTGATCCGCCAGCCGGTGGGGGTGTGCGCCGCCATCACCCCCTGGAATTTCCCCGCCGCCATGATCACCCGCAAGGTGGCCCCGGCCCTGGCCGCCGGGTGCACGGTGGTGGTCAAGCCCGCCGAGCAGACCCCCCTCACCGCCCTGGCCCTGGCGGAACTGGCCCAGCGGGCGGGTTTCCCCGCGGGGGTCATCAACGTCATCACCGGCGACCCTCTGGCCATCGGCGGCGAGCTCTGCGCCAGTCCAGTGGTGCGCAAGCTCTCCTTCACCGGCTCCACCGAGGTGGGGCGCCTGCTGATGGCCCAGTGCGCCCCCACCATCAAGAAACTGTCCCTGGAGCTGGGGGGCAACGCCCCCTTCATCGTCTTCGACGACGCGGATCTGGACGCAGCGGTGGAAGGGGCCCTGGCCTCCAAGTACCGCAACAGCGGCCAGACCTGCGTGTGCGCCAACCGTCTGCTGGTGCAGGCGGGCATCCATGACGCCTTTGCCGCGCGCCTGACCGAGGCGGTGGCCAAGCTCCCGGTAGGCCCTGGCGACCAGCCCGGGGTGGTTCAGGGCCCCCTGATCGACCAGGACGCGGTGGCCAAGGTGGAGCACCACATCGCCGACGCCCTGGGCAAAGGCGCCCGGCTGCTGACCGGCGGCAAGCGCCATGCCCTGGGGGGCAGCTTCTTCGAGCCCACCGTGCTGGCGGACGTGACCCCGGCCATGGCGGTGGCCCGGGAGGAAACTTTTGGCCCGGTGGCGCCCCTGTTCCGCTTCTCCACCGAGGAAGAGGCGGTGGCCCTGGCCAACGCCACCGAATTCGGACTGGCCGCCTATTTTTACTCCCGCGACCTGGGCCGGGTGTTCCGGGTGGCCGAGGCCCTGGAATACGGCATGGTGGGGATCAACACCGGCCTGATCTCCAACGAGGTGGCCCCCTTCGGTGGTGTCAAGCAGTCCGGCCTGGGGCGGGAAGGCTCCCGCCATGGCATCGAGGAATACCTGGAAATGAAGTACCTGTGCCTGGCCGGCCTGGACCGCTGATCACCCTGGAGCCCCCATGCAGCATCCTGCCTTTGCCGTGCCTTCTCCCTGGGTGACCCGCTTCGCCCCTCTCATCCCCGTCGGTGGCGAGGTTCTGGACCTGGCCTGCGGCAGCGGCCGCCATGCCCGCTGGCTGGCGGCCCGGGGCTACAAGGTCGAAGCGGCGGACCGGGACGGGGTGGGCCTGCAACTGCTGGCCGACCTGCCCAATGTGCATACCCGCCAGGCCGACCTGGAAACAGGCCCGTGGCCCTACGCCGGCCGGGGCTTTGGCGCGGTGGTGGTGACCAACTACCTCTATCGCCCGCGCCTGCCCTTGCTGCTGGCCTGCGTCGCCTCCGGCGGGGTGTTGATCTATGAGACTTTCATGGCCGGCAACGAGCGCTTCGGCAAGCCCAGCAACCCGGATTTCCTGCTGCGGCCCCATGAACTGCTGGACGTGGCGGCGGCGGGCTTCACGGTGGTGGCGTTCGAACAGGGCGAGGTGGCGGCCCCAAGGCCGGCCGTGGTGCAGCGGATTTGTGCGGTGAGGAGCAATGAAGGGGTGGCTGGCGCTACGCACGTTTAAGTCTGGATGCGCAGCGCGATGGGCCAATGTTGGGACTCCTGCCAGCATTTTGGTGTGGCACTGCTCGGGTGAGTCCCCCAGGGTTGCTGGGGGGCTCAAACCGGGTTAGGTTGTTGTCGGCTTAGGGCGCCGGGATGCGACGCCCATCAGCCCGAGGGCAATCGATACCAGCGCCATGGACGCGGGTTCCGGCACGGTGCTTGGCCCCTGGCTCGAACCAGGGAACAGGTTGGACGCCGTGGAGAAATACGTGCCGTCGGGGGTCTGAAGGTCCAGGGTCAAAGTATGGCCCAGGTCTGCAACAGCAAAGATGGTGGCTTCGTTATTCTGTCTGTAGGAGAAGGACGCCGAAGTGGCTACCCACATTTCAAAGGGTTCAGAAGGTGTGGTGAACGCGACCACCCAGTCGGTAGGCAAGGTGTCTCCCGCAGACAAATTTAAGTAAGACCCGCTGCCGATGGATAGAGCTGAAAATGTCGCCCAGTCTTGATCCAGCCAGGCTTGGAATCCGCCAGGTTTGAACATCCGCACTTGCAATGCCAGCCAGAGGTCGGATCCCTCGTTCCCGAGGAAGGTGCCGTCAATGTCTACGGTGAGGTAGGAAATGCCGTTGCCAGAGTACGGGGAGCCGTTGTTGTTATAGACGCTGAAGGTGTCTCCCAGAATGACAGAGCTAGATGCGTAGGCATAGGCATTGGGTTCAACGCCAGGGGAATTAATGCCGTTGGACGCGGCGACTGCGCGGAGAGTGCCGCTTGCGAGGTCGCCCTCGCCTGATACGGCCACTTGGCCGACCGAAGTCATGCCACTGGTTTGCCAGCCAGACCAGACGCTTAGATCCCCAGAGGTCTCGTAGAGAACTTGCGAGTGGCTAAAAAGCGTGTTGTCCGCACACGACCCGGCACACAACTGCCCAAAGGTGCGCACGTCTACTATGGAACTGGCCGGCAAGGCGTCTGCCTGCGCACCTACGGAATGGGCCAGGAGGCTGGCGGCCAGCCCGCCGATGAGCAGGGCACGGGATACAGCGGACTGGCGCCCACGTTTTGAACTTGCAAATGGATTCATGACAAACCTCGATGGATAGTTGGCTTAAAACCATCGCGCTATCCGCAAGAGGTATGCCATGAGTTTATGGTCTTGATTTATATTTTTTTTTGCGGCGGAACCGTAAAAAAAACCGACACTCGTTCTGGGTATTGGCCCGGAATGAAAGCCGTTTATCCCTGGGCCGGGCTGAACGCCACCAATAGCCGTCCGGCCAGCTCATCCAGCCCCGCCGGGCTGAGGTCTTCCGTGGTGAAGACCGGGGCTTGGCCAAACTGGCGGAAGTTGCGGTTCTGGGAGCGGTGGTAGAGGGGGTCGTAGTGGCGGTCGATGAACTCGGCGAAGAGTTCGGCCAGGCTGCCCGCTTCCGCCAGCTTGTGCCAGCGGGCCAGGGTTTCGTTGCTTTGCAGGCCCTTCAGGCAGGCGATCTTTTCCTGGAGGGAGGGAATGTTGTCCCCCAGATAGGCGTAATCCCCCAGCAGGAATTCCAGGCGGGCTTCCCGGTTGGCCTCGATGGCGATGCAGGGGCTGTTGCGCATGGATTCGATGAGGGGTTCGGGCAGGTGGATGCGGCCGATCTTGCGGCTTTCGGCTTCGATGAATACCGGCCGGGAACGATCGAAGCGGCGCATCTGCGCCCACAGGGCGGTTTCAAAGGCCTTCTGGCTGGGTTGCCGGCGGTGGGGCAGGGCCCCCAGCACCGAGCCCTTGTGGGCGGCGGCGTCCTCCAGGTCCAGCACCTGGGCGCCTTGTCTGGCCAGGGCTTCCAGCAGGCGGGTCTTGCCGCTGCCGGTGGCGCCGCACACCACCCGGAATTGCAGGAGGGTGGAGTAGGCCATCAGTTCGTTGACCACGTGGTGGCGGAAGGCCTTGTAACCCCCTTCCAGCTGGCAGGCATCCCAGCCGATCATCCGCATCCAGGTGACGAAAGCGCCGCTCCTCTGGCCGCCGCGCCAGCAATACACCAGGGGGCGCCAATTTTTGGGTTTGTCCTGGAAGTGGGTGAGCAGGTGGCGGGCGATGTTCTCCGCCACCAGGGCGCCCCCCAGGCGGCGGGCCTCGAAGGGGGAGACCTGCTTGTAGAGGGTGCCCACCCGGGCGCGTTGTTCGTTGTCCAGCACCGGGCAGCTCATGGCCCCGGGGATGCGGTCCTCGGCGAACTCGGCGGGCGAGCGGGTGTCGATGATCTCGTCAAATTCGAAGAGCTGTGCTACGGTCGCCACGCCTTTTTTCATTGCTGTTGTCCTGCGCGGTCCGCGCCCTGTTCCCATGGAAGCCATCAAACTCACCCAATTTTCCCACGGCGGCGGATGCGGCTGCAAAATCGCGCCGGCCGTGCTTGCCAACCTGCTGGCCAAGGCGCCACCAGGGATCGTTCCGCCCGAGCTGCTGGTGGGCACCGAGACTTCCGATGACGCGGCAGTCTATCGTCTCAACGACATTCAGGCCCTGGTGGCGACGACGGATTTCTTTACCCCCATCGTGGACGATCCCTTCGATTTCGGCCGGATTGCCGCCACCAATGCCCTCTCCGACGTTTACGCCATGGGTGGCCGGCCGATCCTGGCCCTGGCCCTGGTGGGGATGCCCCTGGACAAGCTGCCCGCCGAGGTGATCGGGCGCATCCTGGAGGGGGGCGCCAGCGTCTGCCGGGCCGCCGGGATTCCCATCGCCGGGGGCCATTCCATCGACGTGCTGGAGCCCATCTACGGCCTGGTGGGCCTGGGCCTGGTGCATCCGGAGCAGGTCAAGAAGAACGCCGCCGCCCGGCCCGGCGACCTGCTGGTGCTGACCAAGCCCCTGGGGGTGGGCATCCTTTCTGCCGCCCTCAAGAAGGGGGTGCTCTCGGAGGCGGGCTACGCCGAGATGATCCGCTGGACCACCACCCTCAACACCGCCGGGGCGGACCTGGCCAACATCGCCGGCGTCCATGCCATGACCGACGTCACCGGCTTTGGCCTGGCGGGCCATCTGCTGGAGATCTGCCGGGGCTCCGGCCTGGCGGCAGAGCTTGAATTCGAACGCCTGCCGGTGATTCCAGAGGCCGCGGCCCAGGTCCAGGCGGCCATTGCCACCGGGGCCTCCACCCGCAACTGGGCCAGTTACGGCGAAGCGGTGGATCTGGCCCCGCCCCTGGGGGCGTGGCAGCGCAAGCTGCTGGCCGATCCCCAGACCAGCGGCGGGCTGCTGGTGGCCTGTGGGGCAGAGGCCCTGGCGGAGGTCCAGGCGGTGATTTCCGCCCACCAGGGCGGGCCCGGCGCGGTGATCGGCCGGCTTGTGGCGGGATCGTCCCGCCTGGCGGTCATCTGAAACGACCAGGATTCCAATGATGGGCCGGCCCCGCCGGGGCCTGTCCGCGCATACGTACTCAGGAGAAAAAAACCATGGCCATGGATGAAGTGGATTACGAGATCTTCGGTAACGAGATGCAGTTTGTCGAAGTGGAGCTGGACCCGGGGGAGGCTGCCATCGGCGAAGCCGGCGCCATGATGTTCATGCAGGACGGCATCGACATGGACACCATCTTCGGCGACGGCTCGGCTCAGCAGGGAGGCTTCTTCGGCAAGCTGCTGGGGGCCGGCAAGCGCCTGGTCACCGGGGAGTCCTTATTCACCACGGTGTTCCACAACGAGGGCAACGGCAAGCGCCGGGTGGCTTTTGCCGCCCCCTATCCGGGCAAGATCATCCCCATGCACCTGGCGGAACTGGGGGGCACCCTGATCTGCCAGAAAGATTCCTTCCTGTGCGCCGCCAAGGGGGTGTCCCTAGGCATCGCTTTCCAGAAGAAGCTGGGGGCCGGGCTCTTCGGGGGCGAGGGCTTCATCATGCAGAAGCTGGAGGGGGACGGTTACGCCTTCATCCACGCCGGCGGCACCCTCAAGGAACTCATCCTGGCCCCCGGCCAGACCCTGCGGGTGGATACCGGTTGCGTGGTGGCCTTCCAGCCCAGCGTGGATTTTGACATCCAGTTCGCCGGCAAGATCAAGACGGCTCTTTTTGGCGGCGAGGGCCTGTTCTTCGCCACCCTGCGGGGGCCGGGCAAGGTCTGGCTGCAATCCCTGCCCTTGTCCCGCATGGCGGACCGGATCGTGATGTCCTCCCGGCTGGCCAGCGGGCCGGGGGCCAGGTCGCGGGATGAAGGCTCCCTCCTGGGCGGAGTGGCCCTGGGCGGCCTGCTGGGGGGGGACGAATGAGCCACCCGCCCGTTTCGGCCCGGCTGTATGGCCCCGGCGGCCCGGCCGACGGCATGGCGGCCAGCCTCGCCTGGCGCGGCCAGTGGCTGGTGGTGAGCGGGGGGGAGGTGGTGCTCCATACCCTCGCCATCGCCGACTTGCGGGCCGAGGCCCGGGGCTTCAACGATAGCCAGCTCGGCCTGTACTGGAGCGATGACGCGGGCGACCATGTGCTGATCCTGGACGCTGCCGCCCTGGCGGTTTTCCGGGAAGCGGCGCCGGCGGCCTTCGGCCACCGGCTGGAAGCGGTGCGCCAGGCCCAGCGCCGCACCGACCGGCGCTTCCGCTGGGGCATCGCCGTACTGCTGACGGCGCTCTCCCTGCCCTTGGTGGCACTGGGACTGTTCCTCGGATTCAGCGATCCCCTGGCCGATTGGGTGGTCAAGCGCATTCCCCCCAGCGTGGAGGCTCGCCTCGGGGAAGGGGTGCTGGCCCAGACCCGGGCCCAGTCCAGCCTGGTGGCGTCCGGTCCGGTCTTCGATGGGGTCCAGGCGATTGCCCAGCGCCTGGCCCAGCCCGACGAGAAACTGCGCTTCTACGTGGCGGATCGGCCCGAGATCAACGCCTTTGCCGCCCCCGGTGGGGTGGTGGTGGTGAATACCGGCTTGCTGCGGGCGGCCGGCTCGCCGGAGGAGGTGGCGGGGGTGCTGGCCCATGAAATCGCCCACGTGGAGCTGCGCCACAGCCTGGGCCAGCTGGTGAAGGCCGCCGGGCTGCGGGTGCTGCTGTCCGCCGGGGTGGGGGACTATGGCCCCCTGACGGACTGGGGCGCCCGGCTCACCGAGCTGAAGTTCTCCCGGGACGCGGAGCGGGCGGCGGATACCCGGGGGCTGGAGCGGCTGGTGGCGGCGCGGATCGACCCGGCAGGATTGCCCCGTTTCTTCAAGACGCTGGAAAAATCCGAGGCGGGTGGCACGCCTCCGGCGTTGCTGTCCACCCATCCAGCCACCGGTGAGCGGCAGGCCAGCCTGGGGGCGGCGATCCAGGCCCTGGGCACGCCGGCGGTGGAGCCCATCCCGGTGGATTGGCCGGCCCTCCAGGCGGCTTTGCCCCGGCCCCGCTGACGGCGGCTGAATTGCCCTGGCTCAAGGCGAGCCAGGGTGGTCGGCCGGGACAATCCGGTCTCCCAACCCAGGAGACCCAAAATGTCCGAATTCAGACTGCTCGACGACCAGGTTTTTCCCTTCGATGCCCGGGGGGTGGCCAAGCGCTTCCGCCATGCCGCCATCTTTGGTGCCCTGGATGCCCTCAATAACGGGGAAACCATGCGTTTCGTCAATGACCACGATCCCCTGCCCCTGCTGGAGCAGATCGGCCGGCGCTATGGCCAGAATGTCCGCATGGCCTATCTGAGCCGGGACCCCGGCCAGATCGTGATCGATTTTCAGAAGGTGGACCCGACGGCCCAGCCGGCTCCCCGGTCCGGTGGCTGTGGCGGCGGCGGTGGCGGTTGCGGCTGCTCCGGCGGCTGAGTTGCCGTGCCTGCCGCAGGGCTAGCCCCGCAGCAGGTTGCGTCGCCAGAAAATCAGAGCCATGAGGGCTGCCGCGCTGCCCATCATGGCCAAGGCTTGCCAGAAGCCATCCGCCGCTTCCAGCAGGGGCATGGCGTGGAAGTTCATGCCGAAGACCCCGGCAATCAAGGTGGCGGGCATGAACAGCATGGATAGCACGGTGAGAATGCGCACCTCCAGGTTGAGGCGGTTGCTCACGCTGGACATGTAGATGTCCATCAAATCCCCCAGCAGGTCCCGCACCCCGTCCAGAGTTTCGATCACGTGGATGGCGTGGTCGTAGAGATCCCGCAGATACAGGCGGGTGTCCGGCTCGAAGAAGGGGCTGTCCCCCCGCAGCAGGCCGTTCAAGACTTCCCGCAGGGGCCAGATGGCCCGGCGTAGCTGGACGGTGTCGTGCTTGACCCGGTTGATCTCCCGCAGCAGCGTCGGGGTCGGGCGCTCCAGGGCGTTGTCTTCCAGGGCTTCGGCGGCGTCGCCGAGCTGATCCACCACCACGAAGTAGCGGTCGATCACCGTATCCAGCAGGGCATGGGTGAGGTAATCCAGTCCCCTTTCCCGCATCAGGGAGCGTTCCCCCCGCAGGCGCTCCCGCACCCCATCGAAGGTGCCGCTGGGCCGTTCCTGGAAAGTCAGCAGGAAATCCTTGCCCAGTACGAGGCTGAGCTGATCCGAGTCCAGGGCGTGGTCTTCCGGCGAATAGCGGAACACTCTCAGCACGCAGTAGATATAGTCGCCGTAGTCCTCGATCTTGGAGCGCTGGTGGGTATTGAGGATGTCCTCCAGCACCAGGGGGTGGAGCCGGAAGCGCCGCCCGATCTCGCTGAGAATTTCCGGGTCCTGCAGGCCGTGGATATTGAGCCAGACCTTCTGCCGGTTCGGCTGAAAGGCGCGGGATTCCGCCAGGGAATTAAAAACCCGTTCATCCAGCCCCTGTTTGTCGAAAGCAATAAGGGAGATGGCGGGGCGCTCGGTTTTGATGTCCCCCACGTGCACCAGGCTTCCCGGCGGAAGCCCTGCCTTGTGGGCGCGGGAGTGGTGGCGGCGAGATTTTGATGGAGTGGATTTAACCATGCTGCCGTATCGGCTATTCGGCATCCGAAAAAATTAAGTATGATTGGGCTAAGCGTACACCGCGCACCGAGTTGGTGTGGGATGGAGAGTAACCAAAAAAACAATAAAACCATGTGGTGACGCACGCCTTCCAGTTTTTAAATCAACCTCAAAGGGGTTCCACGCATGACTCTCCTTATTGGAGTGCCGAAGGAGACGCTTGCGGGTGAGCGGCGTATTCCCGTCGTGCCCGACGTCGTCAAGAAATTCCTGGGTCTGGGCGCACGCGTCCTGATCGAACAGGGTTCCGGGGTGCAGTCCCATTATCCCGACAGTGTTTTCGAGGATGTGAGCTTTACCCAGTCCAGCGATGAGAT
>JAVEWG010000014.1:0-38486 GCA_034004685.1 Rhodocyclaceae bacterium | reverse complement strand
GATCATCACCGCCGCCATGGTGGCGGGCATGAAGCCGGGGTCCGTGGTGGTGGATCTGGCCGCCGAGACCGGCGGCAACGTGGAAGGCACGGTGGCCGGCGAGAAGGTCTGGATCAACGACGTGCTGGTGATCGGGCCGACCCATATCCCCAGCCGCATGCCGGTTCATGCCTCCGAGATGTTCGCCAAGAACCTCTTCAACTTCATCGGGCCCTTCATCAAGGACGGGGTCCTGACCCTGGACTGGGAAGATGAAGTCCTGGCGGGCACCTGCCTGACCCATGGCGGCCTGGTGCGCCACGCGGGCGTCAAACAGGTCCTCGGCCTTTAATACTTCCGGAGAAAAACGAGATGGAAGGCTTTGTGTATGTGTATGTCTTCATGCTGGCGGCGTTTACCGGCTATGAAGTGATTTCCCGGGTGCCGGTGATCCTGCACACCCCCCTGATGTCCGGTTCCAACTTCGTCCATGGCGTGGTGCTGGTGGGCGGCATGGTGGCCCTGGGCAACGCCAATCCGAACGATCCCCTGCAACTGGCCATCGGCTTCATCGCCGTGTTGCTGGGGGCGGCCAACGCCGCCGGTGGTTACGTGGTGACCGAGCGCATGCTGGCCATGTTCAAGGGCAAGAAGGAGGGCGGCAAGTGAGCGCTCAACTCCTCCTGATTCAGGCTGCCTATTTCGTGGTGGCCGTGGTGTTCATCCTGGGTCTCAAGGCCATGAGCTCACCGGTGACGGCCCGCAAGGGCGTCGTCTGGGCCGGCTATGCCATGATTGCCGCCACCCTGGTGACCTTCGCCTGGCCGGGCATGCAGAACTTCGGCCTGATGATCGCCGCCATCGTGATCGGCGCCGCGGCGGCGTGGATCTCCGGCAAGAAGGTGGCCATGACCGACATGCCCCAGATGGTGGCCATCTACAACGGCATGGGGGGCGGCGCGGCGGCGGCCATCGCGGCCCTGGAATTCGCCCGGGGCGAGGTGCATGGTCCCGTCGTGACGGGTCTGGCGGTGCTGGGGGCCCTGATCGGTTCGGTGGCCTTCTCCGGCTCCTGCGTGGCCTTTGCCAAACTCCAGGGAATCATGACCAAGACCTGGCGCCTGCCGGCCCAGAACGCGGTGAACGTGATCCTGGCCCTGGTGGCCCTGGGCCTGGGGATCAGCATTGTGATGGCCGGCCATCCCAGCAGCAATGCCATCATCGGCTTCTTCGTCCTGTCCCTGGTGCTGGGGGTGATTCTCACCACCCCCATCGGCGGCGCCGACATGCCGGTGGTGATTTCGCTGCTGAACGCCTTCACCGGCCTGGCGGTGGGCATGGAGGGCTATGTGCTCCAGAACCCCGCCCTGATCGTGGCGGGCATCGTGGTGGGGGCCTCCGGCACCCTGCTGACCCAACTCATGGCCAAGGCCATGAACCGGCCCATCTCCAACGTGATCTTCACCCCCATCTCGGGTGAGGCCAGCGGTGGCGGCGAGGCGGTGGAAGGTACCATGAAGGAGCTCTCCGGCCTGGATGCGGCGGCCATGATGCGCTACGCCAACAAGGTCATCATCGTGCCGGGCTACGGCATGGCGGTGGCTGGTGCCCAGCACAAGGTGTGGGAAATGACCGAGCTTCTGGAGGAAGCCGGGGTGGAGGTGGTCTTCGCCATCCACCCGGTGGCCGGCCGGATGCCGGGGCACATGAATGTGCTGTTGGCGGAAGCCGGGGTGCCCTACGACAAGATCTTCGACCTGGAGGAGATCAACGGCGAATTCGCCCAGACCGACGTGGCCCTCATCATCGGCGCTAATGACGTGGTGAACCCGGTGGCCCGTACCGACAAATCCAGCCCGATCTATGGCATGCCGATTCTCAACGCCGACATGGCCCACAACTGCATCGTCATCAAGCGGGGCAAGGGTTCGGGTTATTCCGGCATCGAGAACGCCCTGTTCTACAAGGACAACACCCGTATGCTGTACGGCTCCGCCCAGCAGGCGGTGGGCGAGATCATCCAGCACGTGAAGACCATGGCTGGCTGAGTCCGGCCTTCCGTCGTGTGCGAACGCCCGCCTTGCGCGGGCGTTTTTATTTTCTTCTGGGGGGGCGATTCAAGGGCGCCGAACGCCATTCATGCCCGCCTCAGGCTCGCTTCTCCGCCCCGGGGACACACTAACGCCCGCGGGCCGGCGGTTAGGCTCTGCTCCGGAAGTCCTTCAGGCATGCGATCACTTCCGTGTCTTCGACCTGATCGAACTGCCGGTAGAACTGGCCTACCGCCTGGAAATCAGCGGGGGTGGCCAGGCATGTCACCTCGTCGGCCTGGCCCCGGATCCGTTCGAGGCTGTCCGGAGCTGCCACCGGCACTGCGCAGATGAGCTTGCGGGGGTGGCGGGCTTTCAGGCCGTGGAGGGCAGCGAGCATGGTGGCGCCGGTGGCCAGGCCGTCGTCCACCACGATGACGATCCGGTCCTGGGGGGAAATGGGCGGCTGGCCCGGAGCGTAGCGGGCCCGGCGGGCCTGGAGGGCTTTGAGCTGGCGGGCCTTTTCCCCGTCCAGGCTGGCCGGGTCGGTGGATTGGGGGTCGGACACGAAGAACCAGCCGCTTTCGTCGATGGCGCCCACGGCGTATTCCGGGTTCCAGGGCGCCCCCAGCTTGTGCACCAGCACCACGTCCAGATCGCCTTCCAACTCCCGGGCCAGGGCTGCCCCCATGGGCACCGCTCCCCGGGGGATGGCCAGGATCAGAGGGTGCTGGCCCCGGTACTGGGCCAGGGCCCGGGCCAGCTGGTGGGCGGCGTCCAGGCGGTTCTGGAAGATCATGGCGGGCCTCCTGGTCCTTGGTCGAGCTGCAGCAGTTCGATGCGAAAGCCGGGTTCATAGGGGGGCACGTTGCACTCCACCACGTCCGGCGGCGCCACCTGGAGACGCACCCCCACCACGTCGGCCACCAGGGGCAGGCGGGCCACGCAACGATCGGCCAGCACCGCCACCCGGATTTCCGCCGGTTGCTTGCGGGCCAGGTATTCCACCGCCCGCAGCAGGGAGTGGCCGGAGTACAGCACGTCGTCCACCACCAGCAGGGTGTGGCCAGTCAGGTCCAGATGGGCGTGGCGGGCGTCCTCGGTGAGGCGGGTTTCCGGGTGGAGCAGGGTCAGGTCGTCGGCGTAGCGCTGGATGGCCAGATCCAGGCGCAGGGGCCGGGGCAGGCCGTGGCGGGCCACCAGGGCATCGGCCAGGCGATCGGCCAGGGGCGCGCCCCGGCGCAGGATGCCCACCAGGGCCACCTTCTCCCGCCCCGCCAGCAGGGGCGCGGCCTGGCGGGCCATGTTGGCCATCACCCCTTCCAGCTGGAGGGTGTCGTAAAGACTGGTGCGGGTTCCGGGTGGGCGCTCCATAGGGTCTCCCTGGACTGGGCTGGAATGTTGCGCAGTATGGCGCCCAGGCCAGTGGCGGGTTTGATGGGGGTCAACGGGGCGGGTGCCCGGCCGGTGGGGGGAAGGGGCCCGGAGCCAGGCCCGCCCGGCACAGGTCTTCGGCGAATTCCGGGGAAGCCAGGTAGGCCAGTTCCCGTTCCCGGGCGGAGGTGAGGCTGTCCCGCTGCTGGAGGGTGGGGTCTACCCGGCCCGGGTGCACATGCACCAGGGGTCGGGGGCCGGGGTAGCGCAGGAAGGCCTGCATCAGTTGGCGGAAGGGCACCCGGCCGGAAAAATCATGAAGCCCGGAAAACCCCTGGTTGAGGGGAATGCCCGCCTGACGGGCCAGCCGGGCGAAGCCGGCCCCCAGTCCGGTGAGGAACAGGGCCTTCGGGATAGCCACGCCCCGCCCCAGGATGGTGAGGGGTCGCTCCCGGCAGTCCCGGGCGTATACCGAGCCGGCCGGGTAACGGCGGGCGATTTCTTCCACCAGGGCTTCCCGCACGGTAGGAACGAGGTGCATGTGTTGGTGACCGTCCACGTAAGCCGGCGGGGCGCCCCAGGCATCCTCGAAGGCGTCGAGCTGGGCGCGGATTTCGTCCCGCACTTCGGCCTCGGGCAGGCGCCGGGCCAGGGCCCGGGGCAGGAGTTGGCCCAGGGTCGGCAGCCGGCCGGCGGGGGCGAGGCCAGGGGCGCGGGTCAGGGGTGGCTGATCGGTGAGGGTGAGGTGGAGGCCCACGTCGGCGGGCCGGGCGGCCAGGGCCGCCTTGAGGAGCGCCACCCCGGCGGGCCAGTCGGGCAGGCCGGTCATGCAGCTGGTGGCGGACAGCCGGCCGGCGGCGATGAGCTCGGCGATGGCGGCATTGACCCCCGGGGCCAGGCCGTAGTCATCGGCGCAGACAACAATTGTGGCAAACCGATTTTTCCCGTTCTCTTCCACGCTATTTACGCTCCGGTAGAATGCGCCGACCTGCCGTCCAGGAATCCTTAACGTGATGATCCCCGTGGGAGCCCTTGCTCCCCTTGACCCCGTCGGCCCCACCCTGTCGGTGGTGGTACCCCTTTATAACGAAAGCCTGGGGGTGGCGCTGCTGCACCAGCGCCTCTCCGCCGTGCTGGCGGAACTGCCCCTGGCGGGCCGCGAGATTGTATTCGTGGATGACGGCAGCCGGGACGCCACCTTCGATGCGGTGGCGGCCCTGGCGGCGGCGGACCCCTCCATCCGGGCTATCCGCTTCGCCCGCAACTTCGGCAAGGAGGCGGCCATGGCCGCCGGCCTGCGGGAGGCCACCGGCCAGGTGGTGGTGCTGATGGACGGGGATCTCCAGCATCCCCCGGAACTGATTCCGGACCTGCTGGAGGCGTGGCGCAAGGGGGCCCGGATGGTGACCGCGGTGCGCCGTTCCCGGGATACCGATCCCTGGCTGCGGCGCCAGTTGAGCCGGGGGTTCTACCGGCTGTTCGCACGCATTTCCGAAGTGGCCCTGGAGGAGGGGGGCGGGGACTTCCGCCTCTTCGACCGGGCCGTGGTGGATGCCATCAACAGCCTGCCGGAGCGGACCCGCTTCATGAAAGGCATCACCAGCTGGGTGGGCTTTCGCCGGGCGACGGTGGACTTCGAGCCCGAGGAGCGGGCCGCCGGAGCCTCCGCCTGGTCCATGCTGCGGCTGCTGAGCTACGCGGTGGATGGCTTTTCCGCCTTTTCCACCCTGCCCCTGCGGGTGTGGTCGGTGATCGGGGTGGTGCTGGCCCTGCTCTCCGGCGCCTACGGCGGCTTTCTGGTGATCCGCACCTTGATCTACGGGATCGATGTGCCCGGCTATGCCTCCACCATGGTGGCGGTGTTGTTCCTGTCCGGCGTTCAGCTTGTCAGCCTGGGGGTGCTGGGGGAGTACATTGGGCGGATCTTCACCGAGGTGAAGGGGCGGCCCCTCTATCTGGTGTCGGAGCGGGTCGGCTTCCCGGAGCCCCGCCAGTGACCGGCCCAGCGGAAAATGCCTGGGCCCGGCGCCTGGGCTGGGGCCTGCTGGCCCTGGTGGGACTGTTCATCATCCTGACTTTTGATCAGCACGGAATCAGCAACGACGAGGAGGTTCAGCACGTCTATGGCCGCCTGCTGGTGGATTTCTACGCGTCCGGCTTTGTCGATCAGGGGGCCTTTCACTACAAGAACCTCTACCTCTACGGCGGCTTCTTTGACCTGATCGCCGCGCTGCTGGAGCGGACTCTGCCCCTGCCAGTGTGGGACATGCGTCATCTGCTCTCGGCCCTCTTCGGCCTGGCGGGCCTGGCGGGGGCGTGGCGGCTGGGTCGTTTGCTGGGGGGCGAAGGGGCGGGCCTGGCGGCCCTGGTGATTCTGGTCCTCACCGGGGCCTGGTCCGGCGGGATGTTCACCCACACCAAGGACGTACCCTTCGCCACCTGCATGGTGTGGGCCCTTTACTACATCACCCGCCTGGTGCCGGAGCTGCCCCGGCCCTCCCAGGGGTTGGTGCTGCGCTTCGGGGTGGCGGTAGGTTGTGCCATCGGCCTGCGGGTGGGGGCGGTGTTCGCGGTGTTCTACCTGGTGCTGACGGTGCTGGCCGTTGCCCTGGCCCGGGCCGAAGGAGGCTGGCGCGGGAGGCTGGCCTTCGTGGCCAGGAGCGCCTGGGCGCTGGTCCCCTCCGCCGCCGTGGCCCTGGTGCTGATGGGGCTCTTCTGGCCTTGGTCGGTGATGGCCCCGGGCAATCTGCTGGAAGCGGCCCGGGCCTTTTCCCACTTCGAGTTTTCCCTCCATACCCTCCTGGCAGGTCAGGATTACCTGATTGGTGCGGTGCCCCGTACCTATCTCCTCACCTATCTGGCGGTGCGTCTGCCGGAGTTGCTGCTGGCGGGGGCGGCGGCGGCCCTGGTGCTGGCAGTGGCTACCCTGGGGCGCCCGGGGGGGAAGCGGGGGCGGTGGGTGATCTTCGTCCCCTTGGCAGTGGCGGTGGCCTTTCCCCTGGTGTTCACCCTGGCCACCCGGCCGGCGCTTTACAACGGCATCCGCCATTTCCTGTTTGTGGTGCCGCCCCTGGCGGTGTTGGCGGGGCTGGGCTGGTGGGCGCTGCTGGCCCGGGCTGGGGGGCTGCGGCTGCCCCTGGGGCTGTTGGCCCTGGCCCTGGTCGCCTTCCACGGGGTGACCCTGGCGCGGCTCCATCCCTACCAATACCTGTATTACAACCAGGTGGTGGGGGGCCTGCCGGGGGCGGAGGATCGCTGGGAGATGGATTATTGGTCCGACGCCCTGCGCCCGGTGGCGGAACGCCTCAACCGCTACGTGGCGGCGGAACCGGAGCCGGCGGAGCCCTGGCCGGTGGCCGTGTGCGCCGAGTCCATCCAGGGGGCGGCCTACCTGGGGCCCCGCTTCGAGGTCACCCGGGACTGGCGCAAGGCGGAATTCTTTCTGTCCACCACCCATCTGGACTGCGATACGGCGGTGAAGGGCGCCATCGTTGCCACGGTGGCGCGGATGGGCGTGCCCCTGGCGGTGGCGCGGGATCGCCGGGGTCTCACCGGCGCGGCGCGGGATCCCCGCATTCCCCAGTGAGGCCAGGATGGCTCTGATCGCCCAGGCCCGGCGCTTCGCCCGCTTCGCCCTGCTTGGGCTGGTGGGCACCGCCGCCCACTACGCCTTGCTGGTGGCCCTGGTGGAACTGGCCGGGGCCGACCCGGTGGTGGGGGCCGGGGCGGGTTTTGGCCTGGGGGCCCTGGTGAATTACCTGATGAGCCACCGCTTCGTGTTCCGCTCCCAGCGGGCCCACCAGGAAGCCCTGCCGCGCTTTCTGGCGGTGGCGGTGGCGGGCCTGCTGTGGACCGCCCTGCTGATGGAGCTATTCACCCGTTACCTGGGCTGGCCTTATCTGGTGGCCCAGATCCTGACCACCGGCATCCTGCTGTTCTGGCATTACGCTGGCAACGCCTTGTGGACCTTTCGGCACCGGCGGAGGCCGGCGCCGGCCGATCAGGACAGCAGGTAGTCTTCCGCGAACCGGTCGGCGGGCACCGGTCCGCCTACCAGGCGGCCTTGCAGGGCGGGAAAGCCCATGTCCAGCAACAGGGTGCGGCGCTCCTGGTCGTCCACCCCCTTGGCCACCGCCTCCAGACCCAGGGTCTGGGCCATGGCCAGCAGGGCCTCCACCACGGCCCGGTATTCGGGGGCGGGGAGGGAGTCCCGGGCCACGTCGGCGTTCAGGCGCAGGCGCTCCACCGGCAGGGCGCGCAGGTGGCGCAGGGGAATCAGGCCTTGGCCGAAATTGTCGATGGCCAGGCGCAGCCCGAGGGTGCGCAGGGCCAGCAGGGTGGCGGGCACGCTGGCGGACTGATCGGCCAGCACCGCCTCTTCTAGATCCAGTTCCACTTGGGCCGGGTCGATGCCGGTCTCCTGGAGGATGGCCGCGACCCGTTCCAGGAAGCCTTCGCTGGCCAGTTGTTCCACCGCCACGTTGATCACCAGGGGCACCTGCACCCCCCGGAGCTGGGCCCAGCCTTGGGCGGCCAGGCAGGCCTGGCGCAGCACCCACTCCCCCAGGGGGACGATCAGCCCGCTTTCCTTTGCCAGGGGCAGCAGGCGGCGGGTGGGGATCAGGCCCAGATCCGGGTGGCGCCAGCGCAGCAGGGCCTCGGCCGCCGGCACCTGGGGGTGGGCGGCGCGCCATTCCGGGACGAAGTGGACTTCCAGTTCCTGGCGCTCGATGGCTTGGCGCAGGCTGGCTTCCAGGGCCTGGTGTGCCAGGGTGTCGGCGTTCATCTCGTCTGCGTAGTAGCCGACCCCGCTGCCGCCGGCCCCTCGAACCTGCTGGAGGGCGATGTTGGCGTGGCCCAGCAGGACCTCCAGGGTGGTGCCGTCGTCCGGGCAGAGGGCCACCCCCAGGGAGGCGGAGAGCTGCACGGCGTGGCCGTCCACCTCCAGGGGGGCGTCCAGGGCGGCCCGCAGGCGATCGGCGGCCTGGTGGGCTTGGGTCAGCAGCTCGATGTCCGGGATCAGGGCGATGAAGCTGTCGCTGCGCTTGCGCGCCACCAGGCAGGGTTCGGACAGCACCCCCCGCAGGCGGAGGGCCACCATCCGCAGGACCTGGTCGCCGGCGTGGTGGCCATGGGCCTGGTTGACGGACTTGAACTGGTCCAGATCGATCTTGATGATGGCCAGCTTGCAGCGCTGCGCACGGCAACGTGCCGCCGCCTCGTCGAAACGCCCGGCGAGGAAGCGCAGATTGGGCAGGCCGCTCAGGAGGTCGTGATTGGCCAGATAGTCGCTGCGGGCGTCGGCTTGCCGGCGCACCGTGAGGTCGCTGAACACCGCCACATAGTGCAGGGCCTGGCCATCGCGCCCGCGAATGAGGGTGATGGCCAGCCATTCCGGGTAAATCTCGCCGTTCTTGCGGCGATTCCAGATCTCGCCTTCCCAGCGGCCGGTGGCGTCCAGAGTGGCATGAATGGCGTCATAAAAAGCCTGATCGTGGCGTTCGGAGCGCAGCAAGTCGGGGTTGTGGCCCCGCACTTCCGCTGGGGTATGGCCGGTGATCCGGGTAAATGCCTGGTTTACCGCCTGGATGCGCCAATCCCCATCGCAGACCATGATGGCCTCCGGGCTGGCTTCAATCACGTGGGCTGGTAGGCGCAGGCGGGAGGACAGCAGGGGGCGTTCGGGCAGGTCGTGGAGCAGGATCGAAAGCCCCGGCTCCAGGGGGTAGGTGAGCAGTTCCGCCTCCAGGCTGTGACCCTGGTGGTCGGTGACCCGCCATAGCAGGGGTTCCGCCTCCTCTTGTCGATAGCCCAGGGCGCCCAGGGGGCGGCCCTTCAGGGTTGAGGCCCCAACCCCGAGGAAGGTGCCGGCGGCGGGGTTGGCCCCCAGTACTTCCATGCCCGGGGTGGAAACCAACAGGGCGGGGAGGGGGCAGGGGCCAAAAGTCCGCTCGAAGGCCGCTGGTGCCTCGGCCTCGGGCAAGGCGTCCGGGCTTGAGCTGACTGGAGGCGGGGCTGGCCGGGGTGAGGCTTCCGGGGACGGGGTGTCCTGCTCTGGCGGGACGATGAGCAGCCGCCAGCCAGGCTTGGGTCCGGGCAGGATGCGGGCCTGGAACTGGCGGGCGCCATTTTCCAGTTCCAGGCGGGCGAAGGGCTCCGCGCCGGGGGCTGGCCAGCTGACCGTCAGTCGCTCCGATAGCCGCTTGCCCACCAGATCCTGGCGGGGAATCTGGAGGCTGCGCAGGGCGGCGGCGTTGGCGGCGGCCACCCGTTCCTCTCCGTCCAGGACGATCACCGGTTGCTCCAGGGCGGCGGCCAGGCGGGGCCAGACCGTGTCGCTGTCGGGGGTGGCGGTGGCGAGAACCGACGCGCTGGCTTCCGCCAGATAGTCCGGGCTCAGGATCAGGGCATGGATACCCGGGCGCAGGCGGGCGGCGGCGTTGCAGCGCAGCTCCCGATGGCCTCCGTGGGGCAGGGACAGCTGCAAGGTGCCCCGCATCTCGCCCTGGATGAACATCCGGGCGCGGGCGTCCAGGAAGGCTTTTTCCGACGGGAACAGATCACTCAGGGGTTTGCCCACCAGATCCCGGTAGTTGCGCTCCAGCAGCCGGCAGGCGGCGCTGTTGGCTTCCAGGATGGTCTCGTCGCTGGTGATGATCAGGCCTTCGTCCAGCAACTCCAGCAGGGCCAGGTACAAACCGCTTTCCGGGCCTTCGGAAAGGTCCGGCACGAAGGGATCCTCGGGTTCGTCGGGATCGCGCAGGAAACGGAGAAAGTCCATTCGGGCTCGTTGGTTCAGGAAGGTCGGAGGTGGGGGCCATGGTCCCTATCGGCCGTACCCCCGCAATCTTGCAGCAAGCCTACCCGCCTGGGGCGCAGGAATAGTAAGGGGATTTGGCCCCTATTCCGGGCCTGCGCCTGGCCCGGAACGCCCTGTCACTTGCCGCGCCCCAGTCCCCCCAAGAGGAAGGCGATGGGACGTTGGGGGCGCTGGGGTGTTTCGCTCCTGGAGGCAAGGTCTTCTCCGCCTTCGCCTGGGGTGGCGCCAGCGCGCGGTTCGTAAGGCTTGCTGAAATCGAAACCGTCAGCCGCGATGGTGCTTCCCCGGTTGCCCCGGCCAGCGGGCCGGCTTTCCTTGCTTTCCCGGGGCGTCCGGGGGGGGCGCTCTCGCTCTTCCCGGCGCTCCTCGCGGCGGGGTGCTTCTTCTTCCCGACGGCGGCGGTGGGGCCTGGCCCCCGGCTCGAAGAATTCCGGCTCAGGGTCGAAGCCGGGCACCACTTCCTGGGGAATGGAGAGCTTGATGAGCTTTTCGATCTCCGCCAGGCGGCCCTTTTCCTCGGCGCACACCAGGGAAACGGCGTTGCCCTGGCGCCCGGCCCGGCCGGTTCGGCCGATGCGGTGCACGTAGTCCTCGGCGGTGTGGGGCAGCTCGAAGTTGATCACGTAGGGCAGATCGTCGATATCCAGGCCCCGGGCGGCCACGTCGGTGGCCACCAGCACCCGGGTGGTGCCGTTCTTGAAGGCTTCCAGGGTCTCGGTGCGCTGCTGTTGGCCCTTGTCGCCATGGATGGCATCGGCCCGGACGCCGTGGCGCTCCAGGAAATGGGACAGCCGGCTACAGCCGAACTTGGTGTCCACGAAGACCAGCACCTGGGCGTTGGGTTCGTGGCGCAGGATATGGGCCAGGAGATTGCGCTTGAGACCGCTGGAAACCGGATGGACCCGGTGGGTGATGGTTTCGGAAACCTGGTTGCGGCGGGCCACCTCGATGAGCTGGGGATTCCTCAACATCTGGTCGGCCAGCTTCTTGATTTCGTCGGAGAACGTGGCGGAGAACAGCAGGCTCTGGCGCTCCTTGGGCAGCAGGCCCAGGATCCGGCGGATGTCGGGGATGAAGCCCATGTCCAGCATCCGGTCGGCTTCGTCGAGCACCAGCATTTCCACCTGGCCCAGGGCGATGGTCTTCTGCTGGACATGGTCCAGGAGGCGCCCGGGGGTGGCCACCACGATCTCGATGCCCCGGCGCAGCTCGGCGATCTGGGCGTTCATGTCCACCCCGCCGTAGATGCAGGTGGCGCGCAGGGGCAGGTATTTGGAGTAGGTCTTGACCGATTCGTGCACCTGCATCGCCAGCTCCCGGGTGGGGGCCAGGATCAGGGCCCGGGTCTGGTGGCGGGCCGGCGAGGTGCTGGTGTTGGCGTGGCGGGCTAGACGCTGGAGCAGCGGCAGGGTGAAGCCGGCGGTCTTGCCAGTGCCCGTCTGGGCGCCCCCCATGAGGTCGCCGCCGGCGATCACCGCTGGGATGGCCTGCTGCTGGATGGGGGTGGGGTCGGTGTAACCGGCGTCGGTCACGGCGCGTAACAGCTCGGGGATCAGTCCGAGATCGGCAAAGCTCATGGGAGAAGTGACTCCCGCATTCCGCCGGCGGCCAGGGTGGCGGCGTGGCTGGGAAGGCGATGGGTTGGCTATTCGGTAACTGCTGACGGTCCGTTGGATCCTGGCTCGGCAGTCTTGACAAACTCCCGATTATACACATAGTGGGATTGGGGGGCGGTGCCGGGCTGGCAGGAGGTTACTGGCGCAGGGTGATGTAGCCGGTGATTTCTTCCCGGTCGTGGTAGAGCTGCTTGAAGCGCAGATCCACCGGTCCCTTTTCCTTCAACCGGCCTTCGATCAGGGCGCGGCAGCGCAGGACTTCCTCCAGGCGGCGCTTCATGGGGAGCTTGAGATTGAAGATGGCGCGCTTGCAATGGCCGCCGATGATCCAGTCAGAGATCAACTGGGCCACCCGGGCGGGCTGATCCACCATGTCGCAGACCATCCAGTCCACCGGCCGCTTGGGGCGCCAGGTGAAACCGTCGGCCCGCAGGTGCTCCACCAGGCCGGTGGCCAGCACCGAGGGGGCTACCGGGCCGTTGTCGATGGCGGTGACGTGGAGTCCCCGGTAGGCCAGCTGCCAGGACCAGCCCCCCGGCGCGGCCCCCAGGTCCACGGCCTTGCGGCCGGGACGCAGGAGTTGCTCCTGCTCGGTGGGGGTGAGGAGGGTCATGAAGGCTTCCGCCAGTTTGAGGGTGGAGCGGCTGGGGGCGCCGGCGGGCATGCGCAGGCGGGGTAGGCCCATGGGCCAGGGGGAGCCGTCGCCGGGCGTGACGAGGGTCATCCAGGCCGTGGTGGGGCTATCGAAGACCACCTGGAGCTGGGGTAGGTGGGCCTTCTTGGGGCGCAGCAGGTTGGTCTTGTCCAGGAGCCGCTCGAAGGGTGCAGCAAAGCGCCGGCAGAAGCCGGAGAGAGGCTTGGCCGCGTCGGAGTCGGGGGTGCCCAGCAGGGTGCTGGACACGGCAAAGCCGCTTTGGGTCATGGCCGCCACCAGGGGGGTGCCCCGATCGCCTTCGCTGAGGCCGTCCAGCCGGTCGAACCAGAACAGGCGGTGGCGGGCGAAGACCAGCCGCTCCAGGGGAAAGCGCTCGGTGAGTTCCACCAGGGGGCAGGGGCTCATCAGGGTGAGGTGGGCGATGCCACTGCCGGGTTCGCCCCCCACGTCCCCGTCCAGCCCGGCCCGATCGGCGGCGAGCTCGAGTTCTCCGGCCGCATCCCGTTCAAAGCCGGGGCGGCAGATCACCAGCACTCCCTGGCAGGGGTGGCCCTGGCTGGCAATCGGGCGCGGTTGGGTGGACGGGCGGTAACTGGGGTTGGGCATGATGGGCTGAGGGGGCGCTATAGTGACTGGTGACTGGGGCGCAATGATACGCGGGATGGCGCCTTCCCCACGGCAAATGGAAAGGATGCACGGGATGGAAATGCGCAGGCTTGGCCGCAGCGACCTGATGGTCTCCTCGGTCTGTCTCGGGACCATGACCTTTGGCCAGCAAAATAGCGAGGCCGAGGGCCATGCCCAACTGGATAGGGCTTTCGAGCAGGGGGTGAACTTCATCGATACCGCCGAAATGTATGCGGTGCCGTCCCGCGCCGAAACCATGGGCTGCTCGGAGCGCATCGTGGGAAGCTGGTTGCGGGGCAAGCGCCGGGACCAGGTGGTGTTGGCCACCAAAGTGGCCGGGCCCGGGCGGCACCTCCAGTGGATCCGGGGTGGCCCTCCGGCCCTGGACCGGGCCAACATCCGGGCAGCGGTGGAGGGCAGTCTCCAGCGCCTGGGCACTGATTACATCGACCTCTACCAACTTCACTGGCCGGCGCGCAATCAGCCCATGTTTGGAAAATGGGCCTATGACCCGGCCCAGGAGCGGCCCGCCACGCCGGTGGAAGAGCAGCTCGAAGCCCTGGCGGAACTGGTGCGGGAGGGCAAGATTCGCCATGTGGGGCTGTCCAACGAACACCCCTGGGGGGTGATGGCCTTCTTGAATGCCGCCCAGGGGAGCGGGCTGCCCCGGGTGGCATCCATCCAGAACGCCTACAACTTGATCAACCGGGTCTTTGAGTATGGCCTGGCGGAGATGTGCCACCGGGAGGCGGTGGGGCTGCTGGCCTATTCACCCCTCGCCTTCGGGCTCCTGACCGGCAAGTATCTGGCGGGGCCCGATCCTGCCGGGCGGTTGTCCCTGTTTCCGGCCTTCGGCCAGCGCTATGAGCGGCCCGGCGTGCCCGGGGCGGTGGCGGCCTATGCCCGGCTGGCCCGGGAGTCGGGCCTGACCCCCGCCCAGCTCGCCCTGGCCTTTGTGCATGGCCGCTGGTGTGTGACCAGCACCATCATCGGCGCCACAACCCAGGTTCAGCTGGAGGAGAACCTCGCCGCCTGCCGGCTCCCGTTGCCGGAAGGGGTGTTCCAGGCCATCGAGCGCATCCATCAGGCTTGCCCGAACCCGGCGCCCTAGGGCGTGGTGTAGTCCGGCGGTGGCGTCAGCCTTCGGAACGGCGGTAGCGGCGACGGGTCTTGGGGGTGGTTTCGGTGTCCGCCGGAGTTGGGTCGGCCTTGGCGGTGGTCTTGTCGGGTTCGGCCGGGTGTTCGGCGGCCTTGTCTTCTTCCGCCTTGGCGCGGGGGAGCATCAACGCCGGGGCGGGCAGGCGGCTGGGAACGATTTCCAGGTTGTTCTGGGTCATGTAATCGTTCATCTCCTTCCAGCCGGCGAAGATCGAAGACTTGGGGGCCGTCGGATTCATCAGATAGCAATCCTCCAGGGCTCGCCCGGAGTGGCGGCAGGCGCTGCCAATGGCTCGTCCCTCGGCTTCGGTGGCCGCGGCGGCCTTCTTGGGATCGGGCACTCCGGCCAGCTCGCCGAGCCGCTCGCAACCCGTCAGGGCGCCCAGTGTCAGGACGACCAGCAGGGCGGCCGCGCGGGACAGGCTGCGTGGGGGCGCATTGGAGGAAGAGTTTGGCTGGATGACCATGGGAAAGCTAACGGCTTGAGTTTGGTATTCTTTACCCCTTGGGTCGGTCTTGTTGGCACCCTGGCGTTTGGGCGGTGAGGCGGCAGTGGTATTTCTGGAGCATGTTTGATGACGCGTGGGTTTGTAAGGCGGTGGATGATTGGTGCCCTGATGGGATCGGTCTGGGTGGTGGGGGGTTGGGCCCCAGGTTTGGCCCTGGCGGCCAAGGGCAAGAGTCCGTCTCCGGCTGCAGCCCGGGCGGGGCAGGACAAGACGCCCCGGTGCGTCGGGCTGGAGCTGGCCCATGACTTGGGGGCCGAGACCGGCGCCCGCCTAGGGGAACTGGTCGCACGCTTTAACGAAGGCAGCAAGGATTGTCAGATCTTGGTGGCAGACCGGGGATGGAAGGAGGGGCCCTTGCCTCCCCTGGCCATTCTGGGGGGCGAGAGCGAGGAGCGCCTGCTGGCGGGGACGCCGCGCTACCGCCCGCTCCACGAAGTCATGAAATCCTCGGGCGAGGCGCTCCTGACCTTGCGCCCGCCCGCCTTCATGACCCGTCGGCCAGTGGATGCCCAGGGGCGCCTCCTGGCTTTGCCGGTGGCCCTGAGCACGCCGGTGCTCTATTACAACCGGGATGCGTTCCGCAAGGTGGGTCTCAACCCGGACCAGGCTCCCGGCACCTGGTTTGATCTCCAGCAAGCCCTGGGCACCTTGATCGACGCTGGCCAGCCCTGCCCCTACACGGTGGCCAACCCCAGCCAGGTGATCGTGGAAAACACCAGCGCCTGGCATAACGAACCCACCGCGGTGAAGCGGGGCAAGGGGGAGGCCCTGTCCATCAACGGGATGCTCCAGATCAAGCACCTGGCCATGATGGCCAGCTGGTACCGGGCCCGTTACCTGCAGATCTTCGGGCGCGGCATCGAGGCTCAGGGGCGGTTTGAATCCGGTGAGTGCGCGGTGATCGCCGCACCCTCTTCCAGCTGGCATGGGCTCAAGCGCCAGGCCAACTTCGACATCGGCGTGGCACCTCTGCCCTATCACGATGACTATCCCGGGGCGCCCCAGAATACCCTCGCGGAAGGCTCGTCCCTGTGGGTGGCCGCAGGGCGCACACCGGCGGAATACAAGACCATCGCCCGCTTTGTGCGTTTCTGGCTGGAGCCGGATAACCAGGTGGCCTGGCAACGGGACACCGGCTATCTGCCCCTGAGCCGGACCGGCGTTCTGGTGGCGCAACAGAGCAGTGTGCTGAAGGACGAACTGGAAAGCGTCCGGGTGGCCCTTTCCCAGTTGAGTCGCAAGCCTGCCACGGAGGCCTCATCCGCTTCGGCACTGGCTGGCCGCAGCGCGGTGCGCAACATTCTGGACGAGGAACTGGAGGCTGTTTGGGCGGATCGCAAGCCGGCCAAGGAAGCCCTCGATACGGCGGTCACCCGGGCGGCGGGCGTGAACTGAGCTTACGCGCCATGGCCTCCTGGCCCCGGGTCTGGGCCCATCGCTGCGGTGGCGCCCTGGCTCCGGAAAACACCCTGGCGGGCTTGCGCGCCGCCGTGGCCCTGGGGTGTCCTGGGGTGGAGTTCGATGTGATGCTGTCCCGGGACGGGGTGCCGGTCCTGATCCACGATGAAACCCTGGAGCGCACCACTAATGGCCGGGGGGAGGTGGCCCGGATCCCGGCCGCCGAATTGGCCCGCCTGGACGCGGGGCGATGGTTCAATCCCCGTTTCGCCGGAGAACCCGTCCCCTCCCTGATGGAGGCCATTGCCGTTTGCCGGGTTGCCGGGGTGTTCATGAACGTGGAGATCAAGCCCGGTGCCGGTCGTGAATGGGTAACCGGCCAGGTGGTCGCCCGCCTGCTGCAAAGGGCAGGGGTGGGGCCCGACGGACTGGTGTTGTCGTCCTTCTCTCCGATTGCCCTGGCGGCGGCCCGGGAGGCTGCGCCCGGTTTGCCGCGGGGCCTGTTGCTCGGGGGCGTGTCCGTGGATGGGCTCCAAGCCTGTCAGACCTTGGGGTGTCAAGCCTTGCACTGCGATACCCGCTTGCTGCAGGAAGACCAGGTCCGGGAGATCAAAGCCGCCGGACTGCGGGTGGCGGTCTATACGGAAAACGAACCGGCGGTGACCCTGGCACGTCTGGCGTGGGGCGTGGATGCGGTGATTACCGACCAGCCGGCGCGACTGCTTGCCGATCCCCGGATTGCCCTCCGGCAGAAATGAAATGAGCCAGGGGCCCCTCTTGTGGGGCCCCTGGCTCGTCAGGACGCCAGCTACTCCTGCGTTGGGGGGCTTAGGCCCGGCTGCGCTCCATCTCCGCCAGTTGCTGGAGGTGGAAGTGGGAGTTGCCCAGGGCGTATTCGATCATGGTCATGCGCTTGAAGTAATGGCCAATGATGTACTCCTCGGTCACCCCGATGCCGCCGTGGAGCTGGATCGATTGCCCGCAGACGAACTTGCCGCTCTTGCCGACCTGATATTTAAGGGCAGACAGGGCCTGGCGCCGGACAGCAGGTTCCCCGTCAAGGTGGGCCTGGGCCCGGTACAGCACGCTGCGGGCCAGTTCCAGCTCGATCATCATGTCCGCCAGGCGGTGCTGGACGGCTTGGAAGGTGCTGAGGGTGACGCCGAACTGCTTGCGCATCTTCACGTAGTCACGGGTGATCTCGATGGAGCGTTCCATGAGGCCGACAGCTTCGGCGGCCAGGGCCACCAAGGCGATGTCGTGAGCCTGTTCCAGGGCGGAGAAGCCCTGGCCCACCTGGCCCAGGACATCGCTGGCGGCGACTTCTACGCCGTCGAGTTCGAGATGGGCGCCCCAGCGGTTGTCGATCAGACGCAGCGGGCGCATTTTCAGGCCGGGCGCGTCCTTGGCCACCAGGAACAGGGTGATCCCCTCCTGGTCGCGGGATGATCCGGTGGTGCGGGCGGAGACGATGTAGCGGTCTGCCTTGTTGCCCGCCACCACGGCGGTTTTTACACCGGATAGCTTCCAGCGGCCGTCGCCAGCGGAAATTGCCTGGGTGGTGACATGCTCCACCACGCCCCGGGCCTCCTCTTCCCCGTGGGCCAGGACCGGGAAGGCCTTGCCCTCCGCCAGGGCCGGCAGGATTTCCTGGGCCCTGGGGTCGCCCGAGGCCACCAGGGTCCGGGCAGCCAGGATGGCCACCGGCCAGTAGGGCTCCACGGTCAGCGCCCGGCCAATTTCCTGCATCAGGATGGTCACATCCACCAAGGTGCCGCCAAAACCACCGTATTCCTCGGGCAGGGGCAGGCCGAGCCAGCCCATGTCGGCAAACATCTGCCAGCGTTCGGCGTGGAGGCCTTCGGCTTCGATGGTAGGGCGGCGCTTTTCGCCTCCGCATTCGGTTTCCAGATAGCGGCGGGCACCATCCCGCAACATCTGCTGCTCTTCGGTCAAATAGAAATCCATGATTACTGTTCCAGAATCGCGCGGGCGATGATGCCGCGCTGAACTTCGTTGGCGCCGCCATAGATGGTGGTGGCGCGGCGGTACATGTAGTCGCACAAAACACCCGGGGCGAAATCCGGGCCCGGGGGCCAGTCGGCCTCGCCGTTGGGTAGGGCGTGGGGGTCCGGGTAAATGTAGGAAGCGTAGTCGCCCAAGGCTTCCACCTGCATCTCGCCGATCTTCTGCAGCAATTCGGAGCCCCGGATCTTGAGCAGGGAGCCGACCGGGAAGTTGGCGTTCTCTTCCTTTTCCGCCAGGGCCCGCAGGGTCAGCCATTCCAGGGCCTGGCAATCCATTTCCAGCTCGATCAGGCGGGAGGCGAAGCCCGGGGTGTCGATCAGTCGGGTGCCATCCACCCGGACCTTGCGCGCCATGTCCTTCAGCTGCGCCAGATTACGCATGTTGCGCGGCCATTCGGCGCTGAAGGCCCGCTCCAGGCTCAGCAGGAACTTGCCGTAACTCCAGCCCTGGCCTTCGGCGCCGACCCGGTTGGTCACCGGGGTGCGCACGTTGTCGAAGAACACTTCGTTCACGCTGCGGCTCTCGCCGATGTCGATGATCGGGCGCACGGTGATGCCGGGGGCGTTGGCATCCACCAGCAGCATGGAGATGCCCCTTTGCTTAGCGGCCGGATCGGTCTTGACCAGCATGAAGATCATTTCGGCCGTATCTACGTAGGAGGTCCAGATCTTCTGCCCGTTGATGATGTATTCGTCGCCGTCCAGCACGGCCGTGGTGCGCAAGGAACCCAGGTCGGAGCCCGCGTTGGGCTCCGAAAAGCCTTGGCCCCAGAACACATCGCCCCGCAGGATCTTCGGCCCCCAATTGGCCTTCAGTTCGTCGCTGCCAAAGGTCATGATGACCGGGCCGATCATACGGTGGCCCGCCGTATCCAGGGGCGGCGCGCCAGCCATCAGGCACTCGCTCTCGAAGATGAATTCCTGCATGGGAGTCAGTCCCATGCCGCCCCATTCCTTGGGCCAGATCGGCCCGGCCCAGCCATTGTCATGAAGGGTCTGGGTCCAGGCCCGCATTTCCGGCCGGTCGAAGTGGTAGCCCCGCAGATTCCGGCGGGCCACATCGGCGGGCAGGTGCTCTTTCAGAAAAGCCCGCACCTTCTCGCGGAATTCGTTGTCGTTAGGGTCAAGATCAAAATTCACCGTGAGACTCCTCTCCAGCTGCTGCTTAATGTAGGTTTCGCGAAAATCAAAGCGTTAGGGTGCCCGTTCAGGCCTGAGGCTGTGCGGTATCCCCCGGCCGGGCACCCATGTCCCGGCCTGTGGATCTTTTGGAGCGGAAGTCCGATCCGCGAGTTGGCGGTGTTTCCAAGGATTTACGTTCACTTGGCCGCATGCAACCTTCTTTTTTATCACAACCATCGGCCTCTCGTCGAAGGAGCCGCGGCATATCTCCCCGACCCGGTGGTACCAAAGTCCCCGGGCATTCTTTGGATGGGGGGTGAGTCCGGGCTCTGGATGGGCAGGGAAAGCCTGGCGCATTGGTTGCTACGGTGCGCCCCATCGAAGCCCTTCCCCAATGGAACCGTCCTCCGCCAGAAGAAATGAGCGCGGCCCTGTTTTGCGCAGGAGATTTTCCCTACCATCAACGATGGCTGCGCGGCAAGCGTTCCGTGAGCCTAGGCTTTCAATGATGTGAAAATGATACACTGTTAGTTCAGGTCCAATTCATCGGTGTAAGTGGGTGTTGCAGTCTGACTTTGGGCGTGGTGTGATGCCACCCACTCCATGGGCAGAGTCGTGGGCCCCTTCATGAGTTACTGGGTTTGCCGGGCGCCGCTGGGTGAGTGCATGGGGGCTGTCTCGTATTAAGGATCCTTGGTTTTGCTGTGAGCAGATCAGGTGGAAGTCGTTTGAAATTACAAGGAGGAGGAAGACAAGAATGGCGAAAAAAATAGCAGCAGGGTGTCCTTCCACGGTTACCAAGCTATCGGTGATGGTGGCGCTGGCGTTGGCCGGGGCGACGTCGGCCCACGCGATCAGCATTGATGCGGGCAACTCTGACATTGAGATGCGCTGGGACAATTCGGTTCGCTACAACGCGGGCTGGCGGATGGAGGATCCCAATTCGCATTTTGCCAAGACAGCGGGCCATGACGAAACCGAAGCCCGCTTCAAGCAAGGTGACCTGGTCACCAACCGCCTGGATCTTCTGACTGAATTCGACTTTGTCTATCGCGGCAGCTATGGCTTCCGGGTGAGCGCGGCGGCCTGGTCCGAATTTGCCTACGACGACAAATCCAAGACCAACCCGGCGCTGACCGCGGCCTATGGTCCCCTGGCCCCCAAGTCCAACTACGGTGCCAGCCGCAAGTACGCCTCCTACGCCGAGAGCTACGCCACGGGCAGCTCCGGAGAGTTCCTGGACGTGTTCGCCTTTGGCAACTTCAACCTGGGGGACACCTCTCTCAAGCTCAAGCTGGGTCAGCACAACGTGTATTGGGGTGAAGCCCTGTACACGATTGCCGACGGTGTTTCCGCCGGCCTGGGCCCCATCGACACCATCAAGGCGGCCACCAGCCCCGGTGCCGAGGCCAAGGAACTGTTCATGCCGATCAACCAGCTGTCGGCCCAATGGCAACTGTCGGACACCCTGTCGGCCAATGCCCTCTACCAGTTTGACTGGAAGCCCTTCCGCCTGGTGCCGGGCGGCACCTACTTCGGTCCCTCCGACGGCGCCGGCGACCCCTACGGCAGCGACCCCACCTGCGCCTCGGTCTCGGTGGGCGGCGGCTGCATCCGCTCCCTGGATTCGGTGACCCCGGGCCGCAACGGCGGGGACTACGGCCTGGCCCTGCGCTGGTCGCCCGCCTGGCTCGACGGCACCATGGGCTTCTACTACCGCAAGTACGACGAAAAGCTGCCCTGGTCCTCCACCCAGCAAGCCGGTGGCCTGGCCGGGCTGAGTAACCCGGCCAACCTGGGGGTGCGCCTGTCCTATGCCCGGGGCACCGAAATGTACGGCATGAGCCTGTCCAAGGCCGTCTATGGGGTGAGCGTCGGGGTCGAAGCGTCCTATCGCAAGAACACCGCCCTCAACACCGTGTCGGGCTTCTTTGTGGGCAGCGGCGGCGCCAACACCACCGGCGTGACCCAGGTCGCCCCCGGGGTGTTCGTTCCCACCTTCTTCCTGACCCCGGCCGGCCGGGCGATCCCCCTGAACCAGACGCCCACCTACGAACAGGTGGAAGGGGCCCGGGGCAACACCTGGCACGGCGTGCTCAATGCCATTTACCTGCTGCCCAAGACCCCTCTGTGGGACGGCGGCACGCTGCAGGGCGAACTGGCCTATCAGAAGCTGGACAAGGTCACCGAGAACGCCAACCTCTTCTACTCCGAAGACTACCTGTGCAAGAAGGGCTACATGCCCAGTGGCATCGCCGCCGGCAAGCGCAGCAAGAATGACGGCTGCTCCACTGACGACGCCCTGGCCCTCAATGTGGGCTTCACCCCCGAGTGGCCCCAGGCCTTCCCGAGCTGGGATCTGTCCATGCCCACCTCCTTCTCCTACGGCCTGATGGGCAACGGGGTCACCCTGGGAGGTTCGGTCCAGGGCGGCTACAAGTACTCCATCGGCCTGAAGGCGAAGTACCAGGCCCGCTACGAGTTCACCCTGGCCTACAACGACGCCAGCACGGACTACAACACCCAGGTGGGTTCGGCGGCCAACGGCAGCGTGCCGGGTGCCGAAGTGGTGTCCACCATGGCGGGCAGCGCGGCTTCCGCCAACAACCGTGGCTGGCTGTCCTTCAGTTTCAAGACGAGTTTCTGACATCCAGCGGTTTGGATGATTCGTCAGGCGGGGGTTGCGGCCCCCGCCGGCAGGAAATAAAGAAAATAGCGAGGAGATATAACAATGCGGTATTCGAAAGTCATTTTTGTGGCGGTCCTGAGTGCGCTGGGCGTTCAGGTGGCTGGGGCCGCTCCCACGCCTGAAGAAGCGGCGGAACTGGGCAAGAGCCTCACCCCCCTGGGAGCCATCAAGGCCGGCAACAAGGAAGGCACGATCCCGGAATGGACGGGCGGGGTGTGTACCCCTCCGGCCGGCTATGCGCCGATCAAGGGTGCGGCGGGTGGGGCCCCCTATATTGATCCGTTCGCGGCCGACAAGCCCTTGTACACCATCAAGGCGGCCGACGTCCCCAAGTACGCGGACAAGCTCGATGAGGGCACCAAGGAATTGTTCCGGCGCTACCCCCAGAGCTTTGCGGTGGAAGTTTATCCGACCCGCCGTTCGGCCTGCTTCCCCAGCTATGTGTATGAGAACACCGTCAAGAACGTGATGAAGCCCAAGATCGTGTGGGGCGGTGCGGTGCCAGGTGTGGAGGGCGCCCATGCCCAGACTCCGTTCCCGATTCCCAAGAGCGGGGTCGAGGCCATGTGGAATGCAGCGCTCAAACCCGAGCAGCCCTACACCATGATGCCGATCGACACGTTCCTGGTGGATGCTGCCGGCAACGAGGTCAACACCTCCCTGCAGACCATCTATAACCAGAACCTGTATTGGGATACTTCCCGGACTGCCCTGACGGATGACGAGCCCTACTGGGCGCTGATTTCCAAGTCCATCGCCCCTGCCTCCCAGGTGGGCACCATGCAGATGCGGCACCAGTTCCTGCGTCCCGACATCAAGGGGGCGCCGGCCTGGAGCTACATTCCGGGGCAGCGCCGGGTCCGTCTGGCGCCGGAGTTCTCCTATGACGGCGTGGCCATCACTTCTGGTGGCATCCTGCTGTACGACGAGATCAACGGCTTTGACGGCAAGATGGACAAGTTCGACTTCAAGCTGGTGGGCCGCAAGGAAATGTACATTCCTTACAACACCTACAAGTTCTGGAGCGCGCCGAACGCCGAGTTGCATGGCCCGAAGCACATCCATCCGTCGGCGCTCCGCTTTGAGCTGCACCGGGTCTGGGTAGTGGAAGCAACCCTCAAGCCGGGTGAGCGTCACGTTCATTCCAAGCGGATCTTCCTGATCGACGAGGACAGCTGGAACATGATGGAATTCACGGCGTTCGACCAGGCCGGCAAGGTGCACCACATCATGTATCAGCCGTCGATCCAGATGTACGACAAGCCTGAACTGCGCAACACGGTCTATGTGCTGTACGACTTGGCCAAGAGTTCTTATCTGAACCAGAACCGTCAAGCCATTCATGGCGACCCGAAGTACACTTCCTCCTACAAGGTTGCCCCCTTCGCCAAGAACTTCTTCACGCCGGACTCCATGGCCGGCATGGGGTTGCGCTGATTCTGGCCAGTGCTTGAGTTAGGCAGCGAATCACGCATGGCGTGATTGCCAGATGCGGGTAGGCGGTGATCTCCACCGTCTGCCCGCCCTGTTTTGATGAGTGTCTCCTAGCCGGGGCCCTTGTCTTATCTGCGATTAATAATTGGACGGCGCTACGGAAGTCCCAAAGGCTGCCGCCATTTCGGGAGAACGATTTTGCGCAAACCGGCCTATGGGGCGTTGGCGCTGGTGGTTGCGGCAGCTGTGGCTGCACCGGCTATCTCTAGCTCGTTTAAAGATCCCCTGGATGTATCTGCGATCAAGGTGAGCCGTGTGGCCCTTACAACGCAGATGAGCGGGATTGCCCGCGCGGGGAATCATCTGGTGGCTGTTGGTGTTCGAGGCCTCATTCTGGTCTCGGAGGACGACGGCAATTCCTGGCAGCAAGCTTCGGTTCCAGTATCGTCCGATTTACTGGGCGTCAATTTCCCAACCGACAAAGACGGCTGGGCGGTGGGACATGATGGGGTGGTCCTGCACACCGCGGATGGCGGTCTTTCCTGGGAGCGGCAGCTGGATGGCCGGCAGGCCCAGAAGCTTCTGACCGATCATTTTCAAGCGTTGATGGATCGGGGAAATCCCGATGCTCAACGGTTCTTGCAGGATGTGAAGATTAATTACGCGGATGGGCCCGAGCAGGCGCTTCTTGGGGTGTGGTTCAAGGACGCCAAGAACGGATTCGTGTGTGGTTCCTTTGGCACCCTGCTCGCCACCCGGGATGGCGGCAAGACCTGGGAGTCCTGGGTCGAAAAGGTCGATGCACCCATGCCGGTGCACTACAACGCCATTCTCGGGACCAAAAAGGGTGGCGTGTATATCGCCTCTGAAAAGGGCGTGATTTTCCAATTGGATCAGAAGGGGCAGCGTTTCATCCCTGTTGAAACCGGTTATGCCGGAACTTTCTTCAGTTTGGTCGAAGCCGGGGATGCTGTTCTCGCCTTGGGATTGCGTGGCACCGCCTATCGGATGGCGACTGCCCAAGGATCCGGCTGGGCCAAAGTCGATACGGGCGTGGGTAGTGCTTTCACCGGGAGCGTCACTCTCGCAAATGGTGAGGCCTTGGTCGTGACCCAAACGGGTCAAGCTCTTTCGACCAGCGATTCGGGAAGCAGATTCCGCACGGTACCCGTTTCCAAGCCGATGCTGTTTACCGGTGTCGCGCTTGCCAGAGGAAACGAGGCGGTGGCCGTGGGTACAGCCGGCGTGCGCCGCATTCAGCTGAACTGAACGGTAGCCCGCGATTTAATACGAGCCCCACTGAGAAAGAATCTCCATGGCTTCAAAGCATATTCCCCAGGACATGCCGGTTATCACTCGTGCGGAGGATTTCGACGAGCACAGCGGTATGTGGTTGGAGCGCTTCGTGTTCAACCATCGCCTGCTGGTATTGGCGATCTGCGTATTGATGACCAGTTTCCTTGGCTGGCATGCATTAAAGCTTCCGGTAAATGCCAGCTTTGATGACATGATTCCCCAGTCCCATCCGTACATTAAGAACTATTTTGAAAATCGGGATAGTTTGCGAGGTATGGGTAATACGGTGCGGATCGCGGTAGAGAATACCCGTGGAACGATCTTCGACCGGGATTATCTGCTGCAATTGCAGAAGATCAACGACGCCGTGTATCTGTTGCCCGGGGTTGACCGGGGTTACATGCGGGGGTTGTGGACCACCAGCCTGCGTTGGACCGAAGTTACGGAAGAAGGCTTCCAGGGCGGGCCGGTCATGCCCAAGTGGTCGGGAAATCCAAACGCCATCGATGATCTCAAGATAAATATTGCCAAGGCCGGCATTGTCGGGAGCTTCGTCGCCAACGACATGAAATCCTCGATGATCCTGATTCCCCTGGTGGAAAAGGATCCGGAAACCGGTGAAGCGCTGGATTACGCGAAATTTGGCCAGCTGCTCGACGATGTGGTCAAGCAGCTAGAGACCGATGACGTCAAGATCCACGTTGTGGGTTTTGCCAAGCTGGTGCACGACCTGATCACCGGCCTCTATGACGTGATGCAGTATTTCGCGATTTCCGCGCTTATTGCCACGGCCTTTGTGTTTTCGTATACCCGTTGTATTCGCAGTACCCTCCTGCTGTGTTTTTCAGCGCTGCTGGGGGTGGTGTGGTTGTTGGGTTTGCTCCAGCTGTTCGGGTATGTACTAAACCCCTATTCCATCCTGGTGCCGTTCCTCATCTTCGCTGTCGGCCTTTCCCATGGCGCGCAAAAGATGAATGGCATCATGCAGGACGTGGGCCGGGGTACTCACAAGTATGTGGCTGCGCGGTATACCTTCCGCCGCCTGTTCATGGCCGGCTTGACCGCCCTAGTGACCAACATCGTCGGCTTCGCCGTGTTGGCCATTATCGATATCCCCGCAATTCGTGAAATGGCAGTGACGACCAGCATCGGTGTCACGGTGCTGATTTTCACCAAGCTCATGCTGATCCCGGTATTCCTGTCCTACACCGGCGTAAGCAAGTCGGCGGCCTTGCGCAGTTTGCACAACGGGGAGGGCCGGTTGCAAGGGGGCGTGCGCCTCACGCTTGCTTCGCTGACCGAGCCGCGCCGCGCGACGATCATCGTCAGCCTGGCTGCGGTGCTGGCTGTGGGTGCCGCAGTGGTTGGTCATTTCGTTCAGTTTGGTGATTTGAGCCCCGGCGCTCCGGAATTGCGTCCGGAATCGGTCTATAATAAGGACAATGCCTTCATCACCGCCCATTACGGGCTTTCATCGGACCAGTTCGTGGTGATGATCAAGGCCGCCGAGTGCAGTTCTTACGACACGGTGGTGGAGATCGACCGGCTTGGTGCCGAATTGAGGGAGATCGAGGGGGTTCAGACAACTTTCTCCCTAGCGGATGGGGTGCGCAATACCGCGTCGAGCATTTTCGAGGGCAGTCCCAAATGGATGACCATCCCCCGGAACTTCGGCACCCGCTCAGCTGCCTTTGACCAATTCGGTTCCTATCGGCCGGATCTGGTGGATCGGGTGTGCCGAGTCAGCCCGCTTATCGCCTATTTGACCGACCATAAGGCCGGAACCCTGACCCGCATGGTGGAAGGCGTCGAGAAATTCGCGGCCGAACATGACACCGAGAACCGTCAGTTCCTGTTGGCGGCCGGCAGCGCGGGGATCGAGGCCATCACCAACATCGTGGTGAAGAAGAGCTTCTGGACCATGCACTTCGTGCTCTATGGTGCGGTCATCCTTCTTTGCTTTGTTACCTTCCGGAGCTGGCGTGCGACGCTCGTTGCCCTGATTCCCCTGGGGATCACATCCTTGCTGTGCGAAGCGCTGATGGTCTGGCTGGGTATCGGTATCAAGGTGGCCACCTTGCCGGTGATCGCGGTGGGTGTGGGGGTCGGTGTGGACTACGCCTTGTACCTGCTGAGCATTCAGTTGGCGTTCCAGCGCCGGGGAGAGACCCTGAAGGTGGCGTATCTGCATTCTCTCGACTTTACCGGGCGGATTGTGGCCTTGGTGGGTGTCACCATGGCGGCGGGTGTGATCACCTGGGCCTGGTCGCCGATCAAGTTCCAGGTGGATATGGGAATTTTGCTGGCCTTCATGTTCCTTTGGAACCTGGTGGGTGCGCTGGTGCTGATTCCTGCCTTGTCCCATTTCCTGCTCAGAACTGATGCGGATCGGGCGCCCTCGGCGGTGGACGAGATTGTTCCCCAGCAGCCCGATGTGTTTTCGAAGGATGTGGATATCCTTTGAGGCCAGTGGCAATGGCGACTTTGGTCGGACAGCAGGCGGTGGTCACCGGCGGTACCAGCGGAATTGGGCGGGCCATCGTGCTTGCCTTGAAAGACGCGGGTGCCGACGTCCTGGCCACTGGGGTCAGCGAAGCGGAGGTACTGGCCTTCAAGGAAGATCCGGGCTGTATCGGCATCGCCGCCGCCTGTCTGGATGTGTCGGACTCTGATGCGGTCGGGCATTTTTTCGGAAGGCTTGGATCCTTGCAGATCCTGGTGTCCGCGGCCGGGATCGGGCGCGGCGCCGAAGAGTTCTCCGAGCAGGGCTTCCTGCGGACCATCGACGTCAATCTGTCCGGCACGATGCGGGTTTGTTATGCCGCTTATCCCCTGTTGGCCAAGCAAGGTGGCTCGGTGGTGAATATCGGGTCGGTGATGAGCACCCTGGGCAGTCCCACCGCACCCGCCTACGCTGCGAGCAAGGGTGGGGTGCTTCAGCTAACCAGGAGCCTGGCGGTGGCGTGGGCCAAGGAAGGTATTCGGGTCAATGCGATTGCGCCAGGATGGATCGACACCCCCATGACCAAGGCCATGCAGGCTGACCCTGACCGCAATGCCCGGGTGTTGGGACGCTCACCCATGGGGCGCTGGGGCAGGCCCGAAGAGATCGCTGCCGGGGCACTTTTTTTGTGTTCTCCCGGGGCTTCGTTTGTGACCGGAATTCTGCTTCCCATCGATGGCGGGTATACCGCGCTTGGCACCTAGGGTCTGTAGTCGTTTCCGTGCTTCCTGGCGCGGGGTCGTTTGATTTGTTTGAACTGGCCGGCGAAAAGAGCGGGAGTGGGCAATTGCCCACCCCCGCTCTTTTTATGACTGCTGATACTGCCTTAGCTCAGGCCGCTCACAGGCAGGGCCGCGCCATGGATCGCGCGGCCGGAGGTCGAGGTCAGGAAGAGAATGACCTGGGCCAGATCCATCGGTGCTACCCACCGTTTTGGGTCGGCATCCGGCATGTCGGCGCGGTTCTGGGGCGTGTCGATGATTGATGGCAATACGCAGTTGACGTTGATGTTCTGCTCGCGAAGTTCTGCCGCCATGCTTTCCGTCAGCCGAATGACCACGCTCTTTGAGGCGCTGTAGGCCCCCATATGGGCCTGGCCTCGTTGGCCGGCGCCAGCCCCGATGTTGACGATCTTGCCGCCGCCATTGGCCAGCATGACCGGTACCACGGCCTGCACCGTGTTGAGCATGGTCATGGTGTTCATGTTCATCATCAGTGCCCAGGTTTCCGCCGAGGTTTCGTGGACCGGCTCGCCCATCCGGAAGCCCCCGGCGATGTTGCACAGCACATCGATGGGGCCGAATTTGCCTTGGGCCTGGGACACCGCATCACGGATGGAGGCCGGGTCCGTCAGATCGGCAGCCAGGCAAAGGTGGGGGGCTTTTTCAGCGTGGTAGGCCTCGGCGAGCACCTTGGCATTCACATCCACTAGCACCAGGGAGGCGCCCGCAGCGGAATACGCCGCGGCGACTGCCTTGCCCAAACTACCGGCGGCGCCGGTGACCATCACGACTTTGTTTTGAAATTCCATGACTTTCCTCTGGGTTGTCGAAGGATCGCGCAAACCGGGCGTTCGATAGATCCGACGGTGATCGATCCGGAAAATTTTTCGTTAGGGTGCCGGTTTAAAGAGGTCGGCCAGGGTTGCGCTGGCCAGAACCCCCCACGGCGACAAGCTCCACCCAAGGGGTTGGTAACTTGCGGAAATGGTAACTCAAAACCCCAGGCTCCCATGGCCCCCGGTCGCAGGCTTGAGGGTGGTCGGCCTTAGGTAGAGCTCCGAGAACGCTTTTCTGATTGCCTCTTGGTCGGTAAGTAATTAAGATTGGTATGCCTATTTGAAAAGATATACCGATAATTGCCATGGCCAGATTGAATCGATCGGAAAGTCGAGACCGCACCCGGCGCATGTTGCGGGAGGCTGCTATGAAGGAGTTTGCCCGCTGCGGGTTCGCCGGCACGTCGGCGGAGAGCATTGCCGAGGCGGCGGGGTTCAGTGGCGGCGCCTTTTATTCCAACTACCGCAGCAAACAGAGCATCCTGGTGGATGTCATGCGGACCCTCCAGGCCGAGGAATCCGAAGCCTGGCAACGGATCATCAGTGAAGGCCGCAGCGTCGAGGAAATCGTCGAGCAGCTAGCCGAGCGGGGCGAGCGCTTCGCCCGCCAGGAGGATTGGTTGCTCTTGAAGCTGGAATTGGAGTTGCGGGCTGCGCGCAACGAGGAATTTCGGCAGGAATATGCCGCCTATCGTACCGAGCTTCGACAGCTGGCCCGGGCCATGCTGGACAGCCTGTACCGCCGGGCAGGGGGGCGCACGCCCGGGAATGTGGAGGTTCTGGTGGATTCCTGGCTCGCCTTTTCCACCGGTATCGGCCTGTATTACCTGGGGGAACAGCAAGCGACATTGCGGGAAACTGTGCGGAAGACCGTTGTAATCCCATTTTTCTTGAGCCTTCTGGCCCAGGCTGAGCCTGCGTCATCATCCCCGCCGTAGGTTGCAGAGCCCTGACCCAACCTGGTGGTGAGCTTTTGCACCGGGTGGCCGACCGTTCCCTCCCGACACGAATCCTTGAGTACGCAGAACAGGAGTAGATGACATGAGCACCACACCAGCCGTACAACTCCCGCCCAACGTCGATCCCGCCCTGGTGAGGGAATTCGACCTGTACCAGACCAGCGCCCAGGATGGCGATTACCACACTTGGTACCATGACACCTACCAGGCATCCGATACCCCGGAGATTTTCTGGACCCGCGCCAATGGGGGGCATTGGGTGTCCACCCGGGGCGAGGACTTTGTGCATTTCATCAGCGCGTCGGATCTCTACTCTTCATCCATCAACGTGGTGCCCCGGGAGCGCAACTTCGGGGTGCGGGTGGTGCCCCTCAACATGGATCCGCCGGAGCACACCAAGTACCGGGCTCTGTTTACGGGAGCCTTTTCCCCCAAAAACGTGATGCCCCTGGGAGAGTCCGCCCGCAAACTCACCATCGAACTGGTGGAAGGTTTCCATGCGAAGGGCGGTTGCGAGTTCATGGCGGAGTTCGCCTACCGCCTGCCCATCGCGATCTTCATGAACATGGTGGGGATTCCCGATTCAGAGCGGGAGAAGCTGCTGCCCTTGGTGGAGGGGGTCGTGCGCCCGGCGAACCCGGATGACCGCAGCCCCTTCCTGGCCCTGGCCGGGTATGCCATGCAGACCATCCAGGCGCGTCGCGCCAATCCGGGTACGGACCTGCTGAGCCAGCTGGTCCAGGCCCAGGTGGACGGCAAGCCCCTGACCGACGAAGAGCTGGTGGGGATGCTGTTGCTGCTCTTGTTGGGCGGTCTGGATACGGTGGCGGCTTCCTTGGGCTACATCACCCGCTATCTCGCTCGTAACCCCCGGGTTCGGCACCAGCTCAAGGCCCAGCTGGAACAGCAGCCGGCTTCGGCCCAGGCCGTGATCGAGGAGCTCTTCCGGCGCTTTCCGGTGTCCACCCTGGTGCGGGTGGTGACCCGGGACCATGACTACAAGGGCATTAGTTTCCGGGCCGGTGATCTAGTGTGCTGCTATACCGGGGCCCATAGCCTCGACCACAGGCAGTTCCCCAATTCCCTGGATGCAGATCTGTCCCGCAAGGTGACTTACCACGGCGGTTTCGGTAACGGGCCCCACCGTTGTCTGGGCTCCATGCTGGCGCGGGTGGAGATCAAGGTGTTTCTGGAGGAATGGCTGAAGCGGATTCCCGACTTCGACGTTGCGCCTGACGCTCAGCTGCGCACCCTGCCGGGTCTGGTGGTGGCCCTGGAGGCGCTGCCCTTGCAATGGACGGTGGCCTGACCGCAAGGGCCCCATCAAATTCCCAACAGGAACACGCGCAATGAAAAAGTGGCAGTGCTTTTTTTGTGGCTTTATCTATGACGAAGCCCTGGGGCTACCGGAGGAGGGTATCGCTCCCGGCACCCCCTGGGCGGATATCCCTGAAACCTGGGTGTGCCCCCAATGCGGCGCCACCAAGGGGGATTTCATGATGATGGAAGTGGATGCCTGAGGTTCCCTGAGCCCCGGTTTCCAACCCGGAATATGCTTGGTAGTTTCCATAATGAATAATGAGAGGGGTTTGAAGATGGCTGTGCCTTTTACCGACGTTCCAGGTCTCTTTATCGGTGGCGAGTGGGTAGCCGCGTCCGGCGGGCGCGAAGTGATCGTGAACCCCGCCACCGAGGAATCCATCGGCCAGGCGCCGGTCGGCGATCAGCGGGACGTGGAAGCCGCCATCGCGGCGGCCCGCCATGCATTTGACCAAGGCCCCTGGCCGAGGATGTCGGTCGACGAGCGCATCGCCGTGATGCGCCGCTTCCAGGCGGCTCTGGCGTCCCGGGCCCAGGAAATCTGCGGGCTGCTGGTGGCCGAGGTGGGGGCGGTGCAAATGCTGATGTTGAGCGCCCAGTTCAAGGGTGCCATGGATTCGGTGGAATATGCCATCAAGCTGGCTTCCCGCATCGAGCCAGAACCCACCCAGCTTGAGCTCAAGCCCAACCCCTTCAACCCGGCCGGGCCTGACATCTTTGCCACCGGCGTCACGGTGCGGGAACCCTACGGGGTGGTGGCGGGTATCGCGCCCTACAACTATCCCTTCCTGCTGTGCGTGGACAAGGCGGTGCCGGCTCTCCTGACCGGCAACACGGTGGTGCTGAAGCCCTCCCAGTTCACCCCCTTCTCGGGCCTGCTGCTGGGTTATGCCGCCCAGGAAGCCGGGCTGCCGGCTGGGGCGCTGAACATCGTTACCGGTGGACCGGAGGTGGGCTCGGCGCTGACCAGCGACCCCCGGGTGGATCTGGTCAGCTTCACCGGGTCTGATGCGGTGGGCAAGGCCATCATGGCCCAGGCGGCACCAACCCTGAAGAGGCTCCACCTGGAGCTGGGGGGCAAGTCCGCCATGATCGTGCGGGCCGACGCGGATCTGCAAAAGGCCGCGGCGATGGCGGCCTTCAGCTTCACCATGCATGCCGGGCAGGGCTGTGCCTTGCTGACCCGCTTCATTGTCCATAATTCGGTGCGGCCGGCTTTCGTGGAGATGACCAAGGCCATTGCCAGCTCCTTCAAGATCGGCAACCCGGCCGACCCCACCTCCATCGTCGGCCCCCTGATCCGGGAGACAGCGCGGCAGAAGACCGAGCGCTACGTCCAGCTGGGGCTTGATTCCGGCGCCAGGCTGGTGCTGGGGGGCAAGCGGCCGGCCGACCTGGATAAAGGCTACTTCTTCGAGCCAACCCTCTTCGACGACGTGGATAACCGTTCCCGCCTGGCCCAGGAGGAGGTCTTTGGCCCGATCGGCGTGGTGATCGGCTATGACACCGACGATGAGGCGGTGGCCCTGGCCAACGATTCGCCCTTCGGCCTGAACGGCGCGGTGATGTCTGCCGACGCCGCCGCCGCCTACCGGATTGCCTTGCGTCTGCGCACCGGCGGGGTGGCGGTCAATGGGGGCACGGGGGACCTGTTCCTCAAGGCGCCCTTCGGCGGCTACAAGTTCTCCGGCATCGGCCGCGAGTTCGGCCCCCACTGGCTGAACGAGTACATGCTGGAAAAGGCCATCACTTTCCCCATCGGCTGAGGAACGGGCAACCATGCAGAAAGCGCAATACGATTTCATTGTGGTGGGGGGTGGATCGGCGGGTTGCGCGCTGGTCTATCAACTGGTCCAGAACCCGGCCCACCGGGTGCTGTTGGTGGAGGCGGGCAAGCCCGACCACCACGGTTTCTTCGTCACCATGCCCATGGGTTTCCCCGCGCTCCACGACAAGCCCGATACCGACTGGATGTATCACCAGGAGCCGGCGGCCAACCGCCGGGCGCCCACCGCCTCCTGGAAAGGCGGGCGGCTTTTGGGGGGCGGCAGCAGCATCAATGGCATGGTCTATGTGCGGGGCCAGCCAGAGGATTACGACGACTGGGCCCGGCTGGGCAACCCCGGCTGGGGCTGGTCCGACGTGTTGCCGGTATTCAAGGCCATGGAGAACCACGAGCTGGGGTCCGATGATCAGCGGGGCGTGGGCGGCCCCCTGAACGTGACCTGCACCGCCGAGCCCAATGCCATTTCCGATGCCTATATCCAGGCCGGGGTGGAGGTGGGACTGCCTCGCCGGGAGGACCTCAACCGGGAAGACCAGGTGGGGATCGGCTATTACCAGCGCACCATCCTGAATGGCCGGCGGCAGAGTTCCGCAGTGGCTTTCCTGGACCGGGTGATGGATAAGCCTAACCTCACGGTCATGAAGGATGTGACGGTCCGCCGGGTGGTGATCGAGGGGCAGCGCGCGGTGGGGGTGGAGTGCCTGACCGCCACGGGTCTGCAGACCTTTCGGGCGATGAAGGAGGTGATCGTCTCCACCGGCGCCATCGCCAGCCCCAAGTTGCTCCAGCTGTCGGGCATCGGACCGGCGGCCCACCTCGCCTCCCTGGGCATACCGGTGCTGCGGGATCTGCCCGGCGTGGGCGGCAACCTCCAGGAACACCTCAATTCAGGCTGCGTGCATACAGTGCGCAACGGCAGCCTGAATGGTGAGGTCCAGGGCCTGCGCCTGGTGAAGAATCTCCTCAAGTACGCCCTGCTTCACAAGGGAGTCATGGCCATGGCCGCTGGCCAGGTTGGTGCATTTTTCAAGACCCGGCCGGACCTGGAGCGGGCCGATGCCCAGTTGCTGATGGCGCCCCTGTCCATGTCCAGCAAGAGCAATCCATCGGTCCCTTCGGTCAGCGATCCCGGCGGTTCCGTGGTGCCCTCCACCATCGGCGGGTTGACGTGTTTTGGTTGTCCCACCCGGCCCACCCCGGGGGGCGACGTGATGATCCAGTCCCCCGATTTCACCGTGAAGCCCCGCATTCGCTACGAGCACCTGCGCTCCGACGCGGACAAGGCGACCATGCTTGGCATCATCCGCCTCGTCCGCCAGATCGGCTTGCAGCCGGCCCTGGCGGCCCATGGCCTGGAAGAGGTTTTGCCCGGCCCTGCCGTGGTGACCGATGAAGCCCTGCTGGACTACGCCCTCAACACCGGCCAGCTGGGTTACCACCCGGTGGGCACCTGCAAGATGGGGCGGGACGAGATGGCGGTGGTGGACCATGAACTCAAGGTCCATGGCATTGCCGGCTTGCGGGTGGTGGATGCCTCCATCATGCCCATCATCACCTCCGGCAATACCAACGCGCCCTCCATGATGATCGGCTTCAAGGTCGGGGCCATGATTGCCGCCGAGCATGCTCGATGACATCCGCAACTAAAAAAAGGGATGCCATGAACCGATCCAGCAAGGTGGCCGTGGTGACTGGTGGTGGGCAGGGGCTGGGGCGCAGGATCGCCGAGGCTCTGGTGCAGGAAGGGTATCAGGTGGCGATATTCGGTCGCACCGAGGCCAAGCTGCGGGAAGTGAGCGCCGCTTCCGGCGGGAAGATCCTGCCGGTGGCGGCGGATCTCTCCAATCCGGACCAGGTCCGCGCTGCCTTCAAGGCGGTGGATCAGGCATTTGGCGGTTTGGATGTCCTGATCAACAATGCGGCCTCCTACCTGCCGGTGCGCATTGATGAGGCTCTGGATGAAGAGATCGCCCTGATGGTGGGGGCCAACATCCTGTCCTCGGTCTATTGCATGCGGGAAGCCATTCCCCGGCTAAGGACCCGGGGGGGTGGCGACATCCTCACCATCTCGTCCGAGTCGGTGAATCATCCGCCGCCCTATCTGTCCCTTTACGCCGGCTCGAAGGCGGCCATCGAGACCGTTTGCGCCGGTCTGCGCCATGAAGTCCAGGGTCAGAGCATCCGGGTGATGATCTTCCGCAGTGGCCAGATCGCCTCCGAGCAGCCCCCCAACATGCCGCCGGACAAGCTGGCAGCCCTTATGCAGGCCTTTGCCGAAAGCGGCTTTGCCGCCAAGTTCATGGCCGGCGCGGCCGATCCTCGGGATCTGGCGGCTATGGTGGTCCACACCCTCGGTACTCCCCGCAGCGTCAATCCGGAACTGGTGGAAATGCGTCCCATGCCCACCGGGGGAGCGCCAGCATGAGCAGCCAGGGGGCGGGGGTGGTGATCATCGGCAGTGGCCAGGCCGGCGCCGAGGTGGCCACCTGCCTGCGCCAGATGGGTTACCCGGGTCGTATCCAGATGGTGGGGGAGGAGGTGCATCTGCCCTATCGCCGGCCACCCCTGTCCAAGGAATACCTGGGCCGGGAGGTCAGTCTTGAATCCTTGGCAATCAAGTCCGGGGCGGTCTACGCCAAGGCTGGCATCGAACTGTTGCGAGGCGTGCGGGCCGTGGCCATTGAGCGAGATGCCCGCACTGTGCGTCTGGAGGACGGTCGGGTTCTGGCCTACGATGCCCTGGTGCTGGCAACCGGGGGGCGTAACCGCCCCCTGCCGCTGCCTGGCGCCGAGGCGAGCAATGTGCATTACCTGCGCACCATCGAGGAGTCCCACGCCATTGGGGAGGCCATGGTGCCGGGCAAATCCCTGGTGGTGATAGGCGGAGGCTACATCGGCCTGGAGGTGGCGGCCATCGGCATCAAGCACGGCCTCAAGGTGACGGCCCTGGTGCGGGGGCCCCGGGTCCTGGCCCGGGTGACCGGTCCCGAAATGTCGTCCTTCTACGAAGGCGTGCATCGTCAGGCCGGGGTGGATGTGCGGACCGGCGTCACCATCACCGCCCTGCAAACTGTGGCGGGAAAGGCAACGGCCATTTTACTGGCGGACGGAGAGATCATCCCCGCCGACGTGGTGGTGATCGGCAATGGCTTGATCCCCAGCGTGGAACTGGCCCAGGCCGCCGGCCTGGAGGTGGGGGATGGCATCTTGGTGGATGCCCACGCTTGCACCTCGGACCCCCATATCCTTGCCGTGGGGGATGTGGCCAACCACCCCAATCCCCTGTACGGGCGGCGGATGCGTTTCGAATCCGTGCCTAACGCCACCGAGCAGGCCCGCACGGTGGCGGCCACGATCTGCGGTAAGGCGCTGCCCTACAGGCCTATCCCCTGGTTCTGGTCCAATCAATACGATCTCAAGCTCCAGATGGTGGGTATTTCCGAGGGCTACGACGACGTGGTGTTCCGGGGCGAGCCCGCCTCCCGTTCCTTTTCGGCCTTTTACCTGAAAGACGGGGTGGTGATCGCGGCGGATACGGTCAATCACATGCAGGATTTCATGGCTGCCAAGCAATTGGTGGCACGGGGGCGCCCAGTGGACCGGGCGCGCCTTGCCGATACCGCATTGCCCCTCAAGAGCCTGTTTGAAGACTGAACCCATTTCTCCAGATTTTTATATGACACGCATCGTTTATATCGAGCACGACGGTACCGCTCACCAGGTGGACGCAGAAAATGGCACCAACCTGATGCAGGTGGCCATCGACAACCTGATCCCCGGGATCGTGGGGGATTGTGGTGGCGCCTGCAATTGCGCCACCTGCCATTGCTATGTGGATCCTCAGTATCTGGCCAGCCTGGCTGCGCCGAGCCAGGACGAGCTGGCGGTGCTGGATGGCTTGCTCAATCCCCAGCCGGGGAGCCGCCTGAGCTGTCAGATCAAGCTTGCTCCCGAACTGGAGGGGATGGTGGTGCGCTTGCCCGCCTCCCAATTTTTTTGAGTGCCTCGGTGGCCGGAAGCTTGATCGGGCGCTGTACTGGGCCTTGGTTCGAATCAGGGCCGCGTTTGCCGCCGGCACCGCTGGGTGCCCTGTTGCATGCGGCAACGCAGGTATGGCCGCAGACGGGGGGCTGGTGGAGGCTTGCCCTGCCCGGCAGCGTCGATTCGAGCAGGCCGGATGAATCCGGCCCTACGGCCTGCCAGCCCTTCGTAGGGCGGGATTCATCCGGCCAACACCTCCTTGGAAGTGTCTGGTCGGATGTCGCCCCTGGGATTTAAATCATGGAGTCGATCATGAATGCCTACTTGCCTTTGCTTGCCGCAGTTTCGGTCTTTGTCGGGGGGCATTTTCTTTTCTCGGCGGACCCCCTTCGGCCCTTCTTGGTAAAAACCCTGGGGGAGAAGGGTTTCCTTGCGGCTTACTCCCTGGTGGCGCTGGCCGGGCTCGTAGCCACCGTGGTCTGCTTTCGGGGGGTGGTGGGACAACCCCTCTGGAATCTCGGGGGCCTTGGCCGTCACGCAGCCATGGCCCTCATGCCCTTTGCGGTGATGCTGGTTGTCCTGGGGGTTTCGTCCCCCAATCCTGCCGCCCAGGGCAATGAACGGCTTCTGGAAGAGGCCTGGCAGCCCTCCGGGATCGTCACCATTACCCGCCACCCCTTCCTGTGGGGAACAGGCCTATGGTCGATTTGCCACTTGCTGGCCAACGGTAACGGTGCCGCCCTCATTCTGTTCGGGGGCATGGGGATCCTCTCCTTCGGAGGAATGTTTGCCATTGATGGCAAGCGCTGGCGCCAGTATGGGCAACGCTGGATCCGCTATGCCCAAGGGACCTCGGTTCTACCCTTTGCCGGCGCTACCCCCGTTGATTGGCGTGGCATCGGATGGGCCAAACCCATGCTCGCCCTGGTGGTATATGCCTGCATCGTGGCCCTGCATGGTTGGGCCTTCAATCGGCCCTTGATGTGAACGGCGTTCCCTGCAAAGCGCCATGTGAATAGGCGGGAAAGATGGAACCCATCGATTCGCGTCTTTCAAGAATCGATCTGAATCTGCTGACCGCCTTTCAGGCCCTCATGGAGGAGCGCAGCGTCACCGGCGCGGCGAATCGACTATTCATTTCCCAACCGGCCATGAGTAAGACGCCTGGGCGAGCTGATTCTTGCCTGTGAAATCCGTGGATTACTTCCCGACCCAGCCCCATCAAGGCTTGGTCAGGACCGGGCAGAGGGGAGTCGGGCGGATCTGCTTAGGGCCCTCTAGGACGCCTGGGCCAGGGGGGTCGGGTTGGGGACTTCCGGCGGCATGCCCTCGATCAGCTTGAAGATCAGCTCGGAACGGCGTTGGGAATAGAGCATGGCCAGTTCGGAGTCCCCTGCCAGAATGGCCTGGATAATCTGATTCCTGGCGTCTTGGAGGCGCGCCACGTGTTCGCGGTAATGGGCTTCCAGGCCGAGTCGCCAATGGCTGGCGCCAAATTCATAGATGATCGAGATGAAGAGCTTGATGACCGGGTTGCCGCACATCTCGCTGACGATCTGGGCCAGGGTCCAGTCGAAAGTAAGGGTGTCGATGGCTTGATCCTCCCCCCCTTCCCGACTGGGCATCAGGAGTTGCTGAAGCCGCA
>JAVEWG010000081.1:0-3813 GCA_034004685.1 Rhodocyclaceae bacterium | reverse complement strand
TGCACGTCTTCCTGTACGAGGAGTTCGCCCGGGACCAGGCGGCCTTCATGGCCCGCTTCGCCGAGCGCTTCGGCCTGGAGGCGGCCCCCCTGGCGGCGCCGGAAAAACGCCTCAACGTGTCCAACAAGCAGTTCAGCCTGTGGGTCTCCCGGCTGATGAACCGTTTTGCCTATCGCAACGTGATGGACAAGCGCTGCATCGTGAACATCCCCGGCATGTACCGCCTGCGCCTGCGGGCGGTGGCGCCGCTCCTGGACCGGATCGCCTTCTGGAGCGGCCCGGCAGACGCCCGGTCGGTGCTGGGGCCGGATATCGTGGGCCGCATCGAAGACACCTACCGCCAGTCCAACCGGCAGCTGGCGGCGGAACTCGGCTTGCCCCTGGAGCGCTACGGCTACCCTGTGTGAGCCTCAGCGGGGCAGGGGCTTGCGATTGCGCACCGGGGCGCGGCGCACCTTGATCCGATGCCAGTCCCCCAGGCGGCGGAGCAGGCCCGGCACCAGCAGCGCCAGCCACAGGGGGTTGCCCCCCACCTGCCGCCACTGCCCGGCCAGGCCGACGCCGGCGTGGAGGGAGAAGCGGATGTATTCGATGGTGCTGCGCATCCGCTGACGCCAGCCGTGCCAGGTCCGGTGGAGGGTGATGTCTTCCAGGTGGTAGAGGGCAAAGCCCTTGGGGTTGCCCATCCTCAGGCGGAAGCGGTCCGAGGACAGGCCGTCGGCCTGATACTCGCAGTCCTGGACGACTTCATTCACGCAGCGCAGGCGGTAGCGGTGAGCCATCCGCTTCCAGATCAGGGACGGCCGGACGTGGTGCTCGCCGGCAAACACCGGGTAGGGAAACTGGCGTAACACCTCGGTGCGCAGGGCGTTTTTCTTGTCCCCCCCCGCGCCGAGCCGGTAGCGCACCGTCAGATAGTCCGCATCCAGCACCCGGGCAGGGTAGCGATCCCGCTCCTTGAGCCGGCCATTGATGGTGATCAGCCCCTCGACTCCGACAAAACCGTCCCGCTCGGCGGCGGGGATCGCCACCCAGTGGCGCCAGAAAATGGCCAGGGCTTCCGGCAACAAGCGGTCATCGGAGTCCAGGTTTACGAAGAATTGCCCCCGGGCCACGGCCACCCCGGCATTGTGGGCGGCATGCTTGCCCTGGTTTTCCTGGCGAAGGTAAATCACCGGGAAATCCACCCCGGCCCGCCAGGCCGCCACCAAGGCTTCGGTGCCGTCGGTGGAGCCGTCATCCACGATCACCAGCTCGAAGTCCCGGCAGGTCTGGGCCTCCACGCTGGCCAGGGCCCGGGGCAGGAGATGGCCCCGGTTGTAGGTCGGGATGAAGATGGAAAAGGTCGGAGCAGCGTTCAAGTCAGATTCGCAACGATGGAGAGCGCCCCGTCGGTCCAACGGGAAAGGCGGCATATTATCAGGCAGCGGCAGCCTTTCCTCCCCCGCCCTGGTAAGCCAACGTTACGCGCCATGACGCCCCACCGGCGCGGGTTAAGGGCCTATCCGGCGCCATGCTATCCTTCGTCCCCGCCGGACCAGGCCGACGAACCCAGGCCGGGGTCTGTGACATCCATACGGGGGAATCACCTTGAGTCCAAACGCTTCCGATGCAAGGCCCGCCCCGGCAACGGGCGCGCCTGGACTCAACCTTCCGGGCGCCCCCACCGCCGCCTCGGTTGCCAAATGGGGGCCTCTCCCTTGGGATCCCGCCGCGCCTTGCCCTGGGCGCCAAGGAAGGCAGGCATGACTCCCGATATGGATGCCAACAGGCCCTAGCGTGACCGGCCCCCCTGCCGAACAGACCTGCTCCATGTTATCCGTCCCTTCCCCGTCCCGCCTAAGCCAGGCACGGCCCCGGCTCCTAGAGACCATGGGGATCGGCGGCCTCTACCTGTTTGCCTTCGGCGCCTGGCTGGGCACCGCCCTGGGCAACCTGGGCCTGCTGATCATGCTCCTGGCGGCGGTGGCTGATCGCGCCACCCTGGGACCCCGCCTGAAGTCCACCCCATGGCCCTGGCTCATGGCCCTATCGGCCCTGACCCTGGCCGCCAGCGCCAGCCTGGCCGCGCTCTCCGGCGCGCCGCCCCGCACCGCCGTCTTCGCCCTCCTCCAGCTATGGTGTTTCCTGCTGGTGGCCTGGTGGTGCGGTGGCAACACCCAGCGGGCCTGGCGGGCGCTTGGCCTGGCCTTGGCCGGCTTCCTCCTGGGGCGCCTGGTCCATGCCGGCAACCAGGACCTGGGGGCCATCCTCCGCCTCGAACGCACCGGCCTGGGGCTACCGATCCTGGCTTTCGGCCAATACGCCGCCACCGCCCTGGTGGCCTGGTGCCTGGTCGCCCCCCGGCTATGGCGCAACACTTCCAGCCGGTGGCGCCCCCTGGTGGCGGCGGGGTGGGGCCTGGTCACCGCCCTGACCCTGGAAGGCCTGGTCCTGTCCCAGGCCAGGGCGGTATGGGCCATCACCCTGGTCCTCCTGCCCCTCCTCCTGTGGCGCCAGTGGAATGGTGCCAGAACCCGCCAGGCCGCCTCATTGCTGGCCCTCCTCGGTGGCATCCTGGCCGTCCTCACCCTGGCCAACTGGGACATCATCGCCGGGCGCATCGCCACCGAGTCCGACACCTACCACCAGATCCTGGCGGGGGACTGGAGTCGGGTCGACTACAGTTCGGTGGGGCTGCGGATCCATGCCTGGCGCCAGGGGCTCGACCTGCTGGCGGAGCGGCCCTGGCTGGGCTGGGGCCCCGGCTCGGCCGCCAGCCTGCTCCAGGCCAGCGCCGACCCGGGCATCCGGGGTCTTGCCGACTTCCACAACCTGTACCTGGACCTCCCCATCGCCACGGGGCTGCTGGGAAGCCTGCCCTTCGCCATCGGCACGTTGCTGGTGTTCCGCAGCGCGGCCCGCGCCCGCCACGCAGGGCGCCTGCCGCAGGATCTTTATCTGATCCTGGCGGGGGGGCTGGCCCTGCATTTCCTGGCATCCCTCACCAACACCCGGGTGTTCAACCCCGACTGGGCCTTCCTGTGGCTGCTGCTGGCGGGCATCGCCACCAGCCCCAGCCTCCATCCGGACGCCCGCGCCCAGCGATGACCCGCATCCTCATTGTCCGGACCTCCGCCATCGGCGACATCGTCTTCGCCTCCCCCATGCCGGCGGTGCTCAAGGCCGCCTGGCCCCAGGCCCGCGTCACCTGGCTGGCGGAACCCGGCCTGGGGGCCCTGGTGGCCAGCGACCCGGCGGTGGATGAAATCATCACCTGGCCCAAGGCCGAGTGGCGGCGGCTGTGGCAAGCCGGCCGGTACGCCGAGCTGTTCCGGGCGGTTCGGCGCTTGCGGGCGGAACTCCGGGCCCAGCGCTTCGACCTGGCCATCGACCTCCAGGGCCTCCTGAAAAGCGGCCTGCTCGCCTGGCTCTCCGGCGCCCCCCGGCGCATCGGCCTGGGCTCCCGGGAGGGCAGCCGCTGGCTGATGACCGAGGTGATCCCCAAGGGCGGCCCCATGGAGCGGATCAGCTCCGAATACCGCCACCTGGCCCAGCAACTGAATCTTCCCGCCGGGGACTTCGTGCCCACCCTCCATGCCGACCCCGCCGCCGAAGCCCGCGCCCTGGCCCTCCTGGCGGAGCGGGGCCTGGCGCCGGGCCACTACGCCGTCCTGGCCCCCTTCACCACCCGCCCCCAGAAACATTGGTTCGAAGACGCCTGGCAGGCCCTGGCCCCCCGGGTGCAGACCGAGCTGGGCCTCGCCCCGGTCATTCTGGGAGGCCCAGGGGACACCGCCGCAGCTGCCCCCATCGCCAGCGCGGCGCCGGGCA
>JAVEWG010000055.1:0-19148 GCA_034004685.1 Rhodocyclaceae bacterium | reverse complement strand
CTGGCGGGGCAGTTTTTCGCCCAGCTTGTCGAACCAGTCCTTGTGGAGTTCCAGCTCTGACTTCCAGGCGGCGGTATCCACCTGGGTGAGGGCCGCGAATTCCTCGGGCTTGATCTCGGCCCCGGTCCAGTCGATGTCCTCGAACTTGGGCATCCAGCCCAGGGCGGTTTCCTTGGCGCCGACCCGGCCCCGCACCCGATCCACGATCCACTTGAGGACCCGCATGTTCTCGCCGAAACCGGGCCACATGAACTCGCCCTTTTCGTTCATGCGGAACCAGTTCACGCAGAAGATCCCCGGGGCGTTGTCTACCACGTGGCCCATCTTCAGCCAGTGGTTGAAGTAGTCGCCCATGTGGTAGCCGCAGAAGGGCAGCATGGCGAAGGGGTCTCGGCGCACCACGCCCTGGGCGCCAAAGGCGGCGGCGGTGGTTTCCGAACCCAGGGTGGCGGCCATGTAGACGCCAAAATTCCAGTTGAAGGCCTGATACACCAAGGGCACAGTGGTGGCCCGGCGGCCGCCGAAGATGAAGGCGGAAATGGGTACCCCGGCCGGGTCTTCCCAGTTGGGGTCGATGGACGGGCACTGGTTGGCGGGCGCGGTGAAGCGGGCGTTGGGGTGGGCCGCCTTGCGGCCAGTCTCGCGGCCGATTTCGGGGGTCCAGTCCTTGCCCTGCCAGTCGATCAGGTGGGCCGGGGCTTCCTTGCTCATGCCTTCCCACCACACGTCGCCGTCGTCGGTCAGGGCCACGTTGGTGAAGATGATGTTTTCCTTCAGGGTGGCCATGGCGTTGTAGTTGGTCTTTTCAGACGTGCCGGGGGCCACCCCGAAGTAACCCGATTCCGGGTTGATGGCGTAGAACTTGCCGTCCTTGCCGGGCTTGATCCAGGCAATGTCGTCGCCCACGGTGTAGATCTTCCAGCCGTTGAAGCTCTTGGGCGGGATCAGCATGGCGAAGTTGGTCTTGCCGCAGGCGGAGGGGAAGGCGGCGGCCACGTAGGTCTTCTCGCCGGTAGGCGATTCCACGCCGAGGATCAGCATGTGTTCGGCCAGCCAGCCTTCGTCCCGGGCCATGGTGGAAGCGATCCGCAGGGCGAAGCACTTCTTGCCCAGCAGGGCGTTGCCGCCGTAGCCGGAGCCATAGGACCAGATCTCCCGGGTTTCCGGGAAGTGCACGATGTATTTGGTGGTGGGGTTGCAGGGCCAGCGGGAATCTTTCTCGCCCTGGGCCAGGGGGGCGCCCACGCTGTGCACGCAGGGCACGAACTCTCCGTCGCTGCCCAGCACGTCGAACACCGCCTTGCCCATGCGGGTCATGATCCGCATGTTGACCACCACGTAGGGGCTGTCGGAGATCTCCACCCCGATGTGGGCGATGGGGGAGCCCAGAGGCCCCATGGAAAAGGGGATTACATACATGGTGCGGCCGCGCATGCAGCCCTGGAACAGACCGTTGAGGGTCTGGCGCATCTCCGCCGGGTCTTCCCAGTTGTTGGTGGGGCCGGCGTCTTCTTCCTTGGCGGAGCAGATGAAGGTACGGTCTTCGACCCGGGCCACGTCCGAGGGGTCGGAGCAGGCCAGGTAGGAGTTCTTGCGCTTTTCCGGATTGAGCTTGACCAGCATGCCCGATTCCACCATCTGGGCGCACAGGGCATCGTATTCTTCTTGCGAGCCGTCACACCAGACGACTCGATCGGGTTCCGTCAGGGTTGCGATCCGGGCAACCCACTGCTTGAGGCCCTCGTGGCGGACAAAGGACGGTGCGGCGGCCAGGGCGGCCTCGGCAAAGCGTTGATTCATATGGAATACTCTCCAGGATGCTCGGGTGCGAAACCGATCCCGTCGATCGCGCCCCTTCTCACGGCGGGCCTTACGGCCGGCGGGCTGATCCCCGACACATTGCTCCCTCTTGCGAGGCGTCAGGGCCGGCGTGTGCGGAAAACTACTTAGCGACACCGCAAACGCCGCAAATATAAAATTATGCCACGTCTGATGCACGGACGAAAATCACGTCCTGCCTTTTGCTTTCCGGGCGGAGGCCTCGGCAAGCCACGGCGGGGCTGTTCCCTGGCCCCAGGGAGCGTCCGTGGCAGGGGCCTTTGCGCACCCAGGCGCGGCGTGGATGCTGGCGATCCCGGCGGTCCACCCGTTTCCACACCAATGAGAGAGACACCCCATGGACGAAAGAATTCGTAACGCCGCCCTGGAGTACCACCGCCACCCCCGTCCGGGGAAGATTTCGGTGACACCCACCAAGGCCCTGACCAACCAGCAGGATTTGTCCCTGGCCTACTCGCCGGGGGTGGCGGCGGCCTGCGAGGCCATCGTGGAAGATCCGGCGGAGGCTGCCAATCTCACCGCCCGCTCCAACCTGATTGGGGTGGTGACCAACGGCACGGCGGTGCTGGGGCTGGGGCCCATCGGCCCCCTGGCGGCCAAGCCGGTGATGGAAGGCAAGGGGGTGCTGTTCAAGAAGTTCGCTAACATCGATGTGTTCGACCTGGAAATCGCCGAGCGGGATCCGGACAAGCTCATTGACATGATCGCGGCCCTGGAGCCCACCTTCGGGGGCATCAACCTGGAGGACATCAAGGCCCCGGAGTGCTTCTACATCGAGCAGAAGCTTCGGGAGCGGATGAGCATCCCCGTTTTCCATGACGACCAGCACGGCACCGCCATCGTGGTGGGGGCGGCGATCCTCAACGGCCTGAATCTGCTGGGCAAGGATCTCAAGTCGGTCAAGCTGGTGACTTCCGGCGCCGGCGCGGCGGCCCTGGCTTGCCTGGATCTCCTGGTGATGCTGGGGATCCCGGTGGAGAACATCTGGGTCACGGACATCAAGGGCGTTGTCTATGAGGGCCGGGTGGAGGAGATGGATCCCATCAAGGCCCGCTATGCCAAGGCCACCGCTGCCCGTACCCTGGGGGAGGTGATCGAGGGGGCTGACGTGTTCCTGGGGCTTTCCGCCGGCGGGGTGCTCAAGTCCGAGATGGTGGCCAGGATGGCCCCCAAGCCCCTGATTCTGGCCCTGGCCAACCCCAATCCGGAAATCCTGCCGGCTGACGTGAAGGCGGTGCGGGACGACGCCATCATCGCCACCGGACGTTCCGATTATCCCAACCAGGTGAACAACGTCCTGTGCTTCCCTTTCATCTTTCGGGGCGCCCTGGACGTGGGGGCCACCACCATCACCGACGCCATGAAGATGGCGGCGGTGAAGGCCATCGCCGAACTGGCCCGGGCCGAGCAGAGCGAGGTGGTGGCCGCCGCTTACGGCGAAAAGGTGGCGGGTTTCGGCACTAACTACATCATTCCCCGGCCCTTCGATCCCCGCCTGATCGTCAAGATCGCCCCGGCGGTGGCCCGGGCGGCGGTGGACTCCGGGGTGGCCACCCGCCCCATTCCAGACTGGGAGGCTTATACCAACCAGCTGAGCAATTTCGTGTGGCAATCCGGTCTGATCATGAAGCCGGTGTTCGCCGCCGCCCGGGGACGGCCCAAGCGCATCATCTTTGCCGAGGGGGAGTCGGAGCGGGTGTTGCGGGCGGTGCAGACGGTGGTAGACGAGGGCCTGGCCCGGCCCATCCTGATCGGCCGGCCGGAGGTGATCGCCCACAAGATCGAACGCTTCGGGCTGCGGCTGTCGGTGGCGGACTTCGAACTGGTCAACCAGGATTCCGATCCCCGCTTCAAGGAGCTGTGGACCCACTATCACAGCCTCATGGAGCGCAAGGGGGTCTCGGTGGAGTTCGCCAAGCGGGAGGTCCGCCGCCGCACCACCCTGATCGGCGCGCTGCTCCTCAAATTCGGTTATGGGGATGGCCTGATCTGTGGCACCTCCGGGATGCACCACCTGCACCTCAAGTTCATCGAGACCGTGCTGGGCAGGAAGCAGGGGGTGAAGAACTGCTACACCCTCAATCTGCTCAATCTGCCAGGGCGCACCCTGTGCCTGGCGGACACCTATGTTAACTACGACCCCACCCCCGAGCAGATCGTGGAGATGACGGTGCTGGCCGCGGAGGAGCTGAAGCGCTTCGGCATTCAGCCCAGGATCGCCCTGCTGTCCCACTCCAGCTTTGGCACCGACGACTCCCCCACCGCCGAGAAGATGCGGCGGGCCTTGGTGATGCTCCATAACGAGCATCCGGATCTGGAGGTGGAGGGCGAGATGCACGGGGATGCCGCCCTGGACGCGGGCATCCGCATGCAGGTCTTCCCCAACGCCCGGATGCGGGAGGATGCCAACCTGCTGATCTTCCCCACCCTGGACGCGGCCAATATCGCCTTCAATCTGCTCAAGACTGCCGCCGGGGAAGGGATGACCGTGGGCCCGATCCTGCTGGGGGTGGCCAAGCCGGTGCACATCCTCACCCCCACCGCCACGGTGCGCCGGATCGTTAACATGACGGCCTTGACGGTGGTGGAGGCCGGCCAGGGGGCATGATTCCTTCCGGGGCGAATGGGCGCCGCCCTGAGCCAAAGTCCTCCACCCTAAAGATTGTCGCGCCCCGTGACGCTAAGGCAAATTCGGAATCAATCAACAAACCTCGGTTGCCCCACCGAGGTACAGAGCGCACCGAGAGAGCAACCAAGGGATCGGACACATAGCACCCATCACTCAAAGGGTGACGCGGTAAGCCCGAGTCAGTGTTGATTTCTTGCCCTTCTCTGTGCCTCCGTGGTGAGTTTTCTAGGTTCAATACGCGGGAGGCAGGGTGGACGGCAAGGCGGCCTTGGTGCTGACGGGGGGTGGGGCGCGGGCGGCGTACCAGGTGGGGGTGCTGGTGGCCATACGCGAGCTGTGGGGGCAGCGCTCGGCCAACCCCTTTCCCATCCTTTGCGGTACCTCCGCCGGGGCCATCAACGCGGTGGCCCTGGCGGTTCATTCCCGTAATTTCTCCACCGCCGTGCGCAAGGTCGCCTGGATCTGGCGGAATTTCCATGTGGACCAGGTGTACCGGGCCGATGCCGCGGCCATCCTCGGGACGGGGCTGCGCTTTAGCTCGGCCTTGCTGTTGGGGGGGCTGATCCGCCAGAACCCCCGCTCCCTGCTGGATAACGCACCCTTGCGGGAGCTGCTGGCGCGCACCCTGGATTTTTCCGCCATTGGGGAGGCTATCGAGGGGGGGCGCCTGCACGCGGTGAGCGTGACCGCTTCGGGCTATTCGTCCGGCGAAAGCCTGTGCTTCTTCCAGGCCTCCCCCGAGGTGGAGCCCTGGCGCCGGGCCCAGCGGGTAGGGGTGCGGACGGATCTCGGGGTGCCCCACCTGATGGCTTCCAGCGCCATTCCCTTTGTCTTTCCGGCCGAGAAGATCCGCCGGGAGTATTTTGGCGATGGCTCCATGCGCCAGTTGGCCCCCATCAGCCCGGCGATCCATCTGGGGGCCGAGCGCATCCTGGTGATCGGCTCGGGACGCCGGGCCGAGGAGGGGCGTCAGCGGGCCGAGGGCTATCCGCCCCTGGCCCAGATCGCCGGCCATGCCCTGTCCAGCATCTTCCTGGACGGCCTGGCGGTGGACCTCGAACGCCTGGAGCGGATCAATGCGACGGTGGGGGGGCTGAGCCCCGAGCAGCGCGCGGCCGCGGGGATTGCCCTGCGTCCCATCGAGACCCTGGTGATCTCTCCGTCCCAGCGTCTCGACGCCATTGCCGGCCGCCATCGGCGGAGCCTGCCGCGCCTCTTGCGAGCGGTGCTGGGAGGGGTGGGCGGGATGCGGCGGGAGGGGTCGGCCTTGTTGTCCTACATTCTCTTTGAACCGGGGTACACTCGCGCCTTGATGGGCTTGGGCTACCAGGATGCCATGGCCCGCCAGGACGAAATCAGGCAGTTCCTGCGGATTCCATCGAATCCTTCCCCGGGAGCCCCGAAATAACTTTAAACTTCTCGCGTATCCCATTATTTTTAATGGGGATGTAAATAAAAACAGCGAACGACAGGAAGTGCTCATGAGATTTTCCAGATTCTTGCCGGGCGTGCTTGGCCTGGGCTTGATTCAGCTGTTGGCGAGCACCGGGGTCGAAGCCGCCAGTGCCCGGCAGGAGGACAAGCCGGCGGTGGTCAAGAAGGTGGTCAAGAAACCGGCGGCAGTGACGGCCAGGAAGGCCTCGGTCGTCAGGGCTGCCGCCAAGCCCCGGGTCGTGGCGGGCAAGCGGGCCAAAACCGTGGTGGCGAAGAAGGCCTCCGTGGTCATTCCCGCCGCCGCTGTGACCGCTTCGGCGGGGTTGCCGGCCCTCAGTTCGGCTTCGGTGCTGGTCACCAACCAGAGCACCGGCGAAGTCCTGCTGGAGAAAAACGCCGAGGCGGTGGTGCCCATTGCCTCCATCACCAAGCTGATGACCGCCATGGTGGTGCTGGATGCCCAGCTGTCCCTGTCCGAGGAGCTGGCGGTTACCGACGAGGACGTGGATACCCTCAAGGGCAGCAGTTCCCGCCTGCCGGTGGGCACGCGTCTGGATCGGGAAGAGATGCTGAGATTGGCCCTGATGGCGTCCGAGAACCGGGCTGCTTCCGCCCTGTCCCGCCATTACCCCGGGGGCCGGCCGGCCTTCGTGGCGGCCATGAATCGCAAGGCCGAAGCGATTGGCCTGTCCGATACCCGCTTCCATGACAGCACCGGCCTCACCTCTTCCAATGTATCCAGCGCCCGGGATCTGGCCAAGATGGTGGCGGCGGCATCCCGCTATCCCTTGATCCGGGAGTTTTCCACCACCCCCGAGCATGAAGTGGCGGTGGCGGGCCGGATGCGCCGCTTCGGCAATACCAATGCCCTGGTGAAGAGTCCGGAATGGGACATCGGGGTTTCCAAGACCGGCTACATCAGCGAGTCCGGCCGCTGCCTGGTGATGCAGGCCTGGATGAACAACAAGCCCTTGATCATCGTCCTGCTGGATTCCCTCGGCAAATACACCCGGGTGGCTGACGCCCAGCGCATCCGCAAGTGGCTGGAGGCCGCCGGCGCCCAGCATATCGCGGTCACCAATCCCAGCCGCGCCGGCTGAAGGCGCGCGGATCGCCGGATCTGCGGAACGCCGGGGGAGTCCCGGCGTTTTTACTTTTTGGGCGGGACGTAGCCCAGGGCGCGGGAAATGTCCTCGGCGGTTTCCCGGACCAGGGGGGCCCAGTCCGGGTTGAAGCGCTCGGAGGGGGTGGACAGGGACAGGCCGGCCACCAGTTCCCCGGCGTCGTCCCGGATGCCGGCGGCGATGCAGCGCACGCCGGATTCCACCTCGTCCATGTCGTAGGCCACCCGATGGCGGCGCACCCGCTCCAGCTCCTTTTCCAGGGCGGGCAGGGTGGTGATGGAGGCCGGCGTGGAGGCGGGCAGGCCGGTGCGGCGGCAGTAGTCCCTGACCTGGTTGGTGCCGTCATCCGCCAGGAACAGCTTGCCAGTGGCGGTGGTGTGGAGCGGCGCCCGGGCTCCCACGATGTGCACCACCCGCACCGCCGAACGCCCGCTGGAGCTGCGCTCCACATACACGATCTCGTCCCCGGCCCGGATACCCAGGTTGACACTCTCCCCGGTGGCGGTATGGAGCCGCACCATGGCGGGCCGGGCAGTCTCCCGCAGGGAAATGCGGGATTTGACCAGGCTTCCCAGTTCCAGCAGGCGGATGCCCAGGCGATAGATCCCCGCCTCGGCCCGCTCGACGAATCCCTCCTGGGCCATGGCGCCCAGGATGCGGTGGGCGGTGGAAGGGTGCAGCCCGGTTTCCAGGGCGATCTGCTTGAGGGGGACCGGGTCGGGGTGGTGCGCCAGGACGTCGAGCAGCTTCATCATCCGCTCGATGACCTGGATGGGGTTCTTGGTTTCCGGGGGAGAGGCGCCGCGTGGCATGGACGTTGGGAGGGTGGCCAGATCAGCGGATGGTACCCTTTCGGGCCGCGTTTCGCCTAATGAAACAGAGCCCCGGGCGCGGCTGGGTGGGAGGGTGTTCCGGGTCAGGATGGAAATGTCCTTCAGCGCCGGATTTGTCGCCTTTCTGACAAAAAATGAGGGCCCTGCTGGCCCCGGGACGTTCGCTTCCCGCCTTTAGGATTGAAATGGCCCCGGTGGCATGGACAGTGCTTCCCAGTCTCCCCGCGCCCATGGCGGCGTGTCATGGCATGCCTTGCCCCATCTCCTTCCTGAATCGCCAGGGGAGGGCGGCGCGAAGGCGTTTGATACCATTCGATCCATTCGTTTTCGGGAGAACACAATGCAAGGCCAAGTTGGGCGGATCTCCGCCGGTAAGTACCTATTCGGCCGGTGGGGGAGCGGTTTGATCCTGGCCCTGGCCCTGGCGGCTTGGCCGGCCCTGGCCGGGGATGGTCTTGGCGTGCTGGGAATCCCCCTGGATTTCATCTTGTTCGCCCTGGTGCTGCTGGGGGTGGCCTTGTTCCATGACCATACCCTGAAGGTGGCCCTCGCCGGGGTGGTGGTGATCACCGCCTACAAGCTGGGCTTCACCGGTTTCAAGACCGGCGACGGCCTGCCCGGCCTGGTGGGGCACTTTGCCCATGAATGGGTGGTGCTGGCCAATCTGCTGTGCCTGCTGATGGGCTTTAGCCTGCTGGCCCGTCATTTCGAAAAGAGCCATGTGCCGGTGATCCTGCCCCGTTTCCTGCCGGACGACTGGAAGGGCGGTTTCCTGTTGCTGGTGATGGTGTGGTTCATTTCTTCCTTTCTGGACAACATCGCCGCGGCCCTGATCGGCGGGGCCATGGCTCACCAGCTGTTCCGGGCCAGGGTTCATATCGGCTACCTGGCGGGCATCGTGGCGGCTTCCAATGCGGGCGGGGCCTGGAGCGTGGTGGGGGATACCACCACCACCATGATGTGGATCGCCGGCGTATCGCCCTTCCAGGTGGTGGAGGCCTTCCTGCCTGCCCTGGTGGCGTTGCTGATCGTCGGGGTGGTGGCGGCCAAGCAGCAGCACGCCTATTCACCCATCCTGCGCAATGCCCATAGCCATACCCGGGTGGACTGGGCCCGGGTGGGGATCGTGCTGCTGATCCTGGCCTGCGCCATCGTTACCAATGTGGTGATCAACACCCGTTTCGCCCCGCTGGCGGACCACTTCCCTTTCATCGGGGTGGCGGTGTGGGTGGCCATCCTGGTCTCGGTGCCCCTGCGCCGGCCCGACTGGGAGCTCCTGCCGGAGGCCTTCAAGGGGTCGATCTTCCTCCTGTCCCTGGTGACCTGCGCTTCCATGATGCCGGTGGAGAAGCTCCCCGCTGCGTCCTGGCAGACTGCCATGGGACTGGGCTTCGTATCGGCGGTGTTCGACAACATTCCCCTGACCGCCCTGGCCATCAAGCAGGGGGGCTATGACTGGGGATTTTTGGCCTACGCGGTGGGCTTTGGCGGTTCCATGGTCTGGTTCGGCTCCTCCGCCGGGGTGGCCCTGTCCAACCTGTTTCCGGAAGCCCGCTCGGTGGGGCAGTGGTTGCGCCATGGCTGGCACGTGGCGGTGGCCTACGTGGTGGGCTTCCTGGTGATGGTGGCGGTGCTAGGCTGGCATCCGGAAGCGCCCCACCGGACCATCAGTCAGGGGACTCCCCCGCTGGAAGCCGTCGGCGCCCCCTGACCCGGGCTTTCCTGGGCGGCCCGGCCTTCGCCAGCCATGGCGGCGGCCGGGCCGCCATGCTTCAATCCCCCAATAACTTTCCCTGCAAGCGCCTATGACGCCCACCAACCTGGAAATACTTGCCACGGTCCTGTTCGGGGTGGCGGTCCTCCACACCTTTCTGACCAGCCGCTTCGAGCACTTGGCCCAAACCCATCCCACCCACGCCGGGGTCTGGCATCTGCTGGGGGAGGTGGAGGTGGTGTTCGGCTTCTGGGCGGCGGTCTTCCTGGTGGTCCTGACGGTGGCCACGGGCAAGGAAGGGGCGATCACCTATCTGGAATCGGTGAATGTCACCGAGGCGGAGTTCGTCTTCGTGGTGATGGTGATCGCCGCCAGCCGGCCGATCTGCGAGCTGGCCTCCAGTTTGACCCTGGGGGTGGCCCGGTTGCTGCCCCTGGCGCCCCCCCAGGCCTTCTATCTGGCGGTGCTGACCTTCCTGCCCCTCCTGGGTTCCTTCATCACCGAGCCGGCCGCCATGACCCTGGCGGCCTTGATCCTGCGGGATCGTTTTTTCCAGCAGCCGATCCCGGAGCGCCTCAAATACGCCACCCTGGGGGTGTTGTTCGTGAACATCTCCATCGGCGGCACCCTGACTTCCTTTGCCGCGCCGCCGGTGCTGATCGTAGCGGGCCAGTGGGGCTGGGATCTGCCCTTCATGTTGACCACCTTCGGCTGGAAGGCGGCCATCGCGGTGGCGGTGAACGGTCTGGCGGTGACCCTGCTGTTCCGGGCAGAACTGGCGCGGCTGTCGATCGCCACGGCGGCACCCCCGGGGGAGCGGGTGCCCGCCCTGGTGATCGCCATCCATCTGGCGTTCCTGGTGGGGGTGGTGGCGTTCAGCCATCACCCCCGGGTGTTCTTCTGGCTGTTCCTGTTCTTTCTGGGTTTTGTCTCGGCCTATGCCCGCTACCAGACTCCCCTCATCTTGCGGGAGGGTTTGTTGGTGGGCTTTTTCCTGATGGGGCTGGTCACCCTGGGGGGGCAGCAGGCCTGGTGGCTCCAGCCGCTCCTGGGGGGGCTGCCGGAAACAGTGGTGTCCTTCGGTGCACTGGGGCTCACCGCAGTGACCGATAACGCGGCCCTGACCTATCTGGGTTCCCTGGTGGAGGGGACTTCAGCCGCCTTCAAGTACGCGCTGGTGGCGGGGGCTGTGGCGGGGGGCGGCCTCACGGTGATTGCCAATGCCCCCAATCCGGCGGGCTTTTCCATCCTGCGGGGTGCCTTCTCCGACGGGGCCATCAACCCCCTGGGCCTGCTGGTGTCAGCTTTGGCCCCCACCGCCGTGGCGGTGGCAGCCTTCCTGGTGCTCTGAGAGCCGGCCTTAGATTTCCACCTGGGTGCCCATTTCCACCACCCGGTTGGTGGGGATCTTGAAGAAGTCCGTGGCGCTCATGGCGTTCTTGGACATCCAGGAAAAGAGCTTTTCCCGCCAGGGTGCCATGCCCCGCTTGAGACTGGGGATGACCGTCTCCCGGGAGACGAAGAAGGACGTACTCATCATGTCGAAGCCCAGGCCGTATTGGGCGCACAGGTTCAGGGCCGCGGGCAGGTCCGGTTCTTCCATGAAGCCGTAATGGACCGTCACCCGGTAGAAGCCCCGGGTCAGGTCGCTGACCACCACCCGTTCGGCCTGGGGTACATAGGGGCGGTCTTCCACCATCACCGTGAGGAGCACGTTGCGTTCGTGCAGCACTTGATTGTGCTTGAGGTTATGGAGCATGGCGGAGGGGGCACCCTCGGCGTGACTGGTCATGAACACCGCCGTGCCGCTGACCCGGTGGATGCTGTCGAGCATACCTTCCACGATGGCCTCCAGGGGGATGGAAAGGCGCTTCATCTCGTTGAACAACAGGGCGCGGCCCCGTTTCCAGGTGGTCAGCACGGTGAAGGACACCAGGCCCATGGCCAGGGGGAACCAGCCCCCCTGGGGGATCTTGACGGCGTTGGCGGCAAAATAGGCAGTGTCGGCTAGGAGGAAACCGGCGATGACCGGCACTGCCAGCCACAGGCTCCAGCGCCACATCAGGACCACGACGAAGGCCACCAGAATGGTGTCGATCATCATGGTGCCGGTGACCGCGATACCGTAGGCGGCGGCCAGGTTGCTGGAACTCTTGAAACCGAAGACCAGGGCCATCACTGCCAGGTAGAGGGTCCAGTTGGTGAAGGGTACATAGATCTGGCCCTTTTCCTTGTCGGAGGTCTGACGGATGGCCATGCGGGGTAGGTAGCCCATCTGCACTGCCTGGCGGGCCACCGAGAAGGCGCCGGAGATCACCGCCTGGGAGGCAATCACCGTGGCGGCGGTGGCCAGGAAAACCATGGGCAGCTGGCCCCAGTCCGGCACCAGGTGGTAGAAGGGGTTGTCGGCGGCCTGGGCCTCATGGATCAGCAGCGCCCCCTGGCCAAAATAATTGAGGAGCAGGGCGGGCATCACCAGGCCGAACCAGGTCAGGCGGATCGGCCGCCGGCCGAAATGGCCCATGTCGGTGTACAGGGCCTCGCCCCCGGTGACCGCCAGCACCACTGTGCCCAAAGCCAGGAAGGCGATATGGGGGGTATCCAGGATGAAATGGAAAGCATAGAGGGGGCTCAGGGCTTTGAGTACTGCCGGCTCCCGGGCGATGGATAAAATGCCCAGCACCGCCAGGGTGGCGAACCAGGTCACCATGATGGGGCCGAAGGCCAGTCCCATTACCCCGGTGCCCCGGCGTTGGACGAAGAACAGTCCGGTGAGCACGGCTGCGGAAATGGGGATGATGTATTCGGTCAGGCCCGGATTCACCACTTCCAGGCCCTCCACCGCCGAGAGAACCGAGATGGCCGGGGTGATCATGCTGTCGCCGAAGAACAGGGCTGCGGCAAAGATCCCCAGCATGGTCACCACCCAGCTCAGCAGTCGATGCTTGCGGGTGAGTTCGGTGACCAGTGCCAGCAGGGCCAGGGAGCCGCCTTCCCCCCGGTTGTCGGCCCGCATGATGATGGCCACGTACTTGAGGGTGACCAGCAGCATCACCGTCCAGAACAGCAGGGAAAGCACGCCGAAGACATTGGCCTCGGTGACCGCCAGCGGATGGTGACCGGAGAAAGTCTCCTTCATGGCATAGAGGGGACTGGTGCCGATGTCACCATACACTACGCCGATTGCGCTGATGATCAGGGTGGATAGCTTGGCTTTGTGTTCCGAGGCAGACACTAAGAACTCCAGGATCGAGCAAACCGCAACATTCTGATACGCCCTTTCGCATTGCACAAACGATAGTTGCGCGGCTGCCACATTCGGGCCAGGAACGGGAGGCCCAGGACCAGCGGGGCCCATGGCACAATGCGCGCCTTGCGCAGCACGTGGCCCAGGAGCACTTCGTGACCGATCGTCCCTCGTCCCCCCGTAAGCCGGTCCGTGTCCGGGCCCCTCAACCCACCATTCCGGCCTCCGGGGCCAGGATGGCCTCCCCGCCGACGGAGGGGGGCGCCCCCCAGGGGGTGCGTCTGTCCAAAGTGATGGCCGATCGGGGCATGTGTTCCCGCCGGGAGGCCGACGCCCTCATTGAAAAGGGCTGGGTCTTCGTGGATGGACTGCGGGTCAGCGAACTGGGCAGCCGCATCGATCCGAATGCCACGGTCACCCTGGCACCCCAGGCCCGCCAAAAGCAGGCGCGCCTGGCCACCGTCCTGCTCCACAAGCCGGTGGGCTACGTCTCCGGCCAGCCCGAGCCCGGCTTCATCCCGGCGGCAAGCCTGATCACCGCTGCCAGTCAGTTCGGCACCGAGGGCCCGCGATTCACCCCGGCGATTTTCAAGGGGCTGGCGCCGGCCGGGCGGCTCGATATCGACTCCACCGGCCTGCTGGTCCTGACCCAGGATGGCCGGGTGGCGCGCCTGCTGATCGGCGACGATTCGGTGGTGGAGAAGGAATATCTGGTGCGGGTGAGTGGCGAGCTTTCCGCCCAGGGCCTGGCTTTGCTCAACCATGGCCTGAGCCTGGACAACCGGCCTCTGCGTCCGGCCAGGGTGGAATGGCAGAACGCGGATCAACTGCGCTTTGTCTTGAAGGAAGGGCGAAAACGCCAGATCCGCCGGATGTGCGAACTGGTGGGTTTGCGGGTGACCGGGCTCAAGCGGGTCCGCATCGGGCGGGTGGCCCTGGGGGATCTCCCCCTGGGGCATTGGCGCTATCTGCGGGAAGACGAGAGCTTTGTCTAGGCGGCGTTGGCGGGGCGAATCCCGCCCTGCGGACCGGCAGGAGCTTGCGTTGGCCGGATGAATCCGGCCCTACGGCCCGGTTCGTAGGGCCGGATTCATCCGGCCAGCTGACATTGAGTACCCACAGCGTCCTCTGCCGGGCAGGGCCAGCCGCCGCCCTTGCCCGCCAGGCTTCCGACCATGGGTTCCTTGCGGTGCGCGCAACATGCTCCGCCGACCCAACTCAAGCGCGGACTTCCCCGTCCCCCAGCACGATCCACTTCTGGCTGGTGAGGCCTTCCAGGCCCACCGGGCCCCGGGCGTGGAACTTGTCGGTGGAAATGCCGATCTCCGCGCCCAGGCCGTACTCGAAGCCGTCAGCGAAGCGGGTGGAGGCGTTGATCATCACCGAAGCCGAATCCACCTCCCGCAGGAAGCGCATGGCGTTGGGGTGGTTGGTGGTGAGGATGGCGTCGGTATGGTGGGAGCCGTAGCGGTTGATGTGGGCGATGGCCTCGTCCAGGCTGGCCACCACCTTCACGCTGATGATGGCGTCGAGGTATTCAGTGGCCCAGTCTTCCTCCGTTGCGTTCACTACCTTGGCGCCGGGCACCGTGGCGAGTATGGCTTTTGCGGCGGCGTCGCAGCGCATCTCCACGCCCTTGGCGGCGAAGATGGCACCGATCCGAGGCAGGAATTCGGCGGCGGAGGCAGCGTGCACCAGCAGCGATTCGGTGGCGTTGCAGGGGCTGTACTTCTGGGTCTTGGCGTTGTCGGTGACCACCAGGGCCTTGGCGATGTCCACCTCAGCGTCCACATAGGTGTGGCAGTTGCCGTCCAGGTGCTTGATCACCGGCACCTTGGCCTCGGCGCTGACGCGTTCAATCAGGCCCTTGCCGCCCCGGGGAATGATCACGTCCACGAATTCGGGCATGGCGATCAGGCGGCCCACGGCGGCCCGGTCGGTGGTTTCCACCAGTTGCACGGCGGCGGCGGGCAGGCCGGCTTCGGTCAGGGCCTGCTGCACCAGCTTCCACAGGGCCAGGTTGGAATGAATCGCCTCGGAACCGCCCCGCAGGATGCAGGCGTTACCGCTCTTCAAAGCCAGGGAGGCCGCCTCGATGGTGACGTTGGGCCGGCTCTCGTAAATCATGCCGAACACCCCCAGGGGTACCCGCATCTGGCCGACGCTGATGCCCGTGGGACGGCGTTTGACGCCGGTGATCTCGCCGATGGGGTCGGGCATGGCGGCCAGTTGTTCGCAACCTTCGGCCACGGTGGCCAGCACCTTGGGCGTCAGGCGCAGGCGGTCCACCATGGGGGCCTCCAGGCCCTGGCCTTCGGCGGCGGCGATGTCCTTGGCGTTGTCCACCTGCAGGGCGTCGGTCTGCTCCCGCAGCAGGCGGGCGAGCGTCAGCAGGGTTTCATTCTTGGCGCGAGTGCCGGCCTTGGCCATTTGGGTGGCGGCGGCGCGGGCAGCCTGGCCCAGGGAGTCCATGTAGGTTTCGATGTGCATGGCGAGGCGTAAATGCAAGGGAAGACACTGAATCAATCATTCTACTGGCCCGACTGGATTCAGCACAGGCCGCGCCGGCGAGAGGGTGGTGGGCGGACAAGTTCGCCAGGCTGTCCCGGATCATGACAAAAGGATAATCTTGGCCCTTTGCCGATTGGGAGGGGTTTGTCATGGTGGAGCTTGGCAGGCGGATGGGGTGGCGTCGGGGCTGGGCGGCCCTGCTGGGAGGATGGCTGGCCCTGGCGGGGGCGGGCCCGGGCTGGGGGGCTCCGCCGGTCAGTCTGGCCAAAGTTTATGAGGAAGGGCGGGATCCCACGGGCTATTGGGTCAGCGAGAAGCTCGATGGCGTGAGGGGCTATTGGGATGGCTCGCGGTTGCTGACCCGCGCCGGCAATCCCCTCGCGGCGCCGCCCTGGTTCACCGCCGGCTGGCCGGGCGAGCCCATGGAAGGCGAACTCTGGGTTGGCCGGGGACGCTTTGAGGAAACGGTGGCCATCGTCCGGGCCCAGACCCCGGATGATCAGGGATGGCGTCGGGTGCGTTTCATGCTCTTTGATCTGCCGGCCCACCCCGGCCCCTTCACGGAGCGGCTGGCGGCGCTGCGGGCCGTGGCGGCGCGAATCGAGCAGCCCTGGGTCCAGGTGGTTCCCCAGGTTCCGGCCACTTCCGCCCAGGATCTGCGCACCCGGCTCGGCCAGGTGGTGCGGGCGGGGGGCGAGGGCCTGATGCTCCACCGGGGGGATGCCTTGTACCGGGCCGGGCGCAGCGACGACTTGCTCAAATACAAGCCCTACCTGGATGGGGAAGCGCGCGTCGTCGCCCATCTTCCGGGCCAGGGCCGCCATGCCGGCCGCCTGGGGGCCTTGCAGGTGGAAACCGAGGACGGCCGGCGCTTTCGCCTGGGGAGCGGGTTTTCCGACCAGGTACGGCGCGATCCGCCGCCCCTGGGTGCGTGGGTGACCTACCGCTACAAGGCGTTGAGCGCCAAGGGAATTCCCCGTTTTGCCAGCTACTGGCGGGTGCGGGTGGATCGGGAGGCACCACCGCCACCGGCACCGCCCCAGCCCTAGCCCTAGCCCTAGCCCTAGCCCGGGTCAGGCCTGGCGGGTGACCCGCAGCACCAGGGCCAGGAACTCGTCCCAGACCTCCCCCTTGGCCACCCCCTTGATCATCCGGTCGATGCGGGCGGCATGGAGCAGGGCGCCCCGCAGGCGCCCCAGGGTCAGGCGGGGTAGCGCCCGGCCCAGGGCCTGGCGGCGGCGTTCGTCGAAGATCCGCTCGGTCTTGAAGAGGGCCGGCAGGGGTTGGCCAGCCTGGGCGCCGGTTTTGAGGTTGGCCAGGGTCCGCAGCTCGTTGGCCAGGGCCCACAGCACCAGGGGGGGCGCCGCCCCTTCCCCCCGCAGGCCTTCCAGCAGGCGGGCGCAGCGGGCCGGATCGCCTTCCAGGAGGCCAAAGCGCAGCTTGTCTACGTCGTAGCGGGCCACGTTGAGGACGGCTTCCTCCACCTGGGCCAGGCTGATCTCGCCGGCCGGGCAGAGCAGCCCCAGCTTCTGGATTTCCTGATGGGCCGCCAGCAGGTTGCCTTCCACGTGGTCGGCGATGAAGGCCAGGGCCTCGGAAGGAGCGTGTTGCTGCTGGCGGGCGAGCCGTCCGGCGATCCAGCGGGGAAGCTGGTCCCGCTCCGGGGCCAGGAGTTCCAGGACCACTCCGGCTTCCACCAAGGCCAGGAACCAGGCGGTCTTGCGGGTGGCCCAGTCCAGTTCGGGCAGGGTGATGAGGGTCACGATCCCTTCCGGCGGCGCCTTGGCATGGCGCTGGAGGGCCTCGCCCCCGTCCTTGCCGGGTTTGCCGTTGGGGATGCGCAGGTCCAGGAGCTTGGCTTCGCCGAACAAGGACAGGTTGCCGGCGGCCAGCCGCAGGCTGTCCCAGCGGAAGCCCTGACCCGCCACCAGCACCTCCCGCTCGCTGAAGCCCTGGCGGCGGGCGGCGGCCCGGATGGCGTCCCCGGCTTCGGCCACCAGCAGGGGATCGTTGCCATGGACCAGATACAGGGGCGTCAGGCGCTTTTCCAGGTGGGCGGAAAGCTGCTCCGGGCGCAGTTGCATGGCGCGGCCGGCTTAGCGGGCGGGCTGGGCGGCGGCCAGGCGGCGGATCAGTTGGCGCACCAGGTCGGTATCCATTTCCTTGTAGAGCAGGGCTTCTTCCTGCTCCTTGGCCAGCACCTCGGTGTCGCTGAAGGTGAGGGTGCGCTTGATGAGCAGGCTGGTGCGGGGGATGCGCTCGGCGCCGGAGCGATCCACCAGGCGGAAGTCGAAGGCCCGGCGCAACTCGAACTCCCTTACCTTGCCGGCGGAGTTGAGGCTGGTGATTTCCCGGGCCCGGGTGTCCTTGAGAACTTCCAGGCGCACCTCAGCTTCGGCCGGGTTGCTCACCACCTGGGCGTTGCCGCTGGCTTCCACCTGGCGCTTGAGGGCCGACGACAGCTCGGTGAATTCCCCGGTCCCCAGGTGAATGCTGCTGAAGGGCAGAGGCTGGGCGCCCCGTAACTGGAAGCCGCAGGCCGCCAGGAGGGGAACGGCCAGGGCGGCGAGAAGAAGGCGACGACGGGTAGCGGGCATGGCGGGGACTCTCGACGGAGGGGTCAGCAAACGATGTTTACCAGGCGGCCAGGCACCACCACCACCTTCTTGGCGGGTTTGCCTTCCATGAACTTGATGGCCATTTCATCCGCCAGGGCGGCGGCTTCGATCACGTCCTTGGCGGCGTCGGCGGCCACCTTGACGCTGCCCCGCAGCTTGCCGTTTACCTGCAACATCAGTTCCACCGTGTCCTGCTTGAGGGCGGCTTCCAGGGGCTCGGGCCAGTCGGCGGCGAGGATGTCGCTACCGTAGCCCAGGTCTTGCCAGAGTACGTGGGTAATGTGGGGGGCGATGGGGGACAGCACCCGGAGCAGGATGGAGAAGCCTTCGTGGGCCACGGCGGCCCAACCAGCGGAGGCATCCTTCTGCACTTTTTCCAGGGCATTGAGCATCTTCATGCCGGCGGAGGCCACGGTGTTGAACTGCTGCTTGGATAGGTCGTAGCTGGCCTGCTTCAGGGTCAGGTGGATTTCACGCCGGGCCGCGGCCAGGTCTTCGCTCAGGTCGGCGGACACGTCGCTGCGGGCCTGGTTGGAGAGGGCATGACCGAAGGCCCAGACCCGTTTGAGGAAGCGGTGGGCACCTTCCACGCCGGAGTCGGCCCATTCCAGGGTCTGCTCGGGAGGCGCGGCAAACATCATGAAGAAGCGGGCGGTGTCGGCGCCGTATTGCTCGATCAGGGCCTGGGGGTCCACGCCGTTGTTCTTCGACTTGGACATGGTGGTCAGCTCGTGCTCCAGCACGGAGCCGTCCTTCTTCAGCGTGGCACCGGTGATCTGGCCCTTGGCGTCGCGCTGGACGTCCAGCTCTTCTTCCCAGAAGTAGTTCTTGCCGCCGCCTTCGGGTTTCTGGAAGAAGGCGTTGTTGAGCACCATGCCCTGGGTCAGCAGGTGGGCGAAGGGCTCCCGGTACTTGACCAGGCCCAGGTCGCCCATCACCTTGGTCCAGAAGCGGGAGTAGAGCAGGTGCAGGATGGCGTGCTCGATGCCGCCGATGTACTGGTCCACGGTCATCCAGTAGTCGGTTTCGGCGTCCACCATGGTGCTGGCGCCGGCCCCTGTGGCGTAGCGGGCGTAGTACCAGGACGAGTCCACGAAGGTGTCCATGGTGTCGGTTTCCCGCTTGGCCGGCTTGCCGCACTTGGGGCAGGGGGTGTTGAGGAAATCCGCCCGCTTGTGCAGGGGATTGCCGGAACCGTC
>JAVEWG010000013.1:0-79795 GCA_034004685.1 Rhodocyclaceae bacterium | reverse complement strand
GCGCCGGGCCCGGCGTTGAAAACGATCCCCTTGAGGGCTACAACCGAGCTATGTTCCGCTTTAACGACGCGGTGGATAGGGCTGTGGTCAAACCTGTCGCCCAGGGGTATGACTCCATTGCGCCCAAACCGGTCAAGGAGGGCATCGGCAACTTCTTCGGGAATCTGGGCGATATCTGGATCAGCGCCAATAGCCTGTTGCAGGGCAAGGTGTCCGATGCGCTCTCTGATGCAGGTCGCTTCCTGGTGAACAGCACCCTGGGCGTCGCCGGGCTATTCGATGTGGCCACGGGGATGGGGCTGGAAAAGCATGACGAGGATTTCGGCCAGACCCTGGGGAAATGGGGTGTGGGCGAGGGGGGGTATTTCGTGGTGCCGCTGTTTGGGCCCCGGACCATCCGCGACGCCGTCGCCCTGGTGGTGGACCTCAAGGCCTCCCCCGTGGGCAGGCTTGAGGACGTTGCAAGCCGTAACGCTCTCAATGCCCTGAGCACCGTTCATGACCGGTACACTTTGCTGGGCGTGGAAAAAACCCTGGAGGAGGGCACCCTGGACAAATACCTCTACAGCCGGGATTACTACCTTCAGCAGCGCCGCTATCGGGTGTTCGATGGCAAGCCGCCACGGGATCTGCGGAACGATTGATTCTCCCTCGGGCTGCCTGCCTTCCTGATCGCGGCCATTCTTGGCCTGTGCACTTTCATGCCCACCGATCCCCGTCAGGCGGGGACCGTATTGTTAGGAGCAAGATCCCTATGAAACGCATCATCGCGACCCTGGCCCTGCTGGTGGCGCCCCTCATCGTCCTGGCCAACAATCTGGCCCCGGATGCGCTGGTCAAGGAAGTGACCCATGACGTCTTGACCATCGTGCGTCAGGACCGGGCGATCCAGACCGGGAACACCCAAAAGGCCGTCGAACTGGTGGAAGCCAAGGTATTGCCCCATTTCAACTTCAAGCACATGACCGCTGACGCGGTGGGGCGTGATTGGCGCCAGGCCACCCCGGAGCAGCAGGAACAACTGACCGAAGCCTTCAAGAGCCTGCTGGTACGGACTTATTCCAATGCCCTGACCCAGTATCGGGACCAGGTGATCGACTTCAAGCCCCTGCGGGCCAAACCCGAGGAGACCGATGTACAGGTCCGCACCGAGGTCAAGCAGGCCGGCGCCAAGCCGGTACAGATCGACTATTCCCTGGAAAAGACCGCCAATGGCTGGAAGGTTTACGATGTGCTGGTGGGGGGTGTGAGCCTGGTGATCAACTACCGAGGTTCCTTTGCCCAGGAAATCAAGACCGGTGGTATCGACGGCTTGATCAAGTCCCTTCAGGCCAAGAATCGGGAGACAGCGGGCTCCTCCGCCAAGTCATGATTCGCATTACCGGTAATACCCTGGCGGTGGAGGGCCCCATGACGGTGGCCACGGCCCGCGCCCTGCTGGCAGAGGGGCAGCCGGGGGAAGGCGCCTGGGTGGTGGATCTGTCCGCCGTGACCCATGCGGATTCCAGTGGCCTGGCGGTGTTGCTGGATTGGCTGCGGGTTTCCCGGCGGGCTGGGGGATCTCTGCGCTTCGAGGCCATGCCCGAATCCCTCCAGAGCCTGGCTCGCCTGTATGGCATAGATGCCATGCTGGCCGACCCGCTTGCATCAGCGATCTGATCTTTACGGGACTCCATGACTTTACGGGACTCCATGACTTTTCCGGCGATTCGCCTGTCTTCCGTCGTCAAGCGTTATCCCGGTCTGATGGCCCTGGCCGGGGTGGATCTGGAAGTCGGCCAGGGGGAGTTTTTTGGTTTGCTGGGCCCCAATGGGGCGGGTAAGACCACCCTGATCTCGACCCTGGCCGGTTTGATCCGGCCCGACGAGGGCAGCCTGATGGTGATGGGTCACGATGTGGTGACCGATTACCGCCAGGCCCGCCGAGCCCTGGGGGTTGTTCCCCAGGAACTGGTGTTCGATCCCTTTTTCACCGTGCGGGAAATGCTGCGGATCCAGTCCGGCTATTTCGGCATCCGTGACAACGATGACTGGATCGACGAAATCCTGTTCAACCTGGATCTCACCGCCAAGGCCAACGTCAATACCCGGGCCTTGTCGGGGGGCATGAAGCGCCGAGTTCTGGTAGCCCAGGCCCTGGTGCATCGGCCGCCGGTCATCGTCCTGGACGAGCCTACCGCCGGGGTGGACGTGGAGCTGCGTCAGGGGCTCTGGCAATTCATCCGCAAGCTCAACCAGGACGGCCACACCATCGTCCTGACCACCCACTACCTGGAAGAGGCCGAAACCCTGTGCGGGCGCATTGCCATGCTCAAGGCCGGGCGCATCGTGGCCCTGGACTCCACCGCCAATCTGTTGCAGCGCTTTGCCAGCCATGCCTTGCGCCTGCAACTTGATCGGCCGGTGGCGCCGGCGGAGTTCGCTGGCCGGATGGTGCCAGGTGGCTGGCTGGAGATCCCCTTCGAGGGCTATGGCGAGGTGGAGGAAATCCTGGCCAGGGTGCGGGGCAGCGGCGCAGGGATTGTAGCCATGGAACTGGGCGAGAGCGATCTGGAGCAGGTTTTCCTGCGGCTGACGCGGGATGGGGGTGGGGCATGATCGGATTTAAGACCCTGCTGCGGAAGGAAGTGTTGCGGTTCTGGAAGGTGAGCTTCCAGACCGTGGCTGCGCCGGTCCTCAGCGCGGTGCTTTACTTGCTGATCTTTTCCCATGTGCTGGATCGCAACGTCACGGTCTATGGGGCCTTGAGCTACACCGCTTTCCTGGTGCCCGGGCTGGTGATGATGTCGGTGTTGCAGAACGCCTTCGCCAATACCTCCTCATCCCTCATTCAGAGCAAGATCACCGGCAGCATGGTGTTCATGTTGCTGCCCCCCCTGACCCACCGGGAGTTCTACGCGGCCTATGTGCTGGCGGCTGTGATTCGTGGCCTGGCGGTGGGGGCCGGAGTGTGGCTGGCATCCTTGCTATTTGTGGTCCAGCCTGTGGCCCAGCCCTTGTGGGCCCTGACTTTTGCCGTGCTGGGGGGGGTGGTGCTAGCCTCTTTCGGGGTGATCGCTGGCATCTGGGCAGACAAATTCGATCAGTTGGCGGCTTTCCAGAACTTTATCGTGATGCCCTTGACCATGCTCTCCGGGGTGTTCTATTCCATCCACTCCCTTCCGCCCTTCTGGCAAAGGGTCTCCCATTTCAACCCGTTTTTCTTCATGATTGACGGCTTTCGGTACGGATTCTTTGGCCAGTCGGATGTGTCTCCGTGGACCAGCCTGACGGTATCCCTGGCTTGTTGCGTGGTGCTGGCGGGGCTCACCCTGGCCATGTTGGCCCGCGGCTACAAGCTGCGGGGCTAGGATCCGTTCCCAACGAGGAATTCTCATGTTTGACGCCAAGGAAATCGAGCGCCTGATCCAGGCCGGCCTGCCCTGTGACTTCATCCGGATCGAAGGAGATGACGGGGTGCACTTCAGCGGGGTGGTGGTGAGCCCGGATTTCGAGGGGCAGCGTTCGGTGCGCCAGCACCAGGCGGTCTATGCCACCCTGGGCAAGTTGATGGGCAATGAAATCCATGCCCTCCAGTTGCAGACCTACTCTCCAGGCCAGTGGGCCGAAGCGCGAAAGGATCTGGGGCTCTGATCCCCTGAAAAATGGACAAGTTGTTGATTGAAGGGGGCACCCGGCTGACTGGGGAGACCTCCATTTCTGGCGCCAAGAACGCCGCCCTGCCCATCCTGTGCGCCGCCCTGCTGTGCGCCGAGCCGGTGACCTTCACCAATGTGCCGGCGCTTCAGGATATTTCCACCCTCCTCAAACTGCTGGGGCAGATGGGGGTAAAGGTTGCGCGGGAGGGCCATTCGGTGACCCTGGATGCCTCGGTGGTGGACAACCCGGTGGCGCCCTACGAGATGGTCAAGACCATGCGGGCCTCCATCCTGGTGCTGGGGCCCCTGGTGGCGCGCTGCAGCGAAGCCAAGGTGTCCCTGCCCGGTGGTTGCGCCATCGGCGCCCGGCCAGTGGACCAGCACATCAAGGGCCTGCAGGCCATGGGGGCGGAGGTGAACGTGGAGCATGGCTATGTCCACGCCAAAGTTGGCCGCCTCAAGGGCGCCCGCCTGTTCACCGACATGGTCACCGTTACCGGCACCGAGAACCTGATGATGGCCGCCTGTTTGGCTGACGGCGAAACCGTGATCGAGAACGCCGCCCGGGAGCCGGAGGTAGTGGATCTGGCCAACTGCCTGGTGTCCATGGGGGCGCGAATCTCCGGCGCGGGCTCCGACGTGATCCGCATCCAGGGCGTGCCCCGGCTTCGTCGCGCCACCCACCGGATCATGCCCGACCGCATCGAAACCGGTACTTACCTGTGCGCGGCGGCGGCCACCGGCGGCGACATCCGCCTCTCCGGCACCTCGTCCTGCTATCTGGATGCGGTGGTGGACAAGCTCATGGATGCCGGCTGCGAAATCATCTCCGAGCGGGACGCCATCCGCCTCAAGGCGCCGGCCCGGCTCCATGCGGTGAGCCTCCGCACATCCCCCTATCCGGCTTTTCCCACCGACATGCAGGCCCAGTTCATGGCCATCAATTGCGTGGCCCAGGGTTCGGCGGTGATCCGGGAGACCATCTTCGAGAACCGCTTCATGCACGCGGTGGAGCTCCAGCGGCTGGGGGCGGATATCAAGATCGACGGCAATACGGCCTTCGTTACCGGAGTGGCCCGCCTGCAGGGGGCTGCCGTGATGGCCACCGATCTACGGGCCTCCGCCGGTCTGGTGATTGCCGGTCTGGTGGCGGAAGGGGAAACCCTGGTGGACCGGATCTACCACCTGGATCGGGGCTATGAAGCCCTGGAAACCAAGCTGGCGGCCCTGGGGGCCCGGGTGCGACGGGTGAGCTGACCGGAGGATTGGGGGCCGGCGCGGTCTGCATCGGTCCCCGCGCGGCCGTCCCTCAAAGTTCCAGCATGCCGGCCGCCTCGGGTTGCCAGGCTACCTCCAGTACTTTCAGGTGTATGGATTTTCCGTCCGACGTGGGCCAGTCGATGGACTGCCCCACGGAAAGGCCCAGCAAGGCGCTGCCGGCAGGTGAAAAGACCGACACCTTGCCCGTTTCCGCATTGGCATTGCCCGGATAAACCAGCGTCAGTTCGTACTCCCGGCCGTTGGTTTCTTCGCGGAAGCGGGCGCGGCTGTTCATGGTGACGACGTCCGCCGGCATGTCCTGGGGTTCCTGCACGTCGGCCCGGGCCAGTTCGTCGCGCAAACCGTCCAGGTCGCCCCGGCAGCGGGCAGCAGGCGCGGACAGCAGGCCTTCCAGGCGTTCCAGATCGCGGGACGAGACGATGATCTCGGGTTTCATGCTTGCCTCCTTGGGCTGAAAAAAGAAAAAGGCCAAACCGCCTGGGGCGGTTCAGCCATCCGGCCGGAGACTACCAGATGCCCTGGCGGGTTACAATGGCGCCCCGTTTTCCCGAGGCCCGACCCGTGTCCAGCATCACCCTGGCCCTCTCCAAGGGGCGCATTTTTGAAGAAACCCTGCCGCTCCTTGCTGCGGCGGGCATCGTGCCCAACGAGAACCCTGAATCCTCCCGCAAGCTGATCATCGGCACCAACCGGCCGGATGTGCGCCTGGTGATCGTGCGCGCCTCGGATACGCCGACCTATGTCCAGCACGGTGCCGCCGACCTGGGCATCGCCGGCAAGGACGTGCTGCTGGAGCACGGCGGCTCGGGCCTTTATGTGCCCCTGGATCTCAACATCGCCCGCTGCCGCCTGTGCGTGGCGGTGCCCAAGGGGTTCGACTATGCCGCCGCCACCAGCCCGGGTAGCCGCATCCGGGTAGCCACCAAATACATCGAGGCGGCCCGTCGGCACTTCGGTGAAAAGGGCGTGCATGTGGATCTGATCAAGCTCTACGGTTCCATGGAGCTGGCGCCCTTGGTGGGTTTGGCCGATGCCATCGTGGATCTGGTGTCCTCCGGCAGCACCCTGCGGGCCAACAATCTCGTCGAGGTGGAGGAGATCATGCCCATCAGTTCCCGCCTGATCGTCAATCAAGCCTCCCTCAAGCTCAAGCGGGACCGTCTGCAGCCGGTGCTGGAGGCCATTGCGGGAGCCATCCAGCCATGAGTTCCGCCATCCGCCGTCTCGATGCCCGCAGCCCGGAATTCCTATCTACCCTGGATGCGCTGCTGGCCTTCGAGGGCAGCACGGATGCCCGCATCGAAACCGTTGTCACGGAGATCCTCCAGGCGGTGCGCACCTTGGGGGACGGGGCGGTGCTGGATTACACCCGGCGCTTCGACCAGGTGGAGGCCCATGCCATGGCGGCCCTGGAGCTCCCCAGATCGACCTTGAAGGCCGCCTTGGATGGTTTGTCAGTGGAGCAGCGGGAAGCCCTGCGCCAGGCTGCCGACCGGGTCCGCCTCTACCATGAGCGCCAGGTGCTGGAGTCCTGGAGCTATACCGAGGCGGACGGCACGCGCCTGGGGCAGAAGATCACCCCCCTGGATCGGGTTGGGCTGTACGTGCCCGGCGGGCGGGCCTCCTACCCCAGTTCGGTATTGATGAACGCCATTCCCGCCAAGGTGGCCGGGGTCGGGGAGCTGATCATGGTGGTGCCCACGCCCCGGGGGGAGCGCAGTTCCCTGGTGCTGGCCGCTGCGGCCATCACCGGCGTGGACCGGGTGTTCACCATTGGCGGCGCCCAGGCGGTAGCCGCCCTGGCCTACGGCACTCAGACCATTCCCCAGGTGGACAAGATCGTGGGGCCCGGCAATGCCTATGTGGCGGCAGCCAAGCGGCGGGTGTTCGGCACCGTGGGCATCGACATGGTGGCAGGCCCTTCCGAGGTGCTGGTGGTCTCCGATGGTTCCGGCCACCCGGACTGGGTGGCGATGGATCTTTTCGCCCAGGCAGAACATGACGAACTGGCCCAGTCCATCCTGCTGTGCACCGACGGGGATTTCATCGAGAGGGTGGCCGACAGCATCGAACGGCTCCTGCCGGAAATGCCCCGCCGGGAAACCATCGCCAAATCCCTGGCTAATCGGGGCGCCCTGATTCACGTGGAGTCCCTGGAGCAGGCCTGTGCCCTGGCCAACCGGATTGCCCCCGAACACCTGGAGCTGTCCCTGGCCGAGCCTGAGCCCTGGGTGGATCGCATCCGCCACGCTGGCGCCATCTTCATTGGTCACCACTCGGTGGAAGCCCTGGGGGACTACTGCGCCGGCCCCAACCACGTGCTGCCCACCATGCGCAGCGCCCGCTTCTCCAGCCCCCTGGGGGTCTATGACTTCCAGAAGCGCACCAGCCTGATCCATGTGTCGGAGGCCGGCGCCCAGCGCCTAGGGCGGGTGGCCTCGATTCTGGCCCACGGGGAAGGCCTGCAGGCCCATGCCCGATCCGCGGAAATGCGGCTTAAATAGCCCCGGCAGGGGCCGATTCTCTCTCTGGTTTTCTGGCCGGCCGATGACGGACGGCTAGCCCGGCAGGCGGGGTTTGAGCACCCTAAAGAAAGTTGTTTCCCCGCCGATAATTGCCACACATCGAGACCGCTATGACTCCCGAAGGAGTGCCGGGCCTCGCGGAGAAAAACATGTCGGATCTGCTCAAGAATATTGATGCCCGCACCCGTCTGGCGGGGACCAACAAGCTGGAAATTCTGTTGTTCTCCCTCGGGGTGGATGCTCGCACTGGCCGACGCGAGACCTTCGGGATCAACGTGTTCAAGGTGCGCGAGGTGATGCGCACCCCCCCCATCACCGCCGCGCCGGAAATGCCCATGTCGGTGGAGGGCATGGTCAGCCTGCGGGGGGTGCTGGTGCCAGTGGTGGATCTGGCCAAGTACGCGGGGCTGGGTAACGACAATCCCCGGGACATCATGATCGTTACCGAATACAACGGCCACACCCAGGGCTTTTTGGTGGAGGCGGTGGACACCATCCTGCGCCTGGACTGGAGCATGATGCGGGTGCCGCCGGAAATGCTGACCGCCAATCTCGGCGGACTGGTGACGGCAGTCACCGAACTGGAAGGCAATCGTCTGGTGATGATGCTGGACGTGGAAAAGGTGCTTTCCGAAACCACCCGTTACGACGACGAGTTCATGTTCAAGGGTATCGAACCCCTGGACGCCCCCGACGTGACGGTCTACTTTGCCGACGATTCATCGGTGGCGCGCAAGCAAATCGAGCGCACCCTGGACGCCATGGGCGTGCGCTACGTCGGGTCGGTGAATGGCCGGCTGGCGTGGGAGGAGTTGAGGAAGGTGGCCTCCTACGCCGAAACCTGCGGCCGCAAGGTCAAGGACATGGTCAGCCTGGTCCTGACCGATGTGGAAATGCCGGAGATGGATGGCTATATCCTGACCAAGATGATCAAGTCCGATCCCCGCTTCGAGGGGGTGCCGGTGATCATGCATTCGTCCTTGTCCGGCATGTCCAATCAGCAGCTCGGTCGGTCGGTCGGGGTCGACGAGTATGTGCCCAAGTTCGAGCCTCAACGACTGGCGGAAACCCTGCGGCGGCTGATCGCCGCAGCCGGTAGCCAGCAGTTGGTCTGACAACACGGGGAGCAAGATGAAAATGGGTCGTAGCGATAATTCCCTGCTCGAAGCCGTCGATGCCCGTACCAAGCTGGCGGGCTCGAACCGGATGGAAATCCTGCTGTTTGCCCTTGGAACCGGGGAAACTTTCGGGATCAACGTGTTCAAGGTGCGGGAAGTGTCCCGGGCCCCCTTCATCACCAAGGCCCCTAACATGCCCGCGGGGGTTGAAGGCCTGATAAGTCTGCGGGGCAACGTGATCCCGGTTCTGTCCCTGGCCAAGGTGCTGGGGATCGAGCAGCCAGGGGATGCCCGGGGCAGCTCCATGATGGTGACCGAATACAGCAAGCGCACTCTGGGCTTCTTGGTGCATGAGGTGGACCGGATCATCCGGGTGGACTGGGATAAGGTTCATACGCCAGATAATGTTTCCACCGCAGTGCATAACTTCATCACCGCGATCACCGAGCTGCCCGATGGCAAGCTGGTATCCATCCTGGACGTGGAAACCATTCTCGCCAACACCTTTGGCGAGGCCGTGGTGGGGGCGATTCCGCCCCTAGGCGTGGATGGCGACGTGAATGTCTTCTACGTGGATGATTCCGCGGTGGCTCGGCGCAAGATCGCCGAGGTGCTGGACAAGCTCGGGGTCAAGCACAAGCACGCTCAGAATGGCCTGGAGGCGTGGACCCGGCTGGAAGGCATGGCCGCCCATGCCCAGCAATGCGGTCGCAGCCTCCAGCATGACATCGACCTGATCCTGGTGGATGCTGAAATGCCCGAAATGGACGGTTATGTACTGACCCGCAACATCAAGGCGGATAGCCGTTTCGATGGCATCCCGGTAGTGATGCACTCCTCCCTGTCGTCCGAGGCCAACCGGGCCATGGGCAAGCGGGTGGGGGTGGATTCCTACGTGGCCAAATTTGACGCCGACGTGCTCGCGGACACGCTTCGGCCCCTGCTGCTCAAGAGCCGCTGACGCGGCAGCCTGGATTGACCGGAGACACTCATGGCGGATCCCAAGATGAAATTTCTAGTCGTGGATGATTTCTCGACGATGCGGCGCATTGTTCGCAACCTTCTCAAGGAACTCGGTTTCACTAATGTGGACGAGGCCGAGGATGGGGTCGTGGCTTTGCAAAAGCTCAACAGCGCCCAGTTCGATTTCGTGGTGACGGACTGGAACATGCCCAACATGGATGGCTTGACCCTTCTTCAGACCATCCGCCAAAGCGCCCACCTCAAGCACCTGCCGGTGCTGATGATCACTGCCGAGGCCAAGAAGGAAAACATCATTGCCGCCGCCCAGGCTGGCGCGAGCGGCTATATCGTCAAACCCTTCACTGCCGGAACCCTTTCAGAGAAGCTGGAAAAAATCTTCGAAAAAATGGGACAGAAGGCCGCCTGAGGGCGCCGGACGAGGAGGGTTACCATGGTGAAACGCATGAAATTCGACGAAACGGGCGACTCAGACGACCTGCAGGCCCTGTTTGACAGCATCGCGGCAGCCCCTGCCAAGCCCCGTCTTGAGGTCGTGGATGCCGAGGTGGTGACCGGCGATAGCGATACGCTGCAGGCCCTGTTCGATTCCGTTGCCGAAGAGTTCGGCGACGCTGGCGAAACCGCCACCACCCCTGGGGATGCTTCCGCCGGGGCGACGTCCGTCCCGGGCATCCCCGAGCACAACTGTGACACGGTATTCAACCGGCTGGGCCAGATGACCCGGCAGCTGCACGATACCCTGCGTGCCCTGGGCTACGATGAACCCCTCAAGGAGGTTGCCGGCGCGCTTCCCGATGCCCGTCAGCGCCTGGGCTATATCGCCCAGATGACCGAACAGGCCGCCAGCCGCGTGCTCAATGCCACGGATATTGCTCAGCCCATCCAGAATCGCCTCCAGGGTGGCGCGGAGTCCCTGCGGGGGCAATGGGACAAGCTCTTCGCCAATCAGTTGGCGGTGGATGAGTTCAAGGCCTTGGCGTCCTCTACCCGGGATTTCCTTGGGGAAGTTCAGGACGGCAGCCGCAACACCAATGCCCAGTTGATGGAAATCGTCATGGCTCAGGACTTCCAGGACCTGACCGGGCAGGTGATCAAAAAAGTTGTGGAAATGGCTCAGCGGCTCGAGACCGAGCTTCTGGCGGTGCTCATCCAGGCCATGCCGCCCGAGAAACGGGCCGAGAAGCTCAGCGAAAAACATGCAGGCCTGATGAACGGGCCGGTGATCAACGCCGAAGGGCGGGATGACGTGGTAACCAGCCAGGAGCAGGTCGATGACCTGCTGGAAAGCCTGGGTTTCTGATTGAGGACGGTTGGGGCGGGAGGATTCCTGGCCCCCACCACCCGGGGTGGCGTCGAACGGGCTGCCCCATGCTGCCGAGCGGAGCGGGAAGATGAGTGATTTCGCGGGGATGGAAGATCTGCTGCAGGATTTCCTGGTGGAGGCGGGAGATCTGCTCTCGGGCGTGGACAACAAGCTGGTGGATCTGGAGCGCACGCCAGATGACGTGGGCCTCCTCAACGACATATTCCGGGGCTTCCATACCATCAAGGGCGGCGCCGGCTTCTTGAATGCCGCCGAGCTCGTTACCCTCTGCCACCTCACGGAAAACCTCTTCGACAAGTTGCGCAACGGCGAGCTGGCGGTCACTTCGAACATCATGGATGTCATCCTGGCCGCCACTGCCACGGTGCGCAGCATGTTCTCCGTGCTGGAAACCGGGGTGCAACCTCCGGCGGCCGAGCCGGCCCTGATCGAAGGCTTGCGCCTGGCCATTGCCGGCCAGCTTTCCGGCGATCAGGCGCAGCCTGCCGCGGAAGCCCCCGCCGAACCCGCGAGCAGGCCGGCCGCCTCGTCCGGGGCGGCGGGCAGCGAGCCTGATTGGGTATTGCTCCATGGCGTGGTGACCGGCTCCATGCCGGTGGGGATTAAAACGATCAATCCGGAGCCGACTCCAGGGCCCAGTGCGGTTGAATTGGGGGGCATGAGCCCGGAGCAGATCATCCAGGCCGCCATTGGCCGGCGGGCTTCGGATAAACCCGGGGCCAGCGGTGGCAGCGGACGCCGCGAAGGGGAAAAGCAGCGGGATAACTCGATTCGGGTCGATACCTCCCGGCTGGATCAGGTGCTTAACCTCTCCGGCGAGATTGGCTTGACCAAGAACCGGCTCAACGCCCTGCGCAGCGAAATCCTCAACGGGCAGGCGGACAATGACACCCTGCATGCCCTGGACGTGGCCGTCAATCAGCTGGATCTGCTGGTATCGGACCTGCAGAACGCGGTCATGAAGACCCGGATGCAGCCCATCGGCCGGCTGTTCCAGAAGTATCCGCGGATTGCCCGGGATCTGGCCCGCAGCCTGGGCAAGGACGTGGAATTGGTGCTGGCCGGCGAAGAGACCGAGATCGACAAGACCATGATCGAGGATCTTTCCGATCCCATCATCCATCTGATCCGCAATGCGGTGGACCACGGCGTTGAAAGCTCCGCCGAGCGGTCGGCCAATGGCAAGCCGGTCAAATCCATCGTGCGTCTGGAGGCTCGCCAGGAGGGTGACCATATTCTCATCATGGTGGCCGACGACGGTCGGGGCATGAATGCCGAGCGTCTGCGGGCCAAGGCTCTGGAGAAGGGCCTGATCTCCGATGAGGAGGCCAATACCATGGATGAGCGCCAGAGCTTCAATCTGGTGTTCCTGCCGGGGTTCTCCACCGCCACCCAGGTTTCGGATGTTTCCGGCCGTGGCGTGGGGATGGACGTGGTTCGCACCAACATCCAGAAACTCAACGGCACCATTGAAATCCGTTCGGCCGCGGGCAAAGGCACGACTTTCGTCATCAGCTTGCCCCTTACCCTGGCGATCCTGCCGGTGCTCCTGGTTCGTCTGGGAGACCAGCCCTTCGCGGTGCCCCTCTCCCTGGTTCGGGAAATCCTGCCCATCAACCCGGAGCAGATCCAGGAAGTGGGCGGCCGGGCCACCATGGTGGTGCGAGGCGAGGTGCTGCCGATCCTGACCCTCGCGGGGCTCCTGGGCTGGGAGCAGGAAAAACTGCCCGAATATGGTGTGCTCATGCATACCGCCGAGCTTTCCTTCATCCTGGCCATCGATAGCTTCGCCGGCCGGGAAGACGCCGTGATCAAGTCCCTGGACGATTTCCGGCCCAAGGGTGTGGCAGGGGTCACCACGCTGTCCAACGGCCAGATCGTGTTGATCCTGGACATGAAGGAACTCCTGGGCCAGGTGGGCGAGCAGCGGGGGGTCACCAAGAGCCAGCTGTTGGGCCGGATTGCCCTGGCGGCTTAAACGCCAGCCCTCCCCGAAGCGCCGCAAGCCGACCCGTCCGTGACGGAGTCGGCTTGTGGCCGTTCACCGGCTCCCGTAGCATTGAGTTTCGGAGCAAGTGTCCGTCTCCGGAAAGGGAGAAGGCATGTCGGACTTTAGTTTTGATGACTGGGCCAGCCTTGCCCGGCGCGATCCTGTTGCCTTCTTCCATGCCCGGGATCGCTATCTACAAGGCTTCATCGATGCCCATCCCCCCGCCCAGGCTGCGCGCTTGAGGGTTTTCCAGGCCGAGATCGATTGCGCTCGCAGCCTGGCGGGCACGCCCCTGTTAGCGACCCGCCAGTTGATGGCCATGGTGGAAAGCCACCTGGAGGCCCTGCGCCTGGTGGTGGATGAACTGGATGCGGCAACCAGTCCGCTCCTGGCCCGGGGCGCAGGGGACCGGCGCCACTGAGCGCCCCCGAATCCAATTTCAACTGCCCATGAGGAAACTTGGAGTGGCTTGGTGTTTCCTCAAGAGCCTGTCTACGTTCTTTGCATGGGGTCCGCTGCCTCCCGCATCGTTCCGTTCACGGCGTGGGGAACAGCCAATGCCCGGGTGTCCTGGTAAGCCGAGCAACGCGAAACGGGGCGATCCGGGGGCTACCTAGAGGGGTGCCCCGCCCGGTAAGGCACGGGTCAGGCCACCAGGGCAAGCATCTGGGCAAAGGCGGTTTCGAACTGGGCGAGGCCTTCCCCTTGCAGTTGCTCCCCCACCTGATTCATGTCGATACCCTGGCTCGCCAGGCGTGCGAAGCAGGTTTCCGCCAGATCCCAATCCTGGGCCAGGCGGTTGGCCGCCTGGCCGTGGTCCCGCAAGGCCGCCAGGGTGGCGTCCGGCAGGGTGTTGATGGTCTCCGGCCCGATCAGGGGCTCCACGTAGAGCAGGTCGCTGTAAGCGGGATTCTTGGTGCCGGTGCTGGCCCACAGCATGAACTGGGGGCGGGCACCCTGGGACTTGAGGGCGGCGAAGGCCGGACCGTGGAAGCGGTCGAGGTAGCGGCGGTAGGCCAGCTTGGCCATGGCCACCGCGGCCTGGCCCTGGAGGCCCTGGGCGGAGGTGTTGTCCAAGGTCGCCAGGCGCGTATCCACCAGGGTGTCTACCCGGCTCAGGAACAGGCTTGCCACCGACATCACCCGGCGTGGATCTCCGCCAGCCGAGACCAGACGCTCCAGCCCCCGCTGATAAGCGGCGGCCACCCTGTCCACGTGGGCGAGGGAGAACATGAGGGTCACGTTGACGCTGATTCCCCCGGCGATGAGCGCTTCGATGGCGGCAAGACCGGCCATGGTGGCGGGGACCTTGATCAGCAGGTTGTCCCGCCCCACCGTGGCGGCCAGCCGGCGGCCCGCCGCCACGGTGCCGGCTGCGTCGTGGGCCAGGGCCGGCGAAACCTCCAGGCTGACGTAGCCCGCATCGCCCTGGCTGGTCAGCCAGGTGGGCCGCAGCAGGTCGCAGGCCCGCTGCACGTCGGGGATGACCAAGGCTTCATAGCGGGCTTCCGGCGCCAGGGGCTGGCGGCGCAGGATGGCCAGATCTTCTTCGTAGTAGCGCCCGCCGGCGATGGCCTTGTGGAAGATGGCGGGGTTGGTGGTGACCCCGGCCACCTGGTCTTCCTGGATCATACGGGCCAGATGCCCTTCGTTGAGCAGGGTACGGGAAAGGTTGTCGAGCCAGATCTGTTGGCCCAACTGGCGGACTTGCACGAGGGGGTTCATGAACTTGCTTGCAACGGGTGAGAAGAATCCCGATTCTCACCCAAATTCATGACGGCCGAAACCCGCCCCGGCCTGGGGCCACGATTTCAGTGGTCCGGGCCATGCATCGGTGTATGGCTCTGCATCGCCGGGTTGGCGGCGGTGAGGGCGCGGACCTCCGCCTTCAGCTCCACGCTTTCGGTCTTGCCGCCCGTCTCCACCCGCAGGGTGAGGGGGACCTGGTCGCCGGCGCGGAGGGGTTGCCGGAGATCCATCAGCATGATGTGGTAGCTTCCCGGCTTGAGCTCCACCGGAGCGCCGGCGGGGACGTCCAGGCCCGCCACCGGGCGCATGCGCATGGTGGTGCCTTCCATGGCCATTTCGTGGATCTCCACTACTCCGGCGACAGGCGAGCTGGCGCCGGTGAGGCGCACGCCCCCCTTGCTGCTGAGCTGCATGAAGGCGCCGGTGGCCTTCTGGGCGGGCACGGTGCCCCGCACCCAGGGGTCCTTGATCTCCAGGTCGGCGCCAAAGGCGCAGGTGGCAACGGCTAGGGCGAGGGCGACGAGGCTGGGGCGGATCATGATGGCAGGTCTCCTGCAGGGTTCGAATCCAGGCTAGCGTAGCGCTGTGACGGGTGAAGCGGGTGCGGCGGATGGTCGCGCCCGGCCCCAGTTTCAGGCGTTCTTGCCCTTCTGCCACAGCACGTCGTCCCGGCCTGCGACCCGGTTGAGGACCCGACCCAGCACGAACAGCAGATCGGATAGGCGGTTGAGATACTGACGGGGCGCGTCATTGATCGCTTCTTCCTGAGCCAGGGCCACCAGGCTTCGCTCGGCGCGACGGCACACGGTGCGGGCCAGATGGGCCAGGGCGGCGGGACGGCTGCCGCCGGGCAGGATGAAGTCCTTGAGGGGTGGCAGGGGATCGTTGAGGCGGTCCAGCTCCCGTTCCAGGTGATCCACTTGGCGGGGAGTGATGAGCGCCATGCCCGGAATGCAGATCTCGCCGCCCAGATCAAAGAGATCGTGCTGGACCCCGGTGAGCAGGGCTTGAATATCCTCCGGCAGCGCTTCGGTGAGGAGCTGGCCGACCTGGGCATTGAGTTCATCCACTTCCCCCAGGGCATGGATGCGCAGGCTGTTTTTGGAAACCCGGTTGCCATTGCCCAGGCCGGTGGTGCCGGCATCGCCGGTGCGGGTGTAGATCTTGGAAAGACGGTGTCCCATGGTGTTCGCTCGTGGTGGGTAATGGCAGCGATTATAGGTGGCGGCGGCCTCCAGGGGCCCGCCGGGCGGAGGGCCCGGGAGGCCGGTGATACAATCCGCGCCATATCGCGTATTGAACCATCGACCCGAGCCGGGGGGTGTTCCCCGCCCGGGCAGGAGCCTGGCATTCCCATGAAAAGCGCTGAAATCCGCAAACAGTTTCTCGAATTCTTTCAGTCCAAGGGCCATCAGATCGTGGCCTCCAGTTCCCTGGTGCCCCACGACGACCCGACCCTGCTGTTCACCAACGCGGGGATGAACCAGTTCAAGGACGTCTTTCTCGGTTTCGACAAGCGCCCCTACACCCGCGCCACCACTTCGCAGAAGTGCGTGCGGGCTGGCGGCAAGCACAACGATCTGGAGAACGTGGGCTACACCGCTCGTCACCACACCTTTTTCGAGATGCTGGGCAACTTCAGCTTCGGCGACTACTTCAAGCGCGATGCCATTGCCTACGCTTGGGAGCTGCTCACCGTCGTCTTCAAGATTCCCAAGGAAAAGCTCATCGTCACCGTCTATGCGGAGGATGACGAGGCCTACGACATCTGGACTAAAGAGATCGGCATACCGGCAGAAAAGGTGATCCGCATCGGCGACAACAAGGGCGCCCGCTATGCCAGCGACAACTTCTGGATGATGGGGGACACCGGCCCCTGCGGCCCGTGTACCGAGATCTTCTACGACCACGGCGAACACATCTGGGGCGGTCCGCCGGGCTCGGCCGAGGAAGACGGCGACCGTTTCATCGAAATCTGGAACAACGTCTTCATGCAGTTCAATCGCGACGAGGCCGGCGTGATGCATCCGTTGCCCAAGCCCAGCGTCGATACCGGCATGGGCCTGGAGCGCATCTCCGCCGTGCTGCAGGGCGTGCATGCCAACTACGAGATCGATCTGTTCCAGGTGCTGCTGAAAGCCGCCGCCCGCGAGACCATCGCCAAGACTGGCGCTGCGGATGAAAACAGCCCCTCGCTGAAGGTGCTGGCAGACCACATCCGCGCCTGTTCCTTCCTCATTGCCGACGGCGTGATCCCCGGCAACGAAGGCCGCGGCTACGTGCTGCGCCGGATCATCCGCCGCGCCATCCGTCACGGTTACAAGCTCGGCGCCCGCGCCGCCTTCTTTTATAAACTGGTGCCGGATCTGGTGGCCGAGATGGGCGAGGCCTATCCTGAAATCAAGACCGGCCAGCAGCGCATCATGGAGGTGCTGAAGCAGGAAGAGGATCGGTTCTTTGCCACCATCGAACATGGCATGGCGATTCTGGAAACCGAGCTGGCGGCCATGGCCAGCGCCGAGGTGACCGTCTTCAATGGGGAGACCGCCTTCAAGCTTCACGACACCTATGGCTTCCCCCTGGACCTCACCGCCGACATCTGCCGGGAGCGGGGGGTGACGGTGGATGGCGCAGCCTTCGATGCTGCCATGGCGCGGCAGAAGGAACAGGCCCGGGCCGCCGGCAAGTTCAGGATGGCGGCCAACCTGGAATACGCGGGCCCGGCGACCACCTTCCATGGTTATGAATCCCTGGAAGCCAGGGGCAATGTTCTGGCCCTATATAAGGACGGGGTGCCGGTCAACGAATTGCGCGAGGGCGAAGTGGGCGTGGTGGTGTTGGACGACACGCCTTTCTATGCCGAATCCGGCGGCCAGGTGGGGGACCAGGGGGAGCTGCGTTCCAGCCATGGCATCTTCGCCGTGGAAGACACCCAGAAAATCCAGGCCAGCGTCTTCGGCCACCACGGGGTGGTCAAGACCGGCCACCTGAGCATGGGCAACGGGGTCGCCGCCCGGGTGGATACCCTGGCCCGGGCCCGCACCGCCCGCAACCATTCGGTCACTCACCTGATGCACAAGGCCCTGCGGGAAGTGCTCGGCGAGCATGTGCAGCAGAAGGGCTCCCTGGTGGATCCGGATAAGACCCGTTTCGACTTCGCCCATACCCAGCCCCTCACCGATGCCGAGATCCGGGAGGTGGAACGCCGGGTCAATGCCGAGATCCTTGCCAATGCCGAAACCGCAGCCCAAGTGATGGGTCTGGAGGATGCCCAGAAATCCGGTGCCATGATGCTCTTCGGCGAAAAGTATAGCGACGAGGTACGGGTCCTTACCATTGGATCTTCCAAGGAACTGTGTGGCGGTACCCATGTGGGCCGCACTGGGGATATCGGCTTTTTCAAGATCACCCTGGAAGCCGGGGTGGCCGCCGGGGTAAGGCGGGTGGAGGCAGTGACCGGCGATAACGCCCTGGCCCTGGTCCAGCGCCAGCAAGCCGTGCTCGACCAGGTGGCGGACAGCCTCAAGGCCCAGCCCCAGGAAGTGGCCGCCCGGGTCGCCCAGATCATGGACAACGTGCGTGGCCTGGAAAAGGAGCTGGCCCGCCTGAAGAGCAAGCTGGCCGCCAGCCAGGGCGACGATCTGGCCGCCCGGGCGGTGGAGATCAAAGGCATCAAGGCCCTGGCCGCCACCCTGGAGGGGGCCGACGTGGCCACCCTGCGGGAGACCATGGACAAACTGCGGGATAAGCTCAAGACCGCCGCCGTCGTCCTGGCGTCGGTGGCCGATGGCAAGGTCACCCTGATCGCCGGGGTCACTGCAGACCTCACCGGCAGGGTCAAGGCGGGCGAACTGGTGAACATGGTGGCCCAGCAGGTGGGGGGCAAGGGTGGTGGCCGGCCGGACATGGCCCAGGCCGGCGGCACCCAGCCGGACAACCTGCCGGCGGCCCTGGCCTCCGTGGCCGCCTGGCTGGAAGGCCGGCTGTGAGGCGGCGGGCCTGGTGCCTGGTGCTGCTGGCCGCCTGGGGCCTGGCCCTGGCCGGCGAAGGCCAGGTGCTGGAGGCCCGCACCAGCAGTGGCGAGACGGTGCGCCTGCTGCCCAATGGGCGCTGGGAATTCACGGATTCTGCCCGTCAGGCGGAGGCCCGGAGGATTGCCGAAAGCTACCCGGAAAACGACCTGCGGCCCGCCAAGGCCCAGGGTGGGTACTTCGGAGTCGGCCGCTACGTTTTCCCCGGGGATCCGGATTACAACCGGGGGTCCCTCTCCGGCAAGGGCCGCTGAAACACCCATGGCCTACCGTTACTGCCCCACGTGCGGCTCCCCCCTCCAGACCTACCCGCTGGCCGGTCGGTCGCGCCAGGCCTGCCCCGATCTGGATTGTGGTTGGGTTCATTGGGACAACCCGCTGCCGGTGGTGGCGGCCCTGATCCAGTGCATGGATCGGGATGGGGCCGTCTTGCTGGCCCGTAACCGGGCGTGGACCACCCCTTTCTTCGGACTCATCACCGGCTTCCTGGAGCGGGATGAAAGCCCCGAGGAGGCGGTGGCCCGGGAGGTGATGGAGGAGACCGCCCTGGTTGCCCGGCGCGCCAGCCTCATCGGCGCCTACCCCTTCCAGCGCAAGAACGAGCTGATTCTGGCCTATCACGTGGAGGCGGCCGGGGAGATCGTTCTCAACGAGGAGCTGGCCGAGTACCGCCTGGTGGCGCCGGAGGCGTTGCGCCCCTGGGAAGCCGGCACCGGCCTGGCCGTGGCGGACTGGCTGAAAGGGCGTCGGGGGGGCTGAAGCGTCTGCCCGGGGCAAGAAAAAAGCGGCCTATGGGCCGCTTTTTTCCTTCAGCCGGCGCGACCCTCAGTAGGGCAACACCACGCCCGGCCACACGCCTTCGATGGCCCGGCGGAAATCGGCCTGGATGCGGGCGATGGCTGCTTCCGAATCCGCCTCGAAGCGCAGCACCACCACCGGGGTGGTGTTGGAGGGGCGGGCCAGGCCGAAGCCGTCCGGGTATTCCACCCGTACCCCGTCGATGGTGAGGATGCTCTCGGCGCCTTCGAACCGGGCCTGGGCCTTGAGCTTGTCCACCAGGGCGAAGGGTTCGCCTTCCTGCATCTTGATGTTCAGTTCCGGCGTGCACACGGCGTTGGGCAGACTCTTCAACACCGGGTTGGCGTCTGGTTCGCGGGAGACGATTTCCAGCAGGCGGGCGCCAGTGTACAGGCCATCGTCAAAACCGTACCAGCGCTCCTTGAAGAACACGTGGCCGCTCATTTCGCCGGCCAGGGGCGCGCCGGTTTCCTTGAGCTTGGCCTTCACCAGGGCGTGGCCGGTGTTCCACATGGTGGGCTTGCCGCCCCGGTCCTTGATCCAGCCCGCCAGGTTGCGGGTGCACTTCACGTCATAGATGATCTCGCCGCCCGGTACCCGGGACAGGACGTCCTCGGCGAAGAGCATGAGCTGGCGGTCCGGGAAGATGATTTCCCCGTCCTTGGTCACCACCCCCAGGCGGTCCCCGTCCCCGTCGAAGGCCAGGCCCAGTTCGGCGTCGGTTTCCTTGAGGGCCCGAATCACGTCTTCCAGGTTTTCGGGCTTGGAGGGGTCGGGATGGTGGTTGGGGAAGTTGCCATCCACTTCGCAGAAGAGTTCCACCAGGTCGCAGCCCATGCGGCGGAAGAGTTCCGGCGCCACTGCCCCGGCTACCCCGTTGCCGCAGTCCATGACCACCTTCATGGGGCGGGCGAGCTTCACGTCGGAAACGATGCGCTCGATGTAGGCGGGCACCACGTCGGCCTGGGTGACCCTGCCGGGGGTGGCGGCGGTGACCAGATTGTTGTTCACGATGCGTTGGCGCAGGGCCTGGATCATTTCGCCATGGAGGGTCTGGCCCCCCAACACCATCTTCAGGCCGTTGTAGTCTGGCGGATTGTGGCTGCCGGTGACGGACACGCAGGAGTGGGTGTCCAGGTGGTAGGCGGCGAAGTACGTCAAAGGGGTGGGCACGCAACCCACGTTGATCACGTCCACCCCGGCGGCACAGATGCCTTCAGCCAGGGCGCCGGCCAGCTCGGGGCCGGAGAGGCGGCCATCCCGGCCAACGGCGATGGTCTTCTGCCCCCGGGCCACCGCTTCCGAGCCCAGGGCGTGGCCGATGGCCCGGACGGCGGCGGCGGTAAGGGTTTTGTGGACGATGCCGCGGATGTCGTAGGCCTTGAAGATCTCGGGGGCGGGGGCGGCGTGGGAGACTGGGTTCATGACGTTCCGATGGGTGAGGAAATCGGCCGGATTATGGCAGAGGCCGGGATGGGCGAGGGGACGGAATTGTCACGGTTCGTCTGGCGCAAGCGCGGAGAAATGGGCGAGCAGTCGGGCCGGCAGCCAGCCCAGGTGGCCGGGCCAGGGGCCGGAAACGAAGCCCCCGTGGCCGCCCTCGGCAAGGCATTCGAACCGTACCTGGGGGGAAAGCGCGGATGGCTCCGGCAGGGCTCCGGGGGGCACGAAGGGGTCGTTGCGGGCCGACAGCAGCAGGGTCGGCACCCGGATGGCGCCCAGCCAGGGGCGGCTGGAGGCTTGCCGCCAGTAGTCGTCCGTGTCCCGAAAACCATGGACCGGGGCGGTGTAGGCGTTGTCGAAGGCGTGGAGGGTGGTGGCCCGGCGGATCGCGTCCAGGTCGAGGCGCCCCGGGTGGCGGGCTGCCTTGAGGAGGGCCTTGGGTTTGAGGGTGGACAGGAAGTGGCGGGTGTAGAGGCGATTGAGGCCCTGGCCGAGGGCCCGGCCGGAGAGGGCGAGGTCCAGGGGCGGGCAGATGGCGGCCGCGCCACCCACCAGGGCCTGGGCCTGGCTGCCCTGTTCTCCCAGCCACTTGAGCAGGGCATTGCCCCCTAGGGAAACCCCCGCCGCGAAGAGGGGCTGGGCGGAGGGGAGGTCAGTCCGCAGGCGCTGGAGGATCCAGTGGATCTCTCCGCTATCGCCGGAATGGTAGGCCCGTAGCTGGCGGTTGGGTTCTCCCGAGCAGCCCCGGAAGTGGGGTACCACGCCACGCCAGCCCTGGCCCTGCAGGGCGGTCATGAGGGCACGGGCGTAATGGGAGCGGCTGGAGCCTTCCAGGCCGTGGAACAGTACCACCAGGGGGGCATCGACCGGACCGGGGAGCCAGTCCAGATCGATGAAGTCGCCATCCGGTGTGGCCCAGCGTTCCCGCTGGTAAGGCGGCAGCGGGCCCTCGCAGGCCAGGGGCCACAGGGTCTGGAGGTGACGGCCCGGCAGCCAGGGGGGCGGGCGGTAGTCCGGCCGGCTCAATGGACGATGCGGGGGGTGGCGTCGGCGAAGAGGTCTTCCGGCTCGGCCAGGGGGGATGCGTGGTGGGCCACGATCCGCCAGCCGTGGGCACCCCGGGTGAAGATGTTGGTGGCCAGCACGGGAGGCTGGTGGAGGTCTTCCCCTGCCAGGGCGATGTGCTCCATCAGGCTATGGGCGGCCATCATCATGTTGGCGATGGCGGTCTGGTGGGACAACCGGATCTCCAGGCGCTGTCCGGCGGCGAAAATCTGGCGCCAGGATTCCCGGATCGCCGCCAGCCCGGCAATGCGGGGCCCGCCGGGGTGGACGCAATAGACCTCGTCGTCCTCCGACCACACCGCCATCATCCCTTCCAGATCGGAACGGGACAGGGCGTCGTAGAAGGCCGCTTCGGCCTCTACCGGGGTGGTGTAGATAGGCTTGCTCATGGGGCTGGGGGTGGGTGGGAAAGGGGGCGGCGGATACCCCCCGCCCCGGGTAGCGCTTAGTGGTGACCCTTGGGATGCTCGCCGGTGAACACGTATTTGGCGCTGCAGTATGGGCAGGTGGCGTGGCCGTCCTTGAGCACGTCCAGGAATACTCGGGGATGGCGGGCCCACAGGGGTGCGCCAGGCTGGGGACAATGGAGGGGCAGGTCCTGGGTGGCGACCTCGATGGCCTGGGTCCGGTCAGTGTTCTCGGGCATGGTGACCTCGCGGGATTAAATGAAGGAAAGCCAGTGTTCGTATTCCGGCGCCCGGCCATTGACCACGTCGAAGAAACGGGCCTGGATCTTCTGGGTGATGGGGCCACGGCGGCCCGCGCCGATGGTGCGGTTGTCCAGCTCCCGGATGGGGGTGACCTCGGCGGCGGTGCCGGTGAAGAAGGCTTCGTCGGCCAGGTAGATGTCGTCCCGGGTGATGCGCTTGGAAACCACTTCGAGCCCGAATTCCCGGGCCACGCGGATCACCGAATCCCGGGTGATGCCGGTCAGGGCCGAGGCGATCTCCGGCTCGAAGATCTGGCCGTCCTTGATGACGAAGAGGTTTTCTCCGGCGCCTTCGGCCACGAAGCCCTGGGTGTCCAGCAGCAGGGCCTCGTCGTAGCCGTCCTGGGTGGCTTCCAGGTTGGCCAGGATGGAGTTGGTGTAGGTGGCGGCCAGCTTGGCCCGGGGCATGATTGAATTCACATTGGCGCGGGCATAGCTCGAAGTCTTGACGCGGATGCCCCGCTCCAGGCCGTCTTCACCCAGGTAGGCGCCCCAGGGCCAGGCGGCGATGGCCACGTGGATGCTGGCGCCCTTGGTGGAGATGCCCATCTTTTCCGAGCCGTAGAAGGCGATGGGGCGCAGGTAACAGGATTCGAGCTTGTTGGCCCGCACCACCTCAAGCTGGGCTTCCATCAGCTGCTCTTTCGAGTAGGGGATGTCCATGAGGTAGATCTTGCCGGAATTGATCAGGCGCTGGGTGTGCTCGGCCAGGCGGAAGATGGCGGTGCCCTTGACGGTGTTGTAGGCCCGAACTCCCTCGAACACCGACAGCCCGTAATGCAGGGAGTGGGTCAGCACGTGGGTGGTCGCCTCGCGCCAGGGCACGAGCTTGCCGTCGTACCAGATGAAACCGTCGCGGTCCGCCATGGACATATTCGTTCTCCAGTGGAATGGGGTGGATCGGGCTTGGAAATGCCCCTACCCGAAAACAAGAAATTTTAACCCAAAGTAAGCGCTGCTGCGGGCCTCCCGGGGTGCGGGGGTACAATCCCGCCCTGATTTTCAGTGCGAACGGGACCGATGGATCGACAATGGAAACCCAACGTGACGGTGGCCGCCGTCATCGAACGGGAGGGGCGCTTTCTCCTGGTGGAAGAGGAAACCAGCGACGGCCTGCGCTTCAATCAGCCGGCGGGGCATCTGGAGGAGGGGGAATCCCTCATCCACGCCGTGGCCCGGGAGGCCCTGGAGGAAACCGCCCACCATTTCGTGGCGGAAAGCCTGGTGGGGATCTACCAGTGGCCCCGTCCGGACGGGGAGATCACCTACCTGCGCTTTGCCTTCGCCGGCCGGCTTACCGGCCATGAGCCCGGCCGGCCCCTGGATGCGGGCATCCACCGGGCGGTGTGGATGACCCCCGACGAGGTGGCCGCCAGCCAGGCTCGCCACCGCAGTCCCCTGATCCTCCAGTGTGTGGAGGATTATCTGGAGGGCCGGCGCTATCCCCTGGAGTTGCTGCGCCACTACGACCGATGAGTGGGTGGCGTCTGCTGGCGCTGGCCTGCTGGCTTGGGTGGGTGGCTGCTCCTGGGTGGGCGGCCGAATCCGTGGAGGTTTGCTACAACTACGGTTGCGCCCAGACCGCCAGGGTGGCGTTCTCCGACGAGCAACTGGGCCAGTTGCAGGAACTGCTGGCCCGCTCCCGCGACCCGGAAGTGGAGCGGGCGGTGCTGGCCTGGGCGGTGGGGCGGCTTTACCTCTGGGCCGGGGAGCAATCTCCGATTCACGCCGACCGGGCCGGTGATCTGGCCGATGACGGGGTGGACGGCAAGATGGATTGCATCGACCACGCCACGACCACTGACCGTTTCCTGCGGATGCTGGAATCCCGGGGCTGGCTGCGCTTTCACCGGGTGGCGCCGGCCGCCCGGCGGACCCGTCTGGTAATCTTCCAGCACTTTTCAGCCGTGGTGGAAGCGCTGGAGGCGCCCCCGGAGGGGGAGGCTCCACCGCCACGCTTTGTGATCGACAGCTGGTTCGTGGAGCAGGGCGTGCCCGCCGTGGTGCTGCCCCTGTCCGACTGGCGTGATGGAGATGGACCCTATGTCCAGTGAAAATGAAGGCAATGGCATGAAGGTGGTGGTGGGCATGTCCGGGGGGGTAGATAGCGCGGTGGCCGCCTTGCTGCTGAAGCAGCAGGGTTATCAGGTGACCGGTCTGTTCATGAAGAACTGGGAGGACGATGACGACGACGAATACTGCTCCACCCGCCAGGATCTGGTGGATGTGGCCTCGGTGTGCGACGTGCTGGGCATCGACCTGGAAGTGGTGAACTTTTCCGCCGAGTACAAGGACCGGGTGTTCGCTGATTTTCTGCGGGAATACCAGGCTGGCCGCACGCCCAATCCGGACGTGTTGTGCAATTCCGAGATCAAGTTCCGCTGCTTCCTGGACCACGCCATGAACCTGGGGGCCGAGCGCATCGCCACCGGCCACTATGCCCAAGTGCGGCGCTGGGACAACGACGGCCGCTCGGAATATCAGCTCCTCAAGGCCGAGGACGGCACCAAGGATCAGAGCTACTTCCTCTACCGCCTCAACCAGGCCCAGCTGGCCAAGACCCTCTTTCCCCTCGGCCAGCTCTACAAGCGGGACGTGCGCAGGATGGCCGAGGCGGCCGGGCTGCACGTGTTCGACAAGAAGGATTCCACCGGGATCTGCTTCATCGGCGAGCGGCCCTTCCGGGAGTTCCTGGCCCGCTACCTGCCCGCCCAGCCCGGGGAGATCCGGGGGTTGGACGACAACCGGCTGCTGGGGGAGCACCAGGGCCTGATGTACCACACCATCGGCCAGAGGAAGGGCCTCCTGATCGGCGGGATCAAGGGCCACCAGGATGCCGCCGGCGAGCACGAGGCCTGGTACGTGGCCAAAAAGGACGTGGCGGCCAACGTGCTCTACGTGGTCCAGGGCCACGAGCACCCGGCCCTGCTGCGGGACAACCTGGAGGCGGGGGAACTCAACTGGATCTCCGGCCGGGCGCCCCATACCCACTGGGTGTATACCGCCAAGCCCCGCTACCGTACCCCCGACATGCCCTGCGAGGTGGATGCCATCCACCAGGGGGTGGCCCGCATCGTCTTCGCCCAGCCTCAGTGGGCCCTCACCCCGGGCCAGAGCGTGGTGGTCTATGAATCCAAGGTCTGCCTGGGGGGCGGGATCATCCTCTAGGGCCGGTTGACCCTGGAGCCGGGGGCTTGACCCCGTGGGGCGGGATTCCTCCCGCCACCCCGCCGGGCACCACCCCTGGCCGGCTGAAACCGGCCCCACGTCACTCTCCGGCCCGGCCCCGCCCCCAGGGCGGATGCAGGGTGGGATTCATCCCGCCTTTGGCGGGCAGCGCTTCACGCGCCCGCCACCGGGGCGGGTTCGGCGCCCTTCGGGCGGGCGGCCCGTTTGTCCCGCAGGTAGTAATGGTTGTGGGCCTTGCGGACCTCGAAGAGGTCGATGGCCTGCACCAGGTCGCTGAGCTTCTTGTAGCCGTAGTTGCGGGGATCGAAGGAGGCCTGCTTGGAGATGTGGGAGCCCACCGCGGAAAGGGGCGCCCAGCCATCCTCGTCGGCCTCGGCCTCCACCGACTTGCGCAGGAGGTTCACCAATTTGGCATCGCCCTTGAGGGCCTTGGCCCCCTGTTTCTGGGGGGTGGCGACGGCTTTCGGGGGTTCGTCCGGGTGGCTGGTGGCGCTGGCGGCGCGCGCCTGAGCTGGCTGGGGGACGTTCTTTTCCGCGGGCGCGTCGGACTCCGGCTCCGGCAAGCCCAGGTTTTCCAGGTAGAGGAACCTGGAGCAGGCGTTGACGAAGGGCATGGGCGTCTTCTTCTCGCCGAAGCCGAAGACCTTCAGGCCGTTGGCCCGGATCCGCATCACCAGGGGGGTGAAGTCCGAGTCCGAAGAGGCTAGGCAGAAGGCGTCCAGCTTCTGGGTATACAGCAGGTCCATGGCGTCGATGATCATGGCGCTGTCGGTGGCGTTCTTGCCCTTGGTGTAGGCGAACTGCTGGATGGGCTGGATGGCGTAGTCGTGGAGCACTTCTTCCCAGCCCTTGAGGCCGGTGCTCTTCCAGTTGCCGTAGGCCCGGCGGATGTTGATCACCCCGTACTTGGCCAGTTCGTCCAGGATCACTTCGATCTTGGCGGCCGGGCAGTTGTCGGCATCGATCAGCAGGGCGACGCTGGTTTCATGGCTCATGGGGCATCCTCCTTGTGGGGTTCTCAGGGAAACCGCGATGCGCCAAGCATAGCCACCCCCCGGGCAACAGGCCATGGCCCGTTGCCCGGGTCAGCGCTCCTGGGGAGCCAGGTCCAGTTCCGGCACCGCTTCGCCTTCATACACTTGGTCGAACTCGGATTCCGGCACCACGGTGACGGCGATGGCCGGTTCGTGGCTGCCGCCCCCCAGGATCACCCCTCTGAGGGGCGATACGTCGGCGAAATCCCGTCCCCAGCCCAGGGTGATGTGCTCCAGGCCAGGCAGCAGGTCGTTGGTAGGGTCGAAGTCCACCCAGCCCAGTCCGGGACAGAACACCGAGACCCAGGCGTGGGTGGCATCCGCCCCCACCAGGCGGGGCTTACCCGGGGGCGGGCGGGTGAGCAGGTAGCCGCTGGTGTAGCGGGCCGCCAGGCCCAGGGAACGCAGGCAGGAGATCATGAAGTGGGAGAAATCCTGGCAGACGCCCCGCTTCGTGGCGAAGACATCGGTCACCGGGGTGGATACGTCGGTGGCCTCCGGGTCGAAGGTGAATTCCTCGAAGATCCGCCCCATCAGGGCCCTCACTCCGTCCAGAACGGGGCGGCCGGTGCCGAAGGCCTGGTGGGCGTAGTGGGCGAATTCCCGTTTGACCCGGACGTGGGTGGATTCGAAGCGGAAGGCGGTGGCTTCCAGCACTTCCGGGGGGTAGCGCCGTCCGGCCCGGTAGGCCAGGGTGTCCCGCACCGATTCCCAGCTCGGGGTCCGGGCTAGTTCCGGCAGGGCCCGGGGGGCGAGTTCGATCCAGGATTCGGCCCGGATCAGCAGGGCTTCGTGGTCCGCTTCCAGGTGGATGGCGCGCACCGGGTTGCCGAAGCCGTCCAGGAAGTCGGCGCTGCGGGTGGGCTCGGGCTGGATCTCCAGGCGATGGGCCAGCACCTTCTGCCAGGGCAGGGTCCGGGGGGACAGGCGAATCAGTTGGCGGGACTCTCCCACCGGCTGGTCGTAGCGGTAGATGGTGTCGTGGAGGACGTGATAGCGCTGGCTACTCATCGCACGCTCCCGGCAGTGTGGATGAAGAAGCGGCGCTGGATCTCGTCGGACAGGGCGTGGGCGGCCTGGCGGGCATCCCGCAGCAGGGCCGCCAGATTTTCGCAGGCGGGGGTACAGTCCTCCGCCTCGAAGCTGGGGAGATCGAAGTTCCGCAGGCTGGCCCGGATCGGCGCCAAGGTCTCCGGCCGGCCATGGCCCAGTTCCCGGGCGGTGCTGGTCAGGTAGCGCTCCAGGGCGGAAAGCTGGAAAGCCACCGAATGGGGGTTGGATTCATCGAAGACGATGAGGTGCACCACTGGCAGCACTTCCGGCACCCGCCGGTAGCGGGCCCGGTAGGTGACGATGGAGTTGGCGGTTTCCAGCAGCCACTCCAGGCTTGCTTCCCGGGCCTTGCGTGGGCTTTCCAGCACGCCGCCGATCAGGCCTGCGAGCCAGGTCAGGCGTTCCGCTCGCCGCCCCAGGATCAGGAAGCGCCAGCCTTCGTCCCGGGTCATGTCGTCCATGGCGAAACCCGCCAGGGAGATGCAGTCCAGCATCAGCCGGTCCACCCCGTTGAGGGCGTGGCCGACGCTGGGGGAGGGCTTGGCGAACAGGCGGCTCAGGCGGTTGAGGGCGTGCCAGTTGTCGGAGGACAGGCGCTCCCGCACCTGGTCCGCGGCGAAGGACAGGGCCCGCACCGCGCCGGCTACCGAGCCGGGCTGATCCGGGTCGCCCACGGCAGCCAGCACCGCCTGTTCCATCGCCTCCCGGCTGGCGTCGGCTTCCAGGGCAGGAAGGATTTCCAGGCGCTGACAGGCCGCCAGGATGTCCGGCACCACGTTGTCGTCATCATCATCCCGGCTGGAGAGGCGGCTCAGGGCAGCCCGCAACAGGCGGGCGCCAGTCTCGCAGCGTTCGGCGTAGCGGCCCATCCAGAACAGGTTTTCCCCTACCCGGGAAGGGATTTCGGTGCCGGTACAGACCAGGTCGATGACCCCCAGGCGGCTTTTGAGCAGGCTGATCCGCTGGACTGGCCCTTCGCTGCGAACCCACACGTCCTTGGACAGACCGCCCCGCTGCATGGAAATGACCTCGGTGCCCTGGTCGGGGGCGGCCCGCCCCAGGGCGCCAGGCATCACCGCATAGCCCTCCGGGGTGGCCACCGCAAACAGGCGCAGGCCCACCGAGCGGGGCACCAGGCGCCGCTGGTCTGGGCTCCAGACCGGGGCCTGGGACAGGCGCACCCATTCCTGGGCCACGTAGGCGTTGGGCTGGGATTTGATCCGCTCCACGAATTCCTTGCGGGCGCGGCCCTTCAACAGGTGGCCGAAAACCGGGTCGCGGCGCATGTTGGGGAAGGCGGCCTTGATCACCAGTTCGTCCAGGTGCTCCAGGGTGTAGTCCAGGGCCGGCGGTTCGCCGCACCACCAGGTGGCCACCGAGGGGATCTGGAGCTCTTCTCCCAGCAGGCGTTGGGCGATGGCGGGCAGGAAGCCGAACAGGGCGCCGGACTCCAGCACGCCGCTGCCCAGGGCGTTGCCCATGAAGACCCGCCCAGCCCGCACCGCCCCCAAGAGGCCCGGGATGCCCAGGGCCGAGTCAGCCCGCAGCTCCAGGGGGTCGCAGAAATCGTCGTCCAGGCGCCGCAGGATGGCATGTACCCGGCGCAAGCCCCGCAGGGTCTTGAGGTAGACCGTGTCGTCCCGCACCGTCAGATCCTGCCCCTCCACCAGGGGGAAGCCCAGGTAGCGGGCCAGGAAGGCGTGTTCGAAATAGGTTTCGTTGTAGGGGCCGGGGGTCAGCAGCACCGCCAGGGGGGGCTCGCCATCGGTGGGGGCCAGCCGGTGCAGGCTGTCCTGGACGGCCCGGAAGAAGCTTGCCAGGGTCTGGACCTGGAGATCCCGGAACGCTTCGGAGAAGGCCCGGGACAGGATGATCCGGTTCTGCAGGGCATAGCCCGCTCCGGAGGGGCCCTGGGTGCGGTCGGCGATTACCCACCAGCGTCCGTCCGGCGCCCGGGTCACATCCACCGCGTAGAAGTGGAGGAACACGTCCCCCGGCGGCCGAGTGCCGACGCAGGGCCACTTGAAGCCATGCTGGCCGTAGACCAGGGCGGGGGGGAGCAAGCCTTCGGCCAGGAGTTCCTGGGGGCCGTATAGATCCTTCAGGACGGCGTTGAGCAGGGTGGCCCGCTGGGCCACCGCCTGGGTCAGCCCGGCCCATTCCTCCGGGGGCATCATCAGGGGCAAGGGGTCCAGTTCCCAGGGGCGTTTGGCGCCCAGGGTGTCGCCGTAAATGTTGTAGGAGACCCCGTCGGTCTCGATGGCGTCCTGGACGAACTGGATACCCCGCGCCAGGGTCTCCTCGTCCGCCCCCCGGATGAGGTCCACGAAAGACTGCCAGTGCCCGCGAGGGTGGCCATCGGCCCCGAGCATTTCATCGTAACGCTCGGGGAAGAGGAGGTAGTGGTTGATCAGGCTGTCGGGCATGGTCCGCCGCGGGTCAATAATCGCCCGGCCGTTGGCATGCCAAGGGCCACTGGGCACAGTGGGCCCGGCATGATGCCATGAAGACCCCGCCGGGCCCATGGTTGCGGCTTAGGACGCGCGCCCATGGGCCCGGCGATCTACTGCGGGCGACCCAGTTCAGCCCAGGCGCAAATCCAGGGTGAGGGGGAACTCCGGATTGACGACGGGTGCTGTTGTCACCATCTTGCCCGGGGTGTGGCCCATGCGGAAGAAGCGTGCGAGACGGCGGCTTTCCGCCTCGAAGGCATTTACCGGGAAAACGTCGAAACTGCGTCCACCCGGGTGGGCGATGTGGTACTGGCAGCCCCCCAGGCTCTTCTCCATCCAGGTGTCCACGATGTCGAAGGTCAGGGGGCCGTGCATGCTGATGGTGGGGTGGAGGGCCGACGGGGGCGCCCAGGCCTTGTAGCGCACCCCGGCCACGAATTCCCCATGAACACCGGTGGGCTGCATGGGGATGGATACCCCGTTGCAGGTGATCCGGTAGCGATCCGGCGCCACCCCGCTGGCCTTGACCTGGAGCCGTTCCACCGAGGAATCCACGTAGCGGGCGGTGCCCCCCTGGGCGCCTTCTTCTCCCAGCACATGCCAGGGCTCCAGGGCAGCGCGGATTTCCAGGTCCATGCCCTTGACGGCGTAATCGCCATATTTGGGGAAGCGGAATTCCAGATGGGGGGCGAACCAATCGGCCTGGATGGGGTAGCCGGCGGCTTGCATCTCCTCCGTCACGTCCTGGAAGTCCTGCCAGATGAAGTGGGGCAGCATGAACCGGTCATGGAGTTGGGTGTCCCAGCGCACCAGTCGGGCGGGGGCATAGGGTTCTTGCCAGAAACGGGCCACCAGGCTGCGCAGGAGAAGTTGCTGGGTGAGGCTCATGCGGGCATGGGGGGGCATCTCGAAGGCCCGCATCTCCAGGAGCCCCAGGCGGCCGGCAGCGCCATCGGGAGAATAGAGCTTGTCAATGCAGAACTCGGAGCGGTGGGTGTTGCCGGTGACGTCGATGAGGAGGTTCCGCATCAGCCGGTCCACCAGCCAGGGGGGGCAGCCGTCCGGATGGAGCCGGCCCTGGCGTTCCATCTCCTTGAAGGCGATCTCGATCTCGTAGGTGGCGTCGTTGCGGGCCTCGTCGGTACGGGGGGCCTGGGAGGTGGGGCCGAGGAAGAGGCCCGAGAACAGGTAGGACAGGCTGGGGTGGTTGTTCCAGTAGCTCACCAGGCTGCGCAACAGATCCGGCCGGCGCAGGAAGGGGGAGTCCGCCGGGGTCTCGCCCCCCAGCACGAAGTGGTTGCCGCCGCCGGTGCCGGTATGGCGGCCATCCAGCATGAACTTTTCGGTGGTGAGGCGGGAATGGTGGGCTGCTTCGTAGAGGTGGGTGGTCTGGTCCACCAGTTCGTCCCAGCTTCCCGCGGGGTGGATGTTGACCTCGATCACCCCGGGGTCGGGGGTGATGCGGAAGTGCTTGACCCGGGGGTCCCGGGGGGGCTCGTAGCCTTCCAGCAGCACCGGCTGGTTGAGGCTGGCAGAGGTGGCTTCGATGGCTGTCACCAGCTCCAGGTAGTCCTCCAGGCAGGTGGTGGGGGGCATGAAGAGATAGAGCACGCCACCCCGGGCCTCGGCGCAGAGGGCCGTGCGGGTGATCCAGCTGGCAGAGGTCTTGGGGGTGGGGACCTGGTTGCCGGATTCTCCCGGGCCGGCGCCGGCACCCGGGGGGAGCCCCCGATCCTTGACTGACGCGAGCCGGCCCCCGTCGGTCCGGCCGAACTGCTGGCGGATCTGGGCATAGGCGGGGAGGTGGGGAAAACGCTCGAAGAGATCGGTGGGGTGCACCCAGGGGTAGTCTTCCTTGCTGGCCCAGGGCAGGGAATCCAGGGGCAGGCGATAGCCCATGGGAGAATCGCCGGGGTACAGGTAGCAGCGTTCGCTCCGCAGGAACCAGGGGCCGCTCTGCCAGGCGCCGGTGGCCGGATTGCGGGCCACCGGAAGGATGTGGCCGGTAATCTTGTCCAGGCCCCGGGTAAACACCTTCATCAGGCGCTCCCGCTCCATGGGGTCTTCCAGGCGGGCGTCGAAGGGGTCCACGTTCGCCGGCAGGCGGCGTTCTCGCCACATGTAATAGAAGACGTCTTCGTAGGCCGGGAAGACATGCTCCACGTCGAGGGCCAGGCGGTCCGCCAGCCCCCGCAGGAAGCGGCCGGCGATGATGTCGTCGGCGCCGGCGGGCTGGCGTTCATCGGCGATCAGGGCCGGGTTCTGCCAGATGGGCTCCCCGTCCTTGCGCCAGTAGCAGTTGAGGGACCAGCGGGGCAGCTGCTCTCCCGGGTACCATTTGCCCTGGCCGAAATGCACCAAGCCTTGGGCACCGTACTTGTCCCGTAGACGGTGATAAAGGTCCGCTGCCAGCAACCGTTTGGTGGGGCCCAGGGCGGCGGTGTTCCATTCAGCCCCATCCGGATCGTCCACCGATACAAAGGTGGGCTCGCCCCCCTGGGTGAGGCGCACGTCCATGGCCTGCAATTGAGCGTCGATGTCGTGGCCCAGGGCTTCGATCCGGGCCCACTGCTGGTCGCTGTAGGGTTTGGTGACCCGGGGGGCTTCCCAGATCCGGGTGACCTTCATTTCGTGGGAAAAGCTCACCTCGCATTCGTCCAGCACTCCGGTGATGGGGGCGGCGGAGGAGGGCTCCGGGGAGCAGGCCAGGGGAATGTGGCCTTCGCCGGCAAAAAGGCCGGAAGTGGGGTCCAGGCCGATCCAGCCGGCGCCGGGCAAGTACACCTCGGCCCAGGCGTGGAGGTCGGTGAAGTCCACTTCGGTACCGGAGGGGCCGTCCAGGGATTTGACGTCGGCCTTCAACTGGATCAGGTAGCCCGACACGAAGCGGGCCGCCAGGCCCAGGTGGCGCAGCAGCTGGACCAGCAGCCAGGCGGAATCCCGGCAGGAGCCGGAGCGTTTTTCCAGGGTTTCCTCGGGGGTCTGGACGCCGGGCTCCAGACGGATCAGGTATCGGGTGTGTTCGAAGAGCTTCTGGTTGAGGCCCACCAGGAAGTCCACGCTACGGGCCTTTTCCAGGGGGATGCTCGCCAGGTACTGGGCGAAGAGCGGGGTGGCGGGCAGCTTCACCAGGTAGGGGGCCAGCTCCACTTCCTGCCAGTCCTCATACTGGAAGGGAAAGTGCTCGGCGTAGGGTTCCAGGAAGAAGTCGAAGGGATTGATGACGGCCATTTCCGCCACCAGGTCCACTTCCACGCTGAACCGGGTGGTCTTCTCCGGGAACACCAGGCGCGCCAGGTAGTTGGACTGGGGGTCCTGCTGCCAGTTGATGAAGTGCTCCGCCGGCAGCACCCGCAGGGAATAGCTCAGGATGCGGGTACGGCTGTGGGGGGCGGGGCGTAGCCGCACAACCTGGGGGCCCAGGTTGATGGGCCGGTCATAGGTATATTCGGTGCGGTGGTGCAGGGCTACGTGGATGGACATGAGGTTTTCCTTTTGAGAGCTTTTCCCGGAGGGCTCCAGCAAGAGCCGGACCAGTCCATGATGTCCTGGATTGTGTGGCGCGAACATGAAAAATGCACTGGCGATGCACAGCCGTTGAGCCAGGCCGCACCGTTGTGGCGCTTGAGCTGGGGCCGGGCCGCTGGGCTAAACTTTCTGTATTGACCGTCCCGCAGCCCCGGGACCAGACCAACGAGAGATTCACGCCATGGACCTGATCCATCAGTTACGGGCCGAGCAGGCCCGCCACGCCATCCTGCGGCGGGATATCCACGCCCATCCGGAACTGGCCTTCGAGGAACATCGCACCGCCGCCCTGGTGGCCGAGCACCTGGAGTCCCTGGGGATCGAGACCCACCGGGGGGTGGGGCGCACCGGGGTGGTGGGGGTGATCCGGGCCGGCAGTTCGAGCCGGGCCATCGGCCTGCGGGCGGACATGGACGCTTTGCCCATCACCGAGCGCAACGATTTCCACCACCATTCCCGCCATCCTGGGCGGATGCACGCTTGCGGCCATGATGGCCACACCACCATGCTGCTGGCGGCGGCGGAGCATCTGGCGGCCCATCGGGGCTTTGACGGCAGCGTGGTGCTGCTCTTCCAGCCCGCCGAGGAGGGGGAGGGGGGGGCTCGGGAGATGATCGAGGATGGCCTGTTCGAGCGCTTCCCCATGGACGCGGTATTCGGCATGCACAACTGGCCTGGCCTGGCGGCGGGCCATTTCGCCATCCATGAGGGGCCAGTGATGGCGGGCACCGACCGTTTCGACATCGAAATCCGGGGCCACGGCGCCCACGCCGCCATGCCCCACCAGGGGGTGGACCCGGTGGTGGCCGGCGCGGCCCTGGTCCAGGCTCTCCAGACCGTGACCAGCCGCACCGTGGATCCGGTGGAGTCAGCGGTGGTGTCGGTGACCCAGTTCCACGCCGGCGAAGCCAACAACGTGATTCCTGATCGGGCTCTGCTGTCCGGCACCGTGCGGACCCTGCGCCCCGAGGTCCAGGCCCGGGTGGAGGAGACCATGCAGCGCATCTGCGCCGGCATCGGCGCCAGCTTTGGCGCCAACATCAACTTCCAGTATCAGCGAGGTTATCCCCCCACCATCAACAGCAGGGCCGAGGCCCGCTTCTGCGCCGGGGTGGCCGAAGCCCTGGTGGGGGCCGAGCGGGTGGTGACCGGCGGACGGCCCAGCATGGGGGCCGAGGATTTTTCCTATTTTCTGCAGGAGCGCCCCGGCGCCTATGTGTGGATTGGCAACGGCCCCGGCGAAGGGGGCTGCACCCTCCACAATCCCCATTACGACTTCAACGACGAGGTGATCCCGGTGGGGGCAGCCTATTGGGTGCGTTTGGTCCAGACCTGGCTGGCGGTGGAGTGATCGGAAGCAGACCCTAGCCGGCGATGAAGCTTTCGATAAGGGGGGCCAGCCGTTCCGGTTGGTCGTGGTGAAGGTTGTGGTTGGCATCGGCGACCGAGACTTCCTGCCGCTGGCGGAAACAGGCGACACGCCGCCGGTAGTCTTCGGGGCGATGGGCGAAGCGCTTGAGCAGGAAGGAGTCCTCCGCCGTCACCCATAGCACCGGGGCCTGCGCCAGGCGCCAGAAGCTGTTGTAATCCTCTTCATAGAGCACCAGGGGCGTGGCCATGGCCTGCCATGGGTCGGCGGCGGGAACGATGCGGCCTTGCTCGTCCCGGCGGGAGAAGTGAGTGGCCAGGAACCGGGCCCGGTCGGCGGGCAGGCGGGTCCAGCAGAATTTTCAGCTCCACCGCGTACTGGGGAAACAGATAGTTGGCGTGCTGCCAATCGGATAGTCCGAAGCCGCGCCAGTCGGGAGCAAGGATATCCCACTCGCCAGCGAGGGGCATCCACCAGGAACTGGAAGGTGGCGGAGCAATCCATCCAGCCGTGGAGCAGGAAGATGCGCGGCGCGCCGGGGGTGCCCCAGCGGCGCACGTGGATACGCAAGCCCTGGATATCGACGAATTCGGAACGGCTCGGTTTCATGGCCTGCATGGCGAATCTCTGTTCGATCATTTGGGGAAGGTCTGGGGACAAGCCAGAAGGATGGCCCCATGGTAAGGGGGGATGGTTGCTCGAGGGCAAGCGGTGAACATGGGGCGCCGTGGGCCGGTGCCGCCAACTCCTGCCTTATAACGCCACCAGGGTCTGCCGTCCCCACCAGTCCTCGCCCGGGGCGATGGTCACCGGCTCGGTGGCGGCGGCTTCCACGCAGAGCATGTGGCGAAAGCCGTTGCGGGGCATGTCCGCCAGAGCGGCGCAGCGCTCTTCCCAGGGGTTCCATACCACCACGTCGGGGAACCCTTCGGCCCGGATGCCCAGGGCCCGGTTGCCGTCTCGCAGGAGCAGGGGCCGGGCGACGTGACGGTAGATCCGGTCCACTTCCTGGTCCACCCGTAGCACGTCGCCGGTTTCCCGCCTGGCCTGGCCGTCCGTGGCGCAGTTCAGGTAGGTCAGGCCGTGGAGGCCGGTGAGGGTGGCTTCTTCCACTTCCGCCACCCGCAGATAGGTGTGGAGGGCGCCGGTGAAGGCCAGGGGGGCTTCACCGGTGTTGCGGACTTCCAGCTCCAGGTCGAGGCGGTCGCCTCCCAGGGAAATGGTGAGTTCGGCCTCGAAGGGGTGGGGCCAGGCGGCCAGATCGGTGGGGGTGGGGGCGAGTTGCAGGCTTGCCAGGGTGAAGTCCGGCTCCAGGCGCTGCTGCCCGGGGGCCCATGGGCGCAGTCGGGCAAAGCCATGCTTGGCCAGGGGGCCCAGGCCGGCGAACTGGGGAAAGCAGACGGGCACGCCCCCCCGGATCGGGGTATTCCGGTCGAAGATCGCCCGGTCGGAAAGGTAGAGCCATTCCTTGCCCCCCGCCGGTTGCCACGACAAGACCTGGGCGCCGAACAGGCCGACCACCGCCCGGGCGCCATCCCGGCTGGTGAGGGCGAGGGCGGGCAGGCCGTGGAGTTCAACGCTTTCGATGGTGCCGGTGGTGGCCATGGGCGGGTATCCAGTGGTTGAGGCGGTGATTCGGGGCCGGCGATGATACAGGAGGGGTCAGCGCCCCTCGCGGGTGGGTCCATCCAGCAGGGCGTGGCGGTGGCAGCCCACCAGGTGGTCATTGACCATTCCCACCGCCTGCATGTGGGCATAGCAGATGGTGCTGCCCACGAACTTGAAGCCCCGGGCCTGGAGGGCCTGGGCGAGGGCGTCGGAGACCGGGGTGCGGGTCGGCACTTCCGCCAGGGTGGCCCAGTGGTTGTGGATCGGGGCGCCATCCACGAAGTCCCACATGAAGCGGGCAAAGCTGCCGAACCGGGCCTGGATTTCCAGGAAGGCCCGGGCGTTGCCGATGGCCGCGGCGATCTTGGCCCGGTTGCGGACGATGCCTGGATCGGCCAGCAGGCGGGCCTGGTCGGCCTCGTCGAAGGCCGCCACCTGGGCGGGGTCGAAACCGGCGAAGGCGCGGCGGTAGCCCTCCCGCTTGCGCAGGATGGTGATCCAGGCCAGGCCGGCCTGGGCCCCTTCCAGGATCAGGAACTCGAAGAGGCGCTGGTCGTCGTGCACCGGCACCCCCCATTCCTGATCATGGTAAGCCTGATAGAGCGGGTCGTTGCCGCACCAGCCGCAGCGGGGGAGGGCGAGATCTGGGGTTGTTGGCTGGTGCACGCCTAATCCTGCAGGGCCAGCACGCCCAGTTTGACGGTGCTGTCCTCCGGGTCGGTGGCCAGCATGAAGCCCAGGCTCTGGACGAAGGCCAGCATTCGTTCGTTGCTGGACAGGAAGACCCCGTGCATGGTCTCCAGCCCTTTCATCCGGGCCGTTTCGATGAGCACCGTCATGAGCTTGCGGGCCAGGCCCCGGTGCTGCCAGTCGTCGGCCACCACGATGGCGAACTCACAGGATGCCCCGTCCGGATTGACCGAATAGCGGCTCACCCCCACTTCCACTTCCCGGCCTTCCACCTCGATGGTGGCGATGAAGGCCATCTCCCGGTCGTAGTCGATCTGGGTGAGGCGGGCCACCATGGCGGGGGGCAGCTCCCGCATGGTGTTCATGAAGCGCAGGTAACGGGTTTCCGGAGACAGCTCCCTCACGAATTCGACGGTCAGCCCCGCATCCTCGGGCTTGATGGGGCGGATGGTGACTGCGGGGCTCTCGGGGTGGAGCCAGATACTGGTGAGGTGGGAGGGGTAGGGATGGATCGCCATGTGGGAATAGCGATCCGCCGAGGGGGAGACGTTCTCCACGGTGATGCGGGCATCCACCGCCACGGCGCCGTCCTCGTCGGCGATCAGGGGGTTGATCTCCAGTTCCTGGATCCAGGGCAACTCGCAGATCATCTCCGAGATCCGCAGCAGCACCGTCTCCAGGGCCTCCATATCAACCGCCGGCATGTTGCGGAATTCCCCCAGGAGGGGGGCGATCCGGGTGGACCGGATCAGATCCCCCGCCAGGTAGCTGTTCAGGGGCGGCAGGGCGACCCCCCGATCCTTGCGGGTTTCCACCCGGTTGCCCCCTTCGCCGAAGGTGATGACCGGACCGAACACCGGATCCCGGTGCACCCCCACCATCAGCTCCCGGCCATTGCGCTTCTGGACCATGGGTTCGATGGCCACCCCGTTGATCACCGCGTCGGGCTTGTTCTTGCGCACGTCTTCCAGGATCTCCTGGTAGGCGCTGCGCACTGCCGCCAGGCTGTTGAGGTTGAGGCGCACCCCGCCGGATTCGGTCTTGTGGATCACCGAGGGGGAGTCGATCTTCATCACCACCGGCAGGCCCATCTCTTCGGCCAGGACCATGGCTTCGGTGGCGGAGCGGGCTACTGCGGTCTGGGCGATGGGAATCCGGAAGGCTGCCAGGATGGCCTTGGATTCCATCTCGTTCAAGGTCTTGCGGCGCTCGGCCAGGGCGGTTTCCATCACCAGCCGGGCGCTCTCGATGGAGGGCGGGCGCTGGCCGATGAGGGACGGCGGGGTCTGGGCCAGCAGCTTCTGATTGCGGTAGTAGGCGGAGATGTGGCTGAACAGCTCCACCGCCGGCTCGGGGGTGCGGAAGGTGGGGATGCCCGCTTCCTCGAAGACCTTGCGGCCGGCCCGCACCTGGTCTTCCCCCATCCAGCAGGTGACCACCGGTTTGTCCGCCTTCTCTTCCAGCGCCACCACCACCCGGGCGATTTCGGTGGGATCGGTGATGGCCTGGGGTGTCAGCAGGGTCAGCACCCCATCCACGCCAGGGTCTTCCAGGATGGTCTGGAGCGTCCGGCGAAAGCGCTCTTCGTCGGCGTTGCCGAGGATATCCACCGGGTTGCCCTTGGACCAACTGACCGGCAGGAACTCGTTGAGCTTGGCGAGGGTGGCTTCGGCCAGTTCCGCCAGGGGGATGCCCAGGTCGGCGCACCGGTCGGCGGCCATCACCGCCGGGCCGCCGCCATTGGCCACGATGGCCAGCCGGTTGCCCCGGGGACGGAAGTGGGAGAACAGGGCGTTGGCCGCCGCGAACAGCTGGCCCATGTTGTACAGGCGGATCACCCCGGCCCGGCGCAGGGCTGCGTCGAAGACCGCGTCATCCCCCTGTCTGGCGCCGGCGTGGATGTACATCCCCCGGTTCGATTCCGGATGGCGCCCCACCTTGATCAGTAGCACCGGCTTGACCCGGGCGGCCCCCCGCAGGGCGCTCATGAAGCGGCGGGCGTCCTTGATCCCCTCCAGGTAGAGAAAGATGCTCTCGGTGCGGGGGTCGGAGATCATGTAGTCCAGCACTTCCCCCAGATTCACGTCGCTGGCCGAGCCCAGGGAGACCACCGCCGAAAAGCCCACGTTGTTGGGCTTGGCCCAGTCCAGGATGGCGGTGCACAGGGCCCCTGACTGGGAGATCAGGCCGATGCTGCCCTTGATGGCGGTGCTGTGGGTGAAGGTGGCGTTGAGGCCCAGGTCGGGGCGCATGATCCCCAGGCAGTTGGGGCCCAGCAGGCGCACATGGTGGCGCCGGGCGGCCTCCACTACCGAACGCTCCAGGGCGGCGCCCCGGGGCCCGGTCTGGGCAAAGCCGCCGAAGAGCACGATCACCGCCTTGGTGCCGGCCCGGCCGCAGGCGTCCACCAGCATGGGGACCGTGTCGGCCCGGGTGGCGATCACCGCCAGGTCCAGGCGGGCAGGGACTTCCTCCACCGTGCGGTAGCAGGGAACCCCCAGTACTTCCTGGTGCTTGGGGTTGATGGCGAACAGTTTGCCCCGGTAACCCGCTTCCAGCATGTTGCGGACCACCACGTGACCCACGGTGCCCTCCCTTGGACTGGCGCCGATGATGCCCACCGAGCGGGGTTCCATGAGGGGTGCCAGGTAGTGTTTTTCGCTCATGGCGCTTGCTTCCTTGACGGAGAGAACGGGGCGGCCGGACGGGCCCGGGGGGCGGTCAGGTCAGGGGGTTTCAAGCATACTGCGGCGCATCATGGGTTGTGTGACACAGGTCAAGATCCCGGGGGGGGCGTCCGTTTCACCCCAGGGTGAAGTAAAAGCGGGCCCCTTCGTTGGGCCGGGCTTCGGCCCAGACGTGGCCGCCATGGCGCTGGATGACCCGCTGGACAGTGGCCAGGCCGATGCCCGAACCGGAAAAGTCCCCGGAGCCGTGGAGCCGATGGAAGGGGCGGAACAGCTTGTCGGCAAAGGCCATGTCGAAGCCTACGCCGTTATCGGCCACGCAGTAGGTGAGCTTGTCGTTGATCCGCTCGGCGGACACCGTGACCTGGGGATGAGGGGTCTTGATGGTGAATTTCCAGGCGTTGCGCAGCAGGTTTTCCAGGACCACCCGGAGCAGGGGGCGGTCGGCGTGGGCGGAGAGGCCCTGGGTGAGGTGGAGATCCACCATCCGGTCGGGGTTCTCGGCCCGCAGTTCATCCACGATCTGTTCGGCCATTTCGGTGACGTCCACGTATTCCCGGCGCAGGGGCTGGCGGGTCAGGCGGGCCAGTTCGATGAGGTCATCGATCAGGGCGGCCATGCGGTGGCTGGCGGTGCGGATCCGCACCAGGTAGGCGCGGCCGGCGGGGTCGAGGCGCTCGGCGTAATCCTCTTCGATGATGTGGGCAAAGCCATCGATGGCCCGCAAGGGAGCCCGCAGATCGTGGGAGACGGAATAGGAGAAGGCCTCCAGCTCCCGATTGGAGTTCTCCAGCTCGGCGGTGCGCAGGCGCACCCGGGCTTCGAGCTCCTGATTGAGGTTGCGCAGGGTCAGCTCGGCGATCTTGCGGGAGGAGATGTCGTCCAGGGAGCCGGTGAGGCCGGCCCGTTCCCCGCCGGCGCCGGTCATCAGCCGGAAGGCGCCCTCGATCCAGCGGATCTGGCCATCCCGTGTGCGCAGGCGCAGTTCGCAATGGGCTGCCGGCTTGCCGCCCCCCAGGACTTCCTGGAGCTTGGCCCGGGCCCGGGCCCGGTCATCCGGATGGAGGAATTCCACCAGGCTGCGCCCCAGGCTGTCTTCGGGGCGGAAGCCCGCCACCGTGGTCCAGGCCTGGTTGAGGAAGACGAAGCGCCCGGCGGGGTCGGTCTGGAAGATCACCTCGTTGACCGACTCCACCACTTCCCGGTAGCGCCGCTGGCTGTCCTGCAGGGCGTGACTGGCGGCGATCCGATCGGAAATGTTGCGCAGAATGCACAGCACCGCCGGGCGCTGATCCACCTCCAGGGCGGCCAGGCTGGATTCCACCTCCACCGATCCGCCGGTGAGGCGGCGGATCCGCAGGTGGCGGGGGGGCAGCTGGCCGGGCCCGTCTTCTCCGGAGGTGAGGCGGGTCAGGCGGTCCAGCTCCGCGTCCCGGTATTCCGGCTCCACCAGGTCCATCAGGCGCCGCCCCATCAGGTCCATTTCGGTCTGGGCGCCGAAAATGTCCAGACAGGCCCGGTTGGCGAACTGGATGACCCCGTCCCGCTGCACGAAAACCCCATCCGGGGCCAGATCCACCAGCCGGCGGTAGCGTTCCTCGCTGGCCCGCAGGGCGTGGAGGGCGGCGATCCGGTCGGTGATGTCCTCCACCACGCAGATCAGGCCGCGGGTGGTGCCGTAGTGATCCTGGAGGGCGGAGAGGGTGACCCGGGCCCACACCAGGGAACCATCCCGGCCGATGAAGCGCTTTTCCCGGCTGAAGGTGGATAGCTTGCCGTCGGACAGCATCTGGTAGGCCCGGATGTCCTCGGCCTGGTCTTCCGGGTGAGTGAAGGCGGTGGCGGGTTGGCCCATCAGATCCTTGCGGCCATAGCCGAGAATCTCGCAGAGGGTGTCATTGACCCCGGTCCAGAGGCCCCCCGGGGACATGTTGGCGATGCCCACCGGGGCGTGGTCGAAGGTGTTGCGGTAGCGGGCTTCGCTCTCCTGGAGGGCGAAGCGGGCCATGCGCTCCTCGGTAATGTCCCGGGAAACCCCCCGATAACCGATGAATTCTCCGTGGGGATCGAACAGGGGTCGGCCCGAGACCGAGAACCAGATGGGCTCTCCGTCCACCCAGGTGCTTTGGTAGACAAAGTTGTTGAAGGGCTGGTGGGCCGTGAGGGTGGCCACGTGATTGGCCCAGATCGGATCGGTAGCGGTGGCGCCATGTACCTCCCAGCGGGTACGACCGAGCATTTCCGCCTGGGGCGCGGGGCGGTGGGCCTGGGGGTTGGAGGTGAGGGCGGTGTAACGGAACTGGGCGTCCTGCTCCCAGTACCAGTCGGAGGACAGCTCCGCCAGGTCACGGAAGCGGGCTTCGCTCTCCCGCAGGGCCTGCTCGGCGTTGAGGCGATCGGTGATATCCCGCCCGATCCCCCGGTAGCCCAGGAAGCGTTCATCCTCGAAACAGGGGGTGCCGGTGATCTCCAGGTGGCGCACCTTGCCTTCCAGATTGATCCGGGAGACGGTGAGATTGATGGGTTCGCGCCGTTCCAGCCGGGTCCGGTAGGCCGCCCAAAAGGCCGGACCGGCATTCTCGTGGGGCACCTCCCAGGGGGGATTGCCCAGGTAGTCCGCCGGGTCGAGCCGGGCGGTATTGCGGATGCCGCCGGAAACCAGGGTGAAGCGGTGGTTCGGGTCGGTTTCCCACAGCCAGTCGGCGGACAGTTCGATGAATTCCAGCAGCCGGGCCTGGTTGAATTCCGCCACCTGGGTCGCGCTGCGGGCGAAGCGGATGGCGAGATTCAGGTCTTCCCGCTTGCGGCGCAGCAGCACCGCCCCCAGCAGGCCCAGGGCCGCCGTGCCCAGGGCCGCCAGCCAGGGCAGCTGGATGAGCCAGCCCCCGTCCTGCGCCGGGGCAAAGGCCAGGCGCCAGCCTTGCCCCAGCCGCTCGGTGGGCAGGAGGAGGGTGCCGGGCGGGGTTGGCGCGTTGCCGGGCACCAGCCTGGGGGCGGTCTCCGGGCCAGCAGTCAGCGCCAGCAATACGTCGGCCCGGAGCTGGAAGATGGCCGCCCCCTCCAGGGCCGATCCGTCCGGGCCGTAGCGGGCTGCCAGCACGGCCAGGGTGGGCGGCTCGCCCTTCTCCGGGGCCCTCATCATCAGGGCCGTGCCGGTACTGTCGGCCAGGGTGCTCCGATAGGCTTCCGGCAGGGGGGTGCCCAGCAGTTCGGGGGCGCTGGCGGCGCCACCGGGGGCGACCGACCGGACCACCAGATTTCCGGCTTGCCCAAGAGGCGCGGGGGCGCGGACGTACAGCAGTCCCTGAGCCAGCGCCTGGGGCGCCATCCGGCGCAAGGCGTCGGCCGCCATCAGGAATCGGGCGTTGGCATCCTGCGGGATCTCGCTGGGGCCGGCCGCCTCCCGGGCCCGGGAGGCCAGGGCGTCCAGGAGATGGTCCAGACGCAGGCGAGCCGTTTCCGCCTGGGCCAGGCGGCGGTGCTGGATTTCTTCCTGCACCAGGCGGTTGACCTGGTAGGCCGCTACGGGAGCCAGGCTCAGGCCGGCCACCACCAACAAGGTGGACAGCCAGGGGCTGCGCAGGGCGGAAGTCACCGGGCCTGGGGCCATGGTGGGCTCGGTCGGAGGCTGCGGGCGTGGGGGATGGTCATGGCCGTCTATCATAACGTCTTGGCATGACGCGTGGCGTTCGGTGGGCCTTTCTTCCGCCGCGCCGGCGGGGCTTTCCGTTATAGTCGGCGGCCAGGGAAAAAGTCTTCGCCACCATGTCCAGCCCGGTCCGCTTCATTCAGCTTTCCGTTGTCGCCGCCGTGGCCACCATCCTCCTCAAGGGGGTGGCCTGGTGGGTGACGGGCTCGGTGGGCTTGCTGTCGGATGCTCTGGAGTCTTTCGTCAATCTGGCCGGGGCCGGCTTTGCCTTGTGGATGATCACCCTGGCCCGTACTCCGCCCGACCGGGGCCATCCCTACGGCCACGGCAAGGCTGAGTATTTTTCCGCCGGCTTCGAGGGCTTGCTGATCCTGGGGGCCGCCGCCGCCATCCTGACCACTGGTATCGCGCGCCTGCTCCATCCCCAGCCCCTGGTCGCCCTGGATGCGGGTCTGGCGGTCTCGGCGGTGGCCACCCTGATCAATTTCCTGGTGGCCCGGATTCTCTTCAAAGCCGCCAGGACCCACCGCTCTGCGGCTCTGGACGCCGACGCCCGCCATCTGATGACCGATGTGTGGACCTCGGTGGGGGTGATCGCCGGGGTGGGGGCGGTGGCCCTGACCGGTTGGATGTGGCTGGATCCGGCCCTGGCCATCGCGGTGGGGGCGAACATCTTGCGGGAGGCCCTGCGGCTGGTGCGTTTTGCCGCCGATGGCCTGATGGACCGGGCCCTGCCGGGGCGGGATCTGGCGCGGATCGTTCAGGTGCTGGAAGGCTTTGCGCCCCAGGGTGTGGGGTACGCCAACCTGAAGAGCCGGCGGGCGGGCCATCAGCGTTTCATGGCGGTAGACATCCTGGTGCCCGGCGACTGGACGGTGGCCGAGGGCCATGCCTGGCTGGACCGGATCGAGGCGGCGCTCACCGGCCAGCTGGCGGGCCTCCACGTGGTCACCCACCTGGAGCCCCGGCCAGAGGGCTGCGCGCTTAAAGAATTTCCAGCAGCTTCTCCGGCGGCCGGCCGATCACCGCCTTGTCGCCCTTCACGATGACCGGACGCTCCATCAAGATGGGGTGGGCGGCCATGGCGTTGAGGATTTCTCCCTCGCTGGGTTTGCGGCCAGCGAAGAGGGTCTTGTAGTCCGCTTCCCCCTTGCGGACGAGCTGGGACGGGGCCAGCCCCAGCTTGCCCAGGAGGACTTCCAGTTCCGGCCGGCCCAGGGGGGTCTTGAGGTATTCCACCAGGTCCGCCGGGAGGCCCCGCTCGGCCAGCAGGGCGCAGGCGGCGCGGCTCTTGCCGCAGCGGGGGTTGTGGTAGATCAGGATCTTGTCCTTGCTCATGGTCTGCTCCAGGGAAGGGGGCTCAGGCGCCCAGCCAGGCCCGGCGCAACTTGCGGGCGACGGGGCTGGGCTTGGGAGCTAGCTTGAGGATGACTCGGGTCTTGGGCTGGGGGGCGAGGGCCAGCCGGAATTCCATCAACTCGTCCCGCCGGAAGGCGTGGACGGTGAGGGTGTCGCCGGGCTTCTGGCGGGCCAGGCGAGGGTCCAGGTTGGCGCTGGTCACCCGCAGGCCATCCATGGCCACCAGGGTATCCCCGGCGGCCAGGCCGGCGGCCTGGGCCGGGCCATCGTCCAGCACTTGGGCGAGCTTGGCCTCCCCGTTGCCCGGGGCCAGTTTGATGCCCAGCCAGGGGCCCTTGGCCTCCCCATCCCGGGAGGGCGTCACGCCCAGTTGGCGGAACCAGCGTTCCAGGGGAATGTCCTGGGTGCCGGTGACCGTCTGTCGCAGCCAGCGGCCCAGTTCCCGGCTGCCCAGTTCCTCGGCCAGGCGGAACAGTCCGTCTTCCGCCACCCCTTGGCCGGTCTGGCCGTGGCGCCGCCAGAGCTGGACCATGAAGTCGTCCAGGCTGGTCTTGCCCCGGCTGTTGAGGCGCAGTTGCAGGTCCAGAGCCAGGGCCACCAGGGCGCCCTTGGCGTAGTAGCTGACGATGGCATTGGGGGCGTTTTCGTCCTGGCGGTAATACTTGATCCAGGCGTCGAAGGACGACTCCGCCACGCTTTGCTTGAGGCGTCCGCTGCCTCTTTCCACGTTGCTGAGGGTCTTGCCCAGCAGCTCCAGATAGTCGGCGGGGGCAATGACCCCCGAGCGGACCAGGGTCAGGTCGTCGTAGTAGCTGGTGAAGCCCTCGAAGGCCCACAGCAGGCGGGTATAGGATTCCTGGGCGAGGTCGTAGGGAACGAAGGCGGCGGGTTTGATGCGCTTGACGTTCCAGGTGTGGAAGTACTCGTGGCTGCATAGGCCGAGGAAACTCTTGTAGCCCTCCGGCAGACCCTCCATGGCTGGGTGGGGCAGGTCATTGCGGTTGGCCAGGAGTGCCGTGGACGCCCGGTGCTCCAGGCCACCGTAGCCCTCTCCCACCACCATCACCAGGAACAGGTAGCGTTCCATGGGGGGGCTGCCGCCGAAGAGATCGATCTGCCACTGGCAGATTTTCCGGAGATCGGTGGTCAGGCGGGTCAGGTCGCAGTCGTGGCGGCCGGTGAGGACCACCTCATGGGGCACCCCGCCGGCTTCAAAACGGGCCAGGGTGAAGGCCCCCATCTCCACCGGGTGGTCGATGAGTTCGTCGTAGTCCCCGGCCTGGTACAGGCCGAAACCGTGGCGTTTGGCCGCGCCGGCTTCCCCCCGGGCTTCGGCCAGGGCGGTGGCCACCTTCCAGTTCCGGTAGGCCTTGCCCGCTGGCGGCTGGATATCCACCAGGCAGGGTAGGGACTCCTGTCCCACCACCGCCAGGAACACGCTGGGCCCGTTGAAGAAGCCATGGGTGGTGTCCAGGTGGGCGGCCCGCACCGACAGATCCCAGGCATACACCTCGTAGTGAACGGTGAGGGGTTGGTGGCCAGCCAAGGCAGGCGCACGCCAGGTGTGCTTGTCCAGTTTTTCCAGGGGTACCGGGCGGCCGTTGGTTTCGGCCCGGATGGTGACGATATGGCGGGCGAACTCCCGGATCATGTAGCTGCCGGGGATCCAGGCCGGCAGGCGGAAGCGTTGACCGGCGGGGTCGGGGGCGCCCACCTCGCAGCTCACCTGAAACAGGTGGGCTTCGGGTTTGGCGGGCTGAATGCGGTAGCGGATGGCGGTCATGAACGAATGCTGGGGTGGGGAAGCCTCGATTTTATGACCTCTTCGCGCCTGCACCAGCCCTGGGACTAGGTGGGCAGGATGAAGTGTGGCGGATTCTCTGAAATGATAAAGTGTCAGTTCGTCTGGACGCACTGGGGTCTGGCTGAAAACAATAACTTGGAGGAGCGCGATATGGAGCGGTTCAAAGGGCGGGTCGCCATCGTAACTGGCGGGGCGTCGGGCATCGGGGCGGCAACCTGTCGGCGTCTGACGGCGGAGGGGGCCAAGGTGGTGGTGGCGGACGTGAACCTGGCGCCGGCCGAGGCCCTGGCCAAGGAACTGGGGAGCGACGCAATGGCATGCCAGTTCGACGCGGGGGATGTGGTATCCGTGGAGAAACTGGTGGCTGCGACCTTCGCCCGCTACGGGCGCATCGACGTGCTCCACAACAACGCGGCGATCACCGCTCCGGCGGTGCATGCCAAGGACACCGACGCCATCCACATCGATTTCGAGACCTGGGATCTGGTGATGGCGGTGAACGTGCGGGGTTTCCTGGCCGCCTGCAAGTTCGCCCTGCCCCACATGATCGCCGCCGGTGGGGGCGCCATCGTCAATACCGCTTCCTGCGGGGCTTTGTCCGGGGACGTTTCCCGCATCGCCTACAACGTATCGAAGGCGGCGATTCTCGGCCTGACCCGTCAGATTGCCACCCAGCACGGCGCCCAGGGGATCCGCTGCAACGCGGTGCTGCCGGGCCTGGTGCTCACCGAGGCGGCCAAGACCGTGGCGGCCGACGTGGTGGAGGTGATGCAACGCCATGTCCTCACCAGGCAGATCGGCGAGCCGGACGATATCGCCAATCTGGTGTGCTTCTTGGCCTCCGACGAAGCCCGCTACATCAATGGCCATCCCTATGTGATCGACGGGGGCATGCTGGCCCACAATCCGGCCAACGCTGACCTGCTGGCCTATGCCGCCCAGCACGGCGGCCTCGGGCACTGAACGCGCCGTCGCCGGCGGTCGATGACGATCCGGCCAGCCCGCGAGGGCTGCCGGATCAGCAATTGAAACATTTCCAGGAAGATGTCCATGAAAGAAGTGGTGGTCGTAACCGGCCTGGGCACCATGGGCCTGGCTTGCGCTCGTCGGCTGGGTTCCGGCCGACGCTTGGTGATTACCGACGTGGATGGGCGCCGGGTGGATGAGGCCGCGACCACTTTGCGGGACGATGGCCTGGACGTGGTGTCCTGCGTCCTTGATCTGGGGGATCCGGCCGCGCCCCAGGCTCTGGCGGACGCGGTGGCTGGGGCGGGGGGCTTGAAAACCCTGGTGCACACTGCGGCCATTTCCCAGGCCCAGGCACCCTCGGCCGAAAAGATCTTCGAGGTGAACATGGTGGGTACCGCCCGCTTGCTGGAAGCCTTTCTGCCCCTGGCCGGCCCCGGCTCGGTGGGGGTCGTCATCGCCAGCATGGGGGCCCAGTTCGTCCAGCTCACGCCAGAGGTGGAGCGGGCTTTCGCCCTGGCGCCCCTGGACGCGTTGATGGGGGCGGTGCGTACCGTGCCGGCCTGGGACGACAAGAGCAACGCCTATCTGGTGGCCAAGCGGGGCAACCAGGTACGGGTGGAGGTCCAGTCCCTCGCCTGGGCCAGGCAGGGCGCACGGCTGGTGACCATCAGCCCCGGCCTGACTTCCACGGCCCAGGGGCGCCTGGAACTGAAGGAGCACCCCCAGGTGGCGGCGGTGCTGGCCGGCACCCCGATGCAGCGCATCGGCACCCCCGACGATATCGCCAGCGCGGTGGAGTGGGTGAGTGGACCTTCGGCCAGTTTTGTCACGGGTATCGACCTGCGGGTGGATGGTGGAACCATCGCCGCCCTGCGCTGGGGCCAGCTGGGCGTCAGCGCTTGATCAATTTGCTGTGAGTTGGAGTTGTTGAAATGCCCTTACCAGAACCGGAAGCCAGAGACTGGCTTCAAATCCGCAATGTCGAATGCCGGGGCTACCGCCGCCGGGATGGCATGTGGGATATCGAGGGCCACCTGGTGGACCTGAGAACCTATACCTACCCCAGCCGTGAACGGGGTGACCGGGCCGCTGGCCAGCCGGTGCACGATATCTGGCTGCGCCTGACCCTGGACGACAACCTGGAGGTGAGGGACGTGGCTTGCGCCATGGATTCCACGCCCATGGCGATTTGTTGCGAGATCGAGGCGGCCTACCGGGGCCTGATCGGCTTGCGCGTCGCTTCGGGCTGGAACAAGAAGGTGAGGGAACTGTTTGGCGGCGGCAAGGGCTGCACCCACCTTCAGGACATGCTGGTGGCGATTACTGGCACGGCCATCCAGACCATCGGTGGCTATCGGGATACCCAGCGAGGCGCCGTGGTGTTCGATGGCACGACGCCCATCGCCAGCTGCCATGCCATGGTGCGTCAGGAGAAGGAAAAAGCGGAGCACGGCAAGGCTTGATGTTCCGGGCGGGGCTTTCGCGCCGCCACGGTGACTAAAACGATGAGAAGGGATCCTCCATGAGACAAGTACGCTTGCACGGCCCCCATGACTTGCGCCTGGACGAGGTGGAACTGCCGCCCGCCACCGAGCGGGATGTGGTGGTCAAGGTGGCGGCTTTCGGCATCTGCGGCAGCGATTTGCATTTCGTTCATCAGGGCGGCCCGGGCGGGCCGGCCAAGTCCCCCATTCCCGTCGGCCACGAGGTGGCCGGGGTGATCGCCGCCCTAGGGTCGGAAGTCGCTGGCCTCCAGGTGGGGCAGCGGGTGGTGGTGGATCCGATGAAGGGCGGCAACAACATCGGCATCGGGTCCGATGCCGGTGGCTGTGGTGAGTTCCTGCTGGTGAGGAATGCCACCCTGGGGGGCGCCATCCATCCCATCCCGGATGCCATGAGTTTCCAGCGGGCGGTGCTCGCCGAGCCCCTGGCGGTGGGGCGCCATGCCATCCATGTGGGCGGGGCGCAGCCGGGGGACAAGGTGGTGGTGTTGGGCGCCGGCCCCATCGGGCTGGGCATGGTGGCGTCCCTGCACTACCTCGGGGTGAAGGACATCGTGGCGGTGGATGTGGTGGAGGAGCGGCTGCAACGGGCCCTGGCCCTGGGCGCGAGTGCCGTGGTCAATCCCGCCAGGAGCGATCTCAAGGAAGAACTGGGGGCGCTTTTCGGCGTGGTGCGGCACCCCATGACCGGCCAGAAGAGCGTGGGCGCCGACCTGTTCCTGGATGCCGCCGGCTTTGGTCCACTGATTGCCGATGCGGTGGGCATGGCCAGGAGCGGAGCGCGGATCGTCATCGTGGCGGCCCACAAACAACCCCTGCCCCTGGACATGAATCAGATCATGACCAAGGAACTGGTGGTTCGGGGGTCCATCTGCTACCCCACCGAATTTCCCGATGTGTTGGCCATGCTGGGGGATGATCAGGTGGATCTCACGGCCCTGGTCAGCCATGTCTTCCCGGTGGAAGAATTCGAGGCGGCCTTCAAGACGGCGGCGGACGGCAAGGCATCGGCCAAGGTGATCGTGGCGTTCGCCGCCTGACGGCCCCGGTCGGGTCAACGGCAAAAAAAAAGCCTCGCCCCTGATAAGGGGCGAGGCTTTTTCTTGGGCCTGGAGCGAGGGGGTCAGCCTTCGTAGGCGCCGACGATAGAGATCGCGCAGATACCTTGGTGGGGATAGCCGCCCACGTTGTGGCCGAGGCCGATGCGGGGGTTGTCCTGACGCTGACGGTCGCCGGCACGGCCCAGGATCTGGAGATAGTTCTCGTAGATCATGCGGATGCCGGAAGCGCCCACCGGGTGGCCGAAGCACTTGAGACCGCCGTCGATCTGGCAGGGGATGGTGCCATCGGCATCATAGAACCCGTCCAGGATGTCCTTCACCGCCGTGCCTTCCGCGGAGATGAACAGGTCTTCCATGGTCACCAGCTCGGTGATGGAGAAGCAGTCGTGCACCTCGATCAGGTCCAGCTCCTTGCGCGGATCGGTGATGCCGGCTTCGGCGTAGGCGCGCTTGGCGGCGGCCTTGGTGGTGCCGAAATAACTGCCGTCCCAGGCGTTAAACTGTGCTTCTGAACCGTTGGAGCCGGCCAGTTGCAGGGCCTTGACCGAGACCAGATCCTTCTTGCCCAGGCTGCGGGCGATCTCGGGGGTGGTGACGATGGCGCAGGCGGCGCCGTCGGAGACGCCGCAGCAGTCGAACAAGCCCAGGGGATCGGCGATCATCGGCGCGTTCAGCACGGCGTCGATGGTCAGTTTGGTGCGCAGGTGGGCCTTCGGGTTGCGGGAGCCGTTGTCATGGCTCTTCACCGAAATATGGGCCATGGCCCGCTTCAGGTCCTTGGGGTCGGTGCCGAACTTGCTGGTATAGGCGGTGGCCAGCTGGGCAAAGCTGCCCGGGGCGGACACGCTGGGCCAGATGAACTTGGAGTTCATGGGGCGACCGACGGGGGGCAGACCACCGAAACCGGCGTCCTTGCACTTCTCCACGCCCAGGGCGATGGCGATGTCCGCCGCGCCGGAGGCCACGGCATACACCGCGCCACGGAAGGCCTCGGTGCCGCTGGCGCAGAAGTTTTCCACCCGGGTGGTGGGGATGTAGGGCAGACGCAGGGTACTGGTCAGCGCCAGGGCGGAGTTGCCCAGGTGGAATTCCGGGGAGCCGGTGGCCAGCCAGGCGGCGTCGATCTGCTTGGCTTCGATGCCGGCGTCGGTCATGGCCTCCAGGTAGGCTTCCACCATCAGGTCCTGGGCTTCCATGTCGAAGCGCTCGCCAAAGCGGGTGCAACCCATGCCGAGAATGGCAACCTTGTCTTTAATACCTTTTGCCATGGTCAGGCTCCCTTCTTGATGTCGGCGGCCGGAGTCGCCTTCCAGTGGTAACGGCGGAAGCCGCGCTGGGGATCCGTGTCGCGGATGCGGAAGACCATGCGCATTTCCAGTCCCACGGCCAGGTCGGCGGGTTCCATGTCGATCATGTCCATCATCCAGCGGCCGCCTTCCTTGAACTCGATCATGCCGTAGCAGGAGGGGGGCTCGGGTGAATAGGCCAGCAGGTCGGCCGTGTAGGAATTGATGCGACCGATCTTGTCGGCGAAGCTGTAGGGCTCCTGGCTGTCCACCGCGGTGCACTCGGGGTTTACGCAGATGCGGCTGGACGGGTACTGGGGCGTGCCACACTTGGTGCACTTGCCGCCCACCATGGAGGTGTAGGCGGCCCGGTTACGCCACATCATGGCCAGGGGGGTCTGCTTGTCCTGCTCGGAGCGGATGCCCCGTTCCAGATCGATGCCGTCCCGGAAGGCCAGGAACTTGATGTAGTTGGGCTCTTCCTTGCGGCGGGCCAGGTGGCCCTGCACGCCGCGAACCGGGGCGAAATCCTTGATGGCTTCGGTGACTTCGAACAGCAGGGCGTCGGCGCCCTGGCCAAAGGCCGCCACCAGGATGCGATCGCCCGGCTTGGCCACGGCCAGGACGTCGGCCAGCATCACCAGGGGATGGGCAGTGCCGGTGTCGCCGCAGACCAGTTGCAGGTTGTCCCGCACGGCTTCGGGGGCGATGCCGACTTTCTTGGCGATGGCGTCGGCGCCCTTGGCCAGAGTGGTGGGCAGGCAGAAGTGGGTGACGTCGGCGCCGGTCAGACCAGCGCTCTTCAGGCAGCGGGCCACCACCGGAGTGATCAGCTTGAGGAAGCCTTCGTCACGCACCCAGCGGTCTTCCCAGCGGTAATCGTATTCGGACTCGATGGTGCGATAGTGATCCACGAAATCCTGGGTGCCGGAGGATTTGGCCAGCAGCTTGGCGATGGGATTGCCCTCGCCCACCAGGATGGCGGCGGCGCCGTCGCCGCTGGTGAGTTCCAGGGGGCTGGCGGCCTTGGTCTTGCGCTGCTCGGCGGACACCACCAGAGTGGTGCCCGTGCCGTTGAAGGCCTGGGCGAGGGCCGAGGTGGCGGCCCGCTGACAGGCGCCCAGATCGGCGGCAGCGATGTCTTCCGACAGATTCAGGGCGGCGGCGACCACCCCCGAATTCAGACGATCCAGGAAGGGGAAGGTGGTGGAAGCGAACAGCACCGACTTGATGGCGCTGGCGTCGCTACCCTTCAATGCGTCCCGGGCGGCGTCCACCGCCATGGTGATGGGATCTTCATCCCAGCCGCACATGGTGCGCTCGCCTTTACCCAGGCCGCGCAGGCTCGAGTCGAACCAGGCGTTGGCCTCAATCATGGAGCGCCGCGGGAGGCGCCGGCGCGGCAGGTAAGCGCCGTAAGCAAGAATTCCAAAGTTCATCGATATGCCCTTTATTTAACGGAGCAAGTCCGCCAACCGCTGATTCCGATAGGCCGCGACCGGCTTTCCGCGCCACGAAAAAACAACTGACACTTTATCATTTAAGCCCCCCGGGACGCTACCTGCGCCCAGGGTTGAAAATATTATCCTCTTGAGCCGCAATGGCAGCGCCGGCCTGGGGGTCAGGCGTGATAGAGGGCCCAGTAGGCGTTGTCGGGACCCCGGGTCCAGCCGCTGGAGGCGGTGGCGCCGGCATCCACCGGGATAGTGACGCCGTTGAGGTAGGCGGCCATGTCGGAGGCCAGGAAGGCGGCGACGTTACCGATTTCCTCGATGGTGCCCAGGCGTCCCAAGGGAATGTAGCCCAGCTGGGCCGCCTTCTGTTGGGGCGTGGCGGCCTCCAGGAAGGGCTTCAGGCCGGGGGTCAGGATCATGTCAGGCGCCAGGGCGAAGCTGCGGATGTTGTATTCCGACAGTTCCAGGGCCATGGAGCGGGTAAGCGACACCATCGCGGCCTTGCAGGCGGCATACACCGAAAAGCCCGGCGCGGCCCGCAGGCCTTCGGTGCTGGCCACGTTGATGATGCAGCCGCCGCGCTGGCCGGCCACCATCACCTTGGCGGCGGCGTGGGTGGCGGCCAGCATGCTCATGAAGTTGAAGTCGATGAGGCGGCGCCAGTTGGCCTCGTTCTGGTCGAGGAATTTCTGGTGGCGGGTGCCGCCGGCGTTGTTTACCAGGATGTCGATGCGGCCAAAGTGCCTGGCGGCCTGGTCCACCATGGCGGTGACCTGATCGGCCTTCTTGGCGTCCATCGGAATGTACAGGGCCTCGCGGCCGAGGGCGCGGGCAGCGGCGGCGACCCGCTCGCCGTTTTCCCCATCGATGTCGGCGATGACCACGTTGCCGCCGAAGCGGGCGATGGCCATGGCGGCGCCCTCGCCGATGCCGTTGGCGCCGGCGGTGATGATGGCGACCTTATCCTTGAAATTGATTTCAGCTGGGTTCATGAAACGGGATTCTCCAATATGCGGTTGTTCTTGGCGTTGGGGGCGGGTGGCCCCCGGTACCTTAGTTGAGGGACGGGGAAATCCCGCCATCCACGTGGAAATTGGTGCCGTTGATGAAATCCGCCCGGGGGCTGGCCAGCATGGCCACGGCGTAGGCGATGTCATCCACCTCGCCGATGCGGGCCACTGTCTGGCCACTGCCGTTGGCCACGTACTCCTCGGCTTTGGCGACGTCGTCGCCCCAGCCCCGCTTGGTGGCCAGGTCGGACAGGAAGACGTTGAGGCCTTCGGTGCGGATCATGCCCGGCGATACGGCATTGCTGGTGACGCCGGAGCGCTTGAGGGCCTTGGACAATCCTAGGGAAAAATTCAGCATGGCGGCCTTGGAGGCGCCGTAGTCGGGCTGGGCCGAGGTGGGGGTGATGGCAGCGCCGGTGGCGATGTTGATCACCCGGCCCCAGCCCCGCTCCTTCATGGCCGGAGCCAGGCGGTGGATGAGGCGAACCGCGGCCAGTACGTTGGCCTCGTAGGTGTAACTCCAGTCGGAAACCGCCGTGGTGAACCAGGACGGATTCTTCGACTTGCCCTGGCCGCCGGCGTTGTTCACCAGGATGTCGATGCCGCCAAAGGCGGCCAGGGCCTGGTCGGCAACGGCGGTGGCGCCCTCGTCGGTGGATAGGTCGCCGCAGGCCACCGCGGCGCGGCCGCCCGCCGCCGTGATGCCGTCAGCCACCGCCTGGGCCCGCTCCTGGTTGCGGCCGTGGACCACGACCCAGGCCCCTTCGGCCGCCAGCAGGCGGGCGATGGCCACGCCGATGCCCGAGCTGCTGCCGGTGACCAGGGCGCGCTTGCCGTACAAATTCAGTTCCATGATTGCTCCTCCGTGTTGTGGTTGTTGTGATGGTTAATGGGCTGACCCTGGAAACACCCTAGGCCAGCAGGGTCCGCAGGGCGGTGATCACCGCGATGGGTTGGTCGATCATCATGTGGTGGTGGGCGGCGGGGATCTCGATCATCCGCCCGCCCCTTACCCGTTCCATGGCCTGGGCGAGAATGCTGGCCCGGGCCGGGCTGGTGGTGCCGCTGCATTGGGCCCGCACATAATCCACCGGTCGGGGGCAGCCTGCCAGCAGATCCTCGCCATCGTAGCGGTAGCGGTCGAAGGGATAGGCCGCCGGGTCGAATTTCCAGCGCCAGCCGTCGGGATCCTGGCGGGCCGAGTGGCGGGCAATGTGGCGCAGGAGGAAGGGCAGCGCCTCCGGTTGGCGTGGGCGCAGGATGAAGCGGGCGGCGGCGGTCTCCAGGTCCGGATAGCAGGTGTTGGCGGTGGGCAGGGGTGGCGGCGGCGGGGTGGCGGCCTCGTCGGCAAAGGTCATGGTGGTATCCAGCAGGATCAGCCGGGAGAATAGATCCGGCCGCCCACGGCAGGCTCGCAGCAGGGTGGAACCGCCGTAGCTGTGGCCCACGGCTACCACCGCCTGGAGACCCAGGGCGTCGAGAAAGCCGATCAAGTCCTGGGCCCAGGTATCCGGGACGTAGGCGCCGCGCCGTTCGCTGTCGCCCATGCCGGAAAGATCCGGCGCGACGATCCGGTAGCCCTCAGCCAGGTAGGGTGCCGTCCAGTCCCACCAGTGGGCGTGGGAACGGAAGCCATGGACCAGCAGGAGCACCGGCTTGGAGGAGTCGTCCGGATTCCAGGTCAGGTAATGGAGACGGACCCCGTTGGCCGTGACATGGGCTGAGCTGCCCGGGTGGGCCAGGGCCTGGAGAAACCACTGGGGTGCTTGCGCGTCGATGTCGCCGTTCGCGGTGGGGGCTGGGGGCATGGGTGATCCGGTTGGGGCGGGAAGGGGCAAAACTGGCCAACGGTATCGGCGCCTGGCCCGGGGAAAGCCCGGCCGAGCTTATCCGTGGCGCAACTAACACAACGTCAGTTTCATGCTAATCTAGCGAACCCCCCTGCGGGGCGCAAGATGTTTCGGCCTGGGGGCCGGCCTTGCCTTTCATCGAGGAAGTGAAATGGAACAGATCGAGACTGTCGGATTGGGCGCCTGTTGGCAGGACATGCCGGTGGGGCGGCGTTTCAAGACCGTGGGGCGGACGATCACGGAAACCGACCTGATCAATTTTGTCTCCGCCACCGGCATGCTCGAGGGGCTGTTCCTCAACAAGGAAGAAGCCGCCATCAAGGGTGGTCAGCTGGTGCCCGCCGCCCAAGTCTATTCTTTGGCGGAAGGCATGCTGATCCAGGCCATCCTGCAGCGGGTGGGGGTGGCCTTCCTCAATATGGAGTTGGACGTGAAGGGCCCCACCTTCGTGGGCGACACTATCCACGTGGTCAGCGAAGTCATCGAATCCCGTCCCAGCAAGGGCCGCCCGGGCTGTGGCCTGGTGCGTACCCGCAACCAGGTGGTCAAGCAAGATGGCTCCGTGGTGCTGGAATACACCCCCCTGCGCCTGCTCAAGGGCCACGATTACAAGGGCGACTGACGCCCAGGTCGCACCCGCTTTCCCGCTCCGGGCAGGCTGCCCGGGGCGGGAGAGCCGGATGACCCCAGGAGGAGGAACCATGGATTACGTTCGGACCGAAATTTCCGGCCGGATCGCCACCGTCACCTTTGACCGGCCGCCGGTCAATGCTTTGGACGCCCAGGCTTTTCGGGAAATCACCGCCACCTTCACCCGCCTGGGCCAGACCCGGGATGCCAGCGTGGTGGTGTTGACCGCTCCGGGGGAAAAGATCTTCTGCAGCGGGGTGGACCTGAAGGATTCCGCCCGCCGCCATGCCCGCCAGCTGGTGGAGGGGGATACCACCGTGGATCTGCTGGATCCGGGTGCCCTGCCGCGGGAATGCTTCGACGCCCTGATGGATTGTCCCTTGCCGGTGATCGGCGCCATCAACGGGGCGGCCATCGGCGCCGGCCTGGTGCTGGCGGCCTGTTGCGACATGCTCATCGCTTCGGACAAAGCCAGCTTCTCCGTGCCGGAGATCAAGGCCGGGGTGCTCGGCGGCGGGCGCCACCTGCAGCGCCTGGTGGGCACCCACAAGACCCGCAAGATGTTCTTCACCGGCGATCCGGTGCCGGCTCAGGAGCTCTATCGGCTGGGGGCGGTGGAAACGGTGGTTCCGCCGGCCCAGCTGATGGAGGCCGCCCTGGAACTGGCCACCAACATTGCTAGGAAGAGCCCCATCGGCCTGCGTCTGGGCAAGGAGGCCCTCAACCGGGTGGAAGACCTGGGGATCAAGGAGGGCTACCGGATCGAACAGGACTACACCGGGCGGGTGAGCCGCTACCAGGATTCCGCCGAGGCCCGCGCCGCCTACCTGGAAAAGCGCGACGCCAACTGGACCTGGTCCTGAGCCGCCCGTGGCCTTGAGCCCTTTTCTGGTGGACTGGGCGACCGGGGAGGTCTCCCGGGCGCTGGCCAGGGTGGCCGATTGCCGGCTGCCCGCCGCGCCGGAGGGGGCGGGCTGGTCCCTGGGCTGCGATGTGGATTTCCTGGGCCGGCTGCGCCAGCACTGGCTGGAAAAGTTCGACTGGCGCGCCGCCCAGGCCCTGCTCAATCGGTATCCCCAGTTTCGGGTGGAGCTGGACGGCCTGCCGATTCATTTCGTGCATGTGCGGGGGGAGGGGCGGGCACCCAAGCCGCTCCTGCTGACCCATGGCTGGCCCGGTTCCCACTTTGAATTCTGGGAAGTCATCGAGACCCTGGCCTTCCCCTCCCGCCACGGCGGGAAGACGGCGGATGCCTTCGATCTGGTGATCCCCAGCCTGCCCGGCTACGGCTTCAGTGGCAAGCCGGCTCGGGTCATGGGCCAGCGCCAGACCGCCGCCCTGTGGAACCACCTGATGACCGAGGTGCTGGGGTACCCCCGCTACCTCGCCCAGGGGGGGGACTGGGGGGCCGTGGTGACTTCCTGGCTGGGGCTGGATTTTCCCCAGTCGGTGGCGGCCATTCACCTCAACATGCTGCCCTTTCATGCGCCGGTGGCCCCCACTACCGACGAGGAACGCCAGTGGGCCAGGCGGGCGGGGCGAGCCCAGCAGGCCCTGAGCGGCTATTCGGTGCTCCAGACCGTCAAGCCCATGGCCTTGGCTCTGGCGGCGGCGGACAATCCCTTGGGCCAGGCGGCCTGGATCGTGGAGCGTTTCCATGACTGGGCCGACCTGCGGGAGCGGGACTTCGAGGCGGTGTTCAGCCTGGATCAGCTCCTCACCAACATCATGATCTACGTGATGACCGACAGCTTCGCCAGCGCGGCCCTGTATTACCCCGGGGTGGTCCAGGACGGTCATACCCGGTTGCCCCAGGGCGTGCGCTGCCAGACCCCCACCGCTTACTCCGCCTTTCAGGATCCGCTCCTGCCCCCGCCCCCCCGGAGCCGGGCCGAGCTCGCTTACAACATCGTGCGCTGGCGCGAGGCCCCCTTCGGCGGGCATTTCGCCGCAGCGGAAAACCCGGGCTGGTTCGCCCAGGATGTGGCAGCCTGGGGGGCTGAGCTCGCCCTCTGAACCGGCCAAACTACAGGAGCCAAGGATGGAACTTAGCGAGATGATGGCCCATGTGGCCATCCAGGATACCCAGGCCCACTACGTGAAGTGGGCCGATGGCGGCCGGCCGGCGGAGTTCGCCAGCCTGTTTACCGAAGACTGCGTCTATACCGTGGTGGATCGGGTGGTCCATGGTCGGGCAGGGGTGGAAGCCTTCCTGGCGGAAATGATCGTGGCCTTTACCGCCCATCCCACCAGTGGCCGCCTGCGGCACCACCTGAGTTCGGTGGTCATCGATCTGGTGAGCCCCGCCGAAGCCCGGGCCACCGCCTACTTCATGGCGGTGGGCCCCCATGGTCCGGATCACTGGGGGAATTACCGGGATCGCCTGGTCAAGGTGGGGGAGCGCTGGTTGTTTGCCGAGCGGCGGGTGCAGATCGATGGGCGCCTGGACAACTCGGTGGCCACCACTGTGGATTGAGCTTCCGGAAGGACCAACCGCAATTTCAGATTGAAACCACGGGCTGCCCCTGTGCCGGGCAGGGTGGAGCCACCAGGAGCCGGGCATGTATACGTTCGAGGTTTCCCGCATCTTCGGGCCACCGGAGGCGCTGGTTCAGGCCGACGGCATCCTGGCCGAGGTTTCCAGCTTCGCCCCCCAGATCAGCAGTCTGGACCACTGCTTGTCCCATCACCTGCTGCTGTCCTGGCTCACCCCCCATCCGTTCCGGATGCAGGCGCGCTTCGGCGCCCCCGAGTCCGCTCGCCGCCTGCGGGAATTCGGCAATCTGGCCTTCATTCCCGCCGCCGTGCCCACTTCATGCCGCTATCAGACCGACGTGGAGCCCCATCGGGTGGTCGCCCTGCGGGTGGCGCCCCATCTGCTGGAGCAAATCGGGGAAGAGGTACGGATCCCGGATCCCGGAGCCCTGGCCAGTTGCAACCTGCAGGAGCCCGACATTCTCGATGGCATGCGCCAATTGGCCCGGGAGACCCTGGCCCCCGGGTTTGCCAGCGCCCTTCTGGTGGAATCCTTGGGCACTGCCCTGCTGGTGCGTCTGGCCCGCCGCCTGGGCCAGCCGGCGCGGCAAGAGCGCCGGGGCGGCCTGGCGGCCTGGCAGATGCGCCGGATCACCGAGCGGATGGCTGATGGGGGGGCGGGCGTGGCGATTCCGACCCTGGCGGAACTGGCCGGCCTGGCGGGCATCAGCGCCAGTCATCTGCGGCGGGCCTTCAAGCAAAGCACCGGATATACCCTGGGCGAGTACATACGCCAGGTGCAGTTCGACCGGGCCTGCGACCTGCTGGCCAAGACCAACCTGAGCCTGCAGGAGATCGCAACGCGGCTGGGCTTTGCGGCGCCCTACGGCTTCACTGTAGCCTTCCGGCGCGGCGCAGGCGTGACCCCCAGTGCCTACCGCCAGCAGATGCGCGCCCACTGTCGCACCTGACCGGTGGCGCCCCCGGCCCCGGGGCTGGGCCAACTTGCCTGCGCACTTAGTTTGAAAGCGCGCAGGCAATTGGCGTGCTCCGTTTGTTCTCCCCGGGATCATGGCCTATCTTCCGAGGGCATGAATGATTGCGGAGAACCCATGAAAGCACTCGAAGGAAAGATTGCCCTCGTTACCGGCGCCAGCCGGGGCGTGGGCAAGGGCGTGGCACTGGCGCTGGGTGAAGCGGGGGCCACCGTGTACATCACTGGCCGTACCGCCACGCGGGACAGTCAGGGCGGGATATGGATGGGCGAAATGCTGCCCGGCAGCCTGGAGGAAACCGCCGAGGAGGTGACGAAGCGGGGTGGCACGGGTATTCCCGTCGGTTGTGACCATCGGGACGACGAGCAGGTGCGGCGGGTTTTCGAACGCATTCGCAACGAGCAGGGCAAGCTCGACATTCTGGTCAACAACGCTTTCATGTCTCACGAAAGCATCGCCGAAGACAAATGCTTTTGGGAGGTTCCCATTGCCACGTGGGACAACCAGCAGACTGTCGGTCTGCGTTCAGCCTATGTGGCGAGCGTATACGCTGCGCAGATGATGGTTCCCGTCGGGCACGGGCTGATTGTCAACATTTCTTCCCCCGTCGCCGCAGGGTATATCTACCAAGCTGCTTACGGCGTCGTCAAGGCGGGCCTCGACCGTCTCTCCGGCGACATGGCCTACGAGCTCAAGCCCTACGGCATTGCTTCGGTTTCGCTCTGGCCCGGGCCGATCGGCACCGAGAAGACCAAGATCATAGTCAGCAAGATGGCACTCTCGACCCACGAGAGCAAGGAAGAATCGCCTTTCCACGTTGGCCTTGCCGTCGCCGCCCTGGCCGCCGACGCCAAGGTGATGGAGAAAACCGGAAGTGTCCTGATTACCGCCGAGCTTGGCGAGGAATACGGGTTCACCGAAGAGGACGGTTCGCGCCCGATCAATCCCCGCCAGATGTTGTGGGGCCCGCCGCCACCCGCCGTATACAAGATCCCCAAGCGGAAGGCCTGAGACTCCTCGGGTGGCCAACATTTTTTTGGAAAGGAAATGCAATGGATCTGGGAATCAAGGGAAAGACCGTTTTCTGCACCGGGGGCAGCAAGGGCATGGGGCGCCATGTGGCCGGCCTGCTGGCGGCGGAGGGGTGCCGGGTGGCCGTGGTGGCCCGTACCAAGGCCGACGTGGACAAGGCGGTGGAGGAGATCAAGGCGGCTGGCGGCAGCGCTATCGGAGTGTATGCCGACGTCAGCAAGGAAGACGAGGTCAAGCGGGCGGTGGCTGAGACCACGGCGGTCTTCGGGGTACCCCTGATCGTCGTGGGCCAGGCCCTGTTTACCGCGCCGGGCGACTTTGCCGATATCGAGGATCTGGATACCTACGTCCAGTCCTTCCGGGCCTACACCATGAGTTCCATCTACCTGCTGCATGCGGTGCTGCCGGGCATGAAGGCGGCGGGTTGGGGGCGCTTCGTCCATATTGGTTCGGCCACCGCCAAGGAGCCGGCGGGCTATATCCACCATGTGGTGGCCAACGCCACGCGTCCCTCCACCATCGGCCTGCTGAAGACCGTGTCGGATGAATACGCCCAGTTTGGTATCACCATCAACACGGTGGCTCCAGGCTGGGTGTCCACCGCCAACTCCCGCGCTTATATCCAGAACCAGGTGGGCCTGGCCTCGGAGGAAGAGCGCCGGGCATGGATGCGGGAGCAGGCCAAGGTGCCGGCGGCCCGGATGGGGGAAGAGGCGGAGGCCGCCTCGCTGGTGGCGTACCTGTGCTCCCAGCAGGCGGGCTACATCAACGGCGAGTGGATCGCGGTGGATGGCGGCCTGCACCGGTCCGCCTTCTGATTCGGAATGGCCCCCGGTGGCGGGGGGCTTGGAAAAATTGGGCGCGGTTTCCGCGCCCAATTTTTTTGAGCGTTCCAGATCAAACCGGCTTGGGGCGGGCCTTCAGGAAAAATTCGGTGGCCGCTTTTCCCGGAAGGCCTGGACTGCCTCGAAAACGTCCCCCTGGGCGCCGGTCATGACCTGGGTGCGGCCCTCCCAGGCCATGGCCGCCTCCAGTCCCGGGGTTTCCAGGTTGAAGCGCACCGTTTCCTTGGTCATCCAGACCGCGAAAGGCGCATTGGCGGCAATCATGCGGGCCATCTCGGTCGCTGCCCCGAGCAGGTCCTGGGGGGGCAGCAGCCTGGAGAGCAGGCCGATCTCCATGGCCTCGGCGGCATCGAAGCGCCGCCCCGTCAGCATCAACTCGAAGGCCCTGGACAGGCCCACCAGCCGCGGGAACAGCCAGGACATGCCGCACTCGGTGGCCGCCAGCCCAAGCCGGGGCATGACGATCTGGAAGTTGGCGGCGGTGGCCGCCAGCCGGATGTCCGCCACCAGGGCCAGGGCTACCCCGGCGCCCACAGCCGGGCCGTTGATGGCGGCGATGACCGGTTGGCGCAGCCGGGTCAGGCGCAGGAACAGGGCGCCCAGGCGGGAGATGGCCTCAAAGCTGGCGCGGGGCTTGGCGACTTCGGCGTCGAAGGTGGTGTCTCCGTCCTGGGCGAGGTCGAAGCCGGAGCAGAAACCCCGCCCCGCCCCGGTGAGGATCACCACCCGGATGTCCTGGTCGGCGCCGAGCCGGTCCAGGGCGCCGTGCATCTCGTCGATCCAGGCCGGGGTGATGGCGTTGAGCCGTTCGGGCCGGTTGAGGGTGAGGCGGACGATGCCGGGTTCCAGGTCTTCCCAGAGGATGGTTTCCATGGCGGTGTTCTCCCGGTGGGTCATGCCTTGAAAATGACGCCGGCCCGGTGCTGGAAGCCACCGTCGCAGGAGAGGACCGTTCCGGTCACGTAGCGGGCCGCGTCGCTGCATAGGAATACCGCCGAATCGCCCACTTCGCTGGCCTGGCCGAGGCGCCCCAGGGGCACCCACTTGAGGAAATCCCGCTTGGCCTCGGGGGAGATCAGGCGGGCCATGCCTTCAGTGTTTTCAATCGGGCCGGGCCGGATGGAATTGACCCGGATCCCCTCCGGACCCAGCTCCAGGGCCAGGGTGCGCACCAGCATGTCCACGCCGGCCTTGGCGGCACAGGCATGGCTCTGGCCCCAGGCGGCCATGTCGGCGATTTCCGCCGAGATGGCGATGAGGGAAGCGCCGGGTTTCTTCAGGTGGGCGTGGGCGGCCCGGAAGACGTTGAAGGTTCCCAGGAGGTCGATGTCCACCACGGTCTTGAAGGCGTTGGCGGACATGCCGGTGGCCGGTGCCACGAAGTTGCCGGCGGCGCCGGAGATCACGATGTCGATGGGGCCGAAGTGATCGACGGTCCGTTGCAGGGCCGCCTCCATGGCGGCGTAGTCCCGCACGTCGGCGGCCAGCCCCAGGGCCTGACCGCCGGCGGCGGTGATGGTGGTGGCGGCCGCGGCGGCCTTGTCCGGATTGCGGCCCATCACCACCACCCTGGCGCCATGGGCCGCCAAGCGTTGGGCAATGCCCAGGTTGATGCCGCTGGTGCCACCGGCCACGAAGGCGACCTTGTGGGCCAGGGCATCTGCTGTGAAGCTGCTCATTGCGGGTCTCCAGGAAACGAGCGCCGTGGTCGGCGGGGGCCGGCGGCGCCGGCGTCAGGGTTTGGTATCCACCAGGGCCAGCATGCCCGCCGGGCCGGCGTTGAAGCGCCGGATGCTTTCCAGGATCCGTACCGAGGCCATGCGCTGCCCGGGTTGGTGGTTATGGCAGACCGGGGGCATCCCCATGTCGTTGGCGACATGGGGTTCGGTGAGGGTGATCTTGCGGCCCCGGCTGACGAAGATCGCCCGGCGTAGCACGAAGGCTTGCTCGGCCCGGGCTTCGTCCATGCCTTCGATCCATTCCCGGAAGCCCCGGTCGATGGATTTGCCCGCTGCCTCCGCAGGCTGGAGGATGGCGCCGCTGTCCAGTTCCACGTCCCATGCCAGGCTGGTGGCGCCGTCCCGGCTGAGGCTGCCCCGCACCCAGCCCTTCGGCGCCGCCGGCTCCACGGTGTCCACCCGGCTGACCACCGCGTGGTAGCGATGGTGGTCCCGCTGGTGGTAGGCGTGGGCCGCCAGCAGCCCGGCCAGATCGAACAGATGGGTGCATTGCAGGCGCATGTCGATGTATTGGCCCACATCGGCGCAGCGGCCAAACAGGGGCTTGCCGATCAGACTTTTCAAAGGCTCGGCGGCGCCGGGGCAAGCGGTCCACGGATAGCGGGGTTCGGCTACCCGCAGGTCGGTGATGCGGGCGCCGTCATGGACCAGGGTGATGCCGAAATGGTGGTAGTCGTCCTCCAGCCAGCCCACCACGGTGCGCGGGTCCCAGGCTTTCAGGTCGATGAGGCGCCGGTAGGTGCCCTCGAAGTCGGTGAAATGGATGGTCATGGCTGGGTCCCGGGGCGTCCGTTGCCGTGCCGGCGGGGCGCCAGGCCCGGGGCGGGGCGGCAGGGGCTCATGGCTTGGTATGCACGTGAGACAGCATGCCTTCCGGTCCTGCGTCGAAGCGGCGGATGCTGTTGAGCAGATAGACGGAACTCTTGCGCTGCTCGGGCTGGTAGTTGTGGCACACGGTGCCCATGGGCATATCGTCGGCGATGTAGGGTTTGTCCATGACGATCATGCTGCCCAGGCTGACGAACACCGCCCGGCGCATGACCCAGGCGTACTCGGCCTGCCCTTCGTCCATGGTCTCGGTCCATTCCCGGAAACCGTGGTCGATGGAGCGGCCGGCCGCTGCCGGAGGGGCCTGGATGGTGCGGCCGTCCACGTCCCATTCCATCTCCTGGATGTCGTCCCGGTGCAGGGTGGCCCGTAGCCAGTTGCGGGGCGCCTGGGGCTGCACCGAGTCGAGGCGATAAACCTGGGCGTGGTAGCGGTGATGATCCCGGCGGTGGAAGGCATGGGCGATGAGCAGCCCGGCCAGATCGAACAGGTGGGTGCATTGCTGGCGCATGTCCACGTGTTGGCCCACTTCGGAACAGCGACCGAACAGGGGGACTCCCTTGAGGTCCTGAATCGGCTTCATGGCACCGGGGCAGGCGGACCAGGGATGGCGCGGCTCAGCCACCCGCAGATCGGTAATGCGGACGCCGTCATGCACCAGGGTCATGCCGAAGTGGTGGAAGTCGTCTTCGAGCCAGCCCACTACCGTGCTGTCGTCCCAGGCTTTCAGATCGATGAGGCGGCGGTAAACCCCGGTGAAGTCCCGGGAAGCCAGATGAACGGATGGGTTGCTCATGGTTGCGGGTGCCCCGTCTGGTTGCGGCCACGTTCCTGCACCTTGTCCTTTTCGCCGGCAATGGCGCTGCCGGTGAGCTGGGTCAGGAAGCGCCGGTTGGCGTCGAGTTCGAGCTGCAGGCCGTCGGCCAGGGTGCCGCCGAAGCCCTGGTCGATGAGTCGCTTGTATTCCTGCAGGACTGCTGGCGTGAGGCCGGCCATGTCCTGGGCCAACTTGTGGGCGGCGGGGAGCAGGGCATCGGGCTCGAACACCCGGTTCACCAGCCCCCAGCGCTCGGCGGTGGCGGCATCCAGGTAATTGCCCGAGAAGGACATCTCCTTGGCCCGGTGGATGCCGATGACCCGGGCCAGGCGTTGGGAAAGGCCCCAGCCGGGAACAATCCCTACCCGCCCGTGGGTGTCGGCGAATCGGGCGGTATTGGCGGCGTAGATTACGTCGCACATCAGCATGACCTCCAGGCCGGCGGTGATGGCAAAGCCGTTGACCGCGGCGATCACCGGCCAGGGGCAGGCCAGGATTTCAGTGCCGAAATCCAGTTCCGGGGCCTGTTCGAGATCGACGATCCCCCCCTGGGCCGCTTCCTGCAGATCGGCGCCGGCGCAGAAGGCGCGCCCCGTTCCGGTGAGGACCACGGCCCGCACGTCCGGGTCCTGATTGATGCCGCGAAAGGCCTGGGTCAGCGCCCGGCACAGGGCCCGGGAGAGGGCATTGAGGGCCTCGGGGCGCTGAAGGGTGACGGTAACCACCGGCCCATCCCGCTCGATCCGGACGAGCGGGTTGGCCGAGCCCGTTGCGTGGCTCATGGGGTGTCTCCTCGGTAATTTTTATTTTTATGAATTATCAGGAGCACTCCCCCGCCCAGGGGGCGGGGGGGCGTTTGCCGCCCTTAGCGGGCGCTGCGGGCCAGGTGGAAGGATGCGTCCCCGTAGCGTTTTTCATAGACGATCATGGCCTTGTAGTGATGGCCAATCACGTATTCCTCGGTGCAGCCGATACCGCCATGGAGCTGAATTCCCTGGGCGGTGACAAATTGGCAGGCCTGGGTTACCAGGGCTTTGGCGGCGGAGACCGCCTTGCCCAGATCCGCAGCGCTGCCGGAGAGGGCGATGGACAGGCTGCGGTAGAGGATGGAATGGGCCTGGTCGGTCTCCACGAACATTTCCGCCATGCGGTGCTGCAGGGCCTGGAAGGTGGACAGGGGCTTGCCGTACTGGACCCGGGTCTTGATGTACTCGGCGGTGATCGCCATGACCGCTTCCATGGAGCCGATGGCCGCCGCCGTGGTGGCCAGGTTGGCCCGATCCAGGGCTTCCTCCAGGGCTGCCTGGGTCGCCCCAGGGGCCAGCACCAAAGCATCGGCGCCAAGGGCGGTGCCGTTGAAGCTGAGGTCGGAAGCCTGGGTGCCGTCGATCATCCGATGGGTGTCCACGGTGACACCCGTGGCGTCCCGGGCGACGGCGAAGAGGCCCACGCCGCCTTCCATCCGGGCCGTGACCAGCCAGTAATCGGCGGTCTGACCGTGAAAGACCCGCTGCTTGGTGCCGCTGAGGGTCCAGCCCTCGCCGGCGCGGGTGGCGGTGGCGCCCACCTGGGTTTCGTACTCGGAGCGGCCGTCGCCCTCGATATGGGCCAGGGTGACGATGCATTCGCCGGTGGCAATGCCTTCCAGCAGCTTGGCCCGCAGGCCGGCGTTGTCGCTCTTGGCGAGCAGGGTGCCGCAAAGGACGGTGCTGTCTACGATGGGCTCCACCACCAGGCCTTCACCCAGCTGCTCCATCAGCACCGCCATGTCCACCGGGCTGCCCCCCAGGCCGCCCGCGTCTTCCGGAATGGCCAGGGCGAGCCAGCCCATCTCGGCGAACTGGTTCCAGTGGTCCCGGGAGAAGCCTTCGGGCGTCGCGGCAGCGGCGCGGTGTGCCTCGAGGGTGCATTCCTCGCGTACATAACGCTGGGCCGCATCGGCCAGCATTTTTTGTTCGTCGGAAAGTTCGAAATCCATGATCAAAGTCCGAAAGCCATTTTGGCGATGATGTTCTTCTGCACTTCCTTGGCGCCGCCAAAGATCGTGTAGGCCCGGGTGTACATGAGGTCGCCGGTGATGCCCGGCACGTAGCCCGGCCACAGGGGATTGGCGCCGGTTTCGGCGAAGCCCTCTTCCCGCAGGTACAGGCGCAGGCTGCGCTGGCCCAGAGCATCCACGGCCAGTTCGGCAATTTTTTGCTGCAGTTCGGAACCCCGGATCTTGAGCACCGAGGCCCGGGCATCCACCGAATGGCGGCTGGGGGCATTGCACAGCACCCGCAACACGGACCATTCCAGGGCCTGGACTTCCACCGTGATGCGGGCCAGCCGGCTTGAGAATTCAGGATCTTCCAGCAGGGGCTTGCCGTTCTTGCGCTCGTGGCTGGCGATGTCGTGGATGCGGTGGAGGTCCACCAGGGCCTTGTAGATTTCGGCGCTGGAGGTGCGCTCGTTGGTGAGCAGGAACTTGGCCTGGTCCCAGCCGGTGTTGGGCAGGCCGATCAGGTTTTCCTTGGGCACCCGGACGTTGTCCAGGAAGACTTCGCCGGTGGCTTCCGCCCCGTTGATGAGGGTGGTGAGGCGGGTGGTGATGCCGGGGGCGTTCATGTCGTCGATGACGATCATGGAGATGCCCTTTTGCGGCTTGACCGTGCTGTCGGTGCGTACCAGGAAGAAGCCCCGCTCGCAGTACTGGAGCTCGGAGGTCCACAGTTTCTGGCCATTGAGCACGTAGTGGTCACCGTCCAGCACCGCGGTGGTCTTGAGGGAGGCCAGGTCGGAGCCGGCGCCGGGTTCGGAGAAGCCCTGGGCCCACATGTGGCTGCCCATGAGGATTTCCGGCAGGTAGCGGGCTTTTTGCTCGGGGGTGGCAAAGGTGTAGATCACCGGCCCGATCAGGCGCAGGCCCTGCCAGCGCAGCTCCGGGGCACCGGCGGCGCGGCACTCGTATTCGAAGATGTGCTGGCAGATGGGATCCCACCCGGGGCCACCGTATTCCTTCGGCCATTGGGGCGCGGACCAGCCCTTTTCGCCCAGCACGCGGTTCCACCAGCGGCGCTCATCCTCGCAGGGGGGGTGCATGCCGACATGGGTGCGGCGGACGATTTCCTCGGTCAGGTGCTCGCGGAGGAATGCGCGCACCTCCTCGCGGAAGGCTTCATGCTGCGCACTGAACTGAAGGTTCACGGGTACTCCTCTTACTTTTAAAGGCAAAGGCGAATTTTACTGTCGGGGCGGGGCCGGCGCGAATTTCCCTCAGCAGGCCAGCTGGCGCACCGGGGCACTGGCAGCGCACAAGGCGGTGATCGCCCCATAGGCGCCATTGACTGCGTCGCCGATCCGGCCTCCCTTGCGGGCATCGCCAATGACCACATAGGGCAGGCCTGCCTTGCCCAGGGCATTGATGAAGGGGGTGTCGGGGCGCCGACCCTGGGCGACCAGGAGGCAGCTGGTTTTCAGTTCGCTGCGGCTGCCGTCCTTCTTTTCGAGGGTCACCACGCCGTCTGCGGTGATGGCCAGGATCGTGGAGTGCTCCACGACGGTGATCATCTCGTTTTCCGCCAGGCGCTTGCGCAGCACGCCCCGGTAGATCATCTCCGCCGAACGGGCCAGCTGGGTGCCCGCCGAGCGGGACACCAGCAGCACCTTGTGACCGCGCTCGGCCAGGTATTCGGCCGTTTCGCAGCCCGTTTCGCCGCCACCGTAGACCATGATGGGGAGCTCGGTGGACTTGGGCAGCCAGGAGTCATCGCCCATCAGCACTTCATAGGCATCATGGACGATGGCGTGGTCGCCGCCTTCGATGGGAATGCGCACCGCTTGGCCGCCGATGGCCACCATCACTACTGCCGGTTTTTCCTTGGCCAGGGCGGGAACGTCCACCGTGGTGCCAAGCTTGACCGTCACGCCGCTCTGGGCGATCCGGTTCTTCAGATAGGTCTGGTACCAGTTGAACTTGTCCTTGAAGGGGGGCGCGGCCGAGGCGATGAGCCCGCCTCCCAGGGTGGCGCGGGATTCGTACAGCTCGGTCTTGAAGCCGGCCTGGTCAAGCATCAGGGCTGCCGCCATGCCGCCGGGGCCGCCGCCGATGACCACGGCGAGCCGGCCGCGCTGGGGGCCGGCGTCGGGGATGGCGTCCAGCTCATGCCCGGTCATGGGGTTTTCGGCGCAACCGATGTGGCCGTGGGGGTCCATGCCCAGGGCCACGCAATAGTTGCAGGAGGTGCACGGACGGATGGCGGCATCGTCACCCCGCATGGCCTTGTTGGCCCATTCGGGGTCGGCCAGCAGGGTGCGGCCGAAGGCCACCATGTCGGCGTCGCCGTTGGCGATGGCTTTGTCGGCGGTGGCGGGCCAGCGGATCTGGCCCACGGTGATGATCGGTACGTTCACCGCCTCCTTGATCCGCCGGGCGTAGGGGATGCGCCAGCCTTCGGGCATGGACATGGGTTCGATGATCTTGTCGAAGCTGGTGGCGCCTAGGCCAATGGAGACGTGGAGGCCATCGGCGCCGGCTTCCACCAGTTTGGGGGCGATGCGCACCATGTCCTCGATGGACAGGCCCTTGGGCGTGAATTCCTCGGCGGAGATGCGGAACAGCAGGGGCCGGTCGCCGATGGCTTGCTTGACCCGCTGGATCACCCGGCGGGGAAAGTTGAGGCGTCGTTCTTCGTCACCACCCCAGGCATCGTCCCGATGGTTGAAGTAGGGGGTCAGGAAGCAGGTCAGGAGGTAGCCGTGGGCTCCATGGAGTTCGAAGGCCTCGTAGCCCGCCTGGACACCCAACTCGGCGGTTTTGCCGAAGCATTCGATCAGGTGTTCGATTTCATCGTTGCTGAGGGCCCGGCAGGTGAGCTTGTCCTCGTGGCGAGACTTGATGTCGCTGGGGCCGACGGCCACGCCATGCTCCACCAGTTCCCGCTTCACGCCGGGGCCCCCGTGCTGCAGCTGGAGGCACGCCACCGATCCGGCGGACTTGATGGCTTCCACCAGGCGGATGTGGCCATCCAGGTGACCGGGGTTTTCCAGGCTGAGCTGGCCATGTTCGGACCGGCCGGTGGCCCGATGGACACAGCAGAATTCCACGATGATCATCCCCACGCCACCCTCGGCCCGGGCCCGGTAAAAAGCGATCTGGCGGGGCGTGACAGCCCCTTCCGCGGTGCCCAGGTTGGTGGACATGGGGGCCATCACCGTGCGGTTGCGAAGGGTGACGGTACCCAGCTTGAAGGGTGAGAACAGATTGGGGTAGTGAGGGGCTGCCATGGTTTGGTCTCCTGGATATCTGATGTTGATTGTGAGGGTGGCTGGGGCGAAGCCAACCTTCAAATCCGTGTTTTGTCCGGCGCAACGGGAGCAGAATCAAAAAATCCGTGCACCGATTTGCCGGTGGCCAATGGGGTATGGCGTACCATCCATTTAACCCCGCCAACTTTAACTGACACTATATCAGTTATAACGGCAAGGTACATAGGGCGGCGTGGGATCGACCTGGCCTGGCGGTAAATGCCGGGTTGGTAAGGTGGATAAATCATCACAACGATACAGGAAGAGGAGACATTCGATGGCGGGTCGATTTGAAGGAAAAGTGGCGTTGGTGGTGGGTGGTGGCCGGGGCATGGGGCGCACCATCGCCGAGTATTTTGCGGCGGAAGGGGCCACGGCGGTGTTGGCGGCCCGGACTGTTTCCTACGCCGAAGAAGCAGCGGCGGCCATCAAGGCCAAGGGTGGCAAGGCCCTGGTGGTTCCCTGCGACATCGGTGACCGGGCTTCCATGAAGGCCATGGTGGAAGAGACCGCCCGGCAGGCTGGGGGGATCGATATCATCGTCCATAGTGCCTCCTCCAATAACAAGGGGATGGTGGCCGACATGCCGGACGAGATCTATGAGGACCTGGTGCGCAGCAACATCCTGTCGGTTTTCTGGATCGCCAAGGACGCAGCCCCCTACCTGAGCAAGGCCAAGGACAAGGGGCGGTTGATCTACATTTCTTCTGGAGCGGCCAACCGGCAGTTCATGCCCGGCCTGATTCCCTATGCCTCCAGCAAGGCCTACATGAACGCCTTCGCCCGGGGTTTGGCGGTGGAGTTCGGCCCCCGCAACATCCTGGTCAATGCGGTGGAGCCCGGCATGATGGCTTCCGACCGCATGAAGTCCGAGTTGCCCGCGGCGGTGGCTGACGCCATCGCTGCCCGTTTTCCGGTGCCCCGGGTAGGGACTACCGAGGACGTGGCCTCGGCGGTGTTGTTCCTGGCTTCCCCCGAGGCGTCCTACATCACTGGCACCACCCTGCTGGTGGATGGCGGTGCCACCATGGCCTCCCTGGGGGGGTTGACCGACAGTCTGAAGGATCACATCTAAGCCTTTTGGCAGTTCGATCCTTTCCGCGGGCCGCCACTCCAGGCAGTGGCGGCTTTTTTTGTGCCGGCCAAAAAGAAAAATGCCATCCGCCGCGGGGCGGCGAATGGCACGATCGGCTGAAGCCGGAAGAAGCCTTACTTCTTCAGGACGGTGACGACGGAGGCGCCGCCCAGGCCAACGTTATGCTGGATGCCGACCTTGGCGCCGGGCACCTGGCGATCGCCGGCGATACCGCGCAGATGCCAGGTGATCTCGGTGATCTGGGCCAGACCGGTGGCGCCCAGGGGGTGACCCTTGGACAGCAAGCCGCCGGAGGGGTTGGTCACCACCTTGCCGCCGTAGGTGTTGTCGCCGTCGTTCACGAACTTCTCGGCGCCACCTTCGGGGCACAGGCCCAGGGCTTCGTAGCAGACCACCTCATTGGTGGAGTAGCAGTCATGGAGTTCCACCACCTGGGCGTCCTCGGGCCCGATGCCGGCCTGGTCATAGGCGGTCTTGGCGGCGCTGCGGGTCATGCCCGCGCCCACCACCTCGATCATGCTGCCGGAATTGAAGGCGGTCGGCAGGTCGGTCGCCAGGCCCATGCCGGCAATTTCCACGGTGTTCTTCAGACCGTGCTTCTTGGCATAGGCTTCAGACACGACCACGGCGGCGGCGGCGCCGCAGGTGGGCGGGCAGCACATCAACAAGGTCAGGGGTCCGAAAATGGGACGGGCCGCCATCACCTGCTCCAGGGTCAGGGGGTCGGAGAACAGGGCGTAGGGGTTGCGGATGGCGTGGTTACGCGCTTTCACCGACACCTTGCCGAACAGTTCGGCGGTGACGCCGTACTTCTCCATGTACTCTGCGCCGGCGCCGCCGAAATACTGGAAGCCTGGGGGTACTTGAGCATCAAAGCCGCGAGAGAGGCGGGTGGCGTCATCGAGGCGCTGGGTGGTCGGCGTGCGGTCGGTGTTGGCGGAGGCCAGGGCGCCGGGATTCATCTGCTCGAAACCCACAGCCAGGGCTACGTCCACCATGCCGCTTGCAACGGCCTGGCGTGCCAGGAACAGGGCCGTGGAGCCGCTGGAGCAGGCATTGTTGACGTTGATGATGGGGATGCCCGTGAGACCCACGTTGTAGAGGGTCGTCTGGCCGGAGCAGGTGTCGCCGGTGACGAAACCGGCATAGGCTTGCTGAACATCCTTGTACGCGACGCCGGAGTCTTCCAGGGCGGCGGTAGCCGCCTTGGCGCCCATCACGTCGTACATCTCGCTCTTGCCAGGCTTGGTGAACTTCACCATGCCCACGCCGGCGATCAAAGCCTTGTTAGTCATGCGTGTCTCCTAAAGACTGTCGGGGCGTCCGCGACCGGAGTCGCAGGCTAGGGATTTCTTACTTGGCGAAGTCCATGATGGTGAGGGTCGCTTCAGGGCGGAAGATCTTGTCTTCCGCCGCGGCGATGGCCCGGGCGTCCAGGCCCGGAGTCTTGCCGCCGCCGGGGATGCCTTCGGCGGACACCAGCTTGAGTTCGCGAATGCTCTGGCCGGACACGAACAGGCAGTGGTTGGTGCGCTTGCCGGACAGGTCGCTGACCATGTACAGCAGGGCTTCGGCCACGTGCTCGGTGGCCAGCACCTTCTGGGTCGCTTCGTCCATCAGGGGGGCGGTCAGGGCGGAAACGGCGGCAGGGGCCAGGGACCACACGCGGATGCCGAACTTGGCGCCTTCCAGGGCCAGCACGTTGGTGAAGGCCCACACGCCGCCCTTGGAGGCAGCGTAGTTGGACTGGCCAAAGTTGCCGACGATGCCGGAAGTGGAGGTGGTGTTGACGATGACGCCGCCACCGTTTTCCTTCATCCAGGCGAACACCGGCTTGGTGCAGGTGTACATGCTCTTCAGGTTGACCTTCATCACCAGGTCCCAGTCGGCTTCTTCCATCTTCAGCAGGGACTTGTCCCGCAGGATGCCGGCGTTGTTCACCAGGATGTGGGCGCCACCGAAGTTGTCCAGGGCGGTCTTGAGCAGGCTGTCTCCGCCGGCCACGGTGGAGATGTCCTCGGTGTGGGCGACGGCACGGCCGCCGGCGGCACGAATGGAAGCGGCCACGGCTTCGGCGGTGAAGCTGCCGTCCTCGTTCTTGCCCAGGTCATTGACCACCACGGCGGCGCCTTCGCTAGCCAGCCGGCGGGCATGTGCTTCGCCCACGCCACGGCCGGCACCGGTGATGATTGCTACCTTTCCATCGAGAAGTCCCATAGTTGTCTCCATGATCGTCAGAAAAATGTTGAAAGTCGCGCCCCCTGCCCGGGGCGGAAAGGGCCGCCGCACAGCCCATGTCCTTGGGCGAACCGGGGATTCTGAGGGGAATCGATTACCAGCTTATGATATCAAAACTGACGAGATAACAGTTTATAATCTGGCTCAAGCTAGGCCCGGGTTGAAGCTGTTCCCCGGCAGGCTGAGTCATTCATCACTCATGGAGGAAAGCAAACGTGCCGCTGAATTACGAAGTCGTAAAGAACTGGCCTTTCAAGGAAATTACCCAGGAATACACCCACCGGGACACCATCCTGTACGCCCTGGGCCTGGGTGCCGCGACCACCAACCCGCCGGCGCCGGAAGACCTTCAGTTCGTGTATGAGCGCAAGCTGGTGGCCCTGCCGACCTTTGCCGTGATGCTGGCTGGCAGCGGCTCCTGGGTGGGCAATCCGGAAACGGGCATCACCCTGACCAAGCTGCTCCACGGCGAGCAGTTCCTGACCATCCACAAGCCCTTGCCGGCCCAGGGCGTGATGGTGGGCAAGGACCGCGTGGAAGCGGTTTACGACAAGGGTGCCGACAAGGGTGCGGTCCTGATCGTGGCCCGGGATATCCGTGAAAAGGAATCCGGCGATCTGGTGGCCACCACTGGCATGTCCCTGTTCCTGCGGGCTGACGGCGGTTTCGGTGGCAAGGCCGACGGTCAGCCCAAGCCCCATCCGGTGCCCGAGGACCGTGCGCCCGATGCGTCCATCGATCTGATCACCCGTCCCGAGCAGGCCGCCATCTACCGGCTGTCCGGCGACTACAACCCGCTTCACCTGGACCCGAAGATCGCCGCCATGGCCGGTTTCGAGAAGCCCATCCTGCACGGTCTGTGCAGCTACGGCATTGCCGGTCGTGCCATCATCAAGCTGCTGTGCAACAACGATGCGACTCGCCTGCGCAAGCTCAACGTGCGCTTCGCCAGCCCCGTCTATCCGGGCGAAACCCTGCGCACCGAAATCTGGAACGAAGGCCCGGGCAAGGCCGCTTTCCGCGTCAAGGTGGTGGAGCGGGATCTGGTGGTGCTCAACAACGGTCTGGCCGAATACACCGTCTAAATCAGCTAGAAAAAAAGGGGAATCACACATGTCCGGCGCATCCAAGCTGCCTTTGCCGAAACTCGACGATCTCAACCGTTTTTTCTGGACTGGCGGCGCGGACGGCGTGTTGCGTTTTCAGCGTTGTCAGGACTGCGGTTTCTGGCTGCATCCGCCGGGCGTGCTGTGCCCCAAGTGCTTGAGCAAGAACATCGTGCCAGAGGCCGTTTCCGGTTTCGGCACGATCGAGGCGCTGACCATCAACTGCCAGCCCTGGGTACCGGGGCAGCAGGTGCCGTACGCCTTGGTGATCGTGGGCCTTGATGAGCAGGACGGCCTGCGCCTGACCAGCAACATTATCAACGCCGCTCCCGAGACCCTGAAGATCGGGCAGCGGGTCAAGGTGGTCTTCCAGGCCTCCGAGGACGTGTATCTGCCGCTATTCGAGCCGGCTTGAGCCGGCTTGCCCGAGGGGGGCGAGCCAAAGCACGCCCTGCAATCGGTGCAGCCAATTCGTTACCCAGGAAAAACCCGGGCCCCGCTTCTGGCGGGTACCCGGGTTTTTTGTCGTCTGGGATGGGCCGGAGGACTCGGCCCGATCCGTTTCAGGGTCAGGCGAACAGCTTGGCCACGTCCCCGGCGGTGACTGGACGGCCTTCCTTGTTGGAAGGGTTGTGGCCACCGATGCCCACCATGGGCTTGGTATCCACATGGGCTGCCTGGGCCCGCAGGGCGCCGACGGTGCAGTTTTCCCGGCCCAGGAGGGCAAAGGGGTCGAAGGAGAACTCCCGCAGGGCGTTGAGGTGGGTGATCTTGTCGATCTTTTCCTTGTCCAGATGGCGGATCGATTCCCACAGCTTTTCCGGTGCGAGGGGCCACAGGGTGTCGGAGTGGGGGTAATCGCACTCGTAGGTGATGTGGTCCACGTTCATGGCGTCCACGTTCTTCAGCCCGAACTTGTCATCGATGAAGCAGGTGATGAAGTTGCGGGCAAACAACTCGCTGGGGAGCATTCCCCGGAAGTTGGCGTTGGTCCAGGCGTGGTGGTGCTGGTAGGTGAAATCGGCCCGTTCCAGCAGGTAGGGCACCCAGCCGATGCCGCCTTCGGAAAGGGCGATCTTGAGCTTGGGGAACTTGTGGAACACCGGGGAGAACAGCCAGTCGCTGGTGGCGTTGGCGATGAACATGGGCATGTTCACGATCCAGGTGTCGATGGGCGCGTCCATGGAGGAATAGGGGGGCTGGGCGCCGGAGCCGATGTGGATGCTGATGACCATGTTGTGGTCGCTCATGACTTTCCACAGGGGATCCCAGTAGTCCGAATGGACGCTGGGCAGACCCTTGGAGACCGGACTGTCCAGGAAGGAGATGGTGCGCGCCCCCTTCTTGGCGACCCGCGTGGCTTCCTCGACGCAGGCGTCGATGTCCCACAGGGGCAGGATGGCGATGGGGATGAAGCGGCCGGGGGCGGCAGCGCACCATTCGTCGATGTGCCAGTCGTTGTAGGCGCGGATGACGGTCTTGGCCAGGGCCTTGTCGGTGCTGCCCAGGAAGAAGATCCCGGCAAAATGGGGGAAGGTGGGGAAGCAGATCGACGACAGGATGCCGTTGACGTTCATGTCGTCCACCCGGGACTTGACGTCATAGGTGCCGACCCGGATCTGGCTGTAGGAGGCCGGCTCCATGCCGTACTCTTCCGGCGGGCGGCCCACCACGGCGTTGAGGCCGAAGTTGGGCACCACCCGGCCTTCGAACTCCCAGGAGTCTGAACCATTCTTCATGGTGGCCATCTTGGGGGCCTTGTCGAGCAAGGCGGCGGGCATGTGCCGCTTGAACATGTCCGGCGGTTCGATCACGTGATCGTCCACGCTGACCAGGATCATGTCTTTCATTTCCATGGTTACTACTCCTCTGTTGGGCAAGCTATGCTTGCGGGCCGGGTGGGTTCCCGGACTATTGGGTTAAATGAGACTGATTTTGTTTTTTGTCTCTACTTCCTCTGGAAGCGGCTTGGAGTCTAACTGATTAAGGTAGCTCTTTGGGTATAGGCATTCCCAACCTCTTTTCGGGGCTTCCGCTTATTCGACTGGTCAAGGGTTTAAAGGTTTATCAATGGCAAAAGACATCGTGGTGATTGGCGCCACGGGCGACGTGGGGCAGGGCATCGTGGATCAGCTGTTGCGGGCCGGTTACCGGGTCATCGCCGCCGGGCGCAGCGTGGAAAGGCTGGAAAGACTGCGGAGCCGGCTGGCGGGGGTTGGCGTGCTGGAGGTGGTCGCGGGCAGCGTGGAAGACGAGGATGCCGCGGCCAGCCTGGTGGAGCAGGTGGGCAAGCTTGCCCACCGGCTGGCCGGGGTGGTGGTATCGGTCAATGCGCCGCTGGAGGCCATGTCCCTTCCGAACACCCGCTCCGGGGCATTCATGGAAGTCCTGCGGACCAACCTGGCGACCCACCTGGTGGCGGCCAAAAGCTTCATTCCCGCCTTGCCCGCTGGGGCCAACTATCTGGCGATTGGCGGGGGCATGGCGGATCTGGTGGTGCCTGGGATGGGGGTGCTGTCCATGTGCCAGGCGGCCCAGCGGGTGATGTTCAGGGTGCTGGCCGAGGAAATGAAGGATCGCGGCGTGCGCATCCAGGAACTGATGCTGGTTTCCATGATCGCCGGCGAGAGCAAGCGGGGCCAGGCTCATCCCAAGTGGTGGATCACCGACGAGGAAGTGGGCCGCCATGTGCTCGCCATCCTCGAGAATCCCGACTGGTTTCCCGAGCCCATCCTCACCTTGAAGTCCCGCAAGGAGGTCGGCCTCAGGCCCACCGCCTGACTGGACCGCGGGCCGGGCCTTGGGCCCACCCAGCGCACCGTGGGTGCGCCCCGCTCCACAGGGGCTCCACCAGTCGTTTCCCCCGGTTTCCGCACCGTCCTGGAAAATAGTTGCATTGACAATAATTGTTACGACAATAGAATTGTGGCTTACCATCATCTTGGAAAGCCAGCCAGCATGGTTGCCACCCCAATGCCAAGTCAGGCACCCCACTATTCGGTGGCCAGCTATCGATCCCTGGAAAGCTTCCTGCTCCGGATGCACCAGATCGGGACTGCCTTTACGGTGGATCTGGATGCCCAGCTGGCGCCTTTGGGCATCACCAGCACCCAGTGGGGCCTGCTCAAGGCCATCGCCGATGGCCGGGGCGACACCGCCGCCGATCTCTCCCGCCAGTATGGCTACGATCCCGGCGCCCTGACCCGCATCCTGGATCGGCTGGAAAGGAAGGGCCTGGTCCGCCGGGATCGCAGCCAGAAGGATCGGCGCCGCGTGCACATCGCCCTGACCGAGGCCGGCCGGGAACTCACCCAGGGCTGCCTGCCCTACCTGGTGGATGCGCACAACGCACTCCTGGAGGGATTCAGCCCCGAGGAATTCCAGGGCTTGATGGCTTATCTGTCCCGGATCCTGGATAACGCCCGGGATGAGCCGGCCAGGCGCCGGGCTACCCGGGAGGGGATGCAATGAACCGGCGGGTGGGATGGGCCCTGGCGGCGGGGCTTGCCCTGTCCGCCTGCGCGGGCTTGCCGGATCTGGCGCCCCGCTTCCAGCTGGTTTCACCGGCGGATCTGGCGGTGGTCGACAGCCTGGGTCCGGTTCCCGTCAGCCCCGCCCCTGCCGGAACCTGGTGGCAGGATTTCGCCGATCCCCAGCTCGACGCCCTGATCGATGAAGCCCTGACGGCCAGTCCGACACTCCAGATGGCCCAAGCGCGGGTGGCCCGGGCCCGGGCGGTGGCCGGAATTGCTGAAGGGGCGACCCGGCCAGCCCTTGCGCTGGCGGGGGAGGCCGATCGGGAGCGTTTCTCCAAGAACTACCTGCTGCCCCCGTCCCTGGGGGGCGGTTACTGGAATACGGCCCGTCTGGCGGGGGAGTTCAGCTACGGGCTGGATTTCTGGGGGCGCCACAAGTCCCGCTGGCAGGGGGCCCAGGCCGAACTCCAGGCGGCCCGGGCCGAGGCGCAGGCCAGTCGGCTGATGCTGGCCAGCGCCATCAGCCAGGTCTATGGCGCCCTGGATTACCAGTTCCTGGAGGCGGATCTGGTGGCGCGCCTGGCGACCCAGCGCCAGGAGGCGCTCCGCCTTACGGACCTGCGGGTCAAGGCGGGCCTGGAGCCGGAGTCCGCCAGGGAGCGGGCCGCCGCCCAGCTGGCGGCGGCCAGGGGTCTGCAAGCCGCCTCGACGGAACGGATCCAGGGCCTGCGCCACCAACTGGCGGCCCTCCTGGGAGCGGGGCCGGACCGGGGCCTGGCCATCGGCCGGCCGGCCTTGCGCCCGGTGGGCGCCCTGACCCTGCCCTCCCGCTTGCCCGCCGATCTGATCGGCCGCCGGCCCGATGTGGCGGCGCTGCGGGCCCGGGTACAGGCCAGCGGCAAGTATGTCGAGGCCGCCCGGGCGGATTTCTACCCGGATGTGAACCTGGTGGGTTTCGCCGGCCTGCAATCCCTTGGCTTGACCGATCTGTTCCAGGCCGGGAGCCTCCAGTTGGGGGTCGG
>JAVEWG010000012.1:71124-81509 GCA_034004685.1 Rhodocyclaceae bacterium | reverse complement strand
ACGAAAGGTCGTCTCTCATCTCCGTTCCATCCAGAAACAGCCCGCACGGGTTCGCTCGTATTTCAAAGCCAAGGCCATTCAGTATGCCGCATGATTCGTTCGGTATTTAAATGCCGGGTTAATAGCGAAGGCTAGACGAATGGCATTTTCATCAGGCAACGCGCTGACGTTCCAGCGAACGAGAGCAACACCAGCGGCAGACAATGCCTTTTCCTTCTTTGCGTCAGCCTCGACGCGCGATGCCTTTTCATGGGTTTTGTCGTCAAGCTCAACTGCGGCGACGATGGTTGAATCCTTGAGGCACACCAAGAAGTCGAGACTCATGCGGTTGATTCGATTGTTCCACTCGTGAAAGTTAAACCCCTTCTTCACTCCGAGAACCTGAGACAGTTGAACTTGCGCGAGGACGATGCACTCCGGCATTGCAGCGACAAGGCGGTGATAGAGAACTTGCTCAGGCTGCGAGAGCGGCTTCTTTGCATAGAACGGCCACGGAGCGTCTCCAGCGCCGGAAGATGCACGGCGCTTGAGCACGGCGACCGCGACAGCGAGAACAGCAAGAACCACAAGCGCGAGAACGAGTACCTTCACAGCGGACAACCTCCTTGGTTATGAGCGCCCCAACGTTCGAGTTCAGGGGCCTTGCGCGGCTTTATGCGCAAGGTCCCCTGCAACGAAGGGTTCGGCCTCACTTGAGGCTAGCCTCTCTGTTGAGGACGGGGCTATCCATGTTTTCGGCGAGCCTCGATGTGGTTCCGAAGAGCAAGATCAGCGCGGCTACGATAGTAGCTATTGCGACCGCTGCAAAGCGCCAGTCGATTGCTGCCGATGGAGCGAACGGTGGCAACTGCACGGCGGCGAGAACCAGCCAAATCGCGATGGTAAATACCGCGACCCATTGATTCACTCGCGATACAGAGACAGGCGCGCCGCCTGCAAATGCCCTCTCAGTTGGCTGCCCCTGAAGTACGGTCTTGTACAGCGGGCCACAGACGGCATCTTCCAATAGATCGACATGACGTTCCCAGTTCTCCTGCCAGAACTTGCTACCTCGATTGACGCGAAACCAAGCTAGGCTGAAAACCAGCCCAATGTCGGCCAGCGTGAAGGCGTTGAATGCCTTGTGTTCAATGTGCTCGGCAGACAGGACGGCAAAGTAGCCGGCGAAGGCGGCAGCAATAAGCGCCCAAAAGTACGCTGTTCGTTGCCAGTAAAGCGAAATCTCGAACTTCCGCGTATCCAACGCGAGAGTGAGAGCATCTTTCGCCCTCGCCTCGGGAAATGCGGAGTTGTATTCAGCGCGTGACGAAATCATAGGGGCGTGTCCAGTGAGGCCGAACGTTCAGCTTGAGGGGCCGCCCGGCGGCGAAGCCGACGGGGAACCGAGAAGCGTAGCTTCTCGGCGGTCCCCTCGAAGCGATGGTTAGGCAGCAGTCGCATACACAGAGAAGATGCGGTAAGGGCCAGGCTCAGAGTTGTTAAACAGACCACGGTCAATTGCCTCCTTAGCCTCAGCAAAGGTACGGAACAAACAATGCTGGTTGACCGAGAGGTCTTTAGCCAGCGCACAACAGGACAACGGGGAGCACTCGGGATTTGTGTGAGCGAAGAAGGTTACAACGTCGAAGCCCTCAAGCTGCATGTTGGTGGGAGCCTCAACTTCAGTGGCAAACGAAGGCTCGGGATCAAACGCTACCCATTGCCCTTTGTGTTCGTCGTACTCGAACTCGTAAACCTCATAGTAGAAGAGCTTGGTGTTCGTGAGGTCGATGTTCTCGGCCCGTGAAATTTCTTCAATGATCGCGGGAGAGTTAAACAGCCAATAGCCGTTGTGACGCCAGAAGTTGATGTAGTCGGCGAAGTTATTGGACAGACAGTTGCTGACAGAGTAGATGTCAGTGACCCCATCGGCTTGTAGCCACTCTGAGTTGCTTGCGACTCGCTTTCGCATGTAGCCGGCTGGAAGCATGTTTGCTGCCTAACGTGCAAGCTCAGCCGACGGCAAAAAGCGCAGCTTTTTGACGGTCGGCTGTAGCGGATTGTTATGCATGCTCTTCTCTGCGGAGGTGAGCACGACAGATCGCAAGCGATGGGCCTGCCATTTGACCGAGCTGGCTCGTATGACTTTCCAGGAAATCTAGTAGCTCGTCCGCCTTTTGCCGATGAAGGCCAAAGATGAAATATGGGTCGACGTTGTCTTCGTAGAGAGCGAGAGCTGCACAATAGGCGCATGTAAGCTTATGGAGTCGGGAAAGCGCGGCAGAGAATTCCTGCGACTCAACATAATCTGGCTTGACTATGCCCCACACGATATCCCCGAACTCGACCTCCCTGCCTTGTCTTGACATCAGTCGTCGCCGCAGCCACCGTTCAACTTCCTCATCCGCTTTGGATACGTATTCAATCAGTTTGAGTCGCTGTGCGTCATCTTGTGCAGCCTCAATCTGCTGTCCTTGCTGATGAAGTGTAAGGACGATAAGAAGCACGCTCAAAAACGAAAACAGGGCGCCAGCCACCCCGCCAAAGTAGCTTCCAAAAGCTGCCCAATCATCGCCGACGTTCGACAGCGGCAGGCCTACACCTACGGTGAAATAGAACGCAAAGGAGAGACCGGCAATGAGCGCGATACCTGCGGCGAATACGAGCGCAAGCTTAATCATCGGGCGATGAATGTGTGTGCATAACGTTTGAATTCACCGGCCTGCGCGGCTTTTCGCGCAGGTCCGGTGGAATGATGGGTTGGGCATCAATCGTAGACCTCAGCGCCTTCCTGCAAGAGTTCGACACCAGACCGTTCAAACCACTGCGACTCACCCCAGCCGCCGAAGTTGCATTTGAACGCATCTGCCTTGTAGCCATTATCAATAAGCCACTGAACAAAGTTTCTCCCTCGTTCAGTCAGAACAATTTCATCGTTGAGTTTTGGGGCAAGAATGTCCGCTTCGAGAAGCTTCTCGCACAATTCGTTAATGGAAAATCGACCGTTGCCGATGTAGCGTTTTGGGAAGTCAATTGCGTACCAATGACGACCCAAGCTTCGTGCCATTCCTCTTTCCCGAATTGGTCGTTTTTCGGACAACGACATCTGTATAAGGAAGTTGTCAGCGACTGTCCCTAATAGATCTGCAATTATGCGGAATTGCGTTTGTTCATCGATCAGACCGACTTGGCCAAGTTTGGTACGAGCACCAAGCTCAATAGCCTTTTTTTCAATCTGAGTTGATGCGGCTCCGACCGTCGCTTCAAGGTTGCCGTCAGAATGAGGATGAAAAGTGGCTGGGGTGATCCCGGCCAAATCAGTCGGAAGTTTCAAGTCTGCGCTACGGTCATAGACGAGGAAGCTTCGCTCCCTGCCCAGTGTGCCAATACATAGTCCGAGTTCGAGCAATACGTTATCGCGAGGTGCTTGCGACTCCTTTCCACGGCTAGTCACCAAGTCATCAGGCGTGACAAGGAGCGCCGCAAAATCCATGTTTTCAAGTTTTCGCACTAACTCTTCGAGAGTACCTCCACTTAAACCAAAAACTCCTTGCGACCATATTGTCACCTCTAATGAATGATCTAGATTGACCTGGAGTGCCTTGGCATATGGCAGCCCCTCAACGGAGGAGCCGATAAAGATCGAAGGTCGCACAGAATTGCTCATATTGATGCCCAACGTAAAGTTGACTGCACCCAGTGCAGCATAACGGCATAGAATTTGACGGATAACATATTCCAGGGGGGTGCCGTGGCTGACGCTTCCAGTTCGTCGAATCCGCCCCGGTTGATGGACCGGGTGCGGAAAGCCCTGCGGGTTCGGCATTACAGCTTGCGTACCGAACGGGCATATCTGGGATGGATTAAACGCTACATCCTGTTTCACGGCAAGCGCCGTCCCTTGGAGATGGGCGGGCCGGAAGTGACGGCGTTCTTGAGCCATCTGGCAACGGAAGGGGCGGTGTCCGCGGCGACCCAGGGGCAGGCTTTGGCGGCCCTGCTGTTTTATATAGGGTGGTGCTGGCGATCGAGTTGCCGTGGTTGGACGAGGTGGTGCGGGCGAAGCGGCCGACGCGGCTCCCCACCGTGTTGACACCCGTTGAGGTACAGCGCCTGTTGGGGTGCATGGAGGGGGAGCCAGCCTTGCTGGCGCGCTTGTTTTACGGCACCGGCTTGCGGCTCATGGAGGGGTTGCGGCTGCGGGTCAAGGATGTGGACTTCGGGCGCCACGAAATCACGGTGCGGGAGGGCAAGGGGGATAAGGATCGGCGCACGATGCTGCCTCGGGCATTGGTGCCGGAACTGCAAGCCCACCTGGCCAGGGTGCGGGAGCGTTGGTCGGCGGATCGGGCGCGGGGGGTGCCCGGGGTTCAGTTGCCCGGGGCGCTGGCCCGCAAGAAGCCGGGGGAGGCGGAGTCATGGGGGTGGTATTGGGTATTCCCCGGGCGGGCGCTGTCCCGGGATCCGGTATCCGGCGTGGTGCGGCGCCACCATGCCCATGAGCAGGGCATACAGCGTGGGATCCGGCGGGCGGTGTTGGCGGCGGGGATCGCCAAGCCGGCCAGTACCCACACCCTGCGCCATTCCTTCGCCACCCATTTGCTGGAATCCGGCTACGACATCCGCACGGTGCAGGCGCTGCTGGGGCATTCGGATGTTTCCACCACCATGATCTATACCCATGTGCTCAACCGGGGCGCGGGCGGGGTGTTGAGCCCGCTGGATCGCCTGTAGGCATTCAGGGGTTGGGGTCTTGGGGGTGGGTTGTCGCATGTCCGACAAACCTCCGGACCAGGAGCCTTTGCGACAGCCATGGGCGGCTTGTGCCATTAAGAATCAATGACTTGTGACTGGCATGGGGCTTGCAGCGGGTAGCTCGTCGAATAGGAGCCCCGGCCGCCATGAAACCTTCTGAAGTCGCTGAACTGCTCAACGAGCCGGCCTGCACCCACAACAAGAAGGCCAAGTCCGGCTGTTCCAAGCCCAAGCCTGGCGCCTCCGCCGGGGGTTGCGCCTTTGATGGCGCCCAGATTGCCATGCTGCCCATCGCGGATGTGGCCCACATCGTTCATGGGCCCATCGCCTGCGCGGGTTCTTCCTGGGATAACCGGGGCACTTCCAGTTCCGGCCCGGAGCTTTACAAGATCGGCATGACCACCGACCTCACGGAGCAGGACGTGATCATGGGCCGCTCGGAAAAGCGCCTGTTTCATGCCATCGGCCAGGCCATCAAGAGCCTCAACCCGCCGGCGGTGTATGTGTACAACACCTGCGTGCCGGCCCTGATCGGGGACGACATCAACGCCATCTGCAAGGCTGCCCAGGAGCTCCACGGGGTGCCGGTGGTGCCCATTGACTGCGCGGGTTTCTACGGCACCAAGAACCTGGGCAACCGTATCGGGGCGGACGCCATGGTGCGCCACGTGGTGGGCACCCGGGAGCCGGACCCTTTGCCGCCCCAGGTGGTGGCGGATTACGCCGCCCGGGGCATCACCATCCACGACGTGAACCTGGTGGGGGAATACAACATCGCCGGGGAGTTCTGGAACGTGGCGCCCCTCTTCGACGAGCTGGGCCTGCGCATCCTGTGCACCCTCTCGGGCGACGGCCGCTACCACGAGGTGCAGACCATGCACCGGGCCGAGGTGAACATGATGGTGTGCTCCAAAGCCATGATCAACGTGGCCCGCAAGCTGGAGGAAAGCTTCGGCACGCCCTGGTTCGAGGGCAGCTTTTACGGCATCACCGATACCTCCGCCGCCCTGCGGGACTTTGCCCGGATCATCAACGACCCCTCCCTCATCGAGCGCACCGAGGCCCTCATCGCCCGGGAAGAAGCCAACATCCGCGCCCAGCTTGCCCCCTGGCGGGAGCGCCTGGAGGGCAAAAGGGTGCTGCTGAACACCGGCGGGGTGAAGAGCTGGTCGGTGGTTTCCGCCCTGCAGGATCTGGGCATGGTGGTGGTGGCCAGCGCCACCAAGAAATCCACCGAGGAAGACAAGGCCCGCATCCGGGAACTCATGGGGCCGGACGCCAAGATGATTGAAGACGGCTCGGCCCGGGCGCTCTTGAACATGATGGCGGATCTGCAGGCCGACATCATGATCGCCGGCGGTCGCAACCTGTACACGGCCCTGAAGGCCCGGCTGCCCTTCCTGGACATCAACCAGGAGCGGGAATTCGGCTACGCCGGCTACACCGGCATGCTGGAGCTGGTGAAGCAGCTCGCCCTCACCATGGAATCTCCGGTGTGGCGCCAGGTCCGCGCCCCGGCCCCCTGGGTGAGCACCCAGCCGGTGGTGGCCAAGGCCGAAGAGCCCCTGGACGAGGACGACATGATCCTGCCCCTGGACGATGGCTATGAAGAAGGCCTGGATGCCAGCTTTTCGGTGGAGGCGGCTTGAGATGAATGCTCTGGAAATCTGGTTGCTGGCAGCCCTGTTGCTGGTGGCGGCCGTGCAGGCCCTGGCCAACCGCAGGGCGCGCCTGCGCGCCATCCCGATTCGGGTGCAGACCCCCAAGCGCCGCCAAGGTCATGACGGTGGAGGGCGCTGACATGGCTGAGATCGTCAAGCGCAACAAGGCCCTGTCCGTCAGCCCCTTGAAGACCAGTTCCACCACCGGAGCGGCCCTGGCCTTTCTGGGGGTGATGCGGGCGATCCCCATGCTCCACGGCTCCCAGGGGTGCACGGCCTTTGCCAAGGTGTTCTTCGTGCGCCACTTCCGGGAGCCCATTCCCCTCCAGACCACCGCCATGGACCAGGCCAGCACCGTGCTGGGGGCGGATGAAAACGTGCTGGAGGGCCTCAACACCATCGCCACCAAGCAAAAGCCCGCCCTGATCGGCCTGCCCACCACCGGGCTTTCGGAAACCCAGGGTTCCGACGTGCATCGCCTGGTGAAGGATTTCCGCGCAGCCCACCCGGAGCACGACGCCATCGCCGTGGTGGCGGTGAACACCCCGGACTACACCGGTTGCCTGGAATCGGGCTTTGCCCAGGCGGTGAAGGCCATGATCGAGGCCCTGGTGCCCATGGACACCACCCGGGTGGCCCAGCGGCCCCGGCAGGTGAACCTGCTGGTGAACGCCTCCCTCACCCCCGGCGACCTGGAATACCTGCGGGATCTCTTTGCCCTCTTCGGCCTGCGCCCGGTGGTGTTTCCGGATGTGGGGGATTCCCTGGACGGCCACCTCACCCCGGAAGACTTCTCGCCCCTCACCTTTGGCGGCACGCCGGTTTCCGAGATCGCCACCCTGGGGGAATCGGCCCATACCATCGTGATCGGCCGCTCCCTGGCCGCCGCCGCCGATGCCCTGGCCGAGCGCAGCGCAGTGCCGGATACCCGCTTCGACCACCTCATGGGCCTGGAACCCAACGACCGGCTGGTGCAGCTTCTCTCCCAGCTTTCCGGCCGGCCGGTGCCCCCCAATCTGGAACGCCAGCGGGCCCAGCTCCAGGACGCCATGGTGGATTGCCACTTCATGCTGGGCTTTGCCCGCATCGCCATCGCCGCCGACCCGGATCTGCTCCACGCCATGGCCGAATTCGTCCACAGCTTCGGCGCCGAAGTGGTGGCGGCCGTGGCGCCGGCCCGGGCCCCGGTGCTGGAGGCGGTGCCCACCGCGGTGGTGAAGCTGGGCGACCTGGAGGATCTGGAAATCCTGGCCCGGGAAGGCCGCGCCCAGCTCCTCATCAGCAACTCCCACGCGGCAGACAGCGCCAGCCGCCTGGGCGTGCCGCTACTGCGGGCGGGTTTTCCCCAGTACGACCTGGTGGGGGGCTATGCCCGCCAGTGGATCGGCTACCGGGGGTCCCGCCAGGCCTTGTTCGATCTTTCCAACCTGCTGCTCGCCCATCATGAACACCACACGATTGCCCCCTACCACGCCGTGTTGCGGCCAGGAGGCCCCGCCGCCGCGACGGGTTCGCCGGTTGCGGCCGGTGAGCAGCGCCACTGAGGACGCCACCATGATCGCCATCGCCTTTGCCTCCAGTAACCGGGACGTGGTGAACGAGCACTTCGGTGCCGCCTCGGCCTTCGCCATCCTGGAGCTGGACCAAACCACCGCCCGCCTGCGGGAAGTGGCGGAATTCATCGACACCGCCATGGACGGCCACGAAGGCAAGCTGGACGCCAAGATCGCCCTGCTGGACGGCTGCGCGGCGGTGTACGCCTGCGCCATCGGCGGCTCGGCGGTGCAGCGCCTGCTGGCCAAGGGGGTGCAACCCGTCAAGGTGGAGGAGGGCACCCCCATCGATGCCTTGGTCAAGCAGCTCCAGGCGGAACTGGCGGCCGGCCCCACCGGCTGGCTGGCCAAGGCCGCCAAGCCCAAGGCGGCGGCCGGGGCGGATCGGTTCGCCGCCATGGCGGACGAGGGGTGGGAGGAGTAGGCGGTGGGCCGCTTGGCTGTTGATTCTCTTGGCCTTGCCCCAGCGCCCTCCGCTCCCAGGAGCCCCGCCCCATGATCTCCGAACGCGCCCGCATCACCGCCATCGCCGGCGGCCAGATGGTCCTGGAACCCATCTCCTCCGCCTGCTCATCCTGCGGCTCGGCCAAGTCTTGCGGGACGTCCAAGCTCGCCAAGCTGCTGCCCTCCGGTCAGCGGCGCCTGGTGCTGCCCCTGGAGCCCGGCCGCCGGGTGGGGGAAGAAGTGGCGCTCACCTTGCCGGAGTCCGCCCTCCTGGCCGCCACCGTGGTGGCCTATCTGCCGCCCCTGGTGGGCTTGATGGCGGGGGTGATGGCGGGGGGCGCCGGGGCTGGCGGGCCCATTGGCGCGGGGGTGGGGCTGGTGCTGGGCTTGCTGGTTTCCCGCTGGCTCTCCAGGGGTCTGGCGGGGCGTTTTGATCCGATTCTGGTGGGCCGGCACGCCGCGCCCCATCCTGTTTTTCCTATCCACAAGGAGTAATCACCATGACCGAAGCCGTTGTCGACGAGGGCCTGCTCTCGACTGATTTCATCAAGGAAGTAACCAAGCAGATGCGTGCCACGGATAGCTATGGCACCTACGAAGGCTGGCCGGTGGAGAAGATCCTGGCGCCCTTCGTGCTCACCAAGGAGCAGCGCCGGGAGATTCCGGTGGTGGGGGATCCGGACGACGTGACCATTTCCCGGGTGAAGTGCTTCTACCACGCCATCGCCGTGCTGGTGGAGAAGGAATGCGGCCACATGGCTTCCTGCATCATCAACATCACCCACGAAGGTTTCGGCCGGGGAATGATCGTGGTGGGCAAGCTGGTGGTGCTGGACCGGACCCTGCGGGACGTGCATCGCTTTGGCTTCGACAGCCTCTCCAAGATGAAGGACGAGGCCGACAAGCTGTTGGCTACCGCCCTGGCGATCGTCGGTAAGCACGCCGACGTGGCCGGCCTGTGAGAGGAGGGTCTTGCCATGACCGATGAGGACATCAAGGCCCTGGAAAAGGAAGTGAGGAAGCTCAAGCGCATCGCTTCCGAGTGGGCCTCCCAGATGCACGACCTTGTGGAAGACCGCCTGCCTGCCGGCTATGAGGAAATCCCCGGCATCGCCCAATCCACCTATGAAGCCTGCCTGGCCTGGGCCGAGGCCAACAAGAAGCTGGCGGCCGCCGGCGTGACCGTTTAAGGAGCCACCATGGATCCCATTACCGGCCTGACCCGGGGCGGCGCCGCCTGGACCCCGGAATTCGTCGTGGAGCTCAACGCCAAGACCTGCATCGGCTGCGGTCGCTGCTACAAGGTCTGCCCCCGGGACGTGTTCAACCTGGTGGAGCGGGACGAGGACGAGCTGGACGAAGACCTGGACGACGACAACATGATGGTCATGACCATCGCCAACGCCATGGATTGCATCGGCTGCGGCTCCTGCGCCCGGGTCTGCCCCAAGAACTGCCACACCCACGAAGCCCGTCCGGTGGGCGTCTGACCGGGCGCCGGGGCGGGCCGTAGGGCGGGCTTCAGCCCGCCTGGCCTTTTCCCATGTCAGTACCGCCCGGCCGTCCGAAGGTACTGACGTGCCCCCTTGGGAGGGGCAGTGAATGCAATGAGCGTGGGGGCTGTTTCATCCTGGCCGCCCAGCTAAAACATGGGAGCAGAGCGTGTGACCACAAACGACCTCTCGGCCCTGGTGGCCCAGATCAGCGCCAAGCTGCGGGAGCTGGCAGCCCCCTGGGCCGCTGGCGACCCCAGTTTCGCCGATCCCCGGCGCCTTGCCCTGGCCGAGCGGGCCGACCCCTACACCGGCCTCACCACCCAGGTGGGCGCCTGGCCCCGGGATAGCCTGGGCCGGCGGGGGGAAGTCACCATCAACGACGACGGCAGTTTTTTTGCCGAGTACGACGTGCTGGCCTGGCAGGGGGATCGTTTCGTGGAGGCGGTCACCGCCTGGGGCCGTCCCGGCAAGCTGCGGGGCGAAGCCCGCCTGCTCGA
>JAVEWG010000012.1:0-71024 GCA_034004685.1 Rhodocyclaceae bacterium | reverse complement strand
GCGCTAGCCGGCCGACCCGAGCCCATGGAACTCCAGCTTGTCCCGGGGTCGGAGCAGGAGGCGGATCTCCTGCCCTGCTGGCGTTGCGTGGTGTTCCACAAGCAAAGGACCAGCGCCCGCACCCGCTTCCTGATCCAGGGGCGGGAGGTGGTCTTTCCCCCCGGCCTGGAAGCGGACTACACCCTTACCGACGCCCAGGACCCGGACGCGGCGCCCGCCGCCCTGGTGGTCCACCCGGCGGCGGGCATCGCCGAGCTGGCCAGCCTGCTGGACTTGCCCCCGGCCGCCTTGCGGGTGGACGCCGCCCACCTGGGTCGGGTGGTGGAGGAAGACCAGGCCCCGGTGTGGCTGGTGGAAGTCCTCACCATCGACCCCCCCTTCGAGAACGCCCTGCGGATGGGCGGTCGCTTCATTTCCATCATGGAAGCCCGCCAGGCCCCCGCCGTCCAGCGGGAACTGCTGCGCCGGGCCTACGAGCGGATTCTGGGCTAGGGTCGGTTGACCCTGGATTCGGGGTGCGCTCCCACGGCATCCGCCATCCGCGCCCGGGGTGCGGCATTGGCGTGCTCGCGCACCGCTTGAACGGCCGTTCCTGTGCTGGCACGCCAGCGCACCCTTCCCGTGGCATGGCGGTTGTCGGCCCTGTCGCAAAGGCGACAAGGGCCGGGGGCAGGTTGAGGATGCAACCGACAAGCCGCCCTGGTGCGGCGCAAAAATCCTTGATAAACGGGGGGTTAGGGCTGTTTTTCAGGTTGGCACGGGCTTTGCGATGAGTAGACCGTCAGCACTCCAAACTCACAGAGGCCCGCCATGATCATCCTGACCCCCACCGCGCTCAATGCCGTCAAGCGTTTTGTCTCCACCTCCGCCGATCCCGTGGTCGGCCTGCGCATCTCCGTGTCCGGCGGCGGCTGCGCCGGCTTGCAGTACGGCATGAAGCTGGAAGCCGAGCAGGCTGAGGACGACACCCTGCTGGACTTCGACGGCCTCAAGGTGCTGGTGGACCCCTTCAGCGCCCCCATGCTGGACGGCACCACCATCGATTTCGTGGATTCCCTCAACGGCAGCGGATTCAAGTTCGAGAACCCCCAGGCCCAGAAGTCTTGCGCCTGCGGCCAGTCCTTCGCCGCCTGAGTTGGGTTCGCGTCCCCTCGCGAATTCGTCTTCCCCGCCAGCAATCAAGGAGCATCAGCCATGTGGGATTATTCCGAAAAGGTCAAAGAGCACTTCTACAACCCCCGCAACGCCGGCCCCCTGGAGGGCGCCAACGGCATCGGCGACGTGGGTTCCATCTCCTGCGGCGACGCCCTGCGGCTGATGCTGAAGGTGGACCCGGAAACCGAAGTGATCCAGGAGGCCAACTTCCAGACCTTCGGCTGCGGTTCCGCCGTGGCCTCCAGCTCGGCCCTGACCGAGATCATCCGGGGCATGACCCTGGATGCCGCCCTCCAGGTCAGCAACCAGGACATCGCCGACTACCTGGATGGCCTGCCCCCGGAAAAGATGCACTGCTCGGTGATGGGCCGGGAAGCCCTCCAGGCCGCCGTGGCCAACTACCGGGGCGAGGTGTGGAGCGACGACCACGAGGAAGGTGCCCTGCTGTGCAAATGCTTCGCCGTGGATTCCATCATGGTGGAAGACACCGTGCGGGCCAACAAGCTGTGCACCGTGGAAGAAGTGACCAACTACACCAAGGCCGGCGGCGGTTGCGCGGCCTGCCGGGAAGGCATCGAGGAAATCCTGACCAAGGTGATGGCCGAGCGGGGCGAGGTCTTCGACCCCAACGCCGCGCCCAAGGCCAAGCCCTCCAACGCCACCGGCATGCTGGCCCGGATCCGCAAGATCGAGGAGGTGATCGCCGCCGTGCGCCCCAACCTCCAGCGGGACAAGGGGGACATCGAGCTCATCGACGTGGATGGCAAGAACATCTACGTGACCCTGAAGGGGGCCTGCGCCGGCTGCCAGCTGGAAGCCACCACCCTGGGGGGGGTGCAGCAGAAGCTCATCGAGGCCCTGGGGGAATTCGTCAAGGTGATCCCCACTAACGCCCACAGCCACGCTCATTGACTCCTTGTGGATCAACCTGCCGCGCGACCCAGTCCCGCGGCGGTTTCTTCACGAGGGCCCCACGGCCAGGCGGGCTTGAGCCCGCCTGGCCGGTTGAAACCGGCCCTGCAAAGCGCCGAAATAACGAATTCAGGAGTCTGACCATGGGCGACATCTACCTGGACAACAACGCCACCACCCAATGCGACCCCAAGGTGGTGGAGGCCATGCTGCCCTTCTTCACGGAGCAGTTCGGCAACCCTTCCAGCATGCACAGCTTCGGTAACAAGGTGGGGCTGGCGGTGAAGAAGGCCCGGGCCCAGATCCAGGCCCTGCTGGGGGCCGAGCATGAGTCGGAGATCATCTTCACCTCCTGCGGCACCGAGTCCGACTCCACCGCCATCCTTTCTGCCCTCAAGGCCCAGCCCGAGCGCAAGGAAATCATCACCACCACGGTGGAGCACCCGGCCATCCTCAACCTGTGCAGCCACCTGGAGAAGGAGGGTTACACCGTCCATTACCTCAAGGTGGACGCCAAGGGCCGGCTGGATCTCAACGAATACGCCCAGCTCCTCACTCCCAACGTGGCGGTGGTGTCGGTGATGTGGGCCAACAACGAAACCGGCACCCTGTTTCCGGTGGAGCTGATGGCCAGGATGGCCCGGGAAGCCGGCGTGATGTTCCACACCGACGCCGTCCAGGCGGTGGGCAAGATTCCTCTCAACCTCAAGGACAGCGCCATCGACATGCTGTCCCTGTCGGGCCACAAGCTCCATGCCCCCAAGGGCATTGGCGTGCTCTACCTCAAGCGCTCGGCCCGCTTCCGGCCCCTGCTGCGGGGCGGTCACCAGGAACGGGGGCGTCGGGCCGGCACCGAGAACGTGCCCGCCATCATCGGACTGGGGGTGGCCGCCGAGCTGGCCCAGCAACACCTGGCCCACGAAAACACCCACGTGAAGCTCCTGCGGGACCGGCTCCAGGAGGGAATCCTTTCCGCCATTCCCAACTGCTTCGTCACCGGGGACCCGGACAACCGCCTGCCCAACACAGTGAACATCGCCTTCGAGTACATCGAAGGGGAGGCCATTCTCATGCTCCTCAACAAGGAAGGCATTGCCGCCTCCAGCGGTTCGGCCTGCACCTCCGGCTCCCTGGAGCCCTCCCACGTGATGCGGGCCATGGGCATTCCCTACACCGCCGCCCACGGCACCATCCGCTTTTCCCTCTCCCGCTACACCGGAGATTGCGATGTGGAAAAGGTCATCAAGGCCATGCCCGGCATCGTCAATCGCCTGCGCCAGCTCTCCCCCTACTGGGACGGGGACAAGCCCAAGGCGAACCCCGAAGCGGCCTTCGCCCCCACCTACGCCTAAGCCGCCGAGACCGCAGCCATGGCCCGCGACCCCTTCGCCCCGGTGATCATCGACGACACCACCCTGCGGGACGGCGAGCAATCCGCCGGGGTGGCCTTTACCCTGGAAGAGAAGCTCGCCATTGCCCGGGGCCTGGACGCCATTGGCGTGCCGGAGCTGGAGGTGGGCATCCCCGCCATGGGCCAGGAGGAGCGGGACTCCATCCGGGCGGTGGCCGGGCTGGGGATTTCTGCCCGCCTGGTGGTGTGGTGCCGCATGTCGGCCCTGGACATCGCCGCCAGCCGGGGTTTGCCAGTGTGGATGCTGGATCTGTCGGTGCCCGCCTCGGACCAGCACATCCGCCACAAGCTGCGCTGGAGCCGGGAGCAGGTGTTGACGGAGCTTGCCCGCTGCGTGCCCAAGGCCCTGGAACTGGGTTTCCAGGTGGGGGTGGGGATGGAGGATGCCTCCCGGGCCGATCCGGATTTCCTGGTCCGCATCGCCGAGGCCGCCCAGGCCGCCGGCGCCCGCCGGGTGCGCTTCGCCGACACCCTGGGGGTGCTGGACCCCTTCGAGACCGCCCGCCGGGTGGGCATGCTCTGCGCCGAGACCGATCTGGAAGTGGAAATGCACGCCCATGACGACCTGGGCCTGGCCACCGCCAACACCCTGGCAGCGGTGCGGGCCGGCGCCAGCCACGTGAACACCACCGTCAACGGCCTGGGGGAACGGGCCGGCAACGCCGCCCTGGAAGAGGTGGCGGTGGCCCTGGCCAAGGTGGCTGGGCGCACCACCGGGGTGAATCTCACCGGTTTTCCGACCCTTTCCGAGCAGGTGGCCCGGGCCGCCGGCCGGCCGGTGGGCTGGCACAAGAGCGTGGTGGGGGAGGGAGCCTTCACCCACGAGGCGGGCGTCCATGTGGATGGGCTCCTCAAGGACCCGGCCAACTACCAGGCCCTGGACCCCCGGGAAGTCGGGCGCGACCACCGCATCGTGCTGGGCAAGCACTCCGGCGCTGCCGGGGTGATGGCCGCCTTCGCCCAGATCGGCGTGCTGCTGGAGCGGGCCGAGGCCGAGCGGGTGCTGGGGGCCCTGCGCCGCTTCGTGGAGCGGGCCAAGCGCAGCCCGGACGCGGACGACCTGCGGGCCCTGCTGGATACCGTGCGCCTGACCGGAGGCTATCTGCCATGACTGCCGCAAGCACCGCCCAAACCCTGCCGACCCCGCGCCTGCTGGACCTGCTGCGGGAAGACATCGACTCCGTGCTGGCCCGGGATCCGGCCGCCCGGGGCCGCCTGGAGGTGCTCACCACCTATCCCGGGGTGCACGCCGTGCTGTGGTACCGGGTAGCCCACGCCCTGTGGGGCAAGGGCTTCACCTATCCGGCCCGGCTGATCCAGTTTCTCACCCGGATGTTTACCCAGATCGACATCCACCCCGCCGCCGCCATCGGCCGGCGCCTCTTCATCGACCACGGCACCGGGGTGGTGATCGGCGAGACCGCCCAGGTGGGGGATGACTGCACCCTCTACCACGGGGTCACCCTGGGGGGCACCTCCTGGAAGAAGGGCAAGCGCCACCCCACCCTGGGCAATAACGTGGTGGCCGGGGCCGGGGCCAAGATCCTGGGGCCGATAGCCATCGGCGACAACGTGCGGGTGGGGGCCAACTCGGTGGTGGTCATTCCGGTGCCCAACAACCGCACCGTGGTGGGGATCCCCGGCCGCATCGTGAAGAGCGAAGGGGGCAAGAGCCCCGATGGCTTCGACCTGGATCACCACCTGGTGCCGGACCCGGTGGGCAAGGCCCTGGCCTGCCTGCTGGAGCGGGTCAAGGCGCTGGAAAACCGCCTGGCCGAGGCGGGCCTGGCGGATGACGAGGAACCGGAGGAATCCTGCGGCGGCTGCGAATGCGGCAGCATCCTGGCCGATGCCCGCAGGGAAGCCCGGATCGAACTGGCAAACGGTCCCGGCCCGACGGCGGCCCGGGCGGAGGAGGGGGCCGAGGTCCTGTGACCCCGGCCATCCACAACAAGAAAGACACGGACATCATGGACTTGCACGATTTCGACACCACCACCCTGTATTTCGACGAAGCCTGCCCGCCCCGGGTGGATGCGCTCATCGCCCAGGCCGCCGCCAACTACGCCAGCGGCGAGGCGGAACTGCCCCTGCTCCAGGCCTACTTCCTGGCCCCGGAGCAGCTGGTGGTACTGGTGGGGCTCTACCGCTTCTATTTTTATCAGCACCGCCTGGCCGAGGCGGACCAGGTGGCTGCCCGCTCCATGGCGGTCTCCGGCGAGCGCCTGGGCTTTCCGCTTGATTGGCGCGCCCTCGGCATGGCCGGCCTGGGCAGCGGCATCCGCCACTCCATGGGCCTGGCCCGCTTCTGGCTGATGAGCCTCAAGGCCCGGGCCATCCTGGCCCTGCGGGAAGGGCGCATCGACACCGCCCGGGCCATGCTGGCCAAGCTGCGGGAGCTCGATGAACAGGACCGCCTGGGGGTCCAGCCCCTGGTGGAACTGCTGGAGCGGGCCGCCGAGGCCGGCGAGCTCTCCAGCGAAAGGCTGGCCGAAGCCGCCTGAGACTGCACCCCGACCCCCCCGACCCCAACCGAGACCCCCCTCCGCGCTGCGGAGTCCCCACTAGGAGCACTGCCATGACCGATGAATTGAGCCTCGACGAAACCCTGGAGGAACTGGTCTCCGCCGAAGACTTCCTGACCTACTTCGGGGTGCCCTTCGACCCGGCGGTGGTGCACGTGAGCCGGCTGCACATCCTCCAGCGCTACCACGATTACCTGTCCGCCGCCGGGGCGCCCGCCGGCGACGAGGCCAGCCGCTTTGCCGGTTACCAGGCCCTGCTGGCCAAGGCCTACGGCGATTTCGTGCGCTCCACGCCCCAGAATGAAAAGGTCTTCAAGGTTTTCCACATGCACGAACCCCAGACCGGCTTCGTGTCGGTGGCCGATCTGCTGGGGGGCGGCGCGGCGGCGCCGGCGGCGGGAGGCGGCTGTGGCTGCGGTTCCGGCGGCGGCAGCACCTGCGTCACCCCCCAACCCTTCGATCTGCCCATGGCCTTTTCCCCCGTCGGGGATTGATCCACCCACCCACCGGAGGCCACCATGCTGCCCCGCTTCGATTACGGCGACGCCGTGCGGGTGACCCGCAACGTGCGCAACGATGGCACCTATCCCGGCCTGGACACGGGCGAACTGCTGATCCGGCGGGGCGCCATCGGTTACGTGCGGGACGTGGGCACCTACCTCCAGGACCAGCTCATCTACCGGGTGGTCTTCATGGATCCCGGCGTCCCCGGGGTGACCGACAGCCGCATGGTGGGCTGCCGGGATGAAGAGCTGATCGGCGCCGACGACCCCTGGGTGCCTTCCCGCTTTGAATCCCGGGAGAAGGTGCGGGCCGCCCTCAGCCTGTCGGTGGAGGGGGAAGTGCGGGTGCACAAGGATGCCGTCGGGGAGGTGATGAAAGTCCTGCGGGATCTGCCCGGCGGCGCCCACTACCAGGTGTATTTCTCCGGCTGCGGGGTGCTCCAGGTGCCCGAAAGGGTGCTCTCGCCCCTGGAAGAGGGCGAGGCGGCCCTGGCCACGGAAGGAGGGGCCGAGCATGAGCGCCATGACTGAAGAGGGCCTGCGGGCCTACACCGAGTTTCGCCTGGCCCACGCCATGTACAAGCGCCCCCCGGCGGAGCTGGCCCAGGCCGAACAGGCCAAGGTGGTCAGCGTGGCCCGCCGCCAGATGCGCATCGAAACCGCCATCCTGGCTTCCGCCGAGGCCCACGGAGTGCTGGTGCCGGCCGCCTCGGTGGATGGCGCAGTGGCCCAGCTGCGGGCCCGCTATGAGGGCGAGGACGATTTCGCTGACGCCCTGGCTGCTTTCGGCCTGGATGGGGAAAGCCTGCGGGAGGCCCTGGCCCGCCAGTTGCGGGTGGAGTCGGTGCTGGAGCGGGTTTCCAGCCGGGTCGCGGTGGTGAGCGAGATGGACGTCCAGCTCCACTATCATCTGCGCACTGACCAATTCCGCCAGCCTGAGAGGCGCAGGGCGGCCCACATCCTCATCACCATCAACCCGGATTTTCCGGAAAACCAGCGGGAGGCCGCCCTGGGCCGGGCCGGCGAGATCAGAAAGCGCCTGCTCAAGAACCCCAGGCGCTTTGGCGAGCAGGCTCAAAAGCATTCCGAATGCCCCACTGCCATGAATGGCGGCATCCTGGGAGAATTCGCCCGGGGCCAGCTGTTCCCGGCCCTGGAAGAAGCCCTCTTCAGCCTGCCGGAGGGGGGCTTGTCCGAGCCGGTGGAAACCGAGCTGGGTTTCCACCTGGTCCGCTGCGACGCCATCACCCCTGAACACACCGCCAGCTACGCCGAAGCCGCCCCCAAGATCCGCCGCCAGATCGAAGCCCAGCGCCGGGAAATCTGCCAACGGGGTTGGATCAAGGCGCTGCTGCTGGAAAAGACCGGCGCCGAGGCCTGAACTGGCGGATCAGGCTGCGGGGCAAGACGAAATCCCCGGGGTGGGCTCGCGCTCCGTTGGCCCAACCCTCACCCCTCAGGTTTTGGGTTTGAATTCCCCAAGGGTCAGGTTGATTCCCCCCACCTGGCCCAGCACCGCCTCCCGGGCCACCTCGAAGGTCTGGAAGGCTTGGGCCGGGGTGTCCGGGTGCGGATGGGCGATACCTCCCGCCTTCAGCACCCGGGCCACCGCCTCGTCCAGGTCCGCCACCCCGAAGATCAGGCTGAAGAAACCTTCCCCCTTGGTGGCCAGGTGGTGGTCCAAGGCCGGATCAGGCCGGGTTGGGAAAATCAGCTCCAGGCCGCTCTGCCAGGACACCACCACATGGACCCGGCCATAGACCTCCCCCATGTCTTCCCAGTCCGTCACCCCCAGCAGGGTGGTGAATTCCTGCTTGGCCTTTTCCAGGTTATCCCGGTTGCGATAGATCAGGGCGATGTGATCCACCCGCCCCACGTTGTGGCGGCCGTTTACGGTGGTTGCTTGCAAAAGCATGGCGATATCCTCCTTTTTGGGTGGTGGGCTGTTTTTATACCCGGAAGGCGCCGCCCCAGGGACCTGGCTCCAGCGGCAATGCCCAGCCGTTTGGTTCCTGGATACTTATTTGGCGAGGATGCCCTGGGCAAAGGCCCTGGCATTGGCCAGATCGGCGGCGTCCGGATGCTTGTTGGTCTCGTCCATCAAGGCTTGCCAGGTGTCCTTGGGAATGTTGCGGGTTTCCTGGACCATTGCCTGCAGATTGTCGGCCAGCTTGCCCTGGCAATCGAAGGTGCCCAGGAAGGGAATGTTCTTGTCCTGGGCGGCCTGCTGGAGGTGGGCGATGCCCCGTTCGAAATTCTCTTTCTGATACACCGTGGACATGTGGGTCACAAAGGCCGCCATCCGGAATCCAGGGGCATCGTTGATGCTGGCCAGGAAGTCCGCCACCCGTGGGGGCAGGCCGCCGGAATGGATGGGGGTGCCCAGGATGAACAGGTCGTAGCCCTCGATGGGCTTGTCTTCCACGCTACCCAGGGATTTGAAATCCACCTCCGCTCTTTTGCGGATTTCCTCGCAAATGGCCTGGCCGACCTTTTTGGTGTTGTCGGTCTGGCTGAAATAGGTAATCAATGCCTTCATGCTGTCTCCTTGAACGTTTGCCGCTCGCCTGGAGACCCGGACCGTCATAGCCCCAATGCCTCACCCAGGAAGCGATGGTTGTTCCCGAGGTAATCCCGGGAAATCGATGCGCCCGGCACAAAGGTTTCGAAGGCGTGGGGCGCCATGGGCACCGGGTCGAACCGGCAATCGACCCCCGCCGCCTTGAGGCGTGCGGCGTAATCCCGGCTTTCCTCGTAAAACAGATCCACGTCACCGACCCCGATCCACGCCGGCGGCAAGCCCGACAGATCCTCGCGCCTGGCGGGCACGGCATAGTCGGGCAGGGCCGGCGCGCCAGGCTCCTGGCCGAGATACCAGCGCCAGCCGCCACGGTTGTTCCGGTTGTTCCAGATGGGGTGATTCACCGAGTCCAGCTCCCGCCGTGCGGCGGTGCGATCATCCAGCATCGGGCAGAACAGAGCTTGCGCCGCTGGCTGGATTCCGCCTTGATCTCGAATACATTGGGCCAGACTGGCCGCCAGGCCTCCGCCGGCGCTTTGGCCGGAGATGGCAGTGCGCGCCGGGTCCACCCTCAGGCCGCGGGCGTTGGCCTGCAACCAGTGCCAGGCTGCCAGGCAATCCTCCAGGGCGCAGGGAAAAGGATGCTCCGGCGCCAGGCGGTACTCCACCGAAACCACCACCAGTCCCAGGGCTTGGGCGTAACGGATGCACAAGGGCCCATCCTGGGCCGCATTGCCCAGGATCAGGCCGCCGCCATGGATCCACAGCAAGGCCGCGCCGGGCACTTCCCCCGTCGGGCGGTAGACCCGCAACCCGGCAGATTTCAGCTTGTGCTCGGTGATGGTGCCCCCGGCAAATCCCCGGGCCCTGGGCAATATTTTCAAAACAGCCCTGAGGACATACAAAAACCCGCGGTTGTGGAACGGAATGGCCGGAATGCGCCCGATGACACGGCGAAGTTCGGGGTGTATCAGCTGGATATCCATGGTGGGGCTTCCGATCTGGAGGGCTGGATTGCAGGGTTGGCGGGAGTGGGGCGGGGTTGCCCCCACAAACTTAACCCCGCCCGGTCCGGTTCGCCACTCATCCGATGACCCGGCAGCTCGAAATAACCCGGCAGGACCGGCCAATCCAAGCCTGCCGGGACCCGGGGCGGGGGACTTGAAGCGTGGTCGCGCGGGACGCCGTGGAACGCTGCCGAGGTTGCGAGCAGCCCCCCGCCTATTCACGCCCTAGCAAACCCAGTTCCGCAAGGCACCTCCTTGCGCTCTCCCGCCCGGTCAAAACGAACGCATCCTTGAAACGGCTCCCATTGTCGGCAAAGGCCTGGTCGAGGGGGGCCAGCTTCGGCATGTTCCAGGGGTTGGCTGCGCGGGCTCGTCCGATCACCTGGCCGCTGGCCGGGTCGATCACCTTCATGGCAACCTGCAGCAACAATCCCCCCGCCCGGTCGATTTCGTAGTTGATCACGCCCACTTCTAGAACGTACAAGGACTTGTCCCAGGGGTGATCTCCGTAATCCGGGGTGGGCGCCGTGTCGTTGTACCAGGCGCGGATGGGCGCAAGCCAGTTTTCCATGAATAGGGTAGGGCTACGATCTTTCACGCCAGGAATCGGTTTGACCCGGGGCGCGACTGTCGCCTGGATACCTTGGGCGGCGAGCTGTGCCTGGACTTCGTTCGCGAGGACAGCCGTAGGCACCCAAGCGCCTTTCTGGTCTAAAACGGCTTGATAGGATAGGGACAGCTCTCCGCTGCGCTTTGAGGCTTCCGGCAGCTCGGACAAGATGGCAATGGTATTGAAGACGGCAAAACCCCGCGCTGTCGCGATGGAGCCGCCCGATCCGAGCGCGACTAAATCAAACCCTGGGGGAACGCCCAGGGGGTGGGGTTCCATGGGGACGATGTGGACGTTCCTGAGTCGGGCGCTTGCTTCTTTTGGCGGCGCAATACCCGCACTGACGCAAGCACCCAGGCACAGGGCTAGACCAAGGACAGCAAACAGACGATTCATGGGATCCCCCGAGGGGTCAAAAAATGAGGGGCCACGGGAGCAGTTACCCGGGAGCGGGCGTGGAAAGGAGGCATTTTCCGGTGGTCCCGCCCCCCGGCAATGATAGAGCGCTCTTTGGACTGTCAGTCGGGTTGCGGGTGCGCTCAACCTGCTCCCCGCTGATTGGCCGGCCCTGGTCGTCTGGTCCGGGTGGCCCAAGATCCAAGCGTACGAAGGGGCAAGGGTCGCGTCCGTGGGATCTGGCTGAATCCTGGATTCGGCGGGTTGCTCCTGGCTTGCGCCGGTTCCCGTTGCTCACCCTGGCCAAGCTTGTTCGACCCCCTTCAAATAAATAGTCTGTCCGGCTGGCGCCGGACAGACTGCTCCTTGGGATTGGGGGTGGCGCAGGATCAGCGGAGCATGCCCTTGCCTGGGCCCATCCCCGGGCCGCCGCGCATCATGCCACCCCGGCTTTCCTGGTAGCTGGCCAGTTCCTTGCGCTGCTCGGGGGTGAGGAGCTGGTGGATCTGGTTTTCGGCGCGGGCCTGGGCCTGGGCCAGTTCCGCCAGGGTTTTGGCGGACTTTTCGGTGAGGGCCTTGACGGCGGCTTCGTCGTAGCGCTCGGCCTGGGTGAGTTTCTGGAGTTCGATGCGGGCGTTGCGCAGGGTCTTCATGCCGTCGTACATGGCGGGGCCCTGGGCGTGCATGAGGGCGAAGATCTTGTCCTTCTGGGCATCGCTCAGGTCCAGGGCGTGGAGGCCACGCATCATGCCATGACCCATGGCGCCGCCCATCATGCCGGGCATGCCGCCTTCGGGGCCCATCCGGTGCATCATGCCGCCGCCGTCCATGGGACAGTTGGGGCCGTCCATCATGGGGCGGGCGTGGAGGGTGGCGGGGACGGCCAGGGCCAGGCCGGCGGCCAGGGTGGCGGCGAGGGCGAGGGTACGGGTTTTCATGGTGTTCCTCCTGTTCAGGTTCGGGGCGGATGTCTTTATCCACGTTGCCAGTATCGGGCAGGGCCGGGTAAAGGGCGGTCAGGGGTGTGTAAAGGCCGGTAAATCCGGGTGGCGGGGCCTTGGGGCAAAGGATTCCGGCGGGAACCCGAACATCGGCCCGCTCCGGAGGTCTGAATTACATCTCCCTTGGGAGGCGATCAGGATGTTCGGCGCCCATTCCGATAGCGCCCTGCGGGGCGATTATTCCCGTGCCAGGGCGGACTTCACGGTGGACCAGGATCCGGCCCAATACACGGAAGTGGACCGGGCGGTGTGGCGTCGCCTGGTGGTCCGCCAGTCCGGGATGATCCGCCGTCATGCCTGCGCTGAGTTCAAGCGGGGGGTGGCGGCCTTGCAGGCGCCCCGGGAAATCCCCTGCCTGGATGAGGTGAGCGTCTTCATCGCCCGGCGGACCGGCTGGCGGCTGGTGGCGGTGCCGGGCTTCATTCCGGACGCGGCCTTTTTCAGCCATCTGGCGGCGCGGCGCTTTCCGGTGAGTGTTTGGGTGCGGCGGCCGGAGGAGATGGATTATCTGGTGGAGCCTGATCTCTTTCACGATTTTTTTGGCCATGTGCCCATGTTGCTGGACCCGGTGTTCGCCGATTATCTGGCCGCCTACGGGGCCAAGGGGCTGGCGGCGGCGGAGGGCCCCGGCCTGGCGCGGCTGGGGCGGCTGTATTGGTACACGGTGGAGTTCGGGCTGATCCACACCCCTGCCGGCCTCAAGGCCTATGGCGCGGGGATGCTTTCTTCCCAGACCGAAACCATCCATTCCATCCGCAGCCCCACGCCCCACCGGGTGTGGTTCGATCTGTTGCGGGTGATGCGCACCGACTACCGGATCGATGATTTCCAGAAGACTTACTTCGTGATTCCGGACTTCCCCACCCTGTTTGCCGCCATGGCCCGGGATTTCGTCCCCCTCTATGCCCAGCTGGCGGGGCAGCCGGATATCGACCCGGCCTCCCTGGTGGCCGGCGACCGGGTCTACCCGCCCCGGGCGGCCTCCGCCGGGGCGTCGGCCTGAACCTCCGGGCGGGCCTGGGCGAAGGCCGGCAGGCGGGCGCAGGCGGCTTCCACCCGCAGCAGGCGGGGGAAGTTTGCCAGGGGGAAATCGAAGCGGCGGGCGCCAAAGAGCTGCGGCACCAGGCACAGGTCGGCTAGGCTCACCGCGCTGCCGGTGGCGTAGGGGCCCTGGGCATCCAGCAGGGGTTCGATGGCGGCCAGTTCGATGGCCAGCCAGTGGTGGCGCCAGGCTTGCTGCATGGCTGGGTCGGCGCTGAAGGTGGTTTTCAGGTAGCGGAGCACCCGCAGGTTGTTGAGGGGGTGAAGGTCGGTGGCCACCGCCAGGGCGATCTGCCTGACCCGCGCCCGGGCAGCGGGGTTGGCGGGCAGCAGGGGCGGTTGGGCGAAGCGCTCCTCCAGGTATTCCACGATGGCCAGGGACTGGCTGATGACGGTTGTGCCATCCACCAGGGTGGGCACCAGATGCTGGGGATTGAGGGCGGCCAGTTCGCCCTGGTGCTGGGCCCCGTGGACCAGATCCACTGGAATGGATTCAAAGGGGATGCCCTTCAGGTGGAGGGCGATGCGCACCCGGTGGGCGGCGGTGGAGCGCCAGTAGCCGTAGAGCTTCATGGGCATGGAAGGACCTCCTGGTCGATGGCGCCGAAAATCGAGCGGCCGGCGCCGTCCTGCATCTCGATGCGGACCCGGTCGCCAAAGCGCAGGAAGGGCGAGGTGGCGCGGCCCTGGTCCAGGGTTTCGAGCATGCGCCGTTCGGCGATGCAGGAGGAGCCCCGGGTGCGGTCCAGGTTGGAGACGGTGCCGGAGCCGATGAGGGTGCCGGCCCCCAGGGGCCGGGTGCGGGCGGCGTGGGCGATGAGCTGGGGAAAACCGAAAGTCATGTCCTGGCCCGCGTCGGGCCAGCCGTAGGCCGCGCCATTGAGGAAGGAGCGCAGGGGCAGATGAAGCCGGGCCCCGTCCCAGGCGCCGCCCAGTTCGTCCGGGGTCGCCGCCACCGGGGCAAAGGCGGTGGGGGGCTTGGACTGGAAGAAGCCAAAACCCTTGGCCAGCTCGGCGGGGATCAGGTTGCGCAGGGAAACGTCGTTGGCCAGGGTGATGAGCCGGATGTGCCGGCCCGCCTGGTGGACGCTCACCCCGGCGGGCACGTCGCCGGTGATCACCGCCACTTCCGCTTCGAAGTCGATGCCCCAGGCTTCGTCCGCCACGATGATGGGGTCCCGGGGGCCCAGCAGGATGTCGGAGCCCCCCTGGTAGAGCAGCGGTTCGTGCCAGAAATGGTCGGGCATCTCGGCGCCCCGGGCCCGGCGCACCAGTTCCACATGGTTCACGTAGGCCGAGCCGTCGGCCCACTGGTAGGCCCGGGGCAGGGGGGCGGCGCAGGCTTCGGAGTGGAAATCCCCGGCCGCTGGGGCGCTGCCCTGTTCCAGCGCCCGGGCCAGATCGGCAAGCAGGGGGGCGCAGCGTTCCCAGTCGTCCAGGGCCGCCTGGAGGGTCGGGGCGATGGCGCCGGCCTCCACCTGGCGGCTGAGATCCCGGGAGACCACCACCAGGCGGCCGTCCCGCCCCTTCGACTTGAGGGAGGCGAGCTTCATGGCGTGGCCCCCTTCCAGCTATCCACGTAGTCTGCCAGTTCCACCAAGGCTGCCGCCGGCTGGACCGTCAGGGGGTCCCGGGCGTCGATCATCACCGCGTACTCCTCGGTGCCCGCCGTCGGGGGGGCCAGGGCATGGGCCAGGGCGCGGGGGTGGGGGCCGTGGGTGAAGCCCGCCGGGTGGAAGGTGAGCATGCCGGGGGCGATGTTGTCGCGGCTGAAGAAATTGCCGGCGTGGTAGAAGATCACCTCGTCCACGTCGTCGTTGTTGTGGAAGAAGGGCACCTTGAGGGCCCCCGGGTCGTCCTCGAAGGGGCGGGGGACGAAGCTGCACACCACGAAGCGTTCGGCGGCGAAGGTGGCGTGGGCCGAGGGGGGCAGGTGGTAGCGGTGGCTCATGACGGGACGGATGTCTGCCAGGGCGAGGCGCACCGGGGCCAGGTCGCCGTGCCAGCCCAGGGCATCCAGGGGGTTGAAGGGGAAGCTGGCCACCGAGAGCTCGCCGCCGCGCTTGATCTCCACCCGCCAGGGGTCTTCGCCCTGCTGGCGGCGGAAGGCTTGGTCCAGGGCCGGTCGCGCCAGCACCGCCGGGTCGAAGAGGGCGTGCTGGCCCAGGAGGCCCCGTTCCGGCAGGCCGTAGGCGCCGCCGCTGGCTTCCACCAGGAGGAAGGCGCAGGGGCCCGCCGGCGCCAGGCGCCACATGGTGCCCCGGGGCAGGAGCAGGTAGTCGCCGGCCTGGTAGGGCAGATGGCCGTAGTCGCAATAGAGCTCGCCGGCCCCTTGGTGCACGAAGATCAATTCGTCCCCGTCGGCATTGCGGGCCAGGGCCGGCATGGCCGCCGCCAGGCGCCAGAAGCGCAGCTTGAGGGCGGGATTGGCCAGTAGGGTGGTGGCGGACCAGGGGGACAGGGGCGCGCCTTCAAGCCGGTTGAGGTCGTAGGCACGGGGCCGCAGGGGGCCGCTGAAGTCGCTCCAGGCGGTGGGGGGGTGACGGTGCACCATGTGGCTGCTGGGGCCCTCGAAGCCCTCCCGGCCCAGCTCCCGTTCATAGGTGCCGGGGGGCAGGTCGGCGTGGGCCTGGCGGGGGCCGGTGCCTTCCATCAGGGGGAAGGGAATCGGGCGCCGCTTCATGACAGCACCCCGCGCCGGATCTGGTCCCGCTCGATGGCTTCGAAGAGGGCCCGGAAATTGCCCTCGCCGAAACCTTCGTCCCCCTTGCGCTGGATGATCTCGAAGAAGATGGGGCCGATCATGTCCCGGGTGAAGATCTGCAACAGCAGGCCGCCACCGGCGGCCGGGTTGCCGTCCACGAGGATGCCGTTGGCCCGCAGCCGGGCCAGGTCTTCGCCGTGGCCGGGGAGGCGCTGGTCCACGGCCTCGTAATAGGCGGCGGGGTTTTGCTGGAAGGGAACCCCGCGCCGGGCCAGGGCTTCCACGGTGGCGTGAATGTCGTCGGTGGCCAGGGCGATGTGCTGGATGCCCTCGCCGTGGTAGCGGGCGAGGAATTCCTCGATCTGGGACTTGTCGTCGCGGCTTTCGTTGAGGGGAATGCGGATCTTGCCGCAGGGGCTGGTCATGGCGCTGCTGATGAGGCCGGTGAGCTGGCCTTCGATGTCGAAGTGGCGGATCTCCCGGAAGTTGAAGACCCGCTGGTAGAAATCCGCCCATTGGGCCAGGTGGCCCCGCTGGAGGTTGTGGGTGAGGTGGTCGATGCGGGTCAGCCCGACGCCGGATTGGCCGCCGGCCGAGGCCAGGGGTTCGAAATCCACGTCGTAGATGGTGCGTGCGCCGTAGCGGTCCACCAAGTAGATGACCAGTCCGCCGACCCCGGCGATGGCCGGGATGCGCAGCTCCATGGGGCCCACTGGCTGATCAATGGGAAAGGCGCCGCGCCCCAGGGCTTCCTGGTAGGCCCGGGCGGCATCCTTGACCCGGAAGGCCATGGCGTTGCATGAGGGGCCGTGGTAGTGGGCGAAGCCCGCAGCCTGGCTGTTGGGTTCCCGATTGAGGATGAAATTGATGTCGCCCTGCTGGTAGAGGCTGACCGCCTTGTGCCGGTGGCGCGCCACTTCGGCAAAGCCGAACTGGCGAAACAGTCGGCCCACCTCTTCCGGTTGGGGACTGGTGAACTCGACGAATTCGAAGCCGTCGGTTCCCAAGGGATTGTCGAAGGTCCTGGCCATGCCGCCGCCTCCCGTCACCACTGCGCTGGTTGGACCGGGCCTGGCGCCGCTTAGTTGCAGGGGGATGGACCGGCGGCGGGCAGGGCGGGAGGGCGGCCGTCCCGCCGGTCGGTCAATGGATCATGGACGATTCGAGGCGAAACCCGCCAGGTTTCCGCCGGTATTGGCGGGGCTCAGTCCCGGCCGGTCGGGCCGCTCCGGGCGGAAGCCGGGCTGGCTGCGTTCCCGCAGCTGTTCCTGGCGCAGGGCGAGGAGGCGCTCTTCGATGATCATCAACTGGGGCTCGCTGGCATCCCGCGCCCGCAGGGCCAGTTCCAGTTGCTGGATGGCTTCCCGGCGCTGGCCTTCCAGGGCGTAGGCTTCACCCTGGTGGTAGTGGGATTGGGTCTGGTGGGCCAGGTGGGCATGGGCCTCGGCGGCCAGCCGGTGGAGGCTGGCGTCCTGGCGTTCGCTGCGCAGGCGGGCCTCGGCGAATTCGGCGGCTTCCTTGTCCTTGCGGGCCAGGATCAGGGCCCGGGGGTAGTCATAGACCAGTTGCAGGTGGTTGGGGTAGCGGGCCAGGGCGGCTTCGTAGCGGCTCAGGGCGTCGGGCAGGCGCCCGCCTTGCTGGAGGAGCTGGCCGGCCATGGCTTCCACCATGGGGTGGTGGAAGCCGGCCTTGTCCAGGGCCAGGATTTCCGCCATGCCTTCGGCGTAGTTGTTGGCCCGCAGATGGGTGGCGGCCAGCCCGTAGCGGGCGGCGTTGCGCTGCTCGGGCCGGCTGGCGGTGAGCTGGCCCTTGAGGAGGGCGACGGCCTCTTCCGGGGTGCCTTCGTAACTGCGGATCAGGGCCCGCACCAGGAGGTAATCCACGCTATCGGGCACCTGGCGGTAGGGGGCGGCCAGGGCCCGGTCCTGGGCGTTGGCGATCCGCTCGGTGTTCAGGGGGTGGCTGCGCAGATAGCCCGGGGCGTTGTTTTCCTGGACCCGGGTGGCCTGCTGCATGCGCTGGAAAAAAGTGGCCATGGCGGAAGGATCGAAGCCGCTTTGCTGGAGCAGGTTCATGCCGATGCGGTCGGCCTCCCGTTCGTGTTCCCGGGTGTAATTGATCTGGCTCTGGGCCTGGCCCGCCAGGCTACCGATCATCGCCGCCTGGGCCACCTGGCCATTGCCGCTGGCGCCGGCCAGGACGGCGGCCGCCAGCCCTGCCAGCATGGCCAGCTGGCTGGCGCTCTGGCCTTCCATCTGGCGGGCGATGTGGTGCTGGGTGACGTGGCTGATTTCGTGGGCCAGCACCGACGCCAATTCGGATTCGCTCTGGGTCAGCAGGATCAGTCCGGTGTTGACCCCCACATAGCCGCCGGGCAGGGCGAAGGCGTTGATTTCCCGGGAGGGCACCGCGAAGAACTGGAATTCCCCCTCGATGGTGGGGTCGGCATTGGTGAGTCGGTGGCCGATCTGCTCCAGGTAGGCGTTGACCTCCGGGTCTTCCATGTAACCGCCGCTGCCCCGCAATTGCTGCATCACCTGGCGGCCCAGGACGCGCTCGGCGTTGGCGTCCAGCACCCGGCCGGAGGAATCCCCCAGATCGGGAAGATTGGCCGCCTGAAGGGGCAGGGCGAAGACCAGGGCGGTGAGCAAGGCGGTGAGTCGGCGGGGGGAGCGGGGCATGGGAGCCCTCCTGTGGCGGGAGTCTGAACATTCTCCCGTAAGGCTGTTTCAGGTGCGATAGGTTCAGCGTAAAGAAGGGTTAAGGGGGGTAAAAGGTCCATGGCCGGCCCGGCCCGGTCTTATCATCCGGCCATGGAAGAGGGGAGGCGGGCATGACCGGGGTGCTGTTGGTGGATGACGACGTGGAGCTGGCTGCCCTGCTGCGGGAATACCTGGAGCAGGAGGGCTTTGTCGTCACCGTGGCCCATGATGGGGAGGCCGGGGTGACCGAGGCCCTCACCGGCCGCCACGCCATCGCCGTGCTGGATGTGATGATGCCCCGCATGAACGGGGTGGAAGCCCTGCGCCGGATCCGCGCCGCGAGCAACCTGCCGGTGCTGATGCTGACCGCCAAGGGCGACGACGTGGATCGCATCGTCGGCCTGGAGCTGGGGGCCGACGACTACGTGCCCAAGCCCTGCACCCCCCGGGAGCTGGTGGCCCGCCTGCGGGCCATCCTGCGCCGCACCGAGATGGCCCCGGGGGCGCCCGGCGGACCCCTGGCGGCCGGCCCCCTGATCATGTGGCCGGAGCGCCGGGCCGCTGAATGGGCCGGCCAGGCCCTGGCACTCACCAGCACCGAATACAATCTGCTGGAAGTGCTGGCCCGCCAGGCCGGCAAGGTGGTGAGCAAGGGGGATCTCTCCGAACAGGGCCTGGGCCGCCCCCTGGCCCGTTTCGACCGCAGCATCGACGTGCATGTGAGCAGCCTGCGCCATAAGCTGGGTCCCCGTCCCGACGGCCAGTCCTGGATCCAGACCGTGCGGGGGGTGGGTTATCAACTGGTGAAGGAAGCATGAGCGCCGGCATTCACGCGCCCCGGCGCCCCGGCGAACGGGTCGGGCGCGGCTGCGCACCACGCCCCAGGCGTGCAAGCGCGCCCTTGGTTCCGCGGGGAGGTATCTGAGCCATGGGCCGCCTGTTCTGGAAAGCCTTTCTGGCCTTTTGGTGCGCCCTCGTGCTGGCGGGCACCGGTGTGGGCACGGTGGTGTGGCTGCACCGGGCCCAGGATCCGGACCGGGCCGCCACCCTGATGGCGGGCCCCCGGGGCGCCTTTGTCATCGACCTGGCGGCGGCCTCCCTGCGGGAGGGTGGCCCCGAGGCCTTGCGGCAACTGCTGCGTGCCCACGAACGCCCCGATTCCCCGGTGCATCTGATGGTGGTGGACCGGTGGGGGGCTGATCTCCTGGGCCGCTCGATTCCCCCCGGGATGCTGGAGGACGCCCGAGGGACGGCCGGCCGACCCGGCGGCGGAACCCGTCTGGTGCGCCGGGCCGCCGGCCCCCAAGGGGACGAATACCTCCTGTTCCTGGTGGCGGAGGGGGACTGGCGCCCCCATGCCATGCACCGCCCGCCCCCGGCGCCGCCTTCCCTGTTCATCCCCATCGGCGTGGGGGTGCTGGCCAGCCTGGCGTTCAGCGCCTTTCTGGCCTGGTACCTGGCCAAGCCCATCCGTAATCTCCGCTGGGCCTTTGGGGCGGTGGCCGATGGCCGGCTGGAAACCCGGGTGGCGCCCCGCATGGGGGGGCGGCGGGATGAAGTGGCCGACCTGGGGCGGGATTTCGACCGCATGGCGGGCCACCTCCAGCAACTGGTGACCAGCCAGCGGCGGCTGCTCCACGACGTATCCCACGAGCTGCGCTCCCCTCTGGCCCGGCTCCAGGCCGCCATCGGCCTGGCCCGCCAGGACCCCCGCAAGGCCGAGGCCAGCCTGGAGCGCATCGAGCGGGAAGCGGTGCGCCTGGATGAACTGGTGGGGGAGCTGTTGACCCTTTCCCGGCTGGAGGCGGGCACCGGCGGCGCGCCCCTGGAGGAGGTGGATCTGATGGAACTGGTGGCGGCCATCGCCGATGACGCCGGCTTCGAAGCCCAGGCCCGGGGCCGCCGGGTGGCATTCAGGGGCAAGGGCGAGGTGGTCACCACGGTGCGGGCGGAACTCCTCCACCGGGCCTTCGAGAACGTGATCCGCAACGGGGTGAAGTTCACCGCCGAGGGCAGCGCGGTGGACGTGGCGGTGGAGCAGGGGCCGGACCATTTCACCGTGACCGTGGCGGACCGGGGCCCCGGCGTGCCGGAGGGGGATCTGCCGGCCATCTTCGAACCCTTCTACCGGGGCGAAAACGGCCGGGGCACTGCCGGTTTCGGCCTGGGGCTGGCCATCGCCCGGCGGGCCCTGGAAGCCCACGGCGGCCGGATCAGCGCCCGCAACCGCCCCGGCGGCGGGCTGGAAGTCACCCTCCATCTGCCCCTGCCGCTACCCGTGCCGGGCTGACGGGGCGGCCAGGCCCAAATCCGGCCGGCCCTGGGCTATGATCCAGGCCGCCTCCTTTCCCGGCCACGCCCCATGCCCCCCGACCATGCCCCCGACGACCGCCGGATTCCCGTCACCCTGCTCACCGGCTTTCTCGGCGCCGGCAAGACCACCCTGCTCAACCACCTCCTCAAGCTGCCGGAAATGGCCCGGGCGGCGGTGCTCATCAACGAGTTCGGCGAGGTGGGGGTGGACCACCATCTGGTGGAGCGGGTGGACCACCATCTGGTGGAGCGGGTGGACGACAGCGTGGTGGTGCTGGATTCGGGCTGCCTGTGCTGCGCCGTGCGGGGCGATCTGGCCCGGGCCCTGCGCAAGCTGTTCATGGGGGGCTTGAGCGGCGAGGTGGCGCCGGTCTCCCGGGTGCTGGTGGAAACCACCGGCCTGGCGGACCCGGCCCCGGTGATCCACACCCTGATGGAAGACCTCTTCATCGCCGACCGCTACCGCTGCGACGGGGTGGTCACCGCCGTGGATGCCACCCACGCCCCCGGCCAGCTGGCCCGTCACCCGGAGGCGGTGCGCCAGGCGGTGATGGCCGACCGGCTGCTGCTCACCAAGTGCGACCTGGCCAGCCAGGCGGAGCTGGCTGCCCTGGCGGAAACCCTGGCCCAGCTCAATCCCGGGGCTCCCCAGTTGCGGGTGAGCCATGGCCAGGTGAGCCCGGAGGCGGTGTTCAACGCGGGCCTCTTTGACCCCGGTTCCAAGGCCCCGGACGTGGTCGCCTGGCTGGCGGAGGAAGCTGTCCGCGCCCAGGCCCGCCGCGCCGCCGCCAGCCGCTACCGCTACGCTCCGGGGGATGCTCCCGCCAGCCCGGCGGAAACGCCGCGCCACGACGCCTCGGTCCATAGCTTCGTCCTCACCTTCGAAGGCCCCCTGGACTGGTTCGACTTCGGCGAGGCCCTGCGCACCCTCCAGGCCACCTGCGGCGAGCGCCTGCTGCGCATCAAGGGCCTGGTGAACGTGGCTGGCGATCCCTTGCCCCGGGTGATCCAGGCCGTCCAGCATGTGATCTACCCCCCTGCCAGCCTCCCCGCCTGGCCCGCCACCGGGCCCTATGCCGATCACCGGAGCCGGCTGGTGTTCATCGTGCGGGATCTGGATCGGGCCTTGGTGGAGCAGGCCTTCGCCCTGTTTTGCGGGGTGCGGGACGTGGGTTAGGGCGTGTTCTCATTAACCGCGGGGGTCGCGCTCGCGCCCCTTGGCGTCCAGTGCAAGGCGCGGCGCCGCTGCTTGGGTGGATCCCAAGCGAGAAGCCGCAACGCGGCAATGGGGACCAAGGGGCACGAGCCCTCCGGGTTGAGTCCGGACTTGCGAGAGGTAGGGCGGACTTCAGTCCGCCTTGGCGGGCTGAAGCCCGCCCTACGGGGAGGGTTGGGGCTCAAGGCGATCCACCGAATCCAGGGTCAACAGACCCTGGGCGCGGGCGTCTTGCCCGGGAGGCGCGAAGCCCCCGGTTCCGATCAGACCGTGTTCCAGCCTCCATCCACCGGCACCAGGGCGCCGCTGATGTTGCAGGCCAGATCGGAGACCAGGAAGGCGGCCAGGTTGGCCACGTCCTCCGCCGTCACCGTTCGCGGCAGGCAGCCCATGAAGGGCAGGGCGCGCTGGAAGCCCGCCGATTCCATGACCGATGGGGGAATATTCCTGGCGATGTTGGTGGGCACGCTGCCTGGGGCGATGGCGTTGCAACGGATGTTCCGGGGGGCGTATTGCCAGGCGGTGCTTTGGGTCAGGCCCAGGAGGGCGTGCTTGGATGCGGTGTAGACCGCGCCCGCCGGGGCGCCGCTGAAATTGGCGATGGAGCCCACATTGACGATGGCGCCGCCGCCACGCTGCTGCATGGGGCCGATGGCGGCGCGGCTGAGGTACAGGGGGCCGTAGAGATTGACCCGCAGTACCCGTTCCATCATCTCGTCGCTCACCTCGCCGATGCCCTCGAAGTGATCCATGATGCCGGCGTTGTTGACCAGGGCGTCCAGGCCGCCGAAGGCTTCCACCGCCCGGGCGATGAGGGCGTCGGCATCGTCGCGGCGGGAGACGTCGCAGCGCTGGCCGATGAACTGGCCGCCGGTAGCCGCGATCTCGGTGGCCAGTTGATCGAGGCCAGCCTGGTCCACGTCGCCCCCCACCACCGCCGCCCCCGCGGCGCAAAACCGCACAGCCATGGCGCGGCCCATGCCCGAAGCGGCGCCGGTAATGACTGCCACCTTTCCGTCCAGATTCATCACCCTTCTCCTCTCTGTTGCAAATGTTCCCCGACGCTGCAGGGACGCCGGGCTTTTGAATTGAAAGAGCATTGTACGATTGTATTGGACAGATGGGCCCTTCCTTCAGGTGTTGCCCTGGCCGGGGTCGGGCGGGGCAGGGCGGAAGCCGGGGGTGCCGTGCTATCGTCGCCCTACCCACGAAACCGGGTTGCATCCGGACGGCAGTTTCCGGAGCAGGCCCCAAGGAGACCGCCATGCCCCGCATTCAACCCCTCGAACTGGACGCCATGGACCCCGCCTGCCGGGCCGCTCTGGACGCCGGCTTGGCCAATGGCATGTACACCATGACCCTGCCCATGCAGATCATGGCCCACAGCCCCAGCGCCTTTCAGGACATGGACGAAGGCTACAAGGCCCTGTTCCGGCGGGGCGTTCTGGCGCCCCGCATCCAGGAACTGATCCGCCTGCGCAGCGCCCAGCTCAATGCCTGCGAGCCCTGCTCCCTATCCCGCAAGGATGGGTCGGTGGCGGGGGTGTGCGCCGTGGATGGGGACGATCCCGCCCTTACCCTGGCGGAGCGCCGGGCCCTCAAGTTCTTCGACCTGTTGGCCCTGGATCATCACGCCATCGACGAAGAAACCTATCGGGAGCTGGGGGAGGTGTTCTCGGTGGCGGAAATCCTGGAGCTGGGGGTCTTCAGCGCCCAGGCCATCGGCATGCACCGGCTGATGCATTCCTTCGACATTCTGGGTAGCGGCGCCCCGGTGCTGGGCCGAGGGGCCGGGTGAGTCCGGCCCTCACGGCCCTGGGGGCCTATCCTGAGCCGCTGGTGGCCCAGGTCCGCCAGCTCCTGGTCCAGGGCAAGCTCCCCAGCGTGCTTCAGGGGCGCTACGCCGACCCCCACCAGGTCCGCACCGATGGCGCCCTCTATGACTTCGTGGCGGAGCTGCGGGCCCGTTACCTGCGCAAGGCGCCGCCGGTGGCCAAGGTCCATTACGACAGCACCCTGCACATCCTGCGGGATGCCCTGGGCACCCACACGGCCATTTCCAGGGTGCAGGGCGGCCGGCTCAAGGCCAAGCACGAGATCCGCATTGCCAGCCTGTTCAAGGAGGCTCCGGAAGAATTCCTGCGGATGATCGTGGTGCATGAACTGGCCCACTTCAAGGAGCGCAACCACGACAAGGCCTTCTACCAGCTCTGTGCCCACATGGAGCCGGCTTACCACCAGTACGAGTTCGATCTGCGGGTCTATCTGTGCCACCTGGAGGCGGGGGGCGAGCCCTTGTGGAAGGCCCGGGGTTCGTGACTGCTCCCCAATCTTATGTGGCGTTCCGCAGCCATTCGGCCACCGATGCCGGCGTCGGAATCCGCCCGGAGGACACCAGTTTCTCGTTGATCACGAGGCCGGGCGTCTTCAACACGTTGTAGGCGATGATTTCCCCCATGTCGGTCACCTTGACGATCCGGGCGTCGACGCCGAGGGATGCCACCGCCTCCCGCGCCACTTCCTCGAGCTTCTTGCAGTTGGCGCAACCCGGGCCAAGAACCTTGATGGTCAGCATGATCAGACTCCCTTCAGTGAAGAATTGCCGTGGCGGGAGGCCACGGAGAGCAAGGCCGCCAGAAGGGCGACGAAACCCGCCAGCCAGGCGGCGAGAACCAGGAGGGAGGCGCCATCGATCCAGGCGCCGTAGGTCAGTCCGGCCATGGCGCTGAATCCGGCAACCAGGGCCACGTAAGCCCCGGTCTTCGTGCGGCCGATGATGGCTGACAGGATCAGCATGCTCTGTAGGGACAGCTCCGGATCGGACATCAGGTAGGCCAGCAGGGGCCCGCGGTGCATGCCCAGGTCGAGAAACATCTTGGCGATGGGCACTTCCACCAGGGTGGGGAAGTACATGAATACGCCGAAAGCCACGCCGGTTAAGTTACCCACCATCGAGTTGGTGCCGGCCAGGGCTTCGATCCACTCGGGACGGATCAGCACCCGGATCATGCCGACGATAAAGACACCGATCACCAGCAGGGGGAAAATCTGCTTCACGAAACGCCATGACTCCCACAGCCAGTCCCGCAGTTCATCCGCCGACAAACGCTGGCGCGCGATGGCATACAGGGCGGCCAGGCTGAAGGCCACGCCAAAGAACTTGCCGGTCAGACCCACCCGCAATCCTGCGGGCACCGCCTGCACCGACAGGGCGGCCACCAGCAGGGTCACGGCGATCAGGGCCAGACTCGTCCAGGTCCACCGGTTGGGGCCGTTCTGGATGTTTTCCAGGCCGCGCCACGCGCTCAGGCCGATCGCCGCCAGCAGGGCGATCAGCACCACGCCTTGCACCGATACCCCCTCTTCGCCTTGGCTGGCGTCGTAGGGCACCAGGCGATCCAGCATCCCTTGCCAGGCCTGGGCATCCCCCAGGGGCAAGTCGAGATGTAGGTAGGTTCCGGTGAGTACGCCCAGCTTCAGGGTGCCGGCCAGCAGCAGGGCAACCCAGACAAACAGGAAGGCCAGGGGGGTGCGGCCCATGCCTTCTCCCTGAACGGAGAACGGACTATCCGTTGCCAGGTCATGGGCAGCATCGTCAGCCCGGAAGATCAGGGCCATGATCAGGCCGATTCCGACGCCGAAGATCAAGGCCAGCAGGAAGCGCGCAACGGCCAGATCGGGGCCGATGATGCCGCCGGTGTACACCAGGGCGAGGATGTTGGCGGCCGGCGCAAAGAACAGGAAGGTGATCGCCGGCCCCAGCCCGGCGCCCTTTTTATAGATGCCGGCGAACAGGGGAACGATGGTGCACGAACACACGGCCAGCAGGGAGCCAGCGGCGGCGGCGGCCGGATAGGAAACCGTCTTGCTTGAGTTGCGGCCAAGAAAGCGGGTGATCGTTTCCTTGGGGATGAGGGCCGCCATGGCCCCGGCTATGAAGAAGGCTGGCAGCAGGCACAGCAGCACATGAGCCGCCAGGTAGGCCGCCAGATTGCCCAGCCCCCCGTAGAAAACGGGTAAAACACAGGAAAACAAATCGTTCATGAGGTCCCCTCTCCTGCGCTGATCCTGTGGATTCCAGCGGTTCCCCCTGCAGGCCCAGCCCAATCAGCGGTCTGGTGGCAGTCTACTATCTCCAGGGTCCGGGAGCGGCGGTCTCGCCCGCGGATCCGGGGGGGAATCGGGGCCAGGCCATGAAGGCGGCCAGCTTTCCAAGCCAGCCGGGGCGCCCCTTACCTCTGGTGGGTGGCACCAGTTCCAGCTCCACCGCGCCCCAGGCCTCGATCAGGATCGGCCGGGGGCTGGGCAGCACGTAGCGGCGGGCGGGCCTCAGGGTCAGGTCCACCCCCGGCGCGCTGGCGTCCCCCGGAATGCCGAGGGTGCCGGCGCCCGCCCGGCACACCACGGTCCATCCCCGGGCCCGTTCCAGGCGGAGCAATTCCCCATGGCCGAGGCGCACGATGCCTCGTGGTAGCGCGATGATCATGATCAACCCTGATGGCATGACAGGGCTCAAGGCTAAACCCTCCCGCCGCCGTGGGGCCCGGACAGACGGGCCCGGCGGCCGCGCACTGTGCCGCGGGTCGGGCGGGCCTGTACGGGTGGGAGAAGGAATACAGTGGTCGTCGGGGCGGCCTCATCCGTCCCTTCCCAGTCTCTGCCAAACCGGCAATGATGGCTCCATGGCCAGCTCGGCCCCATGGCGGGTGGAGCCCGACAGGAGGGTAGTACCCGTGATTCACGTTGACCGAGATTCGAAGATTCCCCTGATCGACCAGATCGTCCTCCAGCTGGCGGGACAGATCCAGGATGGCCAGTTGCCACCGGGCACGCGGCTGCCGTCGATCCGCAAGCTGGCGGCCACCGTCCCGGTGAGCGCGGCCACGGTGGTGGCGGCCTACGATCGCCTCACCGCCCGGGGTCTGATCGAGGCTCGGGCCGCCTCGGGCTATTTCGTGGCGCTGCCTCGCCAGCAGGTGCCCCGGGTGGCGCGCCCCGCGTCAGAGCCGGTGCACCTGGACGCGGTGGGCCTGCTGCGGGGGATGATGCAGCGCACCGAGGGCCTCACTCCAGTGGGCAGCGGCTTTCTGCCGGAGCACTGGCTGGAGGACATGCTCAATGCCCGCCTGCTGTCCAGGGTGGCCCGCAGTGGCAAACGCTTCTACGCCCAGCCCGCCCATCCCCAGGGCTATCCGCCCCTGCGGGAGCAGCTTGCCCTGAAGCTCGGGCTGATGGGGATTCCCACCTCGCCGGACAACCTCCTCACCACCTTCGGGGTGACCCAGGGCTTCGACCTGATCTGCCGGGCGCTGCTTTCCCCGGGGGAAACCGTGGCGGTGGAGGAGCCGGCCTACTTCGGGCTCTACGCCCAGTTGCGGGCGTACGGCCTCAAGCTGGTGGGGGTGCCCCGGCTGATCAGCGGGCCCGATCTGGAGGTGCTGGAACAGGTCTGCCAGACCCACCGGCCGCGCCTGTTCTTCACCCAGACCCTGCTCCACAACCCCACCGGCGGCTCCACCGATCCGGTCACCGCCTTCCGCCTGCTGGAACTCGCCCGCCGCCATGGCTTCATGATCGTGGAAGACGATGTCTGCGGGGATTTCCACCCCACCGCCAACCCCCTGCGCCTGGCCCAGGTGGATCGGCTGGAGCGGGTGATCTTTCTCTCCAGCTTTTCCAAGGTGATGAGTCCGGCCCTGCGAGTGGGTTATTTGGCGGCGGCCCCCCGGTTGCTGGAGCTATTCCTGGAGCAGAAAATGTTGTCGGTGCTGACTTCGTCTGAATTCGACGAGCGGCTGGTTTTCGAACTATTGACCGGCGGCCAGTACCGCAAACACCTGGAACGGATCCGCCCGCGCCTGTCCCACAGCCGGGCCAGCGCCATCCGTGGCCTGCGGGAGGTGGGCCTGCAGCCCGCCCTGGACGCCGAGGGGGGCATGTACATCTGGGCGGCCCTGCCAGAGGGCGTGGATCTCCAGATCCTGGCGGACGACGCTGTCGCCAACGGCTACCTGCTCACCCCCGGCAACGCCTTCTTTCTGCGCCAGCCGGAGCGGGCCTGGTTGCGCTTTTCCGCCGCCGCAGCCAACGACGGCAAGCTCTTCGACTACTTTCGCAAACGCTTGCCCTTGCTCGTGGCCCACTCGCCCGGCCTTCCCATCCGGGCTGGCTGACCTGGCCCAATCGCTGGTTACGGGTGCGAGGTGCTATTGCAATCACACGGCCCCGCCGGAGAAGGCCAGTCCGGAATGATCCGCCGGTGGTCCTTCATGAAGCTGCGGAATTGATCCAGGGAGACCGGCCGGCAGTACAAATAGCCTTGCACTTCATCGCAACCCAGGTCGGTCAGGATTCGTGCCTGACCGGGCGTTTCCACCCCTTCGGCAACCACGGTCATGCCCAGGCTGTGGGCGATGCTGATGATGGCGGTGACAATCTGGCGGCTGGCGTGATCGCCTTCCATGTCCTGCACGAAGGATCGGTCGATCTTGAGGCGCTGGATGGGGAGATGCTTCAGGTTGGCCAGATTGGAATAGCCAGTGCCAAAATCATCCACCGAGACCTGTATCCCCGATTGGCCCAGGGCTTCGAAGAAGCCCAGGGTGAACTTGTCGCTGGTCATCAAGGTGCTTTCGGTGATCTCCAGTTCCAGGACCACCGAAGGGGGGCAACGCAGGGCCGCCTCGCCGATATCCCGCATCACCGTTTCGGCCAGCTGGACCGGAGAAAAGTTGATGGCCACGCGGAATTTTTCCCCGTCATCCTCCATGCCGAACTCGGCGATACGGGTCTCTACCTGTTTCAACACCCAACTCCCCAGACTGTGAATCAGGCCGCTGTCCTCGGCGATGGGGATGAACTTGGCCGGCGGAATTTCACCCAAGGCAGGATGCCGCCACCGCAGCAGCACCTCAACGCCGGAAACCTGGCCGTCGGCAAGACGGATCTGGGGCTGATAGGCCAACCAGAATTGATCCGTCTCCAGGCCATGGCGGATACCTTCCTCCAGATCCAGCCGCTCATGGAGCTGGACGTTCATTTCCGGCTTGAAGAAGCGGAATGTCGAACGCCCGCTTTCCTTGGCCTGGTACATGGCGATGTCGGCGCTCTTCAAGAGCGTTTCCGTGTCCCCCCCATCGTCCGGGAAACGGCTGATGCCGATACTGGCCGAAACAAACACCTCGCGGCCGGTAATTGCCATGGGCCGGTTCAAAGCCGCGATCAACTTGCGTGCGACCGCCTCCGCTGCCCAGTCGTTGCTGCCGTCCTCAATGATGATGGTGAACTCGTCGCCACTTAGTCGGGCCAGGGTGTCGGCGCTCCGAATGGTGTCCTGCATCACCGCCGCGGCGCCCGCCAGCACCTGGTCGCCAAAACCATGGCCCAGGGAATCGTTGATGGTCTTGAACCGGTCCAGATCCAGGAACAACAAGGCAAACCCCTTGCCGCCGCGCTGGCAGCGGGCAATCGTGCGTTCCAGCCGATCCAGGAACAACAGGCGATTGGGCAGGCCGGTCAGGGCGTCGAAATAGGCCAGGCGGTGCAGCCGCTGCTGGACTTCCTTGTGCATGCTGATGTCGGAAAAAATCCCGACAAAATGGGTCACGCACCCATCGTCATCCCGCACGGCATTGACGTGCAACCATTCGGGATAGGTCTCGCCGTTCTTGCGCCTGTTCCAGATTTCGCCTTGCCAGGCGCCTTGCTCCCGGAGGTCTAAGTAAAACTTGGCATAGAAATCGGCATCGTGAATGCCGGAATTCAAAATGGCTGGCGTATGGCCGCGTACATCGGCCAGGCCATAGCCGGTCACATTTTCAAAGGCGCGATTCACCAGCAGGATGATTCCGTTGGCATCGGTCACCAGAATGCCTTCGCTGGTCGTATCGAAAACCGAGGCGGCGATACGGTGGTGGTCGATTTCGTCTTCCAGCCGGCGGATGAGGGACTCCCGGTCCTTCAGGGTGGCCCGCTCCGCCCTCAAAAGGCCCGCGATCAGGCTCCACTGGGATATGGCCCCGACAAAGCGGCCGTCCTCCCCAATCACCGCCAGATGATCGAGTTTGTCCTGCTCCAGCCGCGACAGGGCCTCTTCCAGGGAGTCGGTCGCCAGGATGGGCGCCGGCACGCGGCGGACCATCAGATCGGCGAATATCCGGGTCGGAAAAAGGGCTGCCTGCCGTTCATCCACCAAGCCAAGAAAACCGTGGTCATCATCCATGACCGCGAAAACCTTCGGGGGCGAGCCCCCTTCCTGAATCACATCCCGGTAACGCTGCAGGGCATTGACCCTCGCCATGCGGTCGCACAGGCAGTCCCCTACTCTCAGCGGCCTGTTCATCGCTTGCCCGCTTCCAGGGTTACCTGCACGTCCAGGTTGAGGTGGATGATTTCATCGGATCCCATCAGGGGCTTGACGTGATCCAGGACGAATTCCACCAGACCCTCGGCGGGAATCTTGCGCAAGATCGCGCTGCGCACCAGGATGTCGCTGATGACGTCATCTTCCACCTGAAGGTGCTCGAAGGCGGTGGTCGTCAAGAGGCTCAAGGCCTTGCCGATGGCCACATGGCCAATCGGGGAAAGGCGCCCCAACACCAGGCCATCGTCGATGGGGGGTAAAACGAACTCTCCGAGGGTGGCTCGGAGGGTGTGGTGGCGCACGAGCTTTTGCATGTGGTCAGGTCCATGGCCGCGAATAGCCTCAATGCCAGGGAATTGTTGACTCCCTAGCATGGCTATTTGAAATTAGACCTGCCGATGGTTGCGTTGACAAGGGTAAATTCCCCGGATTGCCATCCGGCGTGAGAATTTACCGATTTGGCATGCCCCGGTTGATAGCGGCTATCTCGATGGGGGGCTTATCGGCTGTTGAGGTCCTCGATGGCGTCTACCACCATGCTGGTGCCGATAGCGATCAGCAGGATGTCGGAGGCCACCCGCACGTAGCGGTGGCCGGCGGGCGGGACGCCCAGTTCCACCACCAGGGCGGGGGGCAGGTCGTAATAGACCACGTCCCGGGGCAGGGGGCGGCCCCGGGTCCACCGCCTGGCCTGGCCCGGGGGCAGGCAGCCATTGCCCTTCTTGGCGAGCCCCGGCGGACAGTGGCCCCGGGAAAATTCGTTGTGATAATAGCGGCGGGCGATGCCACGCTGGTGGTCGCCGAAGTGCAGAGAGATGCCCGGGCCGGGGCCGTCGCGCCGGCGCTCATCCCGGTTGCCCGGGTCGTGGCGGGGTTCCCGGTAGTCATCCCGCCCGCCTGGGCCACCCCTGTCCGCCTTGTCGTGCCTGCCGCCGCCGGCCCAGTCGGGTTTGTCCGCCAGGACGGGGGGGCTGGTCAGGCTTGCCAGGATCAGGGCGGCGGCGAAGGTCTTGCGGGGCATGATGGATCTCCTGGATGGGTGGGAAAACGGGGTGAAGCGTCCCGTTCATCAACATAGCCGGAGTTTCGATGGCGTGGTGTAAAAGCTGGTGTCCGGTTCGTCCAGCCCGGGCTATTTGCCCGGCGAGGGCATCGGCCCATGCTTTGGTCGGGGACTTTTACGCCCCGCCGGTCCCGATCCCGCCGTCCTCTGCCGGGAAGCCGTGGTTCACCTCGACCGAGTGCCGCCCAGTGTCCTGATGGGCTGCAGTGCCAGGACGCTGGTCCCCGCCCAAGTTTCCGTTAGCTCGCCTTCCCCGGTTTGGGCCCCGCGCTGCGCAAGTTCACCAGCCGTTTCATGGCGTCGAACCAGAAGGGGGCGCCCAGGCTGGTGGCCAGGGCGGTGAGGAGCCAGCCCAGAATGCTGAGGGCCAGGCTGGCCCGATCAGTGGAGAGGGTGGTGGTCCAGCAGTCTTGCAGCCAGTTTGCCTTGTCCTTTAGCCCGCTGGCTTGGGGTTTGGGGGCGAGGCAGGTGTAGCCGATGGGCAGGCCTGTGGCGGCCAGAGCCTTCAGCTCGGCCTTGGGATCGATGGTGGGTGGCGTGGCGGCCTGGCCCTGGTCGGTCAGGGCGATGGCCGTGGCCAGGATCTGGGTACGTTGCGCGGGGGAATGGCTGAGGGTGGTGGCGATCCGCAGGGTATCGATGTTGAAGGCCACCGCCAACACCAGCGCGATGAAGAACAGCATCTTCTGGGCGTTGGCCTTGTACCAGCCGGTGACCCGATCCATGGCAGTGTCGAACCAAGTGTCCAGCTGGGCCAGGGCGCTCTCCAAGTCGGGGGCCGCTTCAAGGATGGGCAGGAGACTATGGCCGATGGCCAGATCCTTGGATCTTGCATGGCGCACCGCCAGCCGCAGGGAATCCAGGGTAAGGGGGCGGTTTTCGGCGCCGTTCAGCCGGTGGCGCAGGAGCAGGGCGTCGGCGAGAGCGAGGGTGAAGTTGCGGGCGGGTAAGTAGGAGGGAGGGCTGCCCTTGCCGGGTTGACCGCGATAGAGGCTGGAGACCATGGGATGGTTGATGAGACGCAGGTATAGCCAACGGTCGGGCACCAGGCTGTTCAGCCCTTCCCGCATGAGCTTGCCTCGAGACGAACAGGCGCGAGCCAGGATTTCCTGGATGCTGGAACACAGCATGGACGCCAGAAAGAAAATCAGGGCCAGGCCGATGGCCACGTCGAGCAGGGTATTCATGAAAACCTCCTGTGCTGGTCTGGGCGGGGTCAGGCTGGAGATGTCAGGGAGCCCCGGGCAACGCCCACTCCGGGTAGGGCAACCCGGGGGGTGGCATGGGCCAGGTTCACCGGACGGTAGTCGATTTCCGCCGCCCATTTTTTGAGGGCGGTTTCATCCACGGTTTCATTGACGGTTTCACCGATGGGGCGGAAGTAGGGCTGCTTGAGCTTGACCCACTGGTAGAGCCCGAGGCCAAATTCGGCGAAGGAGTCCCGTACCGGGGAACGGTATTCGTTGCCGTCCAGGCGGATCAGCTCGTTCGAGATGTGCAGGCCGCAGTCGTGGGCCTTTTGGGCAATCCAGGCCAGTGGCGGCTCGGGTAGCAGATCGTCTTCATAGCCGCCCCCAACGTTGGCATGGGCGCCGGGGAACCAGCGTTGCTCCACCTGCTGGCGGGCCGGATCGGGGATGCGGGTCCATAGCGTGGCCTGGTAGTCCTTGCGGTGCTCGTCGATGGCCAGGGCATGATAGGCGTGGTCTACCTTGTCTCCCAGTTCGGTGTCGTGGAAATCCTCGGCGTAACTCAGGTTGAGGAGGGGCACACCCAGGGCGCCCACAGTGTCCCAAACGCCGATGAAATGGATGCGCGTCGGGCGGGTCTTGTCTCCCAGGTCATCGAAAGGGTCGCTACCTCGCTTGTGGCTGAGTTTATAGAGTTCGGTGATCTGGGCGGCCTGCAGGAGTGCGTCCGCCTTGCGCACTCGGGCGTTTCGGTCCGGGTCTCGTTCCTTGAGGATGCCGCAGGCGCCGATCAGTCCCGCCAGGCTGCGGGCTGTGAAGGCCCCCCGACTGAAACCGAACAGGAATAGCTGGTCTTCCGGCTGCCAGTGTTGGATCAGCCATGCGTAGCCCTCCTGAATGTTCCGGGTCAGCCCCGCGCCCACCATGCCACCGCTGATCTTGCTACCCAGGTGGGTGCCCACCCCCTCGTCGTAGTATTTGAGTTGGGGAACGGGGGCACCAGCCTGTTCGGGGATGGCGGCTATCGCCGCGTGGATGCGGGATACATTGGTCTGATCCTTGACTTGGTTCCAGGTGCCGTCGAAGCACATGACGAGCCGTCTCACGGTCATTCTCCTTGGGTGGTGGGTCGGGAAGGGCGGGATCTCTATGCCATTTTGCTATTGTAGGGTCATCGCCGGGCCCGGGCTGCGGGTTGTGTCAAAGGGCATGGGTGGAGGGCCATGGACCTGCGTATTGGCAAGGCGCGTCTGGCCACGGCGACGCTGGTCGCGAGCGCGGCCACCGCCGTCCAAGTGCCGGTCCATCTGGTTTACGCCGCTTCCAAAGGGTTCGCTTTCGAAGGGGGTGGGGCTTTCCGGCCGGGGAATGCTTCGCCGTGAGCCGCGCCGAATCCTGGGTGTTGCAGAAGGTCCGCCTGTCCGTCAGGGGCGAGGAAATCCAGAGGGGGCGCACCCTGGATGGATGGTGTTTGGGCGCGTGCTGGGGGACGGGGGATCAGGCGCACCGCGCCGGGATGGTGGAAATCCAGGTACTCGGATGATGCGGGCCGCCAGCGCCGTGCGGCCGGCCTTCTTCCGGATCGGAAAACGCTTCAGGGACCTCAGGGCGCCGAATTCCCCCATGGTCGCTCCGTCCTCGGGGTGAGCAGGCGGAATTGAATGGGTGTGGTGTTTTCGTAGTGGGTGACCAGGGCCTCTTGGCAGCAGGACAAAAAGGGGTGGGCGTAGCGTTCCAGGAGGGTTACTCAGGCCGGCTTGCCGGCAAAGGCCTGAGCCGCGGCGGCGGAGATTTCCTCGGGGGTCAGGTCCCGCACGTGGGTTGCCACGGCCCATTGGTGGCCGAAGGGGTCTTCCAGACGGCCGTAGCGGTCGCCCCAGAACATGTCGGCCGCCGCCATGATCACCTTGGCGCCGGCGGCTTCCGCCCGGGCCATAGTGGCGTCGGCGTCCGCCACGTAGAGATGGAGGGTCACCGGTGAGCCCTTTAAGGATTGGGGGCTGTTGGCGCAGCCCTGTTCGGGGAATTCGTCCACCAGCATCACCGGCGAGTCGCCGATGATGACCTGGGCGTGCATCAGCCGGCCGTCCGGGCCGGGCAGGCGGAAGCACTCCACGGCGCCGAAGGCGCGAACGTAAAAATCGATGGCCTGGGCAGCGTTGCGGCAGACCAGGTGGGGGGTGAGGGTGTGCATGTCAGGGGGAATGGGGGCGGCCTTGGTCATGAGGATCTCCTATTTGAAGCGGGGCGGGGCGCCGACGCTGCCGACGGCTTGGGAGGGGGACCCCGTCTCTTCATGATAGGTGGCCCTCGTGACAATCAAGCCTGGCGTGGATAGGGGGGTGGAATTGCCGGGTGCTTATGGACAGGCTGGGAAGGGTGGGGCAAATTGGGCGGGGCCGGCCCCGGAGCCTTGGCGCCAACCTGCTGCTACCACCTGAACCCTCGCCACGGAGATCACCCATGTCAGCCGTTTCCCAAAGCTCAAGCCTTTCCCATGAAGCCTGGCTGGCCAAGCTGGCCGAGCTGGCGGCTGAGCGGGATTTGTCCTGGGCGGTGTGCACCGCCCCCGGGGGGCATCGGGAGGCCTATGAGCAGGGCCTGAGCCCCGAGGAGGTGTTGGCGCCCCTGGCGGACATGGCCCAGTGGCGGGGCTGCGCCTGTGGGGGCGGGGGCGGTTAGCAGAGCGCCGAATCCTTGCCGGGACCCACGCTGCGGGTCCGCGCATCCACCGGCTTCTAGATGAAGGCGATGGCGCCCAGTTCGCACCCCCGCGTCCGAGCCTTGGGTTGAATGTCCGCCGACACGACGATGACGAGGCTGTTCAGATCTTCACTGCGAAGGGTCTGGAGCGCCTCGTATCCGTCCATTTCCGGCATGGTCAGATGGAGACATCACATCCACGGCCCGGTCGGCCGCCAAGGCTTCGACCGCCCTGGCGGCTTGCCTGATCTCGATTCCCGGTCTGGTGGCCGCACCTTGATCAACATCTTGTGGGCCAACGGGGAGTCATCGACAACAGGAATCGAAACCGGCCTAACCGTCTTGTCCAGAGGGAAGTATCCGCGATTCGAGCCTCCGTCGGATTCCAGGGGTGGTGTTGATGTCGTGGTTGTGAAGGGATGCCGCCCACCTTGGCACTTGCGTGCCTACCCGGGCGACTCCGGGTTTTCCCGCCCTGGCTTGATCGGCGTCAATGGAGTCATTCGGATGAATTAATCAAATGACTATAATGTTGCGGTGCCAGAATAAAAGTGTGGCTACGGTCTTGAGAGGGTGATGATGATTTCGCGGGTCAAATTGTGGCGGGGGGTGTTGCTGGCATTGATCGTGGTGCTGGCGGTGGGGGCCTGGTGGCTGTGGGGCCGGGGCCCGGCGGGCCTGCCGGCGGGTTTCGTGTCCGGCAACGGCCGGGTGGAGGCCACCGAGGCGGACGTCGCCAGCAAACTGGCCGGCAGGGTGACCGAGATGCTGGCCCGGGAGGGGGACCGGGTGGAGCAGGGGGCCGTGGTGGCTCGCCTGGATACCGCCGATCTTCAGGCCCAGCTGGCCCAGGCCCGGGCCGAGGTGAGAAAGGCCGCCGACGGCATCGCCGAATCCGAGGCCGGGGTGGCCCGGGCCCGGAGTGATCTGGTTCTGGCCCAGGCCACTTTGGCCCGTACCGAGGAACTGGTGGCCCGGCGTTTCCTGTCCGCCCAGCGGCTGGACGGGGACCGGGCGGCGGTGGCGGCAGCCCGGGCCGGGTTGAAGACCGCCCAGGCCAAGGTGGAGAGCAGCCGCTCCGCCAAGCTGGCCGCCGAGGCGGCGGAAAACCGGGTGGCCACCCTGCTGGCCGATGGGGACCTCAAGGCCCCCATTGCCGGCCGGGTGCTCTATCGCCTGGTGGAGCCGGGGGAGGTGGTGGGGGCCGGCGGCAAGGTGGCCACCCTGGTGGACCTGTCCGACGTATTCATGACGGTGTTCGTGGCCTCCCAGCAGGCGGGTAAGGTGGAGATCGGCGGCGAGGCCCGCATCCTGCCCGATGCCTGGGGCGGCGAGGCGATTCCGGCCCGGGTGAGCTTCGTGGCCGACAAGGCCCAGTTCACCCCTCGGGAGGTGGAGACCCGCAGCGAGCGGGACAAGCTCATGTTCCGGGTCAAGCTGCGGGTGGAGCCCCAGTGGCTGGCGGCCAACGCCGAACGCATCAAGCCCGGGATGGCCGGGGTGGCGGTGCTGCGGCTGGATGCCAGCCAGCCCTGGCCGGCCCAGCTGAAGCCGTAAGGGCCAGGGCATGGCGGAACAATGGGTGGCGCGGCTGACCGGAGTCAGCCACCGCTACGACGAGGAAGTGCTGGCGGTGGAATCCCTGGCCCTGCCGGCGGGGCGGATGGTGGGGATCATCGGTCCCGACGGCGTGGGCAAATCCACCCTGCTGGCCCTGGTGGCCGGGGCCCGGCGCATTCAGGGGGGCCAGGTGGAGGTGCTGGGGGGGGACATGGCCTCCCGGCACTTCCGGGATCGGGCCCAGCCCCGCATTGCCTACATGCCCCAGGGTCTGGGGAAGAATCTCTACCCCACGCTGTCGGTGTTCGACAACGTGGATTTCTTCGGCCGCCTGTTCGGCCAGGATGCCGCCGAGCGCCACGCCCGCATCAAGGAACTGCTGGCGGCCACCGGGCTGTCTCCCTTCAAGGACCGGCCGGCGGCCAAGCTCTCCGGGGGCATGAAGCAGAAGCTGGGGCTGTGCTGCGCCCTCATCCACGACCCGGATCTGTTGATCCTGGACGAGCCCACCACCGGGGTGGATCCCCTTTCCCGCCGCCAGTTCTGGGAGCTGATCGACCGGATCCGCCAGACCCGGGAGGGCATGAGCGTGCTGGTGGCCACCGCCTACATGGAAGAGGCGGAGCGCTTCGACTGGCTGGTGGCCATGGATGGCGGCCAGGTGATCGGCACCGGCACCCCGGCGGAACTCAAGGACCGCACCGGGCGGGATAGCCTGGAGGAAGCCTTCATCGCCTTGCTGCCGGACGCACGCCAGGGGGGCCATGAGCCCCTGGTGATCCCGCCCCGGCCCGCCGTGGAGGACGGCTTCGTGATCGAAGCCACCGAGCTGACCCAGCGCTTCGGCGATTTCACCGCCGTGGACAAGGTCAGCCTGCAGATCCACCAAGGGGAGATCTTCGGCTTCCTGGGCTCCAACGGTTGCGGCAAGACCACCACCATGAAGATGCTCACCGGCCTGCTGCCCCCGACGGAGGGTGAAGCCCGCCTGTTCGGCAAGCCGGTGGATGCCCGCAACCTGGAAACCCGCCGCCAGGTGGGTTACATGTCCCAGGCCTTCTCCCTCTACGGGGAGCTGACGGTGGCCCAGAACCTGGAACTCCACGCCCATCTCTTCCACCTGTCCGCCGAGCGGGTGGGCTCCCGGGTGGCGGCCCTGATGAGCCGTTTCGGCCTGGAGCATTACGCCGACGATGCCGCCGCCGAACTGCCCCTGGGGATCCGCCAGCGCCTCTCCCTGGCGGTGGCGGTGGTCCATGAGCCCAAGTTGCTGATCCTGGATGAACCCACCTCCGGGGTGGACCCGGTGGCCCGGGACGACTTCTGGCGCCTGCTGGTGGAACTGTCCCGGGAGCAGGGGGTGACCATCTTCATCTCCACCCACTTCATGAACGAGGCCGCCCGCTGCGACCGTATTTCCCTGATGCACGCCGGCAAGGTGCTGGCCAGCGGGACGCCTGCGCAGCTGGCCGCCGCCAAGGGGGTGGATAGCCTGGAGGGCGCCTTCATCGCTTATCTGGAGGAAGCCGCCGGTTCCGGGGCCGCCCCGGCCCAGGCCCTGGCTACCCCGGGTCCAGCCCGGCCGCCCCGCAAGGAGATCCTGCCCATCAACTTCGGCCGGCTGCTGGGCATCGCCCGGCGGGAAGGCCTGGAGCTGATGCGGGACCCGATCCGCCTGACCTTCGCCCTGTTGGGCTCGGTGCTGCTGATGTTCGTGCTGGGTTTCGGTATCTCGGTGGACGTGGAGGATCTGCGCTTTGCCGTCCTGGACCGGGATCAGAGCCCGGAAAGCCGGGACTACATCCACAACCTGGCGGGCTCGCGCTACTTCCTGGAGCAGCCCCCCATCGCCGACGGGGTCCAGCTGGAGCGGCGCATGCAGGCCGGGGATATCTCCCTGGCCCTTGAGATGCCCGCCAATTTCGGGGCGGATCTGCGGGCCGGACGCAAACCCGAGGTGGGGGTATGGGTGGATGGCTCCATGCCCTTCCGGGGGGAAACCATCCGGGGCTATGTGGAGGCCATGCACCAGATCTACGTAGCCCGCCTGATCGAAGGCCACACCGGCTATGCGGTCAGCGCCCCGGTCACCATCGAGGCCCGCTACCGCTACAACCAGGACTTCAAAAGCCTCCACGCCATGGTGCCGGCGGTGATTCCCCTCCTGCTGATCTTCATCCCCGCCATCCTCACCGCCCTGGGGGTGGTGCGGGAGAAGGAGCTGGGGTCCATCACCAATCTTTACGTGACCCCCACCCGCCGGCTGGAATTCCTGCTAGGCAAGCAGTTGCCCTATGCACTCTTGTCCTTGGTGAGCTGCCTGGCCCTGGTGCTCCAGGCCCGCTATCTGTTCGGGGTGCCCCTCAAGGGCAGCGTCCTGGCCCTGGGCCTGGGGGCAGTGCTCTACGTGTTGGCCACCACCGGTATCGGCCTGCTGTTTTCCACCTTCACCCGCACCCAGATCGCCGCGCTCTTTGGCACCGCCATGGCGACCATGTTGCCCACGGTGCAGTTCTCCGGGCTCACCACCCCGGTGGGCTCCCTGGAAGGGGCCGGGGTGTGGATTGGCGAGTTTTTCCCCGCCACCTACTTTCTGGTGATCAGCCGGGGGGCCTTCACCAAGGGCCTGTCCTTTGCCGATCTGGCGGACCAGTTTCTGGCCCTGGCGGCGTTCTGGCCGGTCCTGATGGTCCTGTCGGTGCTGCTGCTTCGCAAGCAGGAAGACTGAGGTGTCCATGAAAAACCCAGCCTCCCGTCAGGGTTTCGGTCCCAGTCTGGGCAACGTCTTTCGCCTTGGGGTGAAGGAGTTGCGCAGCCTGGCGGCGGACAAGGTGATGCTGTTCCTGATTGTCTGGATCTTCAGCGGCGCCATCTACACCGCCGCCACCGCCACCTCCCAGGAACTCAACAATGTGCCCATCGCCGTGGTGGATGAAGATGGCTCGCCCCTGGCCCGGCGGGTAGTGGAATCCCTGACCCGCCCCTATTTCAAGCGGCCGGACTACGTGAGCCTGGCGGAGGCGGACCGGGGCATGGACGAGGGGCGCTACACCTTCTCCCTGGTGATCCCCGCCCATTTCCAGCGGGACGTGATGGGCGGCCGCCAGCCCGTCCTCAACCTCAACATCGACGCCACCGCCATGACCCAGGCCTTCATCGGTGCCAGCTACATCAACGCCATGGCCCGGGGGGAAATCAACGAGTTCCTCACCGGCACCCGCCGCGCCAGCGAATTGCCCATCCGCCTGGCGCCTCGGGTGAGCTTCAATCCCAATCTCACCGGTTACTGGTTTGGCGGGGTGATGGAGGTGATCAACAACGTCACCATGCTCACCATCATCCTGGTGGGGGCGGCCTTCCTGCGGGAGCGGGAGCACGGCACCCTGGAGCACCTGCTGGTGATGCCCCTCAAACCCTTCGAGGTGATGCTGGCCAAGATCTGGGCCAACGGCCTGGCGGTGCTGGCGGGGGCCACCTTCGCCCTGGTGGCGGTGGTGGAAGGGGTGCTGGGGGTGCCCATCGCCGGCTCCATTCCCTTGTTCCTGGGGGCGGTGACGGTCTATCTGTTTGCCGCCGCCTCCATTGGCATCTTCCTGGGCACCCTGGCCCGCTCCATGCCCCAGCTGGGTTTGCTGATCATCCTGGTGATCATCCCGCTCCAGCTTCTGTCCGGCGGAGTGACCCCCCGGGAGAGTATGCCGGTGTTCATTCAGGACATCATGCTGGCCGCCCCCACCACCTATTTTATCCGCCTGGCCCAGGCCATCCTTTACCGGGGGGCGGGCCTGGAGGTGGTGTGGCTGGACTTGCTGGCCACCGTGGGAGTGGGCAGCGTGTTCTTCGTCGCGGCCCTGGCTCGCTTCCGCCGGGCGGTGGCCCAGACTCAATAGGGTGGGATGACGATGACGCTGCCATCGTCGCCGGGTCCGGCCTCCGAAACCCGGGAGGATGCCCGGGAGCGCCTGGTGGCGGCGGGGCTGGAACTCTTTGGCGAACATGGTTTTGCCGAGGTGACCACGCGGGCCCTGGCGGCCCGGGCGGGGGTCAATCAGGCGGCCATCCCCTATTATTTCGGCGGCAAGGAAGGGGTCTACCTGGCGGTGGCGGCCCATGTGGGGGAGCTCCTGGGCCGCCTGGTCGAGCCGGTGCTGGCCAGGGTGGAGGCCCGCTTTGCCGCCCATCCGGCGCGGGCTACGGCGGCGCTGCTGCTGCCCGAGTTCCTGGGGGGCGTGGCCCGGGCGGTATGGAGCAACCCGCCGCCCCGCAGCGCCTTCGCCTTCATCCTGGTGGAACAGCAGCACCCCACGGCGGCCCTGGAGCTCCTGGAGCAGGCCCTGTTGCTGCCGGTGCATCGCTGCGCAGCCCGGCTGGTGGCACCCCTGGTGGGGCAGGAGGAAGGCGCCCGGGAGGTGATTCTGCTGGCCCACGCCCTGGTGGGCATCCTCACTGCCTTCACCTCCGGTCGGGTGACCCTGGCCCGCTGCCTGGGGGCGCCCCATCCCATTGAGGCGGAACTGGCCGAGGGGGCGGTGGAGACGGTGGAAACCCTGGCACGGGCGATGGTGGCGGGCCTGTGCCACCCCCCAGCAGGGTAAAATCCGGGCCATGCAACCCTCCTCCATCCCGCCCACCCCGGGCGCCGCCGAACACTCCCCCCTGGGCCGCACGGTGGCTTACCGGACGGACTACGCCCCCGAACTGCTGTTTCCCATTCCCCGCCAGACCAAGCGGGACGAACTGGGCATCGCTGGGGATGCCTTGCCCTTTACCGGCTGGGACCTGTGGAACGCCTACGAGCTCTCCTGGCTCACGCCCAGGGGCAAGCCGGTGGTGGCGCTGGGGGAGTTCCGGGTACCTGCCGAAAGCCCCTGTCTGGTGGAATCCAAGTCCCTCAAGCTCTACCTCAACAGCTTCAACCAGACGGTGTTCGATTCCATCGAGGCGGCCCGCCAGACCATCATCCGGGATCTTTCCGCCGCCGTTGGCGCTCCGGTGAGGGCGGTGCTGAAGCGGCCCCAGGATGCCAACCGCGCCTTCGGCCCGCCCCCCGGGGGCGTGTTGCTGGATGACATGGAGGTGGATATCCAGCACTATCAGCCCGCCCCCCAGCTCCTTTGCGCCACGGGTCCGGTGGTGGAGGAAACCCTCTATTCCCACCTCCTCAAGTCCAATTGCCTGGTTACCGGCCAGCCGGACTGGGCCAGCCTGGCGATCCGCTACCGGGGGCCGGCCATCCACCGGGAAGGCTTGCTGGCCTATATCGTGTCCTTCCGGGAGCACCACGAGTTCCACGAGCAATGCGTGGAGCGGGTCTTCCGGGACATCACCGCCCATTGCCGGCCCGAGGGGCTGGCGGTATGGGCCCGCTACACCCGCCGGGGCGGGCTGGACATCAATCCCTTCCGCAGCCGGGGTTGCGATTTCGACCCCGACAATCTGGCGGACGTGCGCCAGTAAGGGGCTGGCGGCGGAGCCATCCGCCTGGCATGCACCGGGACGGTGCGAGCGGCGTTCTTGTCCAGACTATCCGCCGCCCGGAAGCCCCCTGGGATTGGGCAATTCCATGTTCGGCCACGGGTTGATCCGGGTGGCCCGGGTTTTGCGTCAAGGGATGGCATGAATGCGGACTACATTGAAACTGCGCGGCTACTGGCCCGCTTCAAGCTTGAAGCGGGGCGGGAACTGGGCGTGGTGGTGGATCTGGAGGCCATGGTGCGGGACTACCTCGAGGCCGAGCGGACCCTGGCAGCGGTGGAGCAGGGCGCCCCAAGCCCGAAACTGCTGGCCCTGGCTGCCCGGCTGCGGGAACGGTTGCTATCGCCACCCCTCCTGCCCGATGACAACGAGCTGCCGGCCCGAGGGGGCGGGGTGGTGCGGCATCCTCCGTCGCCCCTCCGGTCGGCTTGCGGGGGGACGGCCTCGAACGCCTGGCGCGAAGGAAAACCCAAATGAGCCAGCCTGGCGGGGCAACCCCCCGGTGCTCCGTTCCGCGTTACGCGGCTTGCCAGAACGCCCGCTGTTGGCTTCACCCCGTGCCTTGAGCCACACGGCGGGGGTTGCGGATCCCCCTGAAATGATCGTGGATAGGCTCTTGTTTCAGGGATGGGTGGGTGTCGAGCCGTGTTGACAGTCGGGCGGGGCGATCTGTCATCCTTTCTGGCTATTTTGTTGGTTCACGCGTTCAAGGAGCACTCCATGGCATTTCGTCCCATCCTGGCCGTTCCGGCCCTCATGCTGCTGACCGGTACCGCCCTGGCCCATGGTGGTCCGGGCACGGGTAACTTCCCGACGGGTTTCGCCCATCCCTTCAGCGGCGCGGATCACCTGCTGGCCATGGCGGCGGTGGGCCTTTACGCCGCTGGTCAGCAGGGCCGTGCCCGTTGGGTTCTGCCAGGGGGCTTCCTGCTGGCCATGCTGGCGGGGGCCGCCCTGGGGGCCGGGGGCGTGGCGCTGCCCTTGGTGGAGGCGGGCATAGCGGCCTCTGTGCTGGTCCTTGGGCTGTTGATCGCCTGCCTGGCCCGGCTACCCTTGGGGGTGGCCATGCCCATGATGGTTCTGTTTGCCCTGTTCCACGGCCATGCCCACGGAGCCGAGATGGGTCAGGGGGCCCTGGCCGCCTATGCCGCTGGTTTTACCCTGGCCACGGCCTTGCTGCACGCTTCGGGCTATCTGGTCGCCCGGTGGCTGCCCCGATCCGCCCTGGGGCGGCGAACCCAGCGCACCCTGGGCGTCTTGATCGCCACCAGCGGAGCGGTGTTGCTGGGGGGGTGATTGACCGTCGGAGGCCAGGACGAATCCAGGCCCGCTGGTGGAAAGCTCACCACAGAGGCGCAGCGCAAGGCGAGATATCAAAGCGGTGTCCGGGCTTTCCTCTTCACCTTTCGGGTGAGGGTTGAGTCTCGCGCAAGCCCATGATTCCTCCTTGCGCGCGGCAGGGCGGAGCATGGGCCCTGGCCAGCCTGCAACCGGCTTGCCGACTTCGGCGAGCCTGCTGCATGTATCACCAATGTGATATCTGTAATCGCATCCTTGACTGAATGAAATGTTGAGGAAAATACTCCATCAAGCCTCAAGCAACTCGGGGCAAGCGCTGGGGCTGGATAAGCTCAACGGTACAAGCAGACGTTAGCGCCTGGCTGGCCGTCCCACGGCGGTTACGCGGCTCCGTTCCAGAGGGGGCCGCAGCGTCTTCCAGGCCACTGAAGGATCCCGATGAACATGATAGAACCCCACGCCTGCGGAGTTGGTATGCAGGAAGTCCAGCGCCCGGTGGAGGAGCTGGAAAGCGTCGTCATCCGTTTTGCCGGGGACTCCGGCGACGGCATGCAACTCACCGGCACCGAATTTTCCCGCTCCATCGCCAAGGCTGGCCACGACTTCGCCACCCACCCGGACTACCCTTCCGAGATCCGCGCCCCCACCGGCACCCTGTTCGGGGTTTCCGGCTATCAGATCCAGTTCGCCTCGCGTCAGGTGTTCACCTCCGGCGACGCGCCGGATGTGCTGGTGGCCATGAATCCGGCCGCCCTGAAGGTCAATCTCCCCGATCTCAAGCACGGCGGCACCCTGATCGCCAATAGCGGCGCCTTTACCGAGGGCAACCTGGCCAAGGCCGGCTACCGGAGCAATCCCCTTGAAGATGGCAGCCTGGGGGACTATCGCCTGTATCCGGTGGATATCTCCGGGCTGACCGCCTTCGTCCTCAAGGACTCGGGCCTTTCCGCCCTGGAGATCGGCCGCTGCAAGAACTACTACGCATTGGGTCTGATGCTGAGCCTTTATGGCCGCCCCCTTGAAAAGGAAGAAGAAGACATCCAGGCGAAGTTCGCCAGGAAGCCGGCCATTGCCGCTGGCAACGTCCTGGCCCTGCGGGCAGGCTACGCCTACGCCGATGCCACGGAGATGTTCATCACCAGCTATCGGGTGCGTGCCGCCGACATCGAGCCGGGCACCTATCGCAGCCTCACCGGCAACCATGCCGCCGCCCTGGGTTTCGTGGCCGCCGCCGAATTGTCCGGCGTGCCCCTGTTTCTCGGCTCCTACCCCATCACCCCGGCCACCGACATCCTCCATGAGCTGTCCGCCCTGAAGCACTTCAATGTCACCACCTTCCAGGCCGAGGATGAAATCGCCGGCATCTGCTCGGCCATCGGCGCGGCCTACGGCGGCGCCCTGGGCATGACCACCACCTCCGGTCCCGGCATGGCCCTGAAGACCGAAGCCCTGGGCCTGGCCGTGATGCTGGAACTGCCCCTGGTGATCACCAACGTGCAGCGCGGCGGCCCGTCGACGGGGCTGCCGACCAAGATCGAACAATCCGACCTGCTCCAGGCCGTGTATGGCCGCAACGGCGAATGCCCGATTCCGGTCATTGCCGCCCACTCCCCGGCGGACTGCTTCGACTGCGCCATCGAAGCCTTCCGCCTGGCGGTGAAGTACATGACGCCGGTGATCTTCCTGTCCGACGGCGGCATTGGCAACGCCGCCGAACCCTGGCGGATACCCGATCCGGCGACGCTGCCCCGGCTGGAGGTGCACTTCCGCACCGATCCGGAAAACTTCCAGGCCTATGCCCGGGACGCCCACCTGGCTCGCCCCTGGGTGCGCCCGGGCACGCCGGGGCTGGAGCACCGCATCGGCGGTCTGGAAAAGGATTTCCTCAGCGGCAATATTTCCCATGATCCGGAAAACCACCAGCGCATGGTGGAGGTGCGCGCCGCCAAGGTGGCCGGCATCGCGCGAGACATCCCGCCCCTCCAGATCGAGGGTCCGGACCGGGGCGATCTCCTCATCGTGGGCTGGGGTGGCACCCACGGCAGCATCGTCCAGGCCCGGGAGAAAGCCGCCGCCCTGGGGCTCCAGGTGGCCCATGTGCACCTGCGCCACCTGAACCCGCTTCCGTCGGACCTGGGCGCCATCCTCGGGCGCTACCGCAAGGTGCTGGTGCCGGAACTGAATCTCGGCCAGCTTTCCCGCCTGCTGCGGGAGCGCTACCTGCTCGAGGTGGAGCAACTCAACAAGGTCCAGGGCAAGCCCTTCAAGGTTTCCGAAATCTTTGAGGCCATCGTGGCCCTTTGCCAGGGAGAACCGGCATGAACGACGTTGTGGCCCTGACCCGCAAGGACTTCGAGACCGACCAGACCGTGCGCTGGTGCCCCGGCTGCGGCGATTACGCCGTGCTGGCCCAGATCCAGAAGCTCCTGCCGACCCTGGGCGTCCCCCGGGAAAACTTCGCCTTCATTTCCGGCATTGGCTGTTCCAGCCGGTTTCCGTACTACATGGAAACCTACGGCATGCACAGCATCCACGGCCGGGCGCCGGCCATCGCCAGCGGGCTGAAGCTGGCCCGGCCGGAACTGTCGGTCTGGGTGGTCACCGGCGATGGCGATGCCCTGGCCATCGGCGGCAACCATTTCATCCACGCCATGCGGCGCAACGTGGATCTGAAGATCATCCTCCTCAACAACCGCATCTACGGCCTCACCAAGGGCCAGTATTCGCCCACCTCGGAGCAGGGCAAGAAAACCAAGACCACCCCTCTGGGCAGCATCGACCGGCCCTTCAGCCCGGTGGCCCTGGCCCTGGGGGCCGGCGCCAGCTTCGTGGCCCGCACGGTGGATAGCGATCTGGCCCACATGAGCGCGGTGCTGGGGCGGGCGGCCCTGCACAAGGGCACGGCCTTCGTGGAGATCCTCCAGAACTGCGTGGTCTTTAACGACGGCGCCTATGCCGCCATCACCGACAAGAAGCGGCGGGACGACACCCGCCTGCTGCTGGAGCATGGCAAACCCTTGGTCTATGGCAAGGGCCGCGACAAGGGCATCCGCCTGCGGGGCATGGAGCCGGTGGCGGTGAGTCTGGGGGAGGGGGCGGCGACGGAAGCGGACCTGGTGGTCCATGACGAGCATGGCGCCCACAGCGGCCTGGCGTTCTTCCTGTCCCAGTTCGATACCCCCGACCTGCCGGTGCCCCTGGGGGTCTTCCGGGCCGTGACGGCCCCCACCTATGAAGCGCTCAATACCCAGATGGCCGCCGATGCCCGGGCAGCCAAGGGCCGGGGCGAGCTGGACCGGCTTTTCAATAGCGGGGACACCTGGACCATCGCGGAGTCATGAAGGGCGGCCGGAGGATTTGCCCCCAACCCTGATCTCCAGTATCTGTGATCACCAGGATTTCTAATCGATTCGGTGCCATAAGCCGGACGCAACCGGAGGAGACGCAACGTGAGTGCAATCAAAGATGCTGGCGGAGTCCGCCCCTTTCTCATCGGCAAGGACTGGAGCCTGGGCGGGGGCAAGTGCTTCGAATCCATCTGCCCCATCGATGGGACGGTGGCGGCCACCATCGCCGAAGCGGATGCCGATGACGTGGATGCCGCCGTGGCCTGTGCCCGGGCGGCCTTGAATGACCCCCGCTGGGCGGGCCTGCGGGCCCACCAGCGTGCCCGGCTGCTCCATCGCCTGGCCGATCTGCTGGAGCGGGACGCCGAGCAGCTGGCCCAGATCCAGACCCGGGACAACGGCAAGACCATCTTCGAGAGCCGGCTCCAGGTGATGGGGGCAGCGGAAACCTTCCGCTACTATGGGGCGGTGTGCGAAGTTGCCGAATCGGAAGTGATGGTGCCCCGGGGCAATTACTTCTCCTTCTCCACCTATGAGCCCATCGGTGTCGTCGCCGCCATCACCCCCTGGAATTCCCCCTTGACTCAGGAATCGGTCAAGCTGGCGCCAGCTCTGGCAGCGGGCAACACCGTGATCCTCAAGCCCTCCGAAGTGACGCCCCAGATCGGCCTGGAGTTCGGCCGGCTAGCCCTGGAGGCCGGCTTTCCGCCGGGGGTGCTGAACGTGCTGAGCGGCACCGGCCGTTCTGTCGGCAGCGCCTTGGTTGCCCACCCGGATATCGATATGGTGACCTTCACCGGCGGTACCACCAGCGGCCGCCTGATCGGCAAGATCGCCGCCGAGCGCCCGATCCCGGTGATGCTGGAACTGGGGGGCAAGTCGCCCAACATCATCTTCGACGACATGGATCTGGACCGGGCGGTCCAGGGCGCCCTCTACGGCATCTTTCCGAATGCTGGGCAATCCTGCATCGCCGGTTCCCGGATCTTCGTGCATGACAAGATCTACGATGCCTTCCTGCCCCGCCTGGTGGAGGCGGTGGCCAGTCTGAGGGTGGGCGATCCCTATGACCCCCTGACCGCCGTCGCGCCGGTGGGGAGCTTCGAGCACCGGGACCGGATCGAGGCCTACATCGAGCGGGCGCGCCAGGAAGGCGCCAAGCTTCTTTGCGGTGGCCAGCGCCCCGGCGGGCCCCTGGCCAAGGGGGCCTATGTCATGCCGACCCTGCTCGAGGTGGCGGACAACAACGCCACCGTCGCCCAAGAAGAGATTTTCGGGCCGGTGGCCTGCCTCCTGCGCTTCAAGGATGAGGACGATCTGGTGCGGCAGGCCAATGACACGGTGTTCGGGCTGGCCTGCGGCATCTGGACGCGGGACTACAAGCGCGCCCTGCGGGTGGCCGGGCGGCTCAAGGCGGGCACAGTGTGGATCAACACCTACCGCACCATCATGATCAACATGCCCTTCGGCGGCTACAAGGCCAGCGGCATCGGACGGGAATGCGGCGTCAACGGCATGCGGGCCTACCAGGCCCAGAAGAGTGTCTATATGGACCTGAGCGAAACCCCCATCCCCTGGCCGCCCAAGGCCTGAGGCCCCATCGGGGGCTCAGCCGGCGGAGCGGCGACCGTTCCGCCGGGTTTCGCCCAGGCGGGCGATCATCTCCCGCAGCTCGCCCTTCATCTTGTTCACCAGTTCGACGCCCAGGGCGTCGATGGTGGCCCGCTCCATGTCTTCCGAAATCGCCACCAGGTCGCCGATCTGGCGCCGGGCCTCCAGGGTCAGGGATACGTGGGCCTTGCGGCGATCAAGCTCGTCGGCACGGCGAACCACCAGCCCCTGATCCTGGAGACGGTCCACCAGGCGAGTGATGGTGGAATGGCCGCAGAAGGCCACCTCCGCCAATTCGGTGAGGGTCAGACTTGCCTCGTCCCACAGGGAGCCCAGCACCCGCCACTGGCGCACCGTCATTCCCCGTTCCCGCAGCACCTTGACGAAGTCGGCCGAAATGGCATGGCCGGCCTGGTTCAACAGGTGGACGAACATCCTCTCGGTATATTTCAATGTCATGCATAACCCTGTCTGGCAAGCCTGGGGCTCCGGCGATGATCTCCAGGCCGCCCTCCGGCGCGGGCCGGCGCTCTTCCGGCGAGAAGGCCACCGGGCTGATTGGCCAGCATCGGCCCGGATTGTAAGCGGTGATTGGCCGTCCAGACCAAGGCCGGACCAGGGCCAGCCCCGTCGGTGGGGTGGGATCCCGGACGGATTTCGCCCTCGGGGTACGGGGTCAGACGATGCCCCGCGCCCGCAGGCCGCCAATCTGTTCGCGGGAGAGCCCGGCCTGGCGCAGGATCTCGTCGCTGTGTTCGCCCAGATCCGGCGGCGGGCGAAAATCGATGTCCCGGTCCGCATCCACCCGCACTGGACCATGGGGTGCCTTGATCTTGCCGTAGCGGGGATGTTCGATTTCGTAGAAGACGCCCAGATGCCGGACCTGGGGATCGGCCTCCAGGTCCTGCAAATCATGCTCCGGCGCAAAGGGCACGTCCTCCCGGGACAGGGCCGCCATCCACGCATCCCGGTCCCGGGTGCGGAAGATTTCGTTCAGCTCGGTGCCCAGGGTTTCATAGTTGCGGGCCCGATCCAGGCGGTTGGGATACTTGGCGATCCAGTCGTCGCGACCCACGACGCGGCACAGGGCGCGCCAGAACTTGTCCGGCGAAGACAGGTGCAGGCCGATGCGCTTGCCGTCTTTACAGGTCAGGTTGAAGGCCTGGGACATGGCCGCCCGGTGGAACACCGGCACGGATGCGCCAGTATCGAAGAAGCTGGCCAGGGGTTCGGTGCCCAGGGCGATCATGGATTCGAGCATGTTTACCTCCACCAGGTGGCCCTGGCCCGACTGGGCGCGCTCATAGAGGGCGCCGAGAATGCCCAGGGCTGCGTAATAGCCGGTGATCGGGTCGGCCACGGCGGGCCCCGCCACCCGGGGATCGTCGCCCCGCCGATGGCGGCTTGACCAGCCCGAGAGGGCCTGGCCCACGTTGTCGAAGGCAGGCCGCTCGGCATAGGGGCCGTCGGCGCCAAAGCCGGTGATGGAGCAGTAGATCAGCCGGGGATTGATGGCCCGCAGGGACGCGTGGTCGATGCCCAGCTTCTCGGCCACCCCCGGTCGGTTGTTGATCACCATGACGTCGGCGTCCTTCACCAGCAGCTTGAGGGCCGCCAGGCCGTCGGGTTGGGCGTAGTCCAGGGTCACGGAACGCTTGTTGCGGTTATGGGCCTGGAAGTGGGGGCTGTAGTGGCCGTCGCGAAATGAGCGGAACGGGTCGCCCTCGCCCGGACGTTCCACCTTGACCACGTCGGCCCCCAGTTCGGCCAGCAGCATGGCGGCGAAAGGGCCGGTGATGAAGGCGCCGAAATCGAGAATCCGGATGTCCTTGAGTAGTTTCATCGCTTGTGAGCTTCCACAGGGCTGGTTGGGGGAGCGGCCGCGCCACGTTCCGGGCGATGCAATCAAGCAGACCGGCCCGGTCGCGCAGGGATCATAACAAGGGCCAACTGCGGCAGTTATCGTATATGTGATAAATTTGATCACAAGCTTGATGTTGGAGGAAGTGGGGGCAATACTGCGATGATGGACCAGGCCTTCCCCGGCCTGCCAGCAATGTCTGCCCTTAATACAGAGGAACCTCCATGCGGCGAATCATCATCGGCATCTCCGGCGCCTCGGGCGCGATCTACGGCATCCGCGCCCTGGAGGCGCTGAAGGATGCCCCCGACGTGGAAACCCACTTGGTGATGTCTCCCTCGGCCAAGCGCACCATCGTCGAGGAAACAGACTGGAAGGTGACCGCCGTCGAGGCCCTGGCCGACGTGGTGCATACCCATACCGATATCGGCGCGGCGATCGCGAGCGGATCCTTCGTCACCGACGGCATGATCGTGGCGCCCTGCTCGATCAAGACCCTGTCGGAGATCACCAATTCCCACAACGACAACCTGCTCGCCCGGGCCGCCGACGTGTGCCTCAAGGAGCGCCGCCGGTTGGTGCTGATGGTGCGGGAAACCCCTTTGCATCTGGGGCATCTGGAACTCATGACCAAGGCCACCACTTATGGGGCGGTGATTCTGCCGCCGGTGCCGGCCTTCTATATCCGCCCCCAGACCCTCGACGAGATCATCAGCCACTCCGTCGGGAAAGCCCTGGACCAGTTTGCCATTCCCCATCGCTTGCTCAAGCGCTGGAAGGACCCGGAAGGGCAGGGCGCCCTCAACAAGGCAGCTCCGGGGGGCGCCGGTCGCCGTGAGCGGCCATTGACCGCCTGATCAGGCATCGGCGCGAGCGGCGGCGCTCCCGGGCCGGCCGGGAGGCCGGTGGCGCTGTTCCTGGCCCCTTGCCGCCACCGTTTCCTTCGGGGGTGGTCAGGGCGGAGGAAGTCCGGCCTTTCCTCCCTCAAGTTCCCGGCCGTTGCGTCCTCCCCGGAGTCCACCATGGCAGCGCCGCCGGGCCTTGAGTCGGGCGACGGGAGTGGTGGGGTGTTGGTGCCAATTTTTACACATAGAAGATACGCAATATCCTGTATGTGATTATTGTGGATATTTGCCCTTGTTATCATGGCTTCAAGAGCTGACTACCTAGGAGGTATCGATCATGAGCGCTGTTCCCAAGAGCCAGTCCGCGATCTCGGATCTGGAAGACTATTTTCGCCGCTTTCCGGACGTTCCCCGGGAAGTCATCATCAAGATCGAACTGCTGAGCCGGGGTCATTGGTTCACCGAGGCCGCCCTGGCCGCCACTGGCGGCTCCCTGGTGAAGTCCTACCGGCTGTTCTCCTACGACCTGGTCGGCATGGACCAGCTCACCCGGGGCGAAGCGCGCCAGGTGCCCGAATGGTTCTATATCTTCCAGGGCCCCTATGACCTGCGGGCGGTGACGGTGCAGACCACCATGGATCCCAGCTCCCCCTACATCATCGATGTGGTGGACGGCCGCCTGGTGCTGACCGAAGGGGGCAAGATCCTCAGTAACGTGAGTTTCCCCATCGCCCCCGACTACTACAACAAGAAGTTCGATGATGGCGTGGCCTACCACGAGATCATCGCCTTCGGAAAATTCGTCACCGTCTTCCGTCAGTGCCAGTACTGGGGCCCGAAGGAAGAGTGCCGCTTCTGCGACATTAATGAAAACGCCCGGCAGATGAAGGAATCGAAGGCCTTCACCCTGTCCGCGCCGGTCAAGCGGGTCGATTACGTGGAGGAAGTCGGCCGGGAGATCAGCCGCGAAGCCCTGGCGCGGGAGGGTCATCAGGCCGGCGTCAGCTTCCTGATCACTGGCGGCACCATCACCCGTACCCTGCAGGGCAAGGAAGAAAACGAGTTCTACGCCCAATACACCCGGGCCCTCAAGTTCGGCGGCCCGCGCCGCCACGTTGGCCTGCAGACCAACGCCAAGACCAAGGATGAGATCAAGTGGCTCCATGCCGAGGGCATGGATGAGCACAATGCCAACATGGAAGTCTGGGATCGCCGCCTGTTCGAATGGATCAACCCTGGCAAGCACCGCCGCATCGGCTACGACGAGTGGATCAAGCGGATGGTGGATTCGGTGGACATCCTGGGGGAGTTCAACGTGCGGCCGAATTTCGTCGGCGGCGTGGAAATGGCCAAGCCCAGCGGGTTCGCCACCATCGACGAAGCGGTAGCCTCCACCACCGCCGGCATCGATTTCATGATGAGTCACGGCATCGACCCGCGCTTCAACCAGTGGCGCCGCGAACCCCAGACCGACTTGGTGCGGGCCCACCCCCAGCCTCCGGTGCCCACCGAGTTTTACATCCGCCTGATGAGCAACCGCTACGACATCTGGAAGAAATACAGCCTGGGCTTGCCGGTGCGCAACGAACTGATCCCGGCCCGGCGCTTCTTCGGCGCCGAACACGGCACCTACGACGACTTCCCCCTGCTCATGGAGGCCTCCTGGTACCAGGCCGGCGGCCTGCGCACCCCGGAGGAGATCGTCCAGCACGGCGCCCGCTGGAGCGAGCCCCGCAAGATCAGCATCCATGGCCCGGCGGATGCCTTGAAAGCGGAAAAGCAGGACGCCAGACCCGCCGACGAAGTGCCCGCTTGAGGGGAAGCCCGGCCAGTCAGCCGGGCTTTTTTCTTCTGGGGCGGGGTTCATCCCGCCATTCCACACCAGCGCCATCCCTAGCCGGTTGAAACCGGCTTCACGCCCTTCCACGGCCCAAGCCTCAGGGTGGAGGGCGGGCTTCAGCCCGCCTGGTGCGCAAGCGCACCCTGGGGTGTCATTGGGTTCGTCGGCGGTCTTGGGCGGGCTGAAGCCCGCCCTACGTTTCGGAACACATTCACTTCAGGGCGCGTGCCCCGTGGGGTCAGGGGCGCGCGTTGCCCCTGTCTCTTTGGGAGGCCCCGGTGAAATTCCCCCTCCAGTTGCCCGGGAGTTTTCCTGGATCCACGGCGGCGATGTACAGCCGGAACAACTCATGCCGGCTGCCAATGCCAAGACGGAGATAGGCCCGTTTGCGATAGGTCGCCACGCTTTCCTCCCCGACGCCCAGATCGAGGGCGATGCCGTGGACCGAAAGGCCAAAAAGAATTCGGGCACACACCTGACGTTCCCGCAGGGTCAGCTCCGGCGAAAGCTTGTCCAGCTCGGTCTCGATCTCGGCAATGGAGGAGAAGGAGCTGGTCAGCCTGGACGCTTGGTTGATCCCAAAGCCCGCATGCTTGGCTGCCACCGAGAGGAGGACATTGGCCATGTCTCCGATGGCCTGCAATTCGTGCGGTTCAAAGCCCCTGCCAAAGGCCGCGGTGCGCACCAGGCGGAGTCCGAACCGGCCGTTTGGACGATCGGCGCAAACCAGGACCGCTTCGGCCACGTTTTCCGTGAAGGGCTTCGCTGCCGTCCCCCAGGCGGCATGCTGCATCGACCCTGCCGTCACATGAAGGATGACCGGCGTGGGGATGAAGCGCAAGGTCTGGGCCTCGATGATGGCCGGATCCCGCCGCCAATGGCCGGCCTCCACGTAGCGCCGGCAATCCGCCAGGGCTGTATCGCTACCGGCGCTGCCTGCCGCGCCACAAATGTCGCAGCCGTGCCGATCGAACCGGTACAGGGCAAGGTGCTCGATCGCGAGGCGCTCCTGCAAGGCATTGAACAGGATGCCGTTGAAGGCCTGGGAGCCGATGGCATCCACCAGGGCGCTGATCTGTGGCCCCAGTCCGAGGCGGTCGGCCAACGGAGGGTCCAGAGACTCGGAGATGGAATCGGGGGCCATCAACTTAGTTGACGCGCCGTTCGTGGCCCTTCCAGTAGTGCTCCCGCAGGGGCACCTTCCAGATCTTGTTGCTGCCGGTCTTGGGCAGGGCGTCCCAGATGTCCACCGAGGTCGGCTTCTTGTAGGAGGCCATGCGCTCCTTGCAATAGGCGATGATTTCCGAGGGGGTGATGGACTGGCCCGGCCGCAAGGAGACCACCGCCTTGACGGTTTCGCCCCAGCGTTCGTCCGGCACGCCGATGACCGCTGCTTCAAGGATGGCCGGGTGGCCGTAGAGGACTTCCTCCACCTCCCGGGGATAGACGTTGATGCCGCCGCTGACGATCACGTCCTTGCGCCGGTCGGTGATGTATACATAGCCGTCTTCGTCCATGGTGCCCAGGTCGCCGGTCAGGATCCAGCCCTCCCGCAGGGCGGCGGCCGTGGCTTCCGGATCCTTCCAATAGCCCTGCATGACGCAGGCGCCCCGGATCACCAGTTCCCCCTGCTCGCCGGGGGGCAGCGTCTTGCCCTCCTGGTCCACGATGCGCGCCCGGTTGCCTACCATGACCCGCCCAATGGAGCCCAAGCGCCGGAGCTGGGTGTCGGAACCGTCCAGGGCCACATCCTCGGCCTGGAGAATCAGGCCGCTGGGCCCGGTCTCGGACAGGCCGAAGCCCATCATGAACTTGGGGCCGATCTTCTCGATCGCCCGCCGCAGCAGGGGCACCGGCGTTGCCGCGGAGGTCATGAGGATTCCCTCCAGGCTGGAAATGTCCCGCTTGCCCAGGTCCGGGTGCTCCAGCAGCATGGTGAGCCCGCTGGGGCTCATGGAGGTGTGGGTGATGCGCTCCTGTTCGATCAGCCGCAAGACCTCGCCGGGTTCGAAATTGGTCAGGACGGTGACGCAGCCCCGCAGGATGGGAAGAAAGCGCGAACCGCCGCCGCTGGCGAAATAAAAGGCGGCGCCCAGAAGATAGCGGTGGTGGGGCAACAGCCGCGACTCGAAGGCCATGGTGGTGGTGGCGGCGATGCTGTTGCGATGGGTCAGCATCGCGCCTTTCGGTTTGCCGGTGGTGCCGCTGGTGTAGGCCAGCACGAACAGATCGTCCTCGTGCACAAAGCGCTCGGGTTCTTCCGGTGGGGCGGCAAACTGAAGGTCCTCGTAGTCCAGGACCGGAATACCTTCGTAGTCCCGATCCATGTCGTGCTTGCGGCTGATGCCGATGACGTGGCGCAGGCCGGATACCTCCGCCAGCGCCGCGCGAGCCAGGGCGTTGAAGTCTTCGTGGACGAACAGGGCCGCCGCGCCGGAATCATTCAAGTAGTGGGCCACCTCCGCCGCCATGAAGCGGGCATTGATGGCCACCCCCACCAGGCCCGCCTTCGCCAGGGCGAAATAGATTTCCAGGAACTGGTGGCAGTTGCGCGACAGGATGCCTACCCGTTCCCCCTGCTGGAGCCCCAGGCCAATCAGGGCATTGGCGATGCGATTGACCCGCTCGTTGGTCTCCCGCCAGGTGAAGCGTCGGCCCTCATCCACAAAACCAATGGAATCGGGCCGTGTTTCGGCGTTGCGCAGCAGCATATCCCCAACAGTAAGCGGCATGACTGACCTCCAGTCTCCTCGGCCTTCGGGACTACTCGGGCTAGAAGCGACAAACCGGGAATCCGGTTCGTCTGATTGTTCGGGACCCCGACCTACTCAATCTTCAAGTTCATGAGGCGGGCAATGAGATTGCGCTGGATCTGGGATGTACCGCCGGCGATGGTGGCGCCTCGGGCATCGCGGAAGAAGCGCTGGATGTCGTACTCCATGCTGTAGCCGGCGGCCCCGTAAATCTGCATGGCCTGATTGGCTGCCTTGACGAAGGTCTCCGAGGCGAACAGCTTGGCCATGGAGATTTCCTTGAGGGCGTCCTGGCCCGCCGCGACCATCCGGGCCGCCTGCCACATGAGGGCGCGGGCGGCGGCCACTTCGGTCTGCATGTCGGCCAGCATGTGGGCGATGGCCTGGAAACTGCCGATCGGCTTGCCGAACTGCTTGCGTTCCCGGGCGTATTCCAGGGTCATGTCCACTACGGCCTGGGCGCCGCCCACATAGGCGGCGATGGCGACGGTGCGCTCGTATTGCAGGCCCGAGAGCATGCAGCCCCAGCCCCCATTCTCGCCGCCGATCAGGCGGTCCGCGGGAACCTTGACGTTGTCGAAGAAGATTTCGTAGGTACCCACGCTACGCCGGCCAAGCATGTCGAGCTTGCGCAGGGTCACGCCAGGGGCGTCGTTATCCACCAGGAAGAGGGAGGTGCCCTTGCGGTAGTCCGACTTGAGATCGGTGGTGCGGCAGTACAGGTTGATCACGTTGTTCCTGGCGCCGGCGCCGGATGACCACAGCTTCTGGCCGTTGATCACATAGTGGTCGCCTTCACGCCGGGCGGTGGTGCGCATGGCCCCGGTGTCGGAGCCGGCATCCGGCTCCGACATGGAAACCGTCATGCGCACCTGGCCGGAGAGGAGCTTGGGAATCCAGTGGTTCTTCTGTGCCTCGGTGCCGTTCTTGAAGACGTTGAGGCCGCAGAACAGCACGCCGTTGTAGGCGCCGACGAAATCGTAGGATTTGCGGGCAATCTCCTCCGAGATGATCATCATGTCGATGATGGTGCCGCCGAAGCCGCCGTACTCCTCGGGAAAGGCCACGCCGTACAAGCCCATCTCCGCCCAGGCCTGGCTCAATTCGTAGGGGAAGAGGCGCTCCTGATCAACGCGGCGGATGTACTCGGGGGTGGCGATCCGGTCCATCATCTTGCGCACGTTGTCGCGCAGGGCGTTCTGCTCTTCGGTGAATTGATAATCCATGTCATCCATCCCGCATAGGTTGTGAGTCCGGGCCGTGGCGGCCGGGCCGCCGGCAGGCCTGGCGCCCCTTATTTGACTTTCAAGCCCATCAAGCCGGCCAGTACGTTGCGCTGCATCTGGGAGGTGCCGGCGCCGATGGTGGTGCTGCGGGCGTCGCGGAAGTGGCGCTGCATGTCGAACTCCATGCTGTAGCCGTAGGCCCCCATGATCTGCATGCCGGCGTTGGTGGCCCGGACGTAGGCCTCGGAGCCGAACAGCTTGGCCACCGAAATTTCCCGCAGGGCGTCGCGGCCCTGGGCCAGGGTCCAGGCGGCCCGCAGCATCAGCACCCGGGCGGCATCCACATCCACCTGCATGTCGGCCAGCATGTGGGCGATGGCCTGGAAGGCGCCGATGGGCTGGCCGAACTGCTCCCGCTCCTTGGCGTGGTTGAGCGCCATGTCCAGCACCGACTGGGCGCCGCCGCAGTAACCGGCGGTGGAGGCGATGCGTTCGTATTGCAGGCCGCCGAGAATGCAGTCCCAGCCGCCGTTCTCGCCGCCGATGAGGCAGTCGGCCGGCACCCGCACCTCGTCGAAGAACACCTCGTAGGTGCCGGTGCAGCGGCGGCCGAGCATGTCCAGCTTGCGCAGCTTGACGCCGGGCGTCTTGTTGTCCACCAGGAACAGGGAGATGCCCTTGCGGTAGTGGGCTTTGGGATCGGTGCGGGCGTAAACGTTGATGACGTTGTTGGCGGCCCCGGCGCCGGTGGACCACACCTTCTGGCCGTTGATGACCCAATCGTCGCCGTCGCGGTGGGCATGGGTGCGCATGGCGCCCACATCGGAACCGGCGTCGGGTTCCGACATGGAAACCGACATCTTGATCTCGCCGGACAGGAGCCGGGGAATCCAGTAGTTCTTCTGCTCTTCGGTGCCCTTGCGCACGATGTTGAGGCCGCAGAAGACCCCGCCGCCGTAGGCGCTATAGAAGTCGAAGCCGCTGCGGGAAAGTTCCTCGCCGATGATGACCATGTCCAGGACATTGCCCCCCAGCCCGCCGTAGGCCTCGGGAAAGGGCATGCGCAGCAGGCCCATGTCTACCCAGGCCTGGTAGAGCTCGGTGGGGTAGGCCTGCTCCTGGTCCAGGCGCCGGATATATTCCGGCGTGGCGAGCTTGTCCATCATCTTGCGCACGCTGGCGCGCAACATGTCCTGCTCTTCGGTGAAGTCGAAGTCCATGGGTCGGCTGTCTCCTGCCTGTACCGCGGTGGTCCGCGTTATCTAATATTTGGTATCGGCAAACGAGGACGCACGGCGGTGGCGCGTCCTCGTTTGGCGATACGGGCGCAGGGTGGCGCGCCCGGTCCTGCCTGCACGCTCGCGCCCGGATCGCGGACGCGAGCATGACCATCAGAGCTTGCGGTCGCTCGTCTTTTGACGGCGCTTGGCCCGTTCTTCGCCAGTGATGTAGTGGTCCCCCTTTACGGCGCGCTCGGCGTCGATGCGGTTTTCTTCGGTCCAACCGCCCAGTTCATACCCGTGCCAGGGACTCTTCACCTTGAGCGCCGGCAAGCCGAGCTCTTCCCAGATCTTCTTGGAGGCGTCCATGTACTCCTTTTTCGGCAGCGCCACCGGCGGGTAGTCCCACTTCATGGTGGCGTCGATCAGCAGGGCGGAGACGCCATTGGGCGACGGGTAGATGGTTTCGTCGTAGGCGGTGTCGAGGGGCACCGCCGAGGGATCCATCATGTTCATCTTGCCCATGGGGATCTGGATGTCCCGGTGGGGCTGCATGCGGAAGGCCATGGCCCAGTTCACCGCGTCGGCGTCCCGGATATCGATGTCCTTGTCCACCGCGATGACGATCTTGCCCAGGGCCGCGTCGAAGCCGGAGGCCAGGTGCAGGGCCTGCCACACCTGGGCCTGGTTGGTCTTGTCCATCTGGATGACCAGGAAGTACCAGCTGGAGCAGGACTCAAGCAGGGCCACATCGGTGATGGTGGGAATGTTGCAGTCGTACTTCAGGGCCTTGTAGAGGGCCGCCTCGGCGGAGATGCCCCGCAGCAGGGTGCTCTCGCTGGGCGGGAACTGGCTGATGTAGGCCTGGTAGATCGGGTTCTTGCGGTGGGTGATGCATTTAATGTCGAAGAAATTGTTCTGCAACATGTGGCCCATGTAGCCGGTGGTCTCGCCGAAGGGGGCCTCCCACTCGGCTTCCTCGGTGGAGATGTAGCCTTCGAAGACGATTTCCGCCGTGGCCGGCACTTCTAGATCCACCGTTTCGCACTTCACCAGCTTGATGGGCTCGCCGGCTACGCCGCCGGCCACGGTGTACTCATCGATGTCGTAGGGGTACTTGGTCACGCTGCCGATGCCCACGGCCGGGGTGATGCCCACCACCAGGGCGGCGGGCATGGGCTTGCCGAGCTTCTTCCACTTGGCCCAATGGATCCCGATGTGCTGGGCCGGGTGCACCATCACGCCGGTGCGATCCGGAGCCTTGATCTGGGTGCGGTAGGTGCCGATGTTGCGGATGCCGCTGTCCGGATCCTTGGTCACCCAGCACGGCGAGGTGATGTAGGGGGCGGGGTCGAAGCCGGGCGTGGAGATCGGGATCGGAAACTCGCCGAGGCCGCCATGGGCCAGGAGGTCGGCGCCCATGTGGATTTCCTCCTTAACCGGCGCCTCGGAGCGGTCCACCATGACCGGATCGATCCGGTTGCGGGGGGCCTGCACCAGTTTTTCGTAGATCTCTTCCTTCTTGCATTGCAGGGCCGTGGCATAAACCTCCCGCGAGGCCGCGAAGCCGCCCACCAGAACCGGGATCGGGTAGGCCTTGCCCTTGGCGTCCACCACGTTCTCGAACAGGAACGCCTTGCGCTGATCATCCGGGAGTCCCCGGAATTGCCAGCGCACCAGGGGCATCAGCTCCGTGTCCTTGTTGATCTCTCGTTTTACGCGGACAAGCAGACCCTGCTCATCAAGAGCGGCGATCAACTCGCGAAGGTCTTTGTAATAGGCCATCGAAGTTACCTTTCATCGTTATTTAGTAGGGTACGGATGCGCTCAGCCATGCTTCTCGGTACGAACCAAAGACTCGCAGAAAGGAATTTTTCGGTCAAGGATACGATTTGTGATATCACATACTTGATTAAAAATTAGTGGCAGGCCAATTTGATTTATTTGTCGCCGACCACGCCTGTGGAGCCGTTCAGATGGCTTGTTTTTGATTTGTTCAGTTAAAAAACCAACCAGTCCGAAGGGTTGAAATGAATACTCGAATTAAATCTGTTCGGAGTAAGAATATTCGGGAAGGTGAAACAGGCGGGCCCCCGCAAGTCATGGCCCACGGGACTGGATGATGAGGGTTGAGATACCCGGCGGGGGGCTGCAAAATCCTGCTCCCAGCCTGGCAAATCGGGCGGTGGTTAACGGCCAGCGCCAAGCGGGGCGCGGGTTACGGGTTCGCGCCCTGTTGCCGGATAGGGGGATGGCCCCCTTGCCAGGCCCGTCTGGGCCGCTTGGCAGGGCCACTCAAAAAGTGACGTTGATATTCTTTACCTGAGTATAGGAAAGCAGCTCCTCGGCCCCTTCCTCACGGCCTATGCCCGATTGTTTATAGCCGCCGAAGGAGGCCCCGGGGAAATGGGCGCTGACGTTATTGATCCAGATATAGCCGGATTCCATACGGGCCGCGGCGCGATGGGCGTTGGCCAAACTGGCGGTCCAGATGGATCCGGTGAGCCCGTAATCAACCCCGTTAATATCTTCGAACAGGCGATCCTCGTCCTTCCATTTAAGGACGGAAAGAATCGGGCCGAATATTTCTTCCGTGGCCAGCCGCATTTCGGGAGTGACATCGGTAAATAGAGTGGGCTCCACGAAATAGCCGTTGGCGAGCCGTGGATCGGCAGGACGCTTGCCGCCATATCTGAGGGTGGCTCCTTCCTGCTTGCCGATCTCGATATAGCTCAGAACCTTCTCGTACTGGGCGCGGGAAATGATGGCGCCCATGGTGGTTGCCATCTCCGTTGGGATGCCCGGCTTGAAGGCCTGGATATGGGCCAGCATGCCTTCCACCACCTGGTCGTACACCGATTCGTGGATGAACAGGCGGGAGGTAGAGCCGCAGGACTGGCCGCACCAGGTGAAGTTCATGCCGTCCACGGCGCCCTTGATGGCCTTTTTCAGATCGGCATCCCGGTAGATGACGCAGGCGTTCTTGCCGCCCAGTTCCAGGGTGACGTGCTTCAAGCGGGCGGCGGCGGCCTGGGCGATGGCGCGTCCGGTGGGGATGCTGCCGATGAGCGAAATACACGGCACCTGCGGGTGGGCGACCAGGGCCTCGCTGCCCTCCTTGCCGCAGGAGAGGATGTTCACCACGCCCGGCGGCAGAATGCCGTCGATGAGTTCCATCAGGCGGTAGGCCGACAGGGGCGACTGGTACGGCGGCTTCATGATCACCGTGTTGCCGGCCGCCAGGGGCGCGCCCATCTTGCCGGCCGTGAACATGATCGGGTGGTTGTAGGCGACGATGCGGGCGCAGACGCCGTAGGGCTCGCGCAAGGTGTAGTTGAGCACCCCGTCGCCGAGGGGCACGGTTTCGCCCTTCAGTTCGGTGGCCAGCCCGGCGAAGTAGTCGAGCTGGAAGGCCGCCAGGACGGCATCCTTGAGCATTTCCTTGATGGGATTGCCGCAGTTGGCCGAGTCGAGCATGGCCAGCTCCTGGGCGTTGGCGCGCAGCACGTTGGCCACCTGCCGCAGCAGGGCCGCCCGCTCCACCGGCTTGGTGCGGCGCCAGTCCTGCCAGCCCGCGTGGGCTGCCTGCACGGCGGCTTCCACGTCGGCGGCATTGGCTTCGGCGCAGGGGCCCAGGCTCAGGCCGGTGGCGGGGTTGAGGGTATCGATGTAGCCCCCTTGGGGTTTATGCCACCGGCCCCCGTAGTAGAGATCGCGATGTTGCGGCAACAATGCTTCGAATCTGGCGTGGACCTTCACGGCCTCGTCGCTTGTGCTCATGCAGCTTCCTCCCCTGGAATGTGGTAGCAGCCACCATCGAAAACCGGCAAGCCTTCTTATGGGCGACCCTTGGCGCGGACATATACGGCGGTGGACTGGGCGAGGGCGGGTTTGCATCCCCCGCAGCTGGCGGCGAGTCCGTTGAGATTGATGGGCTCCAGGCGGATCTCGAAGCCCAGTTCCCGGTAAGACTCCACGATCTGATCGACCTTCAAGGCGTCGGCGTTGCAGCGCCACTCCCAGCCTTGCTCCCGCAGCCCCGGATCCGCCGGCAGGCGACAGCCGGGGGTGTTGCCGGTGCTTGCTTCGCAGTCACCGGCCAGGCCGCCATCGTCCATCCGGACGATGGCGATCTCACGCGGCTTTGCGTTCACCACCGGGTTCCCGCAGTTTCTTGAGGCGGATATGCCCCAGGATGGCGCAGCCGAGGGCGGCGGTGAACTGGGGCATGTCGCCTTCGGCGACGTTGGCGTCCATCTTCAATTCATCGCGAATCGCCTTGGCCATCACCTCCCAGCGCATGATGCCGCCCACCAGGGTGACCTGGGGCTCCACGTTGATGCGCTTCAGGAGCTGGACGCTGCGCTTGGTCAGGGACATGCCGGCGCCGTACATGATGTCCTCGGGGGGCACGCTGTTGGAGAGGTGGTTGATGACCTCGGACTCGGCGAAGACCGTGCACACGCCGGAGATGGAGGCGGGCTCGGAGGCGTTCTTCAGCAGGGCGTCGATGCCCTCGGTGTCGTAGCCCATGTAGCGCACGGTCTTTTCCAGGAACATGCCGGTGCCGGAGGCGCACTTGTCGTTGAGGCGGAAGGTGCGCACCTTGTGATAGGCGTCCAGCCGGCTGGCCTTCATGGTCTGGCCGCCGATGTCCAGCACGGTGCGGGTTTCCGGGAAGAGGAAGACCGCGCCCCGGGCGGTAGCGGTCAGGTCGGTGACCTGCAGGTCACGATCGGCATACTGATAGCGGCCGTAGCCTGTGGTGATGCAGTATTCCAGGTCGCTCTTCTTGATGCCCGCCAGGTCGGCGGTTTCGTTTACCACCCGTTCGGCGGCCCCTTGCAGGTCGGAGCCCGTCGGCGCCATATGGCGGCTCACGATCCGGGAATTTTCATCGAGCACGAGGCCCTTGACGTAGGTGGAACCTACATCGACGCCAATGGTATAGGTCATGATTCAGGCCTCCATTTTTGCCGGCGTCTTGACGTCGGCCTGCAAGCTGTCGAGAGCGAAGAGCGCGGCGCCCAATGCCCCCATGAAATGGCTGTCATCGCTGACGTTGAGCTTGGTCTCAAGCTTTTCTTCCAGGGCCTTGATCATGCCCACGTTCTTGGCCACGCCCCCGGTGAAGGTGATTTCGTCGGCGATGCCCACCCGGCGCAAAAGACCGATCGCCCGGGCGGCGATGGACTGATGCACGCCCCACAGGATGTCTTCCACCTTCTTGCCCTTGCCCAGCCAGGAAAGCACCTCGGCTTCGGCGAACACGGTGCAGGTGGTGGAGATGCGCACCGGCTTTTCCGACTTGAGGGAAACCTCCCCCAACTCCCCCAGGGGGATGGCCAGGGCGTCGGCCGCCGCGCCGAGGAAGCGCCCGGTGCCGGCGGCGCACTTGTCGTTCATGCAGAAGTCGGCGATTTCGCCATTGGGGGCCACCTTGATGGCCTTGGTGTCCTGGCCGCCCATATCGATGACGGTCTGGGTGCCCGGGAACATGTGGGAAGCCCCCCGGCCATGGCAGGAGATCTCGGTGACCTGACGGTCGCCAAAAGTCACCTTGTAGCGGCCGTAGCCGGTACCGATGACGTAGCCCACCTGGGAACGTTGCAGCCCGGCATCCGCCAGGGCCTGATCGAAAGCGTTATGGGCCGCCTGGATCACGTCGGCGCCGGTGAAGATCAGGCACCGGCCGACGATCTCGCGGGCCTCGTTGATGATGACCGCCTTGGTCTGGGTGGAACCCACGTCCACGCCACCTGTGTATTTCATGCTGTGCTCCCCTGTTCGCTTCAGTCGAACATGATGTTTTCGACAAAGGTCTCCAGCTGGATCGCCAGCTGGTCGAAGGTGTTCTGGTTCTCTTCGAACTCGGAAACGAAGTAGGGAATCCTTGCCTCCTCCAGGGCCTTCGAATAGGCGACCTGCTCTTCCAGCCCGGGTTCGCACATCTTGGCCGCGGCCAGGATCACCGTTTCGGCGTTAGCCTTGCGGACCCGTTGCAGCAGCATCTTTTCCTTGGGCTTGCGGTGGTCGTGCTGCACCGGGCTGTAGGTGCTGCGGTCGATGTAAGCATCGGCCAGGTCGGCCAGGGCATCGCCGGTGTCGCCCACGTCCTCGGTGATGAAGCGCAGGCCGATGAGGACGTCGTCGTCCACCACGTAGCAGGAGCGGGTAATGGTCTGGAGCAGATCGAAGGGCGGCGTTTCGCAGAAGCCCCCCTCGAAGACCACCCGCATCTTGTCCTGCTGGCGCATTGGACGGGACTTGATCAGGGGCAGCACGGCTTCCATCAGGCCGATGAACTCGGCCCGGGGCAGGATGCCGGCCAGGCCGATCAGGGCCAGGGATTCGTCGGCGCCGATCAGCCAGGGCTGGTCGCAGCGGATGGTGTAGAGCTCGCGCATCAGGGCGCGGGAACGATCGTAGAGCTTGATGGAGGCGCGCAGATCGGCCTCGCTCACCTTGCGGCCGGTGGTGGCCTCGATATCCGAGAGCAGGCGCCGGTATTCGTGAGCGAGGAAGGTCTTGGAGTATCTGGAGTTGGGGTTCTGGGGCAGATACAGAATCTGGCACTTGTAGTCGAAATTACGCCCCCAGATGGGCGCCAGATTGCGCGCCGCATCGCAGATGGGATGGGTGACGAACAGATCCACCTCGATGTCCTTGGTCAGGGCGATGTCCAGCGAGGTCTTGATGATGGAGCACAGGTAGGAGCCGAAATGGGACTCGGACTCGTTGCCTTCGGTCTGGGCGCCGCGAATGCGCACCGGCAGCATGCCGGCCGCATGGGCGATCTCTTCCGGGAAATAGACCTGAAAGTGGCCGAGCACCTTGCCGCCGTCCTGGCGCCAGGCCTTGACGGTGGGGTAGGTCGGATCCTCGACCAGCTCGCGGCAGAGGGTGAAGATGTCGTCGAGAGGCTTGCCCTCCCAGGCGGTGAAGTATTTTTTGGTCATCCTGCGGCTCCTTTGCCGAATCAGGCCGACGTCGCCAGCTTCTGCTGGCGACGGGAGATGAGTCCTTCGAAGAATGCATCCACCCGGTTGCGCATCGGCGCTTCCGACACCACGTCCGGATCGACGAGATCGGACTCGATGAACAGGGTGGGCAGGCCCATGTCGTCGGAAACGACGCGACGCATGTCGGCCATGCCGGTGGATACCGTGCGGCAGCTCTTGACCGGGTGGAAGACCACGCCGTCGAGATTCAGGTCCTTGGCCAGGCGCTTCAGGTTGTCGGCCTCGTGGAAGACGCTGTCGGAACCGGAGCAATGCATGGTCAGCTGGCCTTCGGCGTAGCTGTCGAGGGGATCGTCCAGGTCGTACTGGTAGCCGGTAAGCGCCCCCATGGAGGCGAAGTCCAGGTAGGAGGAATAGACGAACACGCCGCCCCATTTGGCGAACATGTTGTTGAACTGGGCGTAGATCGGGTAGCAGGGGGTGCCCACCAAGGCCAGGCGGAACTCCTGCTTCATGGCCTGGACGCCATTGTCGCCCTTTTCCAGGGCGCCGATGCCGTGGGCCACCCGGTACTCCAGCTCCTCCACCAGGTCGTCAAAGTACTTGGCGGCGGCTTCGGTGCCCCGCATGGCATTGGCGATGCCCAGATAGACGGTACCGTCGGTGAGGGCATTGAACACCGCCGGCGTGTTCTGATTGAGTTCAACGACCCGCTTCCAGCCTCGATTGACGGTGTTGGACCAGGTGAGGATCTGGCGGAACTTGTCGAGATCGAATTTCTTGCCGGTGATCTTCTCGCAGGTCTCGATGGTTTCCTGGATCTGGCCCTTGATGTAGGCCTTCTCGTAATTGAACTTCTCGGTGCCAGGCACGGGCTTTTCACCGGCCGAGCGGGTCATCGGGTAGTCCAGGCTGATCACCGGGCTATCAAAGGAGCGCTCCCAGATCTCGCCCCACTTGAGGAAGGTGTTGCAGTAGTTGTTCATCAGGCCGAGCTTGGGCTTGGGAATCTGCCCCATGGGGTGCTGGCCGTTGCGGCGCTGGATGGCGACGCCGATCTTCACGTAACCGCAGATATCCGGCGAGTAGCCATAGTCCTCGGCCTCGTCGATGTAGTCGCGGGAAACATGCCGGAAAGCAGTCTGCAGCGCGTTGATCTCGGGGAACGTGACCGGAATGTCGAAGGTCCGGAGAACCTCGATCAGGTTGCCGGCGACGAAGCAATAAGCGGCGCTTTCACCCCGCTTGGCCACTTCGGTCAGGCCGTCGAACCATTCCCGGAACAAACGCGCGCCATCGGAGACGCCCCGCCCGACGAAGACTTTTGAATCCGTCTTGGTGCTAGTGGTGCTGATATCTGCTGCCATCTGCCGCCCTCCTTGTTTCTGCCGGTTGAAAGCGCGCCCCAGGGCAACGCTCTGACGGATACTTGAAAACGGAAACAGTTTTACGGGACCGGGCTTGTGCTAGTCAAGGATGCGATATCAGATATCACATCCAGGATTAAAACGGCGTGCCGCGGCGGCCCGATGTCTTGACTCAGGGGCGAAGGGCGGGGATGGAGCTCCTGGCCGCAGTCCAGGGGCGGGACGGGGATGATGGTGTTGGTGGATGCCGCCGAAATCCGGCGATTCCCGCGTGCCCTGCCGGGCGCGGGTCTTCCCGGCCAGGGGTCGCTCGATCTTGGATTCGGAGGTCGCGCTCGCGTCCCTGGGCATGCAGTGCAAGGCGCGGTGCCCGGTGGGGCAAAGCCATGGGCGGCAGGGCCGCCGTGCCCGGGGAGAGCCTGGCGTTCCGATGGGCCGGGGAACGGGGTCCGGGCGGTTCGGGGCCCGGCGCATCCCCGCAGCCCTGACGGGTTGCCGTTTTATCGGGATGCCCCCGGCCTGGGAGCTACTTCCTGCCGCGACCGCCTGCCTTGGGCTTTGATTCACCTTCTGACGTGGCCTGGCCTTCCGGCCTGGCCTCGCCCTGCTGCATGTATTTCTTGATCGCGGCACGCATGAGTCGCACCAGGCGCGCCTCCTGGTTTTCCAGGGAGCCCAGCACGCCGCCTATGCCCAGGGCCAGGGGGCGCCCAGAGGCGAAGGGCAGGCTCATGCAGATCATGGCCGCACCGGGCGTGACCATGCCCCGGGAAAAGAAATATCCCTGCTCCTTGAAGGCTTCGATATTGGCCAGGGTCTGGCGCACGTCGATGTTCTTTTGCCCCATGGGGGCCTCGGCGTTGGTGCGCCGGACCAGCAGCCGGATGGCTTCGGGCGGGGTGTCGCTCAATAACACCACGCCCATGGCGGAGCGGGCCAGGAGGCGTTGGGCGCCGACGGGCACATGGATGCGCACCGGGTTGGTGGCCTGGATGACATGGAGGTATTTGGCGTAGATGCCCTTGCTGCCGGCCAGGAGGATGGTTTCGCCGGTTTCGGCGCTGAGTTCCTCCATCATCCGGATCAGGCTGCCGTCCCGCATGGGGGCGCCGCCAATCCAGGATCCCAGCAGGGCCACCTGGGCGGTGGGGAGGTAGGTCCGGGTGGTGGGCGAGTAATCCAGATAGCCCATTTGCACCAGGCTTTTCAGCAGCGCCGAGGTGGACGACTGGGGCATGCTCAGATGCTCGACGATTTCACCGACGCGGGCGTCGCGCTGGATTTCATCGAAAAACTCCAGCACCCGCAGCACCCGTACAGCGGATTTCACGCCGCTGTCTGGATCGGCCACGTTTTCGATGACTGACTGGGGGCTGCGGAGCGCGGAGCTGGATCTGGTTTTCAGGTTCGTCATGGCGGGGATCAAGGACGGAAGTGAAGGGAGTGGAAATAATACTAGCATCACCCACGTGATATATGCCATCGCATGCTTGACTGATTTTGGCCCCGGCACGAATACTTTCGCCGAGCTTGGTACCGCCATGCGCGGCCGGCGGACAGCCGCGCCGGCAATTACGGAAAGCGGGCAGGAACCTCGTTGATCCCCCGAAACCTGACGGAAGGAAAGGAAGGGCCATGGCCATAGATTTCCACTGCAACCTATTCACCCCGGAAGCATTCAAGAAGCACTGGTACGCCCAGGACGAGATTCATCGCGTCATCAAGTGGTGGCACATGGAAGAGCGCACCCAGGGCCTGACCGCCGCCCAGTTCGTCGCCCAGATGGACGAAGGCGGGCTGGACAAGGCCCTCATTCCGGCCATCCGCATGATGTCCTACCTGACCAAGCAAATGGTCTGGGACATCAAGGAAGAGGAAGTCGCCGCCGTCGTCAGCCAGTTCCCCGGCCGCCTGTTTGGCCTGGCCGGCTTCAACCCCCAGGAACGCATGGAAGGCGTGCGCCGGGTCGAGCGCGCCATTCGCGAGCTCGGCTTCAAGGGCGTCTATATCCACACCTACGGCTTCGGCATCCCCCTCAACCATCGCCAGTACTACCCCCTCTACGCCAAGTGCGAAGAACTGGGGGTGCCGGTGTCGATGCAAGTCGGCCACTCGGCCGAGCGCATGCCCAGCGAACTGGGGCGGCCGGTGCATATGGACGACATCGCCCTGGACTTCCCTGATCTCAAACTGGTCGGCGCCCACACCGGCTGGCCCTGGACCGAGGAAATGATCGCCCTGGCCTGGAAGCACCCCAACGTCTATCTGGGCATCGATGCCCACCACCCCAAGTACCTGGAGCCGAGCCTGGTGAATTTCATGCGCACCCGGGGCCAGGACAAGGTGATTTACGGCACCAATTACCCGGCGGTGATGCACAAGGATTCCATCGCCCACATCCGCACCGGCATGGGTTTCTCCGACAAGGTCGCCGAGAAGATCCTCCACGGCAACGCCGCTCGTATCTACGGCCTCTAAGGCAAGGAAAGCCATGAGCGACTCGCCCATTCGTAGCTGGCTGGACCGGGATGGCGCCGTGCTGCGCCTGCGTCTGGCCCGCCCCAAGGCCAACGTCATCGACCGGGCCATGATGGCCGCCCTGCGGGAGGCCCTGGCAGCCCAGGCTGGCGGACAGGGCCTGAAGGCCGTGGTGCTGGATCACGAGGGGCCCCATTTCAGCTTCGGCGCCAGCATCCAGGAACACATGCCGGATCAGCTGGAGTCGATGCTGACGGAACTGCACCGGCTGCTGCGGGCCATCCTGGAATACCCGGTCCCGGTCCTGATGGTGGTGCGGGGCCAGTGCCTGGGGGGCGGCCTTGAGCTGGCCGGCGCTGGCAACCTGATCTTCGCCGCCACCGACGCCTTTTTTGGCCAGCCGGAGATCCAGCTCGCCGGCTTCGCCCCGGCCGCCAGTTGCATCCTGCCCGAGCGGGTTGGCCAGGCGCGGGCAGAGGAGCTGCTGTTGTCGGGGCGCGCCATCTCGGCGGCGGATGCCTTGCGGTTCGGGCTGGTCCAGGATGTGTCGGAGGATCCCGAGGCGGCGGCCCTGGCCTGGGTGGATACCCACCTGCTGCCCAAGAGCGCCATTGCCCTGCGCATCGCCCTCAAGGGCAGCCATCAGGTGTTTGCCCGGCGGGTCGTCGAACGTTTCGCGGTGGTGGAGAAGATCTGCATGGAGGAACTGCTGCCCACTCACGACATGGCCGAGGGTATGTCGGCCTTCCTTGAAAAACGCCAGCCTGCTTGGCGGGATTGTTGAAAACCGCGTTCATTTGGAAGACGGAGAGCAGGTATGAAGGGACTGAAAAACAAGCTTGCCCTGGTGACCGGCGGCGCCGGTGGCATCGGGCTGGCCATTTGCCGCCGCCTGGCGGCGGAGGGCTGTACGGTCGGCATCCTCGACCTCAGCCAGGAAAACGCCCACAGGGCCTGCGAGGCCGTGGCGGCCGAAGGCGGAAAAGCCGTTCCGGTGATCGCCGACATCAGCAATTACGAAGCGCTGGCCCGGGCCATCGGAGACTTCACGGCCTCGGGCAAGACCATCGATATCCTGGTCAATAACGCTGGCTGGGACAAGTTCGGGAACTTCGTCAAGCAGCCCCCGGAACTCTACCGCAAGGTCATCGAGATCAACCTGTTGGGCATGATGAACGTGACCCACATCGTGGCCCCCGGCATGCTGGCCCAGGGCGCCGGCCGCATCGTCAATATCGCCTCCGACGCCGGGCGGGTGGGTTCCGCCGGCGAGTCTTCCTACGCGGCCGCCAAGGGGGGGGTGATCGCCTTCACCAAGTCCATGGCACGGGAGCTGGCCGGCAAGGGCATCGCGGTAAACGTGGTTTGCCCCGGCCCGACGGAAACCAGCATGATGGCTGAGGTGGTCAGCGCCGCGGGGTCGCCGGACAAGCTGCGGGAGGCCCTGCTGCGCCTGATCCCCATGCGCCGCTTCGGCCAGCCCGAGGATGTGGCCGGCGTGGTGGCCTTCTACGCCAGCGACGACGTGGCCTACGTGACCGGCCAGGTGGTCAGCGTGTCGGGGGGCATGAACATGGTCGGGTGACCCTGTGCCCCACTGGCTGGTGGGGTTGAACGACAAAACGCCGGGAAGGGATTCCCGGCATTTTGTTTTAAGGCCTGTTGAACCTGGATTCAGGGGTTGCCCAGGGTGCTGGGCGGGCTCCCCGGAAGCAACAGCGTGCAGCGCTTCAGCTTTCCCGTCGGATGAGCATGGCGGTGGTGACCCCGCCGCCGCCGCAGATGGAGGCCAGGCCGATCTCCTTGTTGTGGCGGCGCAGGATGTTGTCGAGGGTCACCAGGATG
>JAVEWG010000054.1:0-20199 GCA_034004685.1 Rhodocyclaceae bacterium | reverse complement strand
ACATTCGAACCGCCGTGCGACGCAATTGCTCCCGTGCCGCCGGCTCCAGTTTCCGTACATCGATGCGTTCCGTTTCCATGCGGGAATTGTATCATGGCAGTACGGTATTATGGTGCCGTATTAATACTACAAGCAGGGTAGTCCCCAAATGTCTCGGAGACTGTATCGAATTGTCCGTCGCTCTGACGAAAAAGTCTTGGGTGAGTTGGTGTTCTATGGGCGTGGCGGAGGCGATTTGCCCGGCCCTTGGCATGGTTCGAGTTTTACCTGCCCAGCACACGGGAGTGTGCCTCCATTTGAATCTTCAATTTTCGTGAAAGGGGAATAACCCGTGGTCGCAGTGACTGAGATGTTCAATCAAGCTCAACTGGCACTCGCTTCGTATTCCACACTGTTCAATGGAATGTTGGCTCAGGACTATATTGATGCCCTAAAAGATGATGGAAATGGCTTGGCTGTCGATCAATCCATCCGTTTTGCTTCTATCTACACCGTCGTCGAGCAATACACCGATAGCACCGGCCTCTCCGCCACCGTCTTCGAAGACGGCGGCGGCAAAAAATACCTCGCCATCCGCGGCACCGAACCCGAAGCGAACGACCTGATCACGGATGGTCTGTTGGGGCTGGGGTTGCCGGCCTCGCTCAATCCCCAGTTCGCCGCCCTCAAGGCCCATCTGGATACCGTCTGGCTCGCCGATGGCGGCAAGCTGCATGGCAAAACTTTCACCGTCACCGGCCACAGCCTGGGCTGATTTCTGGTAACGGGCATCGCCGCCGACTTCTCCGCCAACGTTAGCCACGCCTACCTCTACAACACCCCTGATGGCGCACTTGACCGATACCGATCTGAAAATACGGAATGGAGGATTGCCGCATGAAGAATCTTATTTCCATCCTGTTGCTTCTACCGCTCGTGGCATGCAGTAGCACCCCTTCCAAGTCGGAACTGGATGCCGAGGTCAAGCGATTGTGTGCGATTGATGGTGGGATCAAGGTGTATGAGACGGTGAAGTTGCCGGCGGAGAAATTTGATCAGTACGGCAATGTGAGAATTCCTTCAAAGGCGAAGTCAACGGATGAGTACTACTACGATTCTGAAACGATTTATCTCAGAGAGGGCGATCCTACAGTTACTCGTATGGTTACTCGAATCGTTCGGCGAAGCGATGGGAAAGTGCTTGGAGAAAGTATCAGATATGCAAGAGGTGGGGGAGACTTACCAGGACCGTGGCATCCATCATCGTTTATTTGCCCAAGCCCAACTGAAAAGCCATATTTAGAACCGTCTATCTTTCTAAAGGGGAATTCTAATGAGTGACGCTATCCAAAATTTTCTGCAAAGTGAGCTTGCTCTGGCTGCATACTCGAACTTGAACACCGATATGCCGCTAGAGGCTTATCGAGGTGCCTTGCAGCAAGGTGGTAAGGGCATGTCCCTTTCCCAGGCCCAGAATTTTACCGAAGATTGGTCTATCATTGACCAACACACCGATCCTTCCTCCGGCCTCTCCGCCACGATCTTCCAGAAGGTAGTCGATGGCAACCCCACCGGCCCCAAATATCTTGCCATCCGCGGCACCGAACCAAACGCTGCCGACCTCACCGCCGACGGCCTCTTGGCGCTGGGATTACCGGCCTCGCTCATTCCCCAGTTCGCCGCCCTCAAGGCCCATCTGGATACCGTCTGGCTCGCCGATGGCGGCAAGCTGCATGGCAAAACTTTCACCGTCACCGGCCACAGCCTGGGCTGATTTCTGGTAACGGGCATCGCCGCCGACTTCTCCGCCAACGTCAGCCACGCCTACCTCTACAACACTCCTGATGGCGCGCGTGACCGATACCGATCTGAAAATACGGAATGGAGGATTGCCGCATGAAAAATCTTATTTCCATCCTGTTGCTTCTACCGCTCGTGGCATGCAGCAGCACCCCTTCCAAGTCGGAACTGGATGCCGAAGTCAAACGGCTGTGCGCCATTGATGGAGGCATCAAGGTGTATGAAATGGTGGCACTTCCATCAAATCGCTTTGACAGTCGGGGAACTGTGGATATTTTCCGACCTGGTCACGGTGATGGATCGCTTGGTGCCGCTTACATATATCGAGAAGAAAAACATGTCATCGCATCTGGAAATCCCGAGATGTGGAGAACGCACTATCAGATTATTCGGAAGACGGACAACAAACTTCTCAGTGAAGCCCGTATTTACATACGTAGGGGGGGCGATGCGCCTGGCCCTTGGCATGACTCGTATTTCAGTTGCCCTGATTTAAGAAATTTCGGTTTAGTCGAATCAACTTTTCGCATCCAATCTAAGTAAGGAGGTGCAGCATGGCTATTGTTTCTGATTACTTATCGCAAGCCGAACTGGCCCTTGCTGCTTACGCAGACCTCACCGGCCCCGCGTCAGGATACAAAACTGCACTTGAAGCAGTGGGTGTTGCGTCTCCTCAAGCTGACGCACTTCTGTCTAATTACACCGTCGTCGAGCAATACACCGATAGCACCGGCCTCTCCGCCACCGTCTTCGAAGACGGCGGCGGCAAAAAATACCTCGCCATCCGCGGCACCGAACCCGAAGCGAACGACCTGATCACGGATGGTCTGTTGGGGCTGGGATTGCCGGCCTCGCTCATTCCCCAGTTCGCCGCCCTCAAGGCCCATCTGGATACCGTCTGGCTCGCCGATGGCGGCAAGCTGCATGGCGAAACTTTCACCGTCACCGGCCATAGCTTGGGGGGCTTCCTGGCCGTCGGCATCGCCGCCCAGTTCGCCACCCAGGTCTCCCACGCCTACCTCTACAACAGCCCCGGCCTGGGGGGCGTGCTGGGCAGCTTCAACCCCATCCTGCGCGCCCTGGGGGTGATGGCCGAACTCAGCCCCACCCGGGTTTCCAACCTCAAGGCCGAGGCGGGGCCCAGCCTGATCGCCGGCCTGGGCTACCAGGTCTCGCCCTCAGTCCCGGTGGAGATCGAGAACCAATCCGCCCCAGGCATCTCCAATCCCCCGCCTTCCGGCAACCACAGCATCCAGGTGCTGACCGATGCCTTGGCGGTGCAGGCTGCCTTTGCCCGACTCGATCCGACCCTTACCCAGGCCCAGCTCAATACCCTGGTGGATTTCAGCGGCACCCACGCCAATGATGTTCTGGAGGCCAGCCTCGACGGGTTGCGCCAACTGCTGCTCGGCCCCGACGTTACCGCCACCCCCGCCGACAACCGCGACAGCTTCTACGCCAACCTGTATGACCTGCAAGGCAGTGCTGCCTACGGCGCGCTATCCGGCAACGCCCAGATCACCGTTCTCTCGACATCGAACGCCGCGAGCATCAAGGATTTGGCGGCCAACGACACCGACCTGGGCCTTGCCACCCGCTATGCACTTACCGCGCTCAACCCCTTCGTCCTGACCGGCATCGACTACTCAAGCTTCAACACTGATGGCGCACTTGACCGATACCGATCTGAAAATACGGAATGGAGGATTGCCGCATGAAAAATCTTATTTCCATCCTGTTGCTTCTACCGCTTGTGGCATGCAGCAACACCCCTTCCAAGTCGGAACTGGATGCCGAGGTCAAGCGGCTGTGCGCGATCGATGGCGGGATCAAGGTGTATGAGACGGTGAAGTTGCCGGCGAAGAAATTTGATCAGTACGGCAATGTGAGAATTCCTTCAAAGGTAAGGGCAAAACTTAAAGATGAGTACTTTTATGAGCGCGAGCAAAAATATTTAGTAGAGGGCGATCCACACATGATCAAGACCACACACAAAATTATTAGACGTAGCGATGGGAAGATATTAGGCATATCCATCAGATATGGTCGAGGTGGAGGAGATGTCCCTGGCCCTTGGCATCCTTCTTCATATACCTGTCCAGAAATTTCAAAAGACACAGCGAACCTTGAATCATCAATATTCCTCAAAGGAGAGAATAAATGAGTCTTACAGAAAAATATTTCGAGCAGTCTGAGCTTGCTCTTGCCGCGTATGCGAAAAATTTATTCAGTGGTATTTCTGGGGATAACTATCGTGCTGCTTTAGAAGATGAAGGTGACGGCATGTCACCAAGCCAAGCTGACAGCTTCGCCGAAAACTGGCGCGTCCTCGACCAATACAACGATGACACTACCGGCCTCTCTGCCACGATCTTCCAGAAGGTAGTCGATGGCAACCCCACCGGCCCCAAATACCTCGCCATCCGCGGCACCGAACCCGAAGCGAACGACCTGATCACGGATGGTCTGTTGGGGCTGGGATTGCCGGCCTCGCAATCCCCAGTCCGCCGCTCTCAAGGCCCATCTGGATACCGTCTGGCTCGCCGATGGCGGCAAGCTGCATGGCAAAACTTTCACCGTCACCGGCCACAGCCTAGGCTGATTTCTGGCAACGGGCATCGCCGCCGACTTCTCCGCCAACGTTAGCCACGCCTACCTCTACAACACCCCTGATGGCGCACTTGACCGATACCGATCTGAAAATACGGAATGGAGGATTGCCGCATGAAGAATCTTATTTCCATCCTGTTGCTTCTACCGCTCGTGGCATGCAGCAGCACCCCTTCCAAGTCGGAACTGGATGCCGAAGTCAAACGGCTGTGCGCGATCGATGGCGGGATCAAGGTGTATGAGACGGTGAGGCTGCCGGCGGAGAAATTCGATCAGTTTGGTGAGGTAAGGATTCCATCAAGAAAGGACTCAAAGCCGACGGATGAGTTTTATTACGAATGGGACATTCAATACCTTAAAGAGGGAAAGCCAGAAGACGGAGAGGCTGATTTTAGTAGAAGTCATTTCAAGCTATATCGAGCAGCCGACAAGATGTTGGTCGGTGAATCTGTTGCTTACTCTCGGAGGGGTGGTGATCTTCCTGGCCCTTGGCATCCCTCCCATTTCACATGTCCATCCGATAGCGGCCTATCCGTCCTCCAAAAGCGCGTATTTATTCGTAATTCACGGGAGAATTTCAAATGACAACTACTTTTGAGTATTTCAAACAATCGGAACTTGCATTTGCTGCGTACGCATCTTTGACTCCTGGCACTCCTGACCTACAAAAGCTCAGGGATGTTGATATGACTGCAACTGAAGCGGAAAAGTTTTCGTCATCATGGCGCGTCCTCGACCAACACACCGATCCTTCCTCCGGCCTCTCCGCCACCATTTTCCAGCAAGTTGTCGATGGCAACCCCACCGGCCCCAAATATCTTGCCATCCGCGGCACCGAACCAAACGCTGCCGACCTCACCGCCGACGGCCTCTTGGCGCTGGGATTACCGGCCTCGCTCATTCCCCAGTTCGCCGCCCTCAAGGCCCATCTGGATACCGTCTGGCTCGCCGATGGCGGCAAGCTGCATGGCAAAACTTTCACCGTCACCGGCCACAGCCTGGGCTGATTTCTGGTAACGGGCATCGCCGCCGACTTCTCCGCCAACGTTAGCCACGCCTACCTCTACAACACCCCTGATGGCGCACTTGACCGATACCGATCTGAAAATACGGAATGGAGGATTGCCGCATGAAGAATCTTATTTCCATCCTGTTGCTTCTACCGCTCGTGGCATGCAGCAGCACCCCTTCCAAGTCGGAACTGGATGCCGAAGTCAAGCGGCTGTGCGCGATTGATGGTGGAATCAAAGTCTACGAGACGGTGAAGTTGCCGCCGGAAAAATATAACGAGCTGCTCGACAAGTTCGGCAGGCTGCGGATTCCCCGTCAGAGCGAGGCTGAGGTAACTGACGAGTATTACGACGAATGCGACAAACATTATTACAGGCAAGGGAATCCGGAAATGTCACGCACTCATTGCCGGATTATCCGGCGCTCGGATGGAAAGGTATTAGGTGAGCTTGTCATATATGGCCGAGGAGGTGGTGACATGCTAGGCCCATGGCATGACTCAAGTTTTTTGTGTCCTGAACCAGCAAATATTCCAAATTTTGAGTCTTCAATTTTCGTGAAGGGGGAATGAGCTATGTCGATGGCGATTGAAATGTTCAACCAGGCGCAAATGGCGCTTGCATCGTACTCAACCCTTGCCGCAGGTATATCGGGAGATACTTACTCGATTGCCCTACAAGATGGTGGCCGCGGCTTATCCACCCCTCAGGCCAATGCATTTGCCAACACCTACACCGTCGTCGAGCAATACACCGATAGCACCGGTCTCTCCACCACCGTCTTCGAAGACGGCGGCGGCAAAAAATACCTCGCCATCCGCGGCACCGAATTCACGCTTGACGACCTGCTCACCGATGCCATCGACATCGCCCTGCTGGGCACCACCGCCTATCAAGACCAATACACCGTACTCAAAGCCAAGGTCGAAGAGTGGCTTGGCAACGGCAAACTCTCAACCACCTTCACCGTCACCGGGCGGGAACGGTAGCTCAGGAACCGCATCGAGCCCTATCGGTGCGGGTTCGTTGCTTGACTGAGCCGTTGAGCCTAGTGCTGCACGTAGCAATGGCCGTATGGCCAGCGACTGGCGAGGTGGCAGCGTGGCGTTGCCCGGCCCGGCCCGGGAGCGGCCGATGCGCTCAATTCAAGCAGGCCGGATGAATCCGGCCCTACCTCGAATCGAAGGATCCCGCAGGGCGGGATTCATCCCGCCAACACGATACTTGAATTGCCACGGAGCCCGCACAACTACAGGGTTTCATATGTTTCGCTCCGCGTGCAACGCTACACTAGTGCAGGGTTGCACTAGCCTGATCAGGCCGGGGCCGAGCTGCGGATCAGGTGGTCGAAGGCTCCCAGGGAGGCCTTGGCCCCTTCCCCCATGGCGATGATGATCTGCTTGTAGGGCACGGTGGTGGCATCCCCAGCGGCGAACACCCCGGGCACCGAGGTCTGGCCCCGGGCGTCCACTTCGATCTCGCCCCGGCTGGAGAGGGCCACGGTGCCCTTCAACCAGTCGGTGTTGGGCAACAGGCCGATCTGGACGAAGATCCCGGCCAGGTCCACCCGGTGCTCCTTGCCCGAATCCCGGTCCTTGTAGAGCAGGCCATCCACCTTTTCGCCATTGCCGGAGACCTCCGTGGTCAGGGCGTTGGTGATCACCGTGACGTTGGGCAGGCTGAAAAGCTTTTTCTGGAGCACCGCGTCGGCCCGCAGCTTGGTGTCGAACTCCAGCAGGGTGACGTGGGAAACCACGCCGGCCAGGTCGATGGCCGCTTCCACCCCGGAGTTGCCGCCGCCGATCACCGCCACCGGCTTGCCCTTGAACAAGGGGCCGTCGCAGTGGGGGCAGTAGGCCACCCCGCGGCCCCGGTATTCCTTCTCGCCGGGGACGTTCATCTCCCGCCAGCGGGCGCCGGTGGCCAGGATCACGGTCTTGCTCTTGAGGCTGGCGCCGTTGGCGAGCTTCACCTCGATCAGGTCCCCCGGCACCAGGGCTTCGGCCCGTTGCAGGTTCATGATGTCCACTTCGTAGCTCTTGACGTGCGCTTCCAGGGCCATGGCCAGCTTGGGACCGTCGGTCTCCTTCACCGAGATGAAGTTCTCGATGGCCATGGTGTCCTGCACCTGGCCGCCGAAGCGCTCGGCCACCACCCCGGTGCGGATACCTTTGCGGGCGGCGTAGATGGCGGCGGCCGAACCGGCCGGTCCGCCTCCCACCACCAGCACGTCGAAGCTATCCTTCCGGGAGAGCCTGGCAGCGTCCCGGGCGGCCGCGCCGGTATCCACCTTGGCCAGGATCTCTTCCAGGAGCATGCGGCCCTGGCCGAAGTGCTCGCCATTGAGGTAGACCGTGGGCACCGCCATCACCTTGAGCTCATCCACCCGGGCCTGGAACAGGGCGCCGTCGATCATGGTGTGGCTGATCCGGGGGTTCAGCACCGCCATCAGGTTGAGGGCCTGCACCACGTCCGGGCAGTTGTGGCAGGACAGGGACACGTAGGTTTCGAAGTGGAGGTCCGCGTCCAGGGCCTGGATTTGTTCAATGACCGCTTGTTCCACTTTCGGGGGATGGCCGCCGGTGTGGAGGAGGGCCAGCACCAGGGAGGTGAATTCGTGGCCCATGGGCAGGCCGGCGAAGCGGATCCGGGCGGCCTCGCCCGGGCGGCCCACGCTGAAGGAGGGTGTGAGGGCGGCGCTGCCGTCATGCCGCACCGCCACCTTGTCGGACAGGGTGGCGATGGTGTCCAGAAGCGTTCCCATTTCCCGGGACTTGTCGCTGTCGTCCAGGGACGAGACGAGTTCGATGGGGCGCTGGAGGCGCTCCAGGTAGGCCTTGAGTTGAGCCTTGATGCTGTCGTCGAGCATGGTTCTCTCCCTTGCTGTCTATGAGTGCAAATTCCAATGAAAAGGCGCCAGGAGGCAGTTTGAGCTTCCGTGCTGGCGCCTTTGCGCTGGAATCCGCGGCTTCCAGCCCCCGCGCCGGGGGCTGGGCGGTGGCGGGGCGGCTTAGATCTTGCCGACCAGGTCCAGGGAGGGGGCCAGGGTGGCGTCGCCCGGGGTCCACTTCGCGGGGCAGACTTCGCCCGGATGGGAGGCCACGTACTGGGCGGCCTGCACCTTGCGCAGCAGTTCCTTGGCGTCACGGCCGATGCCCAGGTCGTGGATCTCGGCAACCTTGATCACGCCCTCGGGGTTGATCACGAAGGTGCCACGCAGGGCCAGGCCGGCGTCTTCGATCAGCACTTCGAAGTTCTTGGCGATGGCGTGGGTGGGGTCGCCGATCATCGGGTACTTGATCTTCTTGATGGTGTCGGAGGCGTCGTGCCAGGCCTTGTGGGTGAAGTGGGTGTCGGTGGACACGGAGTAGCATTCCACGCCCAGCTTCTGGAACTCGGGGTACACATCGGCCAGGTCGCCCAGTTCGGTGGGGCACACGAAGGTGAAGTCGGCCGGGTAGAAGAACACCACGGACCACTTGCCCTTCAGGTTGGCTTCGGTCACTTCCACGAATTTGCCGTTGTGGAAAGCCTGGGCCTTGAACGGCTTGATTTCGGTATTGATCAGGGACATATCAGCTCCTTTGAGGGTTGGTTGGGTGAGTCAGGCAATACCTGATGGACGTAGATTATCCGCCCGGGCTGTATTGGACTAATTAATAATTGAGATTTGGTTGATACGCAATTCCTATCGCAATCCCCGCCGGGCTGTAACACGCCCCTATTCCGCCGGAATTGCCTCCAGGGCTTCGTGAAGTTCCAGCCAGCGTAGCTCGGCTTCGTCGATGCGATCGGCCAGGTCCGCCTGGCGGCGCAGCAAGGTCTGGAGCTCGTCCCCCTGGCCGCTGGCGTAGATGGCCGGGTCCGCCAGGCGTTCGTCCAGTTCGGCCTTTTCCCGCTGCCAGGGAGCCAGGCGCTTGTCGATCTGCTCCAGCTCCCTGAGGAGGGGGCGGCGGGCGGCCAGGCGGGCCTGACGGTCGGCGGCGGCCTGTTGGCGTTCTTCCTTGCGGGCGGCTTTGTGGTTGGCCCGGTCGGGACACTGGGCAGCGGCGGCCGCTTCGGCCCGGCGCTGGGCCAACCAGTCCTTGTAGTCATCCAGATCCCCGTCGAAGGGGGTGAGCCGGCCGTCATCCACCAGCAGGAAGCGGTCGCAGGTGGCCCGCAGCAGCGCCCGGTCATGGGAGACGATGACCATCCCGCCCTCGTAATCCTGGAGCGCCAGGGTGAGGGCATGGCGCATCTCCAGGTCCAGGTGGTTGGTGGGCTCGTCCAGCAGCAGCAGGTTGGGGCGCTGCCAGATCAGCAGCGCCAGGGCCAGGCGGGACTTCTCGCCGCCGGAAAAGGGGCCGCAGGGGGTGGTGGCCCCGGCTCCGGCGCCGCTCCTGGCGTCACCCCGGAAGTCGAAACCGCCCAGGTAGTCCCGCAGCTCCTGCTCCCGGGTGGCCGGATCCAGCCGCAGCATGTGCTGGAGGGGGGATTCCTCGGGGCGCAGGCTTTCCAGCTGGTGCTGGGCGAAATAACCCAGGGCCAGGCCCTTGCCTTCCCGCCGTTCTCCCCCCGCCAGGGGCAGTTGCCCGGCCAGGAGCTTGATGAGGGTGGATTTGCCGGCACCGTTCCTGCCCAGCAAGCCCACCCGCTCGCCAGGGCGCAGGGTCAGGGTGAGCTTGTCCAGGATGGTCTTGTCGCCATAGCCGACCCGGGCCTCTTCCAGTTGCAGCAGGGGATCTGGGGCCGCGGCGGGTTCCCGGAAGGCGAAGCTGAAGGGGTTATCCACGTGGGCGGCGGCGATCAGCTCCATCCGCTCCAGGGCCTTGATCCGACTTTGGGCCTGGCGGGCCTTGGTGGCCTTGGCCCGGAAGCGATCGACGTACTTTTGCAGGTGGGCCCGTTCCCGCTGCTGCTTTTCAAACAGGGATTGCTGCTGGGCCAGGCGCTCGGCCCGCTGGCGCTCGAAGTCGGAGTAGCCGCCGCTGTAGAGGGTGAGGCGCTGGCCCTCCAGGTGGAGGATCTGGCCGATCACCGCATCCAGGAAGTCCCGGTCGTGGGAGATCAGGATCAGGGTGCCCCGGTAGTCCCGCAGCCACTGCTCCAGCCAGATCACCGCGTCCAGGTCCAGGTGGTTGGTGGGCTCGTCCAGCAGCAGCAGGTCGGAGCGGCACATCAGGGCCTGGGCAAGGTTGAGGCGCATCCGCCAGCCGCCGGAGAAATCCTGCACCGGTCGTTCCAGCTCTCCGCCGCCAAAACCCAGGCCGTCCAGGAGCGCCGCCGCCCGGGCCCGGGCCGCGTAGCCGTCGATTTCCTGGAGGCGGCCGTGGAGCAGGCCGATCTTTTCCCCGTCGTGGGCGGTTTCGGCCTGGGCCAGCTCGGCCTCGATGCGGCGCAACTCGGCGTCCCCGTCCAGCACGTAGTCGATGGCCGGGGTGGGGAGGCCGGGGGTTTCCTGGGCCACGTGGGCGATGGTCCAGCCCGGCGGCATCTCCAGGTCTCCCTGGTCCTGGTGGAGTTCCCCCCGCAACAGGCCGAACAGGCTGGACTTGCCGCTGCCGTTGGCCCCGGTGAGGCCCACCTTCCAGCCAGGGTGGATCTGGAGGCTGGCGCCCTCGAAGAGCACCTTGATGCCCCGGGCGAGGCGGACATTGCGAAACTGGATCACGGCGGCGCGAGAGAATAAAACCCGTTATTGTAGAGATCCCTGTCACTTCCGGCCGGTTTTCCCATGTCCCGCCCCTTTCTCGCCCTCCTTGCAGCCACCCTGGCCCTACCCTTTTCTGTCCTGGCCGAAACCGAGGCGGGGCGTCTCCAGGCCGAGGCCCAGGCCCTGCGCCAGCAGGCCGATGGGCGCTTCAAGGAGGAGGAGGCCGCCTGCCAGCAGCGCTTCCAGGTGTATCGCTGCGTGAGCGAGGCGCGGGAGACCCGCATCGCGAGCCTGAACCGGGCCCGGGCCCTGGAAGCCCAGGCGCGCAAGCTGGATCTGGCGGAAAAGAGCCGCCTTCAGGCCGAAAGCCAGCAGCGCAAGGTGGAGGACGCACGGCAGCGGGAGGAGGATGCCAGGGCGAACCCGGCCAGTCCGTCGACGCCAGCAGAGCAGGCCGTCGAGGCGCAGGTCCGGCACGCCAAGGAAGCCCGGGCGGGGCGCCAGCGAGCCGTGGAATTCAAGGCCGCGCGGGCCCAGCGGGATGCGGACAACGCGGCACGCCGTGCCCGGGAGCACGAAGAGGCCGCCCAGCGCGCGGTCCAGGCCGAGTCCGACCGGGCCGATTACGACGAGCGTCAGCAGCGTTACGAGAAGCATCAGGCGGAACAGGCGGCCAAGACCGTCCAGAAGGCCAGGAAGGCCGCCGCCGCCACCCCGTCCGCCCCGGCGCCGGCCAATCCCTGAGGGCGGAAGTCCGGGCCGGCCGGTGGGCCCATGACCATGAAATAGGAGCAAACGAGGATGCGTGGTCTTTTATCCCTGGTGGCCTTGCTGATCGTCCTGGCCGTCGTCGGCGTGCTGGTCAAGCGGCAATTGGGTGCCGTCGGGGATGCGCTGGCGCCGGCCGCCCGGGACGGCTCGGCCCCCGTTCCGGCTCAGGCGCCGGAAGCGGTGCGCCGCCAGGTGGAAACCCTCATGGAGCAGCGCCCCCGGGATCTCGACCGGGCCCAGTGAGAAGGCTTAGCGGCAGGCCCAGGCCAGGGCGTCCTCGAGCCGGTCGTTGCCCCAGAACATTTCGCCGTCCACCAGGAAGGTGGGGGCGCCGAAGATTCCCCGCTCCGCTGCCGCCTCGGTCTGGCGGCGCAGGGCCAGCTTGTTCTCCGGGGCTTCGGCCGCCGCCAGCCAATGGTCAGCGTCCAGTTTCAGCCCGCCGAGGATGGCGCCGATCACCCCTGGGTCGGTGATGTCCCGGTCCTGGGCGAAGTTGGCGGTCATCACCGCCCGGGCAAAGGCCGGCAGCCAGGTTTCTTCGGAGCCCGCAAGGGCGACCCGGGCTGCCAGCAGGCCATCCCGGGGAAACTTGCTGGGGAGCTGGAAGGGCAGTCCGTACTTGTCCGCCAGCCGGGCCATGTCCCGCCACATGTAGCGGCCCTTGGGGGGGTAGATGTTGAAGGGGGAGTCGTTCCAGCCCAGGCTGAGGAACACCGGCCCCAGCAGGAAGGGGCGCCAGCGCAGCGTGACCCCGGCGGCCAGGGCCAGGGGCTCGATGCGCATCACCGCCAGGTAGGAATAGGAACTGGCGAATTCGAACCAGAAGTCGAGGTGCTTGGCGGGCATGGCGTCGCTCCGGGTGGGGGAGTTTCCAGTGTAGTGCCTGGCGGCACGGCTGGCTGCCTTGACCGGAGGGGGCGTTTTTCAGAGAATGCTTTGATATTCATCGAAACGTCAAAACATGGAATCTCCTCTCGCTTTGGCGTGCCTGGCCGCCCTGGCCCAGGAAACCCGCCTGGCCCTTTACCGTCTGTTGGTCCAGGTGGGCCCGTCCGGCCTCACCGCCGGGGAGGTGGCCGCCCGCCTGGCGGTGGCGCCGGCCACCCTGTCCTTCCACTTGCGGGCCCTGGTGGGGGCTGGGCTGCTGGACATGGGCCAGGAAGGGCGCTTCGTGCGCTACCGGGCGCGGATGGAAACCATGCAGTCCCTGATCGGCTTTCTCACCGAAGCCTGCTGCCAGGGGGCGCCCACGGCCTGCGGCGATTTCGCCGTGCCATGTTCCCCCGGCGGCACCCTCCCCGCCCATTCGCTTTCCCGGAGATCCCCCGTGACCGAGGACCCCGTCCACCGCGTGCTCTTCCTGTGCACGGGCAATTCCGCCCGATCCATCCTGGCCGAGGGGCTGCTCAACGGCTTGGGCCAGGGCCGCTTCATCGCCCATAGCGCGGGCAGCCATCCCACCGGGCGGGTCCATCCCCTGGCCATCGAGCTGCTGCGGGAAAAGGGCCTGCCCGTGGCGGGACTGGCCAGCAAATCCTGGGATGCCTTCGCCGCTCCCGGCGCGCCGGCCCTGGATTTCATCATCACCGTGTGCGACAACGCCGCCGGCGAGGTCTGCCCGGTGTGGCCGGGCCGGCCCCTGACGGCCCATTGGGGGATCGCCGATCCGGCCAGAGTGGACGGCAGCTCGGCCGAGCAGCGCCGGGCCTTCTTCCAGGCCTGCCGCGAGTTGGAGCGGCGGATTTCCCTGCTGGTGAATCTGCCCCTGGAAAAGCTGGATGTCCTGGCCCTCCAGCGCCAGCTCGACGGCATCGGCTGCATCGATCAGGGAGCCCAGGCATGAGTGTCCAGTGCCAGGTGGCGGCCCGCCCCGCCGAAGGGGTGTCCATGGGCTTTTTCGAGCGTTATCTTTCCTGGTGGGTGGCCCTGTGCATCCTGGCCGGCATTGCCCTGGGCAAGGGGTTCCCGGGGTTCTTCCAGGCGATCGGGGGGATGGAGGTGGCCCGGGTGAATCTTCCGGTTGGGCTGCTCATCTGGGTGATGATCATCCCCATGCTGGTGAGGGTGGACTTCGGCGCCCTGGGGCAGATGGGTCGGCACCTGAAGGGCATCGCCGTCACCCTGTTTGTAAACTGGCTGGTCAAACCCTTCTCCATGGCGTTTCTGGCCTGGCTCTTCGTGCGGCAGCTGTTCGCCCCCTGGCTGCCGGCGGGGGAACTGGACAGCTACGTGGCGGGCCTCATCCTGCTGGCTGCGGCCCCCTGCACCGCCATGGTTTTCGTGTGGAGCCGGCTGTCCCATGGTGACCCTGTATTCACCCTTTCCCAGGTGGCGGTGAACGACGTCATCATGGTTTTTGCCTTCGCCCCCATCGTTGGGCTGCTGCTGGGGATCTCCGCCATTCACGTGCCCTGGAGCACCCTGCTTGTCTCGGTGGCGCTGTACATCGTGATTCCGGTGATCATTGCCCAGATCTGGCGGCGGCGCTTGCTGGCCCGGGGCCCAGCCGCCTTGGATGCCGCCATGGCCCGGATCGGTCCCTGGTCCATTGCCGCCCTGCTGGCCACCTTGGTGCTGCTCTTTGCCTTCCAGGGAGAGGCCATCCTCGCCCAGCCCCGGGTGATCGGGCTGCTGGCGGTGCCCATCCTGGTTCAGGTGGCCTTCAACGCATTCCTGGCCTACTGGCTCAACCGCCGGGTGGGAGAAAGCCACGCCGTGGCCTGCCCATCGGCCTTGATCGGCGCCTCCAATTTCTTTGAGCTGGCCGTGGCGGCGGCCATCAGCCTGTTCGGCTTCCAGTCCGGCGCGGCGCTGGCCACCGTGGTGGGGGTGCTCATCGAGGTGCCGGTGATGCTGGTGGTGGTGCGGGCGGTCAACGCCAGCCGGGGATGGTATGAAGCCGGGCGCGCTGCGCGGCGGTGAACCGCACTTTAGGCGTACCGGCGCCGCTGGAAACCCTGGGCGGCCAATTCGCGCCGGTACTGGCGCCGCATCCGGGTGATCAGCGCCGAGGCAGCAAACAGCAGGGTGCTGAAGCCGATTACCGCCGGGTTGTAGCCGGACAAATGAATGGCAACCACCCCTTTGGTGGTGTAGAGAACAGGCAGAGCTTCATACACAGGTGCAGGAAGAAACATGCCAAAAGTCTCCAAATTGTTATTTTCTACTACTAAAGTAATAGAATTCGTAGCCTCATGCAAGATCCTTGATTTGTTGATGATACACCTTTTGCATATTTTTCCGGATCGTCAGCTCTGGCTGCGGGGCAGCCACACCCGGGCGGCCAGCCCCCCCAGCTCCGATTCCGCCAGTTCCACCGTGGCAGCGTGGGCCTGGGCCACGCCCCGCACGATGGCCAGCCCCAGGCCACTGCCGGACTCTTCCTGGCCGTCCCGCCGATAGAAGCGATCGAATACCCGCTCCCGGTCGGCGGGGGGAATGCCGGGGCCGCTATCGGCCACTTCCAGCAGTACCCGGGGGCCTTCCTGGCAGACGGAGACATTCACCTGGCCCCCCGCCGGGGTGTAGCGGATGGCGTTGTCCAGCAAGTTGGCCAGCAGGCTGCGCAGCCCTTCCCGGTCTCCGTCCAAGGGGGCGGCGTCCAGCTTGCCGGCTCCCAGGTCGATGCCCTTGGCCTCGGCCAGGGGCAACATTTCCGCGATGGCCAGCCCCGCCAGTTCGGACAGATCCACCGGCTCCCGACGCTTGCGCCCCTGGGCATCGGGCCCCTGGCGGGCCAGGGTGAGGAGCTGGGCCACCACGTGGGTGGCCCGGGTCAGGCCCCGGCGCAATTCCGCCAGGCTTTCGGCCAGCTCGGCCGGGCTGGCGGCCCGCTCGGCGAGTTGCGCCTGGAGCTGGAGGGCCGCCAGGGGGGTGCGCAGCTCGTGGGCGGCGTCGGCCACGAAGGCGCGCTGGGTGGCCAGGGCGGTGGCGAGGCGGGCGAGGAGGCCGTTTAGGGCTTCCACCAGGGGCTGAGCTTCTTCCGGCACCCCGGCGGCGGAGAGGGGTTCCAGGGCATCGGCCTGGCGGTTCTTGACCGCCCGGGTCAGCCGCGCCAGGGGCCGCAGGCCCCGCCCCACCAGATACCAGATCAGCCCGCCCATCACCGGCAGCATGGCCACGAAGGGCAGCAGGGTCCGCAGGGCGGCCTGGGCTGCCAGGGTGCTGCGTACCCCGAGGGGCTGGGCGACCTGGATCACCCGGCCGGGGGCGGCCACCGAGAAGGTCCTCCAGCGGGCATCCGGGGTGGTCACCGTGGCATAGCCCAGCTGGGCCTGGCTGGGCAGGCTGGAATGGGGATGGGAGAGGTAGAGGCGCAAGCCCTGGCGATCCCAGATCTGGATGACGAAATCCAGGGATTCGTCGGGGGCTCCGATGGGCGGGGCGGGCTGGCCCAGGAATTCGCTGCGCAAGGACAGGGCGAACTGGCGCAGGTTGTAGTCCATGACTTCGTCGATTTCGGTCAGGGCGACCCGGTAGGTGGCGTAGCCCCCCAGGGTAGCGGCTATGGACAAACTGACCAGCAGGGAAATCAGCAGGTTGCGGCGCAGGGAGGCCATCTCAGGAGCACCCGCGGGCCGGTTGTGCGAAGCCGGCCCTGGGCGACGGACGGGGGCGAGGCGCTTGTTTCATTCGACTCGGGGGATGAAATAACCCACCCCGCGCAAATTCTTGATGGTGTCCGCGCCGAGCTTGCGGCGCAGACTGTGGATGTGCACCTCCACGGCGTTGCTCTCCACTTCCTCCCCCCAGCCGTAGATGCGCTCCTCCAGTTGGGCGCGGGAGAGGGGGCGGCCAGGTTGCTCCAGAAGGGCGGCCAGGAGGGCTTGCTCCCGGGCGGAAAGGGCCACCGGCTGGTCCTCCAGGGTGACCTGGCGGGTTGCCGGGTCAAAGCTCAGGGGCCCGTTGCGGATCACCGGATCAGCGCGACCGGCCTGGCGGCGCAGGAGGGCGCGGATGCGGGCGGCCAGTTCATCCAGGTCGAAGGGTTTGATCAGGTAATCGTCCGCGCCCCGGTCCAGGCCCTGGATGCGGTCGGTCACTGCGTCCCGGGCAGTGAGGATCAGCACCGGCAGGCTGTGGCCGGCGGCCCGCAGGCCGGTCAGGGCTTCCAGTCCGCCGCGCCCGGGCAGGCCCAGGTCCAGCAGGAGCAGATCGTAGGGGGTGGCAGCCAGGGCGGGCTCGATCTCCCGTCCGTCCCGAATCCAGTCCACCCCGTGACCTTCCTGGCGCAGGCCACGCTGGACGCTGGCGCCGATCATGGGGTCGTCTTCGGCCAGAAGCAGGCGCACTTCAAGCCTCCCGCCGGGGCATTCAGACCCCCCAGGTGACCGGTTTGCCGTCCCGCTGGGCCAGCCGCAACAGATCCAGCAGGGGCCAGGCCCGCTGGGCCAGGCTGACGGGGGCTGCCATGCCGCTGCGGCCAGCTTCCTGGTGGGTTTCGTCGTCCTCGTCGGCCTGGTTGTGCTGGGCTTTGTCTGCGGCGATGGCGGCTTCCAGGGTGGCGATGGCGGCGGGGATCTGCTCCACGGTGAAAATGCCCTGGGCCGCCGCGGGATTCTTGTCCAGCACGCTGAGGAGCTGGCTGGCGTTATTGCCGAACATGATGACATCTCCCCCGGCGGGGGACTTGAAGGTGATGAGCATGGGCTCTCCAGGAAGTTTTGCTACGACTCCAGCGGCAAGATTCTACGCGGCACCAGGCCGTGCGCCCCGGCGAGCATCAATATCCCTTGAGTGCATGGATGCCGGCGGCGTTGCGCCAATAGCCCTGGTAGTCCATGCCGCAGCCAAACAGAAAGCGATCCGGCAAGTCCAGGCCGGTGAAATCCGCCCGCATGCCGGGGCGGGCCTTGCGGTCGTGGTCCTTATGGACCAGCACGGCGGTGAGAACCTGGCTAGCCCCTGCGACCTGAAGATGGTCCACGATGGCCGCCAGGGTGTGGCCCTCATCCAGGATGTCGTCCAGCACTAGCACTGAGCGACCTCGGGGCGTCTGGGTGGGGGGCACCCGCCAGTCCAGCTGCTGGCCGGCGAGGGCATGACCGTAACGGCTGGCGTGGAGATAGGCCACTTCCAGGGGAAAGGGCAGGCGTGGGAGCAGCCGTCCGGCCACCACCAGGCCGCCGTTCATCACCACGTAGACCAGGGGGTTGGCGTCCGCCAGGCGGGCACTGATCTCGTCGGCCATGCGGGCCAGGGCCCGCTCCACTTCTACCGGTTCGGCAAGGCAGTCGGACTCCGCCATGGCTTGGCGCAGATGGGCCAGATCCGCATGGCCACTCATGGCCGCCCTGCCAGAATGGGCTCAAGCCGGGCCTTGGCCCGCCGGAACAACTGATAGCCCACGAAACCTCGGCGCAACCAGCGCAGGGTGAATCGCGGTCGCATCAGGAGCAGCACCGCGGCGAAGGTGGTGACCGCTGGAGCGTGGGTCTTGAGCCAGTGGGCGCCGTCCCGCAGGCGATCCACCCGGCCCAGCACCCCGTCCGCCACCGCCAGCCCTTCCAGCAGGACGGTCCGCTGGGCCTCGCTGCGCAGTTGCAGGCGCTGCTTGCGCAGGGCCAGTTCGACAATGGCCGGATTCATTCACGGCGCTCCAGGCCTGCCCGGTCCCGGGAGAGCTCCGCCAGGCTGGCGGCAAACAGGCGGCTGCCGCTGTGCCATTGGCGGGCGGCGGTGCGTCCGGCGAAGAGCCCCCCCGCCAACAGCACTCCGGTACCGCAGCCCAAGGCCAGGAGGCGATGGGTCTCCCACAGGGCCACGGTGATCAGCACCACCCCGCAGATCAGCCCGAAGCTCAGCAGCAGGGCGGCCACCACCACGCTGCAAAGAAAGCTCGCGACCCGCAGCTTTTCTTCCTGGACCTCCACGGCCAGCAACTCGATCCGGGTCTGGACAGCCGCCAGCCCGGTATCGAGAAAACCCCGTAACCCCCGGGCCAGCCGGGGCTTCTCGCTATCTGCCATCGGGGCTTAGCGGCGGCCGATCAGCAAGCCCAGCAGGAAGCCCACGCCAGCGGCAGCCCCAATGGAGCGCCAAGGATTTTCGTGGACAAAATCATCGGTCACGCGGGCGACCTGCTTGGTCTTTTCCACCACTGCCGCTTCCATGTCGGCCAGACGCACCTTGGCTTCCGCCAGACGATCCGTCAGACGGCCACGGACATCGGAAAGCTTCTCCCCTGCCTGACCGGCGGTCAGCTTGATGAGCTCTTCCGCATCAGCCACCACGACCTTCAGGTCGGCCACCAGCTTGTCTTTATTTACTTGAGTCATTTCGGTCATCTTGATCTCCGGTCTGGGTAGGACCTGTTCTTGGTCCTCATGGATAGGCTAGCCCTTCGGGCCTTACAGGACAATGCGATGGATCAAATCGTTCCCCGGCGGGGGGCTGGGCGGGCTTGCTCCTCGGCCCCGGCGGTGGTGCCTGGCATGGCTCAAGCCCAATGGTGGCACGATTCTTCGCGTTTTCGGGTGATTGACGGGGGCTAAGCGGAGGGGGGCCGGAATTTCCGGGCCGACGGGGCCGGCTTTTGCCTTGGGAAGGCTGTGCCGTTTCACGCCTGGAGGGCGACGCCTGGCTAGAAAGGACGGGAGTGCCAGGCGGGGCTGGGTCTTGGAGTGAGTGTCAGGGAGTGAGGCTTGGGGCGCAGCCCCCGCGCCAGCCAGATCTTGATGCCGGTGGCTCGTGGGGGCGGTCAGGGTCGCCGGTGGGCGTGGGACATGGTCAGCGGGGCAGCGGGGCCTGGGCGACCGGGAGGCCGTCAGTGGATTTCAGCCGGACGTACTGGGGGCGGGGGCCGTGGGATTGGAGCGTCAGGCTCCCTTGGGGGCCCGCCTGCCAGTTGGCCGGGATGGCCTTGGCGGGCTGGGTCTGCTTGTTTGCCCGGGCGCGTTCGATGGCACTCCAGTCCGGGCCGGCCATGGCGGATCCGGCGAGAAGCGCGGTGGTGGTGGCGATCAGGGCGATCAGGGTCTGTCGGGTTTTCATGGAAGCTGTCCTTTAGGCTGGGGTTGTCGGGGTGCATCGAGCCGAGCTCCCCACACGTCTTGCTTCAAAACTCGTGGGTGAGCATGGCTTCAATGTATGCCCCGGGAATGGGCCTATGAATAGGGGATGTGCCCTTACGGCCCTAGCCGGTGCGGAGCCCATGGCTTTTGCAAGGCCTTGAATCATCAGGGGAGATTGGCCGGCCCGGTTGCCTGGATCAGGGGTGAGCCGGGCGGGTCATGGCTGGTCGAGGCCGGGATGGGCGCCAGGGCTTGCGGCTTGCCGCGCATGTAGCGGGCGAGGCCGAGTCCGCCGGCCCGCATCAAGGCGTGGTGGTTCCAACGGAACAGGGGCTTGGCCAGGGGCGCGAGCAGATTCATCCAGTAGCGGGTGGTGCGCACC
>JAVEWG010000053.1:0-20378 GCA_034004685.1 Rhodocyclaceae bacterium | reverse complement strand
GGCGGCCAGGGCCAGGGCCAGAAGTTTGCGTTTCACCATCGTTGCCTCGTTCTGAATGGAATATCTGGCGTCCGCTCCGGGCGGACGGCGAGCCGATGGGGCTAACCAGGCTTTATTACAGAACGGCGATGGAGCCGGCCTAGCGCAACGGGAACCCCAGGGCATGCAGGGCTTCCACCAGCCGATCCCGCCCGGACAGGCTTTCCGGCCCGGAAATCCGCTTGGCCGAATGCACCGACCAGCTGCCATGGACCTTCATTCCCTGGCTGGCGTAAAAGTCCGCCATGGTCTGGTTATAGGCGGCGACCCCAGCATCCTGGGCGCCAAGGGAGTACGTTTCCCGGTGGAGCACCACCTCCTGGGGGGGGCGGGGCTTGACCGCCGACGGCTGGGCCGGGTCGTGATAGCCCACGCACAGGCCAAACACCGCCGTCACCCGGGGCGGCAGTTCCAGCAAGCGGGCAACCTCCTCCGGCCGGTTCCGCATGGCGCCGATGAACACCGTGGCCAGGCCCATGGATTCGGCCGCCACCACTGCGTTCTGGGCCGCCAGGGCGGCATCCACCGCCCCCACCAGGAACATTTCCAGGAAATCCAGGCCGGCGCTGGGCCGCCCCTCGCTGCTGGCAACCCGCTCCAGGCGGGCCAGGTCCGCCAGCCACACCAGGAACAGGGGGGCCTGGCGAATATGGGCCTGGTCGCCGGCCAACTCCGCCAAGGCCGCCTTGCGGGCTGGATCCCGTACCGCCACCACGCTCCATGCGTGGAGGTTGGAGGAGCTGGCGGCGGACTGGGCGGCGGCCACCAGGGCGGTCAATTGTTCGTCGCCCACGGCTTCCGGGGTGTAGGCCCGCACCGAGCGGTGGGCCAGCAGCTGGCGCAAGGTGCCATTGAGTCCTTCGAGTATCGGGGCCCCCGCGCCGTAGCGGGCCTGGAGAAGCGCCAGGTCGTTCATCATCGTACACTCCAGATTGACGGAAAATTGCCGAGATTGTAGCGGGCCCGCCGAGTCGGCCCTACCACTGCCCACGAATCCGATATCAAGCGCGGCCGCGCCAGACGGCCGGAGAACATGCTGAAAGCCGCTGTCCACAACGCCCTGCTTGCCATCGCCTACGCCATTATTGGTTGGGGCGCCCTCCAGATGGCGGTTCCCCCCAGCTATGCTTCGCCCATTTTTCCTTCGGCGGGCCTTGCCCTGGCCTCCTTGTTGATCTACGGCAACCGGCTGTGGCCGGGGGTGACCCTGGGCTCGATCCTGGTACAACTGATGGCGGTGACCAGCGGCGGCCACACCCACGACCTGGGGGCGGTGCTAGTCCCTGCCCTGGGCGCCACCTTGCAGGGGCTGGCCGGCGCTGCCCTGACCCGCCGCCTGGTGGGGTATCCCACCACCCTGGAAACACCCCAACCAATTATCTGGTTCCTGCTGGTGGTGATTCCCCTGAGCAGCCTGATCAATGCCGCCCTGACCATTCCCTGGCTGGTCTTCAGCGGCACCCTGCCCTTGGCCCAAGCCGGGCTTTCCTGGTGGAACTGGTGGATTGGCGACACCCTGGGGGCGGTCATCGCGGCCCCCCTGGTCTTCATATTCCTGGGGCAGCCGGCAGCGGTCTGGCGTGCCCGCCGCCTGTCGGTGGCCCTGCCCCTGGTCACCACCCTGGCCTTGCTGGCGGTGGTTTTCATCCAGGTGCAGGATTCGGAACGGCGCCGGGTAGAGAGCCAGTTCAACCGGGACGCCGAGACCATCGCCCGGACCATCACCCATCGCTTCGATGCCCATGCCGATGTGCTGCGCTCCCTGGAGCGCTTTGCATCCTCTTCGGAGGAACTATCTCGCCAGGACTGGCGCCACTTCGTGGAACCTTGGCTGGAGCGCTACCCGGACGTGCTGAACTTTGCCTGGGGGCCCCTGGTTCTCCACGCCCAGCGGCAGGCCTTCGAATCCCAGGCAATCCAACAAGGCGCAAGCGATTTCCGCATCCTGGACCGGGACGTGGCGGGCAACACCCGGCCGGCGGCCCCGGCCCGGGACTATCTTCCCTACCTGTTCGTGGAGCCTTGGCAGCGTAACCGGGGGGTCGAAGGCATGAATCCCCTGTCCCTGCCGGCCGCCCGCCAGGCCATCCAGGCCAGCCGGGAATTGGGTCGGCCGGTGGCGTCCCCACCCTTTCAGCTGGTTCAACAGGAGGGAGATCGGCGCGGATTGGTGATTTACCTGGCGGTGTCCGATGCCAACCGCCCGGGCTTGCTGAAGGGCGTGGTCTCCAGCGCGGTCCTCCTGGAAGACACCCTCGCCGCGACCCTGGCGGAACACCCCGACGAACGCTTCCAGGTCTGCCTCATCGACGAAAACGACCCATCCCTGGCCACCCGCCTGGCCGGTCCCCTGGGCTGTGAGCATCCGATAGCCCGTCTGGGCGCCCTGGAACTGTCCATTCCTTATCGCTTCGCCGAGCGGCAATGGCGGATCCTGCTGCGGGCCACCGACGCCTTCAGCCTGGCCACCCGCAGCCGCGCCCTGGAGGCCACCCCGGCGGTGGGCCTGGCCCTGGCGGGCATGCTGGGAGGGTTTCTACTCCTCAATGCCGGGCGAACCCGGCGCACCGCGGCACTGGTGGAAGAACGCACCGCCGAGCTGGCGGCGGCCAGAGATCGATTGCATGCCCAGCGGGAAACCCTGGAGGAAGCCCAGCGGATCGCCCGGATGGGCAGCTGGGCGTTGCTGGGGGACATGGAAACCCTGGACTGCTCCGCCGAGCTGCGCCGGGTATTGGATCTGCCGCCCGAGGGCCCCGTTACCCTCAACGATCTGCTCTCGCGCCTGGACGGCGCGGCCCGCCCCCGCCTGGCCGCTGCCCTGGCCGAAGCCCGCCGCAATCCGGTGAACCTGGCCCTGGACTGCGCCCTGGACCAAGCCGCCGATCCGCCGGAGATCCTCCATTTCCAGATCGCCAGCAGCCGGGACGGGGATCGCCTCCAGCTGCGGGGCACCGTCCAGGACGTTACCGCTGCCCGCCAAGCTGAGGCCCACATCCAGTTCCTGGCCCGCTACGATTCCCTCACCGGCCTGCCCAACCGCCTCCACTGGCTGGAGCACGCCCGGACCACCCTGACAGAGGCCCAGCGCCACGGGGACCAGACGGCGGTGCTGTTCCTGGACCTGGACAACTTCAAGACAGTCAATGACTCCCTCGGCCATCCTGTGGGAGACCGGCTGCTGACCGCGGTAGTGGGCCGCTTCTCGGCCTGCCTGCGGGAAACGGACCTGCTGGCCCGCCTGGGGGGCGACGAATTCGTGGTGCTGATTTCCCGCTTCGACCACCAGGAGGACGTGAGCCGGGTCGCCACCAAGCTCATCGAATCCCTGCGGGAAGGGATCTGGCTGGACGAGCACGAACTCCATGTATCGGTGAGCATCGGCATCGCCCTGTATCCCGGCGACGGCGCCGACGTGGACACCCTCCTCAAGAATGCCGACGTGGCCCTGTACGGCGCCAAACAGGCCGGGCGCAACGGCTTCCACTTCTTCGAGGCAGGCATGAACCAGCGCGCCGTGGAGCGGCTGGCCCTGGAACACGCCCTGCGCCGGGGCATCGACCGGGGCGAGCTGATCCTCCACTACCAGCCCCAGCTCGACCTTAACACCGGCTGCCCCTGCGGGGTGGAGGCCCTGGTGCGCTGGCAACACCCGGAACGGGGGATGGTGCGGCCGGATCACTTCATTCCGGTGGCCGAGGAATCCGGCCTGATCCTGCCCATGGGCGCCTGGATCCTGCGGGAGGCCTGCCTCTGCCAGGTGCGCCTGGCCCGCCAGGGGCAAACCCTGAGCATGGCGGTGAACATTTCGGCCCTCCAGTTCCGCCGGCCCGATTTCGCCGAGGTCGTGGCCCAAACCCTGGCCGAAACCGGCGCCGACCCCGCCCGCATCGAGCTGGAAATCACCGAGAGCGCCCTGATGCAGCCCAGCCCGGAAATGCTCGACCGCCTGGCGCATATCCGCGCCCTGGGGGTGAGCCTGGCCCTGGACGACTTCGGCACCGGCTATTCCAGCCTGGCCTATCTGCGGCGCCTGCCCATCCAGCGCCTGAAGATCGACCGCTCCTTCGTGCGGGATCTGCCCGGCGATCCGGAAGATGCCGCCATCGCGTCGGCCACCCTGTCCCTGGCCCGGGATCTGGGCCTGGAAGTGGTGGCCGAGGGAGTGGAGACCGAAGAGCAACAGCGCTACCTGGCCCAGCGGGGCTGCCACCTCATTCAGGGCTATCTCTTTGCCAAGCCCATGGCGGAGGAAGCATTGCTGCCCTGGCTAGGGCAATTTCCCATTCGCTGCGTTTGAGCTCCGCCCTGCATCGTTCGGCATGCCCATCACCTGGGCGCCCAGGGGGAATGGCCGTGGGGCCCGCTGGGGATTATTCCTCTTCCGCCCCGGCTCCGTCCGGAGCCGCCACCGCCGCTGCGGCCAGCATGGCCTGGCGGCTGGCGGGGGACTCCAGGCTGATCCGGCCCAAGGCCCCGCTGCGGTAATCGGTGAGCAACACCAGGGACGCCTTCTCAAGATCGGGCACGGTGCCTTCCCGGGTGCGACGCAGGCAGCCCCGCCGGCGGGCGACCGCCTCCACCACCCCCGGTCCGTCCATCCCGGCCGGATCCAGCCCGTAGCGCGCAGCCAGGGCCTGGGGGTAACGGGCCAGCAGCAGATCCCCGAGAAAGGCCGCCACTTCCTCCTCGATCACCGCGTTGGTGCCCACCGCGTGGCTGGCCGCCAGCATGTAGCCGTCGGAATCGTGCTCGATCTTGGGCCACAGCATGCCGGGTGTGTCGGTCAGGGTCATGTCTTGCCCCAGGGACAGGCTTTGCTGGTTCTTGGTGACCGCCGGCTCATCCCCAACCGCCGCCACCCGGCGTTTCAGGAGGGCGTTCATCAGGGTGGATTTGCCCACATTGGGGATCCCCATGATCATCATCCGCAGGGGTTTGGTGCCATCGTTGCGATGGGGTGCCAACTGGCGGCACAGGCCTGGAACCCGGGCCACGTCGGAAGCCTTCTTGCAGGACAGGGCCACCGCCAGCACTCCCGACTGCTGGTTGTAATGGGCCAGCCAGGCCTTGGTGACCTCCGGATCGGCCAGATCCGCCTTGTTCAGCAACTTCAGGCAGGGGCGCTGGCGATGGCGGCGCAGCTCGCCAATCATGGGATTGCAGCTCGCCTCCGGCAGGCGGGCATCCACCACCTCGATGACCACGTCGATGCGGGCCATGGTATCGGCCGCCTTCTTGCGGGCGGAGGTCATGTGCCCGGGGAACCACTGAATAGCCATATGCGTTGTGCTCGGTAGGGGGAGTGAATTATCCCACGGCCAGCCGCCGGGTTCGCCCCGCCTTTGCCTATGAATCGATTATCATTCTTACAAAGAAGGAGGCGTGATCAGCATGCCCTTTCGTTCGCCTGACGGAGAACGACGTTCATGAGCGAAGATCCACGCGCTTGCGCGGGACCGGAAGGAAAGGCGGGCCTCGAGTTGCCCCAGGCGGAGCAGGAACGCATCGTGCAGATGCAATTGTCCCTCCTCTCCGCGGTAGCCGCCGGCGAGCCCCGCCGTCAGGTGCTCGACCTCCTATGCACCCAGTGCGAGGCCCTGGTCCCCGGCACGGTGGCTTCCCTCATGGTCCTGGACGACGAAACCGGCGCCCTCAGGGTGGTCGCCGCCCCCAGCCTGCCCTCAGTGGCACTGGCCCGCATCCATGGGCTGCGCCCCGGGCCCAACGCCCCGGGCAGCGCCCTGCTTCGCACGGAGGCGGCCTTCGTGGCCGATACCGGGGATGATCCCCACTGGGCCCGGATCCGCGACCTGGCCCAGGATTTCCGGTGGAGGGCGTGGTGGTCGGCACCGGTGAGCCGGGGCGGCCAGGCGCCGGTGGCCAGTTTTGCCCTGGCCAGCTTCGAGCCGCGCCAGCCCAACCCGTTCCAACGCCGCCTTTTGAAGATTGGCGCCCAGATCGCCGGCGTGGTGCTGCCCCATCTGCACCAGCGCAAGGGTCGGCGCATCGCTGAGCGGGTTCTGTCCAGCGTGGAAGAGAGCATTACCGTCACCGACGCCCACAACCGCATCCGTTGGGTCAATCCAGCCTTTACCCGGGTGACCGGTTACACCTTGCCGGAAGTCCTGGGCCAGACCCCCAGGGTGCTCTCTTCCGGGCGCCACGGTCCCGAGTTTTACCAGGCCATGTGGTCCCATCTTCTGGCCGAGGGGCACTGGCAGGGTGAAATCTGGAATCGGCGCAAGGACGGCCACGTATATCCGGAATGGCTGAGCATTTCCCTGGTCCATGATTCCCGGGGCAAGGTTACCAACCATGTGGCGATTTTCTCCGACATTACCCAACGCAAGGCTGCCGAAGCCCGCATCGCCTACCTGGCCAGCCACGACTCCCTGACCGGCCTGCCCAACCGCAGCCTGGCCCGGGACCGGCTGGATACGACCCTGGCCCGGGCCCAGCGGCAGGGCACCCAGGTGGCAGTACTGTTCGTGGATCTGGACAACTTCAAGCTGGTCAATGATTCCCTGGGCCATGCCGCCGGCGACGCCCTGCTCATGCAGGTGGCCCGCCGTCTGTGCGGCTGCGTGCGCCAGTCCGATACGGTGAGCCGCCACGGGGGCGATGAATTCATCCTGATCCTGTCGGAGGTGGGGGGCGCGGCCAACGCTTCGGAAGTCGCCGAGAAAATTCTGACGGCCATGGACCTTCCCTTCGTGGCCGACGGCCTGGAGCTGTCCACCAGCCTCTCCATCGGCATTGCCCTGTACCCGGATGACGGCAACGACTTCGACGCCCTGGTCCAGCGGGCGGACATCGCCATGTTCCACGCCAAGGAAGCGGGGCGCAACGGCTTCCGCTTCTATGCGCCCCAGATGCAGGCCCAGGGCACCGAGCGCCTGCGGATGCGCCATGACCTGCGCAAGGCTCTGGAACGGGACGAGCTCTGCCTCCACTATCAGCCCCAGATCGACCTGGCCAGCGGCCTGGTCGTGGGGGTCGAGGCTCTGCTGCGCTGGCAACACCCGGAGCTGGGCACCGTGCTGCCCGACCGGTTCATTCCCCTGGCGGAAGTGAGCGGACTCATGGTTCCCATCGGCGAATGGGTCCTGAACGAGGCCTGTCGTCAGGCTGCCGCCTGGCAGGCCGAAGGACTGACGCCGGTCCAGATGTCGGTCAACCTTTCAGCCATCCAGTTCCGCCGGGGCAACCTGGAGCAATCCATCCAGGCCGCCCTGGCCAGCGCGGCGCTCGACCCCGCCAGGCTGACCCTGGAAATTACCGAATCCATCCTGATGCACGACAGCGAGGCCACCGCCTCCATGCTCCAGCGGCTCAAGGCCCTGGGGCTGCGGCTGGCCATCGACGACTTCGGCACCGGGTATTCCAGCCTGGCCTATCTGCGCCGGTTCGCCGTGGATGCCCTGAAAATCGACCGTTCCTTCATCCACGACATGGGCACCGACCCTGACGCCGCCGCCATCGTGGATGCCATTTTGCAGATGGCCCACAGCCTCAAGCTGAAGGTGGTGGCCGAAGGGGTGGAGGATCATGCCACCAGCCGCCGTCTGGCAGCCGCCGGCTGCGCCTTGGCCCAGGGCTACCATTTCGGCCGCCCCATGCCGGCGGAAAGCCTGAGTGCTTACCTGCAGAGCTGGAACAGCGGGTGATCTAGGGGCTGTTGTCTCTAACGCCGGGCGGTCCGGATCAGGTCGGCAATATCGCTATTGCCGTTGTTAAGCGCCCACTGTTCGGCAGTGAGGCCCTGGTCATTGACCAGAGCGGTATCAGCGCCGGCCTTCAACAGGCGACGCACCACCTCGATATGGCCATTACGGGCCGCCAGCATCAGGGCAGTGGCCTGATTGGGAGCGCGGGCGTCCACCGCGGCCCCCTGGGCCAGCAGCAATTCCAGGATTTCCAGGCGGCCTTCGAAGGCCGCGTAGAGCAGGGGATTCCAGCCGGCATGATTGACCGGCGCGCCGGCAGCCAGGAGGCGCCTGACCACCGGCTCCTCCCCCTTCAGCGCCGCCAGCATCAGGGCGCTGTCGCCGGCCAGATTGCGGGCCGAAAGTTTGGCCCGGCGCTGAATCAAGGCCTCCACGGCGGACAGGTTGCCTTCCCTGGCAGCCAGAATCAGCAGGGTATTGCCCTGCTCATCCACCGTATCCGGGTCCAGCCCCCGGTTGAGGAGTCTGACCAGATCATTGGTGGGCCCCAGCCGGGCCGCGGCCAGGGCTTCTTCGTACGAATCGGCCCGGGCCGGTGAAACCAGCGCCAGGATCAAGAGGGCAGGCAGCAGCCGTTTACGCATGGAAAGTTTCCCGGGCATGGGGGAACAGGGTAAAGAAGTTGGCGGTGGTGGCTTCCTCCACCGCTTCCAGGGGCATCCCCCGCAGCCGGGCGATCTCCTCGGCCACATGGATCACATAGGCTGGCTCGTTGGTCTTGCCCCGGTAGGGTACCGGCGCCAGATAGGGGGCATCGGTCTCGATGAGGATCCGCTCCAGCGGCACGAAGCGAGCCACCTCCTTGATCTGCTCAGCATTGCTGAAGGTGACGATGCCCGAGAAGGAAATGTGGAAACCCTGGTCCAGGGCAGCCTGGGCCACGGCCCGGGTCTCGGTGAAGCAGTGCATCACCCCGCCCGCTTCGCCAGCCCCCTCCTCCACCATCAGGCGCAAGGTGTCGGCGGCGGAATCCCGGGTATGGATGATCAGGGGCTTGCCGCACTGGCGGGCGGCCCGGATATGGACCCGGAAACGCTCCCGCTGCCATTCTGGCTGATCCTTGTGCCAGTAGTAGTCCAGCCCGGTCTCGCCGATGGCCACCACCTTGGGGTGCTCCGCCAGGGCCACCAGGCGCGCCACGTCCGGCTCGGCGCAATCGGTATGCTCCGGATGGACCCCCACCGAGGCCCACAGATTCGACGCCGATTCGGCCAGGGCCAGCACCTCCGGCAGGCGCTCCAGATCCACTGCCACGCACAGGGCGCCCCCCACCCGATGGGCGGCCATGGCGGCCAGCACGGCCTCACGCCTTTCGATGAGTTTGGGAAAATCCAGGTGGCAATGGGAATCAATGAACATCGGGGTGAGCAGTCAAAGGAAGTAGGGTCTGGCGAAAAACCTTGAGAATCCGGCGCCCGGGCGAGCCGGGGAGCGACCCAGGGGCCCCGCCCCTGGGGGCGGGGATGGCGACCGGCCCTCAGAGGGTATGGGTCGGCCGGTTGGAGCCCAGGTGGCCCGCCAGCACCTGTTCGATGCGATGGCGCACGCCCCGGCCGGCTTCGTCATCGGAAAAATGCACCCCCACGCCCTGGGTCTTGTTGCCCTGGGCGCCGGTGGGCGTTACCCAGGCCACGGTGCCAGCCACCGGATGCTTGGTGGGGTCATCCAGCAGTTGCAGGAGCATGAAGACCTCGTCCCCCAGATTGTAGCTGCGGGGGGTGGGCACGAAGATCCCGCCGTTTTTCAGAAACGGCATGTAGGCGGCGTAGAGGGCCGACTTGGAATTGATGTTCAGCGACAGCACCGCCGGGCGGGCGATGGGGGTCGTGCTGGGGCGTTCGGTCATGGAGCACCTCCCTGGAGAGCGCGGACATAGCGCAGGAGCATGTCTTCGAGGAGCAGGCGGGGGTTGAGGGGGTGCTGGGCCACCCGCCGCAGGGCGAGGGCGTCATTGTAGCAGGCGGCGGCGGAGGCCTCGCTCATGGGCACCGCCAGGGCCGCCAGCACCCCCTCCTGGTCGGGGAAGAAGCGCACCCGCCCCCCTAGCCGCAGGCTCACCAAGTCCGTGACCCAACGTTGAAACCAGCCGATCAGGGTCGCCATGTCCAGGCCAGCGGCCAGGGCCTCCTTGGATTTCACCCAGGCCTCCCACTGACCCGCCAGGCGCAGGGTCTCGGCCACGGTGAGGCCGGCCAGATCCCGGGCGAAGCGGGTTCGCAGGCCCTCGCCGCCCCGCCGGGCCCATTGGGCCGCCGCCAGGGGGGCGCCCCCAGCGAGGGCCAGCAGGGCCGGCGGGGTGTCAGGATGCTCCCGGGTCAGCCAGGGCAGCACCACCTCGGCGCCAGGCAGAGGGAAATCCCAGCGCTGGCAGCGGCTGCGCAGGGTGGGGAGGAGACGCAGGGGCTGGGCCGAGATCAGCAGGAACACTGCCCCGGCCGGCGGCTCTTCCAGCAACTTGAGGAGGGCGTTGGCGGTATACACGTTCATCGCCTCGGCCGGATCCACGATGACCACCCGCCGCCCCCCCCGGTGGGAGGTGATGGTGAAGGCTTCCTGCAGCGCCCGGATCTGGGCAATGAGGATCTGGGCCGATTTCCCCTTGGCCGGCTCGCCGCCCTCCCCTTCGTCGTCGCCCTCCTCGTCGGCTTCGGGCACCACCCGCTGCAGATCCGGGTGATTCTCCGCCAGGCGCCACTGGCAACCGGTGCAGCGCCCGCAGGGGAGCGGACCGGGGTCCGGGGATTCGCAGAGCAGCAGGGCCGCCAGGGCCTCGGCGAACTGGCGCTTGCCCTGCCCCGCCGGGCCGGTGAGCAAGAGGGCATGGGGCAGGCTGTCCAGGCGGCTGACGATCTGCCCCCAGCGGGAAGCCTGCCAGGGCAGGATCACCGGAACCATCTATCGACCTCGGCGGTGATGTCAGCCGCGATGAGTTCCGGCGGGCGGGCTGCATCGATGATCCTGAAGCGCTCGGGGTACACCACGGCCCGGGCCAGGTAGGCTTCCCGCACCCGTTCGAAAAAGGCCCCCTGTTCCCGCTCGAAGCGGTCCGGGTCCGGGGTGCCGGCGGACACCCGGGCCGCGGCCACCTCGGCCGGCAGGTCGAACAGGAAGGTTACATCGGGCTGAAAGCCAGGATGGACCCAGGCTTCCAGGGCGCGGAACTTCTCCGCCGCCAGCCCCCGCCCCCCCACCTGGTAGGCAAAGGTAGCATCGGAAAAGCGGTCGCATACCACCCAGCGCTCCGCCGCCAGGGCTGGCCAGATGCGCTGGGCCAGATGTTCCCGGCGGGCGGCGAACATCAGCAGGGCTTCGGTTTCCAGATCCATCGCCTCCTGCAGCAGAAGACCGCGCAACTGCTCCCCGAGGGGGGTGCCACCGGGCTCCCGGGTCTGGTCCACCGCTAGGCCACGGGCGTGCAGCAAGCCAACCACCGTGGCGATCTGGGTGCTCTTGCCGGCGCCGTCGATCCCCTCGAAGGTGATGAAACGGGGTTTGGAGGCGTTCAACCTTTGATCCTCTTCTGATAGCGGGCCACGGCCCGGTTGTGTTCGTCCAGATTGCGGGAAAACTCGCTGCTGCCGTCGCCCCTGGCCACGAAGTAAAGATAGGCGCTGGCCCCGGGCTGGAGTGCCGCCCGTAATGATTCGATGCCAGGCAAGGCGATGGGGGTGGGGGGCAGGCCCGGGCGAGTGTAGGTGTTGTAAGGGCTGTCGGCCAGGAGGTCGCGCTTCCTGAGGTTGCCGTCGAAGGCCGGCCCCAGGCCGTAGATCACCGCTGGATCGGTCTGCAGGCGCATCCCGGCCCTGAGTCGGTTGACAAAGACCGAGGCGATCACGGGGCGGTCTTCCCGCCGACCGGTTTCCTTTTCCACGATGGAGGCCAGGATCAGGGCCTGGTAGGGAGACGCCAGGGGCAGTTGGGGATCCCGGGCTGCCCAGGCCTGGGTCAGCTGGCCCTGCATGGCCCGGTAGGCCCGGGACAGGAGGTGGAGCTCCCCGGACTGCTTGTCGAACAGATAGGTATCGGGCAGGAACAAGCCTTCCGGGTGGGCCTCGGCGGCGCCCAGGCGGGCCAGCACCTGGGCGTCGGAGAGGCCCGCGCTGTCATGAAGCAGGTCCGGGTGGGCAGCCAGGGCGGCCCGCAGCTGGCGGAATGTCCAGCCCTCGATCACCGCCAGTTCCCCCTGGGATACATCTCCCCGGCTGAGCTTGAGGATCAGGCCCCAGGGGGTGATGCCCGCGGCCACCTCGTAACTGCCGGCCTTGATGGCCCGGTCCTTGCCCGTGAGGCGGGCCAGCCACTCCAGCAACCGGGGCTCCACATCCACCCCGGCGGCCTGGATCAAGCGGGCCGCCTGCTTCATGGGGGTGCCCGCCGGCAGGAGGAACTCCACCGCCGGGGTGGTCAGGGCCAAGGGCCGCTGGGCATACCAGGCCAAGCCTCCCGCCACGGCGGCGAACAGGACGGCGAGCAGGGCAAGGAAGGCAAGCAGACGTTTCATCGACGGGCGAATGGCGCGGTTTACGACGCTCGGGGCCGTTGCCGCGCTTTGGCCACGGCCCCCTGGGAAGGGGCGCCCTATAATACTGCATTGCCCGGCCCCCCTTTTTTTCCGAATCCACCGAATCTGGAGCACTGCGAACATGACTGGAACCTGGTCCGACTTTCTCGCCCAGCGTGGCGCCCGCCTTGAGGGCACTGCCCTCGCCTTTGGCCCCCCCGCCGAAGACGCCAAGCTCTCGGTCCAGGGTGCCGCCCTGGTGCCTCTCACCCATCTGGGGCTGATCCGCGCCCGGGGAGAGGAAGCCGCCAACTTCTTCCACAATCTGTTTTCCAACGACGTGAAGAACCAGGCCCCCGACCAGGCCCGCTGGAACAGCTTCAATAGCCCCAAGGGGCGCATGCTGGCTAGCTTCCTGGTGTGGCGCCAGGGGGACGACTACCTGATGGCCCTGTCCGCCGACCTGCAGCCGAGCCTCTTGAAGAAGCTCGCCATGTACGTGTTGCGCGCCAAGGTGAAGCTCGACGACCCTGCCCAGGACCAGATCCTGCTGGGGGTAGCCGGCCCCACCGCGGCATCCGTGCTGGAATCCGTCGGCCTGGCGCCCTTGCCGGAGGTCATGGAGGTTGCCGCCCAGGCGGACGCCCAGGTCATCCGGATGACCGAGCAGGCCTTCGTGCTGGCCACCTCCCCCGCCGCCGCGCCGGCCCTCTTCGACCGCCTCGCCGGTGCCGGCGCCCGCCCGGCGGGCACAGCGGCCTGGCAGGCGGCGAGCGTGGCGGCCGGCTTGCCCCTGGTGACCCAGCCCACCCAGGAGGAATTCGTGGCCCAGATGCTCAACTTCGAACTGATCGGCGGGGTGAGCTTCAACAAGGGCTGTTACCCGGGCCAGGAGATCGTGGCCCGCACCCATTACCTGGGCAAGCTCAAAAAACGCATGTACCGGCTGCATCTGGCCGACGGCCCGGCCCCCGCCCCGGGCCAGGATCTTTACGCGCCGGATTTCGCCGACCAGTCCGCCGGCAAGCTGGTGAATGTGGCGCCGTCCCCCCAGGGGGGCTTCGAAGCCCTGGCGGTGCTCCAGACCAGCAGCGCCGAGGCCGGCGAGGTCCACCTGGGGGCCCCGGACGGCCCGCGCCTGGCCTTCCTGCCCCTGCCCTACGCCCTGCCTTGAACCTGTATGTGCACGACCGGGCGCGGGCAGGCCGCCTGCCGCTGCGGGCCGACGACCCCGCCACCTGGATGGAGCGCTACGAGGGGGTGGCCGAGGATTTCCCCCGGGCGCTGGATGAGGCGGCCGCCCGCCGGGGCTTCGACCGATTCCTTGAGCTCGGCGGCCAGCGCCATCCGGAGCGCGTCGAATGTGCCTGATCCTGGTGGCCTGGCGGGCCCATCCCGACTTTCCCCTGGTGGTGGCCGCCAACCGGGACGAATGGTTCGCCCGCCCGGCCACCCCCGCCGCCTGGTGGGCTGACCCGCCCGGCATTCTGGCGGGCCAGGATCTGGAAGCCGGTGGTACCTGGCTGGGGATCAATCGCCAGGGCGCCTTTGCCGGGCTCACCAATTTCCGGGATCCCACCCGTCAGCCCCTGGGGGGACCGAGCCGGGGCGCACTGGTGCGGGACGCCCTGGCCCACCCCTTGCCCGTGGCCGAACGCCTGGCTTGGCTGGCGCGCCACGGTGGAGACTACAACGGCTTCAACCTGATCTTTTCCGACGGCCAGGACCTGGCCATTTTTGAGAGCGTGAGCGGCCAGGGCCGGGTTCTCGGCCCCGGGGTCTATGGCCTGTCCAACCACCTGCTGGACACCCCGTGGCCCAAGGTGCAGCGGGCCAAGTCCCGACTCCATGCCGCCCTGGACAGCCTGCCCGACGCCGATCCTCTGCTGGCCCTGCTGCGGGACGACCAGCCGGCCCCGGACCAGGCCCTGCCCCGCACCGGCGTCAGCCTGGAGTGGGAGCGGCTCCTCTCCAGTGCCTTCATCCGCGCCCCGGGCTACGGCACCCGCTGCTCCACGGTGATCCTGGGGGATCCTGGCGGCCGCTGCCACTTCCAGGAATGGACCTGGGATGAAGCCGGCCACCCCGCTTCAATCGCCCGCCACAGTTTCCTCAGCGCCACCGCCGGAGCCTGAGCGCGGCCCCCGGCGTCAATGCAGGAACGAAGCGGGAGCACCCAGGTGGAAACCCTGGACGTAGTCCACCCCCATGTCCCGCAGGGCCCCCAGGATATCCTCCGATTCCACGTGCTCGGCGATGGTCTGGATGCCCAGGTCCTGGCACAGCCGGGAGAGATTGCGGACCAGGGCGAAATCGATCTTGGACTGGAGAATGTTGCGGACGAAGGCGCCGTCGATCTTCACGTAATTGAAGTGCAACTCCCGCAGGTAGTGAAAGGAGTTGTAGCCGCTGCCAAAATCGTCCAGGGCGAACAGGAAGCCCTTGGCCCGTAGCTGGCTCAGGAACTTGCGCATGTGGGTCATGTCGCCGATGGCATCCCGCTCCAGCAGCTCGAACACCACCAGGCTGGGGGGAACCTCCAGCTCCGCGCACATCTGCTCGGCAAAGGCCAGGATGCCGCGACCCTGGATTTCCTGGGCCGAGAGGTTGATGAACAGGCGCGAGGGCGTTTCCTGGAGGTCCAGCCGGGCACGGATCGCCCTCAGGCCCTGGGCGATCATGGAGCGATCCAGATCCCGCCCCAGGCCGTATTTCTCGATGGTCTCGATGAACTTGCCGGCGGAGATGATTTCCCCGTCTGGCTCCACGATCCGGGCCAGGGTCTCGTGGCCGAAGGGTCGCCCGCTGCCGCACTCGAAGATGGTCTGGTAATAGGGCACCACCCGGCCATCGTGTAGGGCGCTGCGCAACTGCTCAGCGTAATCCCGGGTGGTGCGGCTGGCCTGGATGCGGTCCTGGATCGACTCCACGGTACCGACCCCATCCTTGCCCAGCTCCTTGGCCCGGTAGAGCCCCAGATCCACCCCCGCCAGCAGGTCGGTGACGCTCTGGGCGTCGGCCGGATAGGTGGCCAGTCCGATGGAGGTGGTGACGTGGAACTGCTTGCCGTCGGGGCTCCGGAAGACGATCCCCCGTAATTCCTCCAGCAGCTTGTCGGCCACCACCCGGGCTCCGCTGGCGCCGGTTTCCACCAGCAGGATGGCGAATTCGTCGCCGCCGATGCGGGTGGCCAGGTCCCCCTGGCGCAGGCAGGCCTTCATGGTATCGGCTACCCGTTGCAATACCGCATCGCCGCAGGGGTGGCCGTAGGTATCGTTGATGTCCTTGAAGTCGTCCAGATCCAGCACCAGGATCGAGAACTCGTGGTTATGGCGCTCCGAGCGCCCCACCTCGTAATCCAGGATGTGGTTGAAGTAGCGCCGGTTGTAGAGCCCGGTCAGGGGGTCATGGGTGGAGTAGTACTCCAGCTCCAGCAGGGTGCGACTCAAGGCCTTGCTTGACCCCACCACCATCACCATAACCGCCAGGATCGAATGGATCACGCTCGTTTCCTGGGGCGACAGGGCCGCCGCCGATGCGTAGGCCACCCCCAGCAGACCGGCAAGATTGGAGCTGTCCAGGCTGGGTACAGGCACCGTGATCAAGCTCACGTCATCCACGCCCCCCCGGGGCGCCACGCCCTCCAGCCCCACTTCGAACTCCTCCACGTTCAAGGGCACGTCGCAGGGCAGATTGAGGTGGGCAATCATGTCGCTGGCCAGCCGGGTCCGGGCGGTCTGGCGGGCTGCGGCCGGATAATCGCCCACGTAATAGATGTACAGGGACAGGACGTTGTCTTCAGCGAAGGCGATGAAGAACAGGTTGAACGGGAACACGGCGTGGAAGCCCGCCAGGATCTCCTGAACAAAAGCCTTCCACTGGGTCACCTTCTCGTGGGAGAGCACGATGGTTTCCAGCACCCGGCTCTGGCGCTCCAGCAGGTCACGCTCGATCAGGGTGCCCGCCAACCTGCGGGAGGTCCGGTTGAACTCCGCCAGGAGCTCCTGAAGATTGCGCCCGTTGGCGGCCCGCTGGCGCTTCCACAGGTTGGTGAGCAGGGAGACGGTGGACTCGAGCCGCCGGGAACGCGCTATCAGCCGCTGCACGCCCTCCAGTACCGGGGCTTTCTGGTGGTTCGACGCATCAAGATCGGTGATCCCGGCCAGGGTCTGCAGCAGGCCGCTGGCCAGCTCGGCGTGCACGCTTCCTGCCAGCTCGGCGATGCTTGAAGCGAACAGCTCGGTCCGGGTCTGGGCCTCGAAGACCGCCGCGAACCGCTCCAGTACGAATTTCCGGATTTCATCGGGGCCGGAAGGCACGATGGCAGGCATATCCATGACGACGCTCAGGCTCCCGCGAAGACGCCGGCGTCGGTCATCAAGTCCACCCCGCACTCCAGATCCCGGAACCAGGCCAGGAAATCCTTTACCGCCCGGCCCCGGTAGATCGGGCCATGCTGGGGCGCGAGGTAATCCACCTCCAGCCGGGAAACCGCGTCCACCCAGATCCGGGCGGCCCGGTTGGCGCTCATGTAGCGCCGATGGAAGCCCTCGATGCAGGGCAGGTGGGCATGGAAATCATCCACAAAGGCCTCGTCCTTGCCATCGGGCACCACCGAGGCGCCGATATCCCCGGAGAAGAGGACCTTGGCGATCGGGTCATAGACGTTGATCTGCCCTTCCGAGTGCAGGAAATGGGCCGGGATGAGATGGAGCCGGAAACCGGCTTTCGAATGGTAGATCATGCCCTCGTCGGGCACCCCCACGAAGCGCTCCATGGAAGGAATGCCGTAGTGGGGCAAAAAGCGCAACCATACCCGGGAGACCAGCACCGGCGCCTCGGTGATCTCCAGCCAGGTGGCGATACCCCCCACGATGTCCGGATCCTGGTGGGACAGGATGATGCCTTCCAACCGCTCGGGCCCCATGTAGCGCAGCAACTCTGCCAGCACCCGGGGCATCACGCCAAAGCCCCCCGGATCCATCAGGACCCCCGAGTCTCCGTGGACGCACAGGTACTGGTTGGAGCGAACGCCATCCTCCTCACCCGCATCGCTCTCGTTCAAGAGAACAAACTTGTGCTGGCCATCGTCGTACAAGGGAATATTGCGCATGCCTTCTCCGCTGAATCCTCATTCTTTGGTCATGCCCTCGGGGCGAACCGGAGGGTGTTGTCCAGGGGTCTTGCACTGGATTCGGGGGGGCGCCCCGATCCAATGCCAACAGACCCTAGGCCGCTTCGCGGTGGAGCGTGAAGCGTTCGAGCATTTCCTTGAGCCGGGAAGCCGTGGCGGTCAGGGAATCGGTGGCCTGACTGGCCGCCCGGGAGGCTTCCAGGTTGGCATCGATGAGCTGGGCCATCTGCTCCATGCTGCGAGCCACGTCGTCGCTGGCATGGGTCTGCTCGGCGGTGGCATCGGAAATGGAGCGGGACAGGGCGGCCACCCCCTCGCTGGCGGCGGTCACCCCGGAGAGGGCTTCACTACTGCCCCGCAGGGCTTCGCGGCTGACCTCCACCTCCGCCTTGGCACCGGCCATCTCGGCGATGGACTTGTCGGCCACCCGGCGGATCTCGTCTACCGTGTCGGTGATGCTTTTGGTACTGGCTGAAGTCCGCTCGGCCAGGGTGCGCACCTCGTCGGCCACCACCGCAAAACCGCGCCCCTGCTCGCCAGCCCGGGCCGCTTCGATGGCGGCATTGAGGGCCAGCAGGTTGGTTTGGGCGGCCACTTCCGAAATCACCGTGGTGACGTTGCCGATCCGCCCGATGGCAAGGGATAGTTCCCGGATGGTTTCCTCGGAGCGCCCCACCGCCTCCTCCACCCGACGGGAGATCTCCATGGTCTGCAGGATCTGCTGGTTGCTTGCGGCGACCAGCCCCTGGGTCCGCGTGGCGGCCTCGGCGGTCTCGCTGGCGCTGGCAGCCACTTCCCGCACCGAAACGGTGAGCTCCTCGGTGGCCGCGGCGACGGTCTTGGCCCTGTCCGCCTGATTCACCGACTGGTCGTCCACCTGGCGCATCTGGGCCTTGAGGTGGGTGCTGCGGGTCTCGATGGCGCCGGCGGCGGCGGAAACGTCATCCAGCATGGACAGCAGGTGGGCCTGCATTTCCCCCAGCTGGCAAAACAGCAAGCCTGTTTCGTCCCGTCCCGAGACATCCACCTGGTTGGTCAGGTTGCCTTCGGCGATCTGGGTCAGGAGCTGGGCAACCCGGGCCAGGGGCCGGTCGATCCGCTGTATGAAGTAGATGGCGACGGCGATGGACAACACCGCCATGCCTGCATTGGCGGCGCTCACCAGGATCTCGTGGTAGGGCCAGGACTCCCCCGCCAGATTGCCGATCAACCCAAAGACCGATAGGGCCAGCATCGTCCCCATGACCCCCCACAGGCGCGTCCTGAAGGATAGCCGCCCGGTGAAGCCAACCGCCACCGAGGGAAACTGCGCCCGCTTGTCCCGAATCCGGGCATACAGCGACTCGGCCGACTGAACCTCGCGACGGCTCGGCTCGGTGCGCACCGACATGTAGCCCACCACGCTGCCGCCCTTGCGAATCGGCACGACGAAGGCCTTGACCCAGTAGTGATCCCCGTTCTTGCAACGGTTTTTCACCAGCCCCTGCCAGGGCAGCCCGCTCTTGAGGGTGCGCCACAGATCCGCGAAGGCTTCCGCCGGCATGTCGGGATGGCGCACCAGGCTATGGGGTGCCCCGATCAGCTCTTCGGCGGCAAAGCCGCTCAACTCGATGAAGGCGGAATTGGCATGGGTGATGACGCCCTTCTGGTCCGTCTTGGATACCACATAGCGGCCAGAGGGAAAAGGCACTTCCCGCTGGGTTACCGGCAGGTTCACTTTCATCCAGTTCTCCCATGTTTGGTGCACAGCGGCAACGGCCAGGCACTGTCGGCGACGGCCACGCGCCCCCGTGGGGACGATAGCAATGGTCGTGGCGCTTGTATGTCAGGGATACCTGACACTTCGCCAAGGTCAACAGACCCTAGGCCAGGGGGTTTTCCAGATAGACGGCATAGCGCACCAGATCGGCGTTGTTGTCGATGTCGAGCTTCTGCATCAAACGCATCTTGTAGGTGCTGACGGTCTTGGGGCTCACCCCCAGCCAGGCGGCGATTTCCGTCAGGTTACGCCCGGCGGCGATCATTTCCAGGACGGTGCGCTCCCGCTGGGACAAGGCCTCTGCGCCCATGCCGCGCCCCCCGGTTTTGGCAGCCAGCAGTGCGTCATTCAGGCTCGGATCGATGAAACGCTCCCCCGCCGCCACCTGGCGGATCGCCGTCAACAGGACCTCCGGCGCACAGTCCTTGGTGACGTAGCCGGCCACTCCGGCGCCCCAGGCACGGGCCACGATCGGCCCCTCATTGTGCATGGACAGCACAATCACCCGCAGGTCGGGGAAGCCTTCGCTCAAGGGGACGATGGTGGCCAGCCCGCCGCTGCCGGGCATGGACAGATCCAGCAGGACCACGTCGCAGGGCGTCTGGGCAAGCACGGTCAGCAAGTCCTCGCCACTGCCGGCCTCCCCCACCTGGCGGATATCCGCCGTGGTGGCCAGCAGTTGGCGAATGCCGCCCCGCACCAGGGCGTGATCGTCAGCGATCACCACGCGAATCACGAGGGGCCCCCTTCCACCAGGGGCAACTCCAGGTACACCCTCACCCCCTGGCCAGGCCGGCCCGCGATGAGTATTTCCCCTCCCACGGAGCGCGCCCGCTCCCCCATGCCCAGCATCCCGAACGTCCGCTCTCCGGCCTGGAACCCCTCGGGGAGCCCCCGGCCATCGTCCTGAATTTCCATGAAGAACACGCCGCCCTCGTGGCCCAGGGCCATCCATACCTGCTTGGCATTCGCGTGTCGGGCCACATTGGTGAGGGTCTCCTGGGCGATCCGGAAAATCACCTCGGTCTGCCGGCCGGTCAGGGCCTGGGCAGGCTCCGCCACTTCCAGATGGCAGGTAATCCCATAGCGGCGGCTGAAATCCGTTGCCAACCATTCGATGGCGGGAATCACCCCCAGATCCACCACCGCCGGCCGCAGACTGGTGGCCACGTCCCGCACCACCTGGATCGTCCGGTCCAGCAACTCCTGCATCTC
>JAVEWG010000052.1:0-20584 GCA_034004685.1 Rhodocyclaceae bacterium | reverse complement strand
TCCAGCCAGAAGGTGGCGGCGGCGAGCAGTCCTAGGGCCACCAGGGGGAAGATCCGATGCCAGTTGCCGGAGAGGGGGTTCATCAGATGACCTTGGCCCGCATCAGGTCATGGGTATGGAGGGCGCCGAGGAGCTTGCTGGCCTCGTCCAGCACCAGGATCTGGTTGATCCGGAATTCTTCCATGATCTCGGCGGCCTCCACGGCGAGGGAATCCGGACCGATGTGGCGCGGCCGGGTGGTCATGAGCTCGGCGACCCGGGTGTCCCGCAGGTCCACGGCCTTTTCCAGGGCGCGCCGCAGGTCCCCGTCGGTGAATATTCCTTCAACCGGACCGTCTTCCTCGGCCACCACCGTCATGCCCATGCCGCCCCGGGTCATGGCCATGAGGGCTTGGTCCAGCTTGGCCTGGGCCGATACCCGGGGTACCGCCTCGGGGGGGCGCATCACGTCTCGCACGTGGGTGAGCAGGCGCCGCCCAAGCGTGCCGCCGGGATGGGAGCGGGCAAAGTCTTCCCGCCCGAAACCCCGGGCTTCCAGCAGCGCCACGGCCAGGGCGTCCCCCAGGGCGAGGGCGGCGGTGGTGCTGGCGGTGGGGGCCAGGTTCAAGGGGCAGGCTTCCTCCCTTACGGCGGCATCCAGATGGACATCGGCCGCCTCGGCCAGGGGGGAGCCGGCATTGCCGGTGATGGCGATCAGGCGGGCGCCCTGGCGCTTGACCAGGGGGACGATGGTGAGCAGTTCTTCGCTGTTGCCGGAATTGGACAGGGCGATCACCACGTCCTGGGGGGTGATCATTCCCAGGTCCCCATGGGCGGCCTCGGCGGCGTGTACGAAGTAGGCCGGGGTGCCGGTGGAGGCCAGGGTGGAGGCCAGCTTGCGGCCGATGTGGCCGGTCTTGCCGAGGCCCGACACGATGACCCGGCCATGGCAGGCGAGGATCAGGTCCACCGCCCGGTGGAAATCGTCACCGACCCGCTCGGCCATCGCCAGGATCGCCTCGGCCTCGATCCGCAGGACCCGCCGGGCGAGCGCGACCGCGGCGGAATCGTTGGCGGGCCTGGCGGCGGGGAGGTTTGAGTCCATGGCTGGGGAGCGGTTAAACTGGGTCGAAATTATAACAGATGGCTCCTGGCGACCCGCCGGGCCCGGCACCCAGTCCTCCCATCCTCCATGCTCAATACCCTGGATCTGGTCCTGATCCTGCTGATGGCCGCCGTGGCCGTGGTGGGGCTCTTCCGCAGCTTCAATCTGCCGCCGGTACTGGGCTACCTGATGGTGGGGACAGCCATCGGGCCCCACGCCCTGAATCTGATGCAGGAATCCGAGGGGGCTCGCCACCTGGCGGAGTTCGGGGTGGTGTTCCTGATGTTCTCCATCGGGCTGGAGTTCTCCCTGCCTCGGTTGTTCGCCATGAAGCGGATCGTGTTCGGCCTGGGGGCGGTCCAGGTCGCCGGCACGGTGTGTTTCGTCGCGGCCCTGGCCAAGCTCGCCGGGCTGGGCTGGCTGGCGGGGATCGCCCTGGGCAGCGCCCTGGCCATGTCGTCCACCGCCATTTTGTCCAAGCTGCTCACCGATCGCATCGAGCTGGATTCCAGGCATGGCCGGGAAACCATTGGGGTGCTGTTGTTCCAGGACATCGCGGTGGTGCCCCTGCTGATCCTGATCCCGGCCCTCTCCCGGCCGGCCGGGGAAATGGCCGTGACCCTGGGCCTGGCGGTGGCCAAGGCGGCGCTGCTCCTGTCCCTGGTGCTGGTCTTCGGGCAAGGCCTGATGCGCAAGTGGTTCACCCTGGTGGCCAAGCGGCGCTCGGCGGAACTGTTCATGCTCAACGTGCTGCTCATCACCCTGGGGCTGGCCTGGCTGTCGGACAAGGTGGGGCTGTCCCTGGCCCTGGGGGCCTTCCTGGCCGGCATGCTGATCTCCGAGACCGAATTCCGCTATCAGGTGGAGGAGGACATCAAGCCCTTCCGGGACGTGCTGCTGGGGCTGTTTTTCGTGACAGTGGGGATGTTCCTGGACGTGCCGGAGATCCTCCGCAACCTGCCGGCGGTGATCGCCGCGGTGCTGTTCCTGCTGGTGGCCAAGTTCGGGGTGGCGGCGGGCGCCTCCCGGCTCCTGGGCTCCACCCCGGGAACGGCCATACGCACCGGTTTGTGGCTGTGCGCCGGCGGCGAGTTCGGCTTCGTGCTGGTGTCCCAGATCGACGGCATGGATCTCTTGCCCCCGGCCCTGCTCCAGGTGACGGTGGCGTCCCTGGTGCTCTCCATGTTGCTGGCGCCGCTGATCGTGCAGATGAGCGACAAGCTGGTGATGCGCTTCGTGGCCTCGGAATGGCTGTTGCGTTCCATGGAGCTCACCCGGGTGGCGGCCCAGTCCATGAACACCGCGGGCCACGTGATCATTTGCGGCTACGGCCGTTCCGGCCAATACATGGCCCGCTTCCTGGAGCAGGAGGACGTGGGCTACGTGGCCCTGGACCTGGATCCGGAGCGGGTGCGGGAAGCCGCCGCCGCTGGCGACACGGTGGTCTATGGCGATGCCTCCCGGCGGGAAACCCTGGTGGCAGCCGGGATCGCCCGGGCCAGCGCCCTGGTGATCTCTTTCGCCGAGGTGGAAACCGCCCTGCGGGTGATGCACCACGCCCACGACCTGCGACCGGAGCTGCCCATCGTGGTCCGGGCCATCGACGAGGCCGACATGGAGAAGCTCTCCAGCGGGGGCGCGGCGGAAGTGGTGCCGGAGGCCTTCGAGGGCAGCATCATGCTGGCCTCCCATGCCCTGGCCCTGATCGGGATTCCCCTGAACCGGGTGGTGCGCCGGGTTCGGGAAGTGCGTAATCAGCGCTACGCCCTGATGCGGGGATTCTTCCATGGCGCCACCGATGCGCCGGAGGGGCCCGATGCCGCCCTGATCCGGCTTCACACCATTACCCTGGCCGAGGGCGCCCATGGGGTTGGGCGGGCCATCGGCGATCTGGGCCTGGAGGCCCTGAGGGTGGATGTGTCGGCAATCCGCCGGCGGGGCATCCGGGGTGTCAAGCCCGGTGCGGATACCCGCATTCAGGGGGGGGACGTGCTGGTGCTACGGGGCACGCCGGCCAATCTGGAACTGGCCGAGCATATTCTGCTGAAGGGGCGGTGAGGCCGCCGGCCCCACGGAGGGGCCGGGGATGGGCGTCAGATATTTTTACAGACGACGTAAAGGTTGGAGCCGTTGTCTACGTAGTTGGCGGTGTCCGCCGTGCTCGTTACGCTGTCGTTGCTGCCTGTTTGGAGATGGGCGCGTACCGATCCCGTCTTGGCATTGCCATCATCGAATTGGGCGTCGATGGCGTTGGCTACCTTGGCGGGCAGGTTGGCGGAGCAGATCACCAGCCCCTGGAGGCCCAGGGCGCCCGTCTGAACCCCCACCATGCCACCCGCGGCATTCAGCGGCTGGTCTTCGCTGGCAACATCGCCGGCGATGAAGCCGGCGTTGCGCAGATGCTGCCAGAACTGCCGGGTTTCATCTCCGGTGGTGGTGCTGCTGTAGCTCTCGGTGGCTGCGCCGTCGCTACCGATGCTGCCCCCCACCAGGCCATTGCCATCGCCAGCCTTGATTCCTGTGCTGGTCCAGCGGCTGGCGGCGTTCTTGTCATCCCCCGGCAGGGCCCGATAGCGATCCTGGTAGGAATAGATGGCTGCGGCCAGCCCGTTGAAATCGTTGGCCACGTTCTTGATCTTGGCCTGGGTGATCAACTCCTGGCCCTTGAGCACGCCCCCCAGGAGCAGGCCGATGATGACCAGCACCACCGCAATTTCCACCAGGGTAAAACCTCGTTGTCGATTCACTGTAAATATCTCCTTTGCCGGCATGGAAGCACAAAGCAAGAGTTACGCCCGGAAAATGACCCGCGTTGGTGCTGAAAGGTGTGATTTTTGTCACGCTTTTGACCGAGCCTCGACGGTGGGCTGTCGAGATTTGGACGCTGTGACGATGGGTCGGCAGGGCCGGACAATTTCCCTCCGTTTCCCGGGGGGTGGATTCTGGCTCGGAGGTCTCCGGCGGGATGTAACGACGCGTTGTCCGGCCATGCCCTGTTCTAGAATCGGTCGGTCCTTATCCGAATCCAGCCCATGGTCCGCTGCCTCATTCCCTCCTGGCTGCTTGCCCGCCCCCACTGGCTGCTCGCTGCCTGCCTGGGGGTGCTGCACCTGGGGTTGCTCCAGGGTTTGGGCAATCTGGCCGGGCGGATGTTTTTCCTGGCCCACTTCGGGCTATTCCTGATCTGGCAACCCCTGGTCCAGTCCCGCCACCGTTTCGGCCCGCGGGATCTGCTGCTCTTGCTGGCGGCTGCCCTGGCGCTGGCGCTGGAGGCGTCCCAGGGTTTCGCCACGGTCTGGATGATGGTGCTGGCGGCGATGGTGGCCGGAGGCAGTTTTCGCGCCGATGGGCGGGCTGCCCGCTGGAGCTATCGGCTGGCGGTGGCCTATCTGATCCTGGCCATCATTCTTGGCACCTTGCCGGATTTGCTCCCCGGGGCAAGGGACGAGGTGGCGCGGATGGACGGCTTGCGCCAATTCCTCCTGCCTGCGCTGCTGGTGGCGGTGGCCTTGCTGCCCGTGCCTCCCGTTGGTAATCCGGGTGGTGGCGCCATCGACTTGTTGTCGGCCCTGCTGGTGTTCATGGCCCTGGCCATGATCTTCATGGGGGGCATGGCTTTCATGTGGCTGGCGGGCCAGCCCTATCTGGTGGCCTTGCCCCTGGCCCTGTTTGCCACGGCGGCGGTGTTGCTGCTTCTGGCCTGGGTGTGGGATCCGGGCCTGGGGGGGGAGGGACTGGGCTTGAAGCTGTCCCGCCGCCTGCTGGCCTCCGGGGTGTCCTTTGATGAGTGGCTGGCGCGGGTCGCGGGTCTGGCCCTGGAGGAGCAGGAGCCCTTGGGATTCCTGGAGCGGGCCTGTGGCACCCTGATGGCTTTTCCGGGGGTATTGGGGGGGCGGGGCGAGGTGGATGGGGGGCAGTTCCGGTTCGGCGTGCCCCCGACGGGGGAAGGGGTGGTGGTGCGCCAGGATGGCCTGCTCCTCAGGCTGGCCCTGGGGCAGCCGCCCGGGTCGGCCCTGTTGTGGCATCTGAACCTGGCGGTCCAGGTAATCCAGGAGTTCCATCGGGAGAAGGAGCTGTCCCGCCGCCTGCAAACCCTTTCCTACCTGGAAGCGGTTCACCGGACCGGGGCGCGCCTGACCCACGATGTGAAGAACCTGCTTCAGTCCTTGGAGGCCCTGTGTTTTGCCGCGGCCCGTCCGGAGGCCAGCCCGGCCCAGGTCCAGGCCCTGGTGCAGCGCCAGTTGCCGGTGGTGGCCCAGCGGCTCCAGCAAACCCTGGAGAAGCTCCGCCAGCCCGAGGTGGCGGAGGAAGGGGCGGGGTCTCTGGCCAGTTGGTGGGGGGAGCTCCAGGAGCGCTACCAGGGCGCGGGTATCGACTTTGCCTGCCCCGGGGAGGGGGTGGTGGAGCGAAGGGTTCCCGTGGCGGTGTTTCGCAGCGTGGTGGATAACCTGATCCAGAACGCCCTGGACAAGCGCCTGGGGTTCCCCGCCCTGGGGATCCGGGTGGCCCTGGACGGTGCGGGCGGGGTGGAGGTGGCCGATGATGGGCCTGCCCTGCCCGAGGCGCTGGCCGGGGTGTTGTTTCACCAGCCGGTCACCTCCGAGAACGGTTTTGGCATGGGTTTGTACCATTCGGCCATGCTGGCCCGGCAGGCGGGTCTGAGCCTGAGCCTGGTGGTGAATCGGCCGGGGTCGGTGGTTTTTCGCCTGGCTCAGGCGGCGGCGGAGGCCCGCCGGGCGGATTCCTGAAGTTCAGGGTTGCGCCGGGCCAGCAAGCGGTGGATGGTCACTGCGCCCTTGCCCTTGATGGGGCTTTCCAGGGGGGGGGCGAACAGGTGGCTGTCCGCCAGCAGCTCGAAGCTGCGGGCGTCGCACTGGATTGCGCCAGGTTGTCCGTCGGAGGTGAGGCGGCTGGCCAGGTTTACCGTGTCGCCCCATAGGTCGTAGATGAATTTCTTCTTGCCCACCACGCCGGCCACCACCGGGCCGGTGCCAATGCCAATCCGCAATTCCAGGGCCTGACCGGCCACCGGAACAGCCCGGGCGGCTTCGCCCATGGCCAGGGCCAGATCGGCGATGGCCGCGGCCGGGGCCGGATTGCCGGCGTTGAGTCCCCCCGCCACCATGTAGGCGTCGCCGATGGTCTTGATCTTCTCCAGGCCGAATTTTTCCGCCAGCTCGTCAAAGCGGGAGAACACCTCGTTGAGCATGGCAAAGACCTGTTGGGCGCTCATGCCGCTGGCCAGGTGGGTGAAATTCACGATGTCCGCGAACATCACCGTGACCTCGGCAAAGCCGTCGGCGATGGTCTGGTTGCTGTCCTTCAGGCGTTTGGCCACCGGCGCGGGCAGGATGTTGAGGAGCAGGCGTTCCGAGCGGTCCTGCTCCTGCTGGAGAAGATGGTGGGCTTCTTCCAGGCGCTGCTGGGCATGGCGCTTTTCCCGGATGGCGAAGTGCAGCAGGGCAAAGACGATGCCGGAGATGGCGGCGAAGTTGATGGCGAAGAACACCACCGAGGTGCGAATCGACACCGGACTGGCGGCCTGGGGGGTGAAGTCCGCCAGGTAGAAATCGAAAAACCCGGTGAGGGCGGTGAGGAACAGATAGGCCAGGAACCAGGGGACCGCCTCCCGGGTGCCCAGGCACAGCAGGGCGCCGATGGGGGCCAGGAGCCCCCACAGGATCAGCCCCGAGGCGGTGATGAAATTCCCCAGGCTCCACTGGGCCACGAAGGGGAAGAACAGGAACAGGGCGAGCTGGCTGATGCGGAACCAGTCAAAGCGGTCGGTGAGGATAAAGAAGGCCAGATTGGTGGCCAGCAGTAACTGGTAGAAGAAGGACAGGGTGGAGGGCAGGCGCGGTCCCATCAGCCAGTAAAGCAGCAGCCACAGCCCGGAAACCAGGCACATCAGGCCGGTGGCGAAGACCATCAGGGTCTTGGACAGGCGCACGTCGTCCGGATCCTGGGGGGATACCCCGGCGGCCCGCAGGCGGGCAAGGAAGGCTGGACGGTGCTGGGGGGCCTGGGGCATGACGTGGGCGTTCGGGGCAAGATGGCCAAGTGTCGTCTCAGGGCGGCGGGGCCGCAAGCCCTCTTTGCCGGAAAGGGGCGACTATCGGGCGTCCCGCCGGGCGTGGCCGTTGCCCAGGGGGCTGACGGGGGTATCTTCCTCCGGCGTGAGGGCCTCGCCAACCCGCAGGCGGACCCGACCGCCCTTCGGGGTGGGGATGCTGGCGGCCTGGGGGGCGTCGAGGCTCTCCACGCTGCCGGGTGCCGCCTGTCGGCCGCTGATCCAGACCGTGGTCTTGCCATCGCTCTTGCGGATCACGCCGTCCAGCCGCAGGTCGGATTGCGCAGGCTTGCCCGGGTTGGTGGCGCCGGCCGCCCGCAGGCGGTCCAGGGCGCGGCGTTCCTGGGGGGTGTGGAAGAGCCGGCCCAGGGGCTCCTCGGCCAGGACCGGTGTCGGAACCAGGATGGCGGCGATCAGGAGCAGACGAAGCGGAGGGATCACGGGGTGGCCTCCTGGGCGATGGTGAGCCACTCCAGGTCGCATTCGGCGGTCAGACGGGGATAGGTGCCGGCCTCGCCCCGGGCCAGGGTCATCCGGCAATGCAGGGGGCTGACCAGGGCGGTGGGCTCCCGGGCCAGGCCATCGAGCAGCGCCAGCAGGTCTTCCTCATGCAGCAGCTCGACCTTGAGGGCCAGGGTGCTGGTGGCCAGGCGGTAGGCGCCTTCCCCGGGGAGAAGCTGGCGCGGCCGCAGCTCATAGTCCACCGTGGCCAGGGCGAGCTGGCGCTGCAGGCTCCGCAGGCCCTCGACCCATTCGAGCCTTTGCTCGGCGCCCACCAGCCCCCGGGCCTGGAGGGCCTGGAAGCGCGACAGGGTCTCCCGGGTGATGGACTCGTCCGCCTGGGCCTGGCGCAGGCGCTGGTGGGCCGCCTGATAGGCGGCGCCAGCCTTGGTCAGTTCGGCGTGGGCGCTCTGCCGGGCCTGGTGGGCAAAAACTGCCAGGATCGCCCCGGCCGCCACCAGGGCGACGGCCAGCAGCAGGTGCCAGCGCAGGTGGCGCAGGTCTGCGACGGTCATGGGCGAGCCTCCCCCTGGGTCATGCGGATTTCCAGGAGTGGGCCGGTGTCCCCGCTGCCCTCGGCTTGGGCCCGCAGGGTGCGGCTGGAGGCCAGCTCGACGGGCATCTTCAGGATCTCCGCAGTGACCCCCGGTGTTTGCTGGAGGGCCTGGGTGAAGCCCTGGCTCATGGCCACCAAGGCCCGCCGGTCCTCGGCCAGATCAGCGGGAAAGCGCAGGCGGGCTTCCAGCATCGCGCCGCCCCCGGCCTCGGGCTTGGTCTGGCCCCCTCCCATCGGAGGGGCGGCCAGCCGCCAGTCCAGGGATTCCAGGGTCAGGGCAGGGTGCTCGTCCAGGGCCCGGGACAACACCACCAAGGCTGGTTTCATGGCCAACTGGCGGGCCTTATGGGCATCGAGCCGGTCCATGAGCCGGCGCAGGGATTCCGGCGGGGCAGCCAAGTGGGGCAGGGTGTCCTGGAGGGCCCGCAGCCCCTGCTCCTCGAGGCGGGCCCGGCCGGTCATCAGGCGGGCCTCGGCGGCGGTGCCTTCGGCGTCCAGGCGGAACTTGGCGGTTACAACGAGGCAACCCAGGAGCAGGGCCGCGCCAAGCCCCAGGAGGGCCGTGCGGGCCCGGGCCAGGATGTGGAAGCGTCGCTCCCCGGGGGGCGCTAGCTGGGGGCAGCCCGGGTCGCGGACGATCCAGTGGAGAAACAGGGGCAGGGCATCGAGCCCGCCCGGGGGGATGGCGAGTCCGCAGCGCCGGGCGTAGTCGTCCAGATCATGGAAGGTGGGGTGGATCTGGGTGGAAAACTGCACCTGCTCGGCCAGCCGGCTGGCTTCGGGCCCCGCCGCCAGGATGCGAACCGCCAAGGCTTCCCCCCGGGGAATCAGGCGCTGGGTGGACAGGTAGGCGTGGGTGCGTCCGATTTCTTCTTGCAGGGTGCGGGCCAGGGTCCCGTTGCGTCCCTCATGGAGGGTGGCCAGGCGGGAGAAGCGCAGGCGCCCCGCCTCGAAGTAGATCTGGCGGATCCCGGCCGGGGTGAACAGGACCAGCAGGCCGCTGTCCGCCCGGGCAAAGTCCAGGCGCGAGGCAAGCTGGTCCGCCAGCAGGGGAATGGTGTAGATCCCGGTGAGGGGGGCCTCCACCGACCCCAGGGCGGCCAGCCAGGGTTCCAGGGTGGCTGGGCGGGTAAGGCCCACGAACAGCAGGCGTTCGTCCCGCCGGCCAACGGCTTCCCGCCCCAGGGACAGCTGGGTGGCGTAGGGGGAGCCGAACAGGTGCTGGCTGCGCTTGCGGGCCAGCATGGCCTGGCGATCCGGCCCCCGGACGAAGGGCAGGGACTCAAGGTGGAAGCTTTCCTCCACCAGGTCCACCAGTAGGCTGTAGCGGGAGCCGGCGGGCTGGGCCAGCAGGAAGTGCCGGAAATCGTCGATGCCCTCTTCCTCGGGGGTGAAGTGGGCCATCGCCATGGCCTGGCCCTTGTGCCAGGCGAAGGCCTTGACGCCGCTGGTGTCCAGGTAGAGCAGGAAGGTGGCGGCCATGGTCAGGTGGGTAGTTTGGTAATGATGTCGTACACCGGCCCCAGCACCGCCAGCATGATCCACAGCAGGATGCCGCCCAGCAGGACGGTGAGCATGGGCTCCAGCAGGGCCTGGAGCCGCTCCACCGACTCCCGCACGTCCCGGTCGTAGAAGTAGCTGACGTTGGCCAGGGCTTCATCCAGGGCGCCGGTGTTTTCCCCGACCCGTATCATGCGGGTCACCAGGGGCGGGAACAGCCCGGCGGCCTGGAAGGCGCTGGAGACGTTGCGGCCTTCGCCGATGAGGGCGCCCACCCGCTGCATGCCCTGGCGCAGGAGGGCGTTGCCCATCACATCCTCGGCGGTGCGCAAGGCCGCCACGATGGTGATGCCCGAGGTGTACATCATGGAGAAGAGCCCCACGAAGCGGGCCAGGATCAGCTTGCGGCGGATTTCCCCCACCAGGGGCAGGCGCAGCAGCAGGCCGTCGAACCACAGCCGGACCGCCGGCCGGGTAGCCAGGGCCACCTTCAAGGCGGCGATTCCGCCCAGGACCGCCAGGACCAGCAGCCAGCCGTGGCTGGCGAGGGTTTCCGAGAGGAAGATCAGGAAGCGGGTCTGGGGAGGCAGGGCCTGGCCGGTGCTCTTGAAGAGCTTGGCCAGCTCGGGCACCACGAAGAGCAGGGAGGTCACCACCGCCACCACCAGGATCGTGGACACCACCGCGGGGTAGATGACGATCTTGCGGGCGTAGGCGGCCAGTTCGTCATCCCGCTTGAGGGCGCTGGCCAGATCCTTGAGCACCAGGGGCAGGTTGCCGGAGGTTTCGCCGGCCCGGATCAGGCTGCAGAACACCGGGTCGAAGGCTTCGGGGTGTTCGGCCGTGGCTTCGGAGAGACTGCGGCCCCCCTGGATGCTTTCCACCAGATCGGTGACCACGGCGCGGAAGCGGGGGTGGTCGGTGGAGTCCCGCAGGTCCACCAGTCCCTCGATGATGGGCACCCCGGCCCGGGTGAGCTGCTCCAGGTGGAAGCAGAAATTGATCAGCTCCAGGCGGGGAAGCCGGCCGCCCCGGGCCCAGCGGCCGCCCCGGCTGGGGTTGGCGTGGATGAAGTCCAGCTCCATGCGCTTGAGCCGGTTTTCCAGATCCGCCAGGTTGACGGCTTCCAGTTCGCCCCGCACCAGGCGGCCCCGGGGATCCATGGCCCGATAGGCAAATACCGCCATGATCCGGACTCAGGCTCGGGGGGCCGGCAGGGGCCTGGGGATGGAGTGGGGTCGGTGCATGGTCATCCCATCCGGTCGGTGAGATCCACCACCCGGGCCAGCTCCTCCAGCGATGTGCTGCCTTCCATCACCCGCCGGATGCCGTCCTCCGCCAGAGCGCGAAAGCCCTTGGCCCGGGCGGCGTTGCGGATGTCCCGGCTGCTGGCCCGACGGGCCACCAGTTCGTCCAGGTCGGCGTCCATGCGGATCACTTCCATGATGGCCATGCGTCCCCGATAACCCTGGAAATCACAGCGGGGGCAGCCCACCGGCCGGTACAGGGCGGGTAGGCCCCGTTCCATCTGCATGCCCAGGAGGCGTACCGCCCAGGGTTCCGGTTCATAGGCTTCCCGGCAGTCCGGGCACAGGCGCCGAACCAGACGCTGGGCGACGATGCCGATGATGTTGCCGGCCATGATGTCAGGCAGGATGCCGATATCCAGCAGGCGCGGGATGGCGCCGATGGCGGAGTTGGTGTGGAGGGTGGAATAGACCTGGTGGCCGGTCATGGCTGCCCGGAAGGCCATGTCGGCGGTGTCGGTGTCGCGGATTTCCCCCACCAGGATGATGTCCGGATCCTGGCGCAACATGGCCCGCACCCCATTGGCGAAGTCCAGCTTGGCGGTTTCCGCCACCGAGGTCTGGCGGATCATGGCCATGGGGTATTCCACCGGATCCTCCAGGGTCATGATGTTCACGCTTTCGGAGTTGATGTGGTTCAACACCGAATAAAGGGTGGTGGTCTTGCCGCTGCCGGTGGGGCCGGTGACCAGGATCAAGCCCTCGGGGCGGGCGATCATCAGCTTGAGCATGTCCAGCTGGTGTTCGGTGAGCCCCAGTTGCTCCAGGGGCACGATGCCCTTCTGGCGGTCCAGGATCCGCAGGACGATGTTCTCGCCGTGGATGGTGGGCTGGGTGGACACCCGGAAATCCACCAGTCGGCCGTTGATGTTCAGGGAGATCCGGCCGTCCTGGGGAGCCCGGGTCTCGGCGATGTTCATCCCGGACATGACCTTGATCCGCACCGCCATGGCCGGCCAGTAGGATTTGTGCAGCGCCCGCACCTGGCGCAGCAGGCCGTCGATGCGGTAGCGGATGCGCAGGAAGGAGCCCTCCGGCTCGAAGTGCACGTCCGAGGCGTCCTTTTTTACCGCGTTGGACAGCAGGGCATCCACCAGCCGCACCACCGGTTGGCTGTATTCGTCGTTGCTGCCGGAGATGGCCCGGAAATCCACCTCGCCGGTTTCGATCTCAGTGAGGATGCCGTCGATGGAAAGCTGATGGCCGTAATATTGGTCGATGGCCCGGGCGATCTCCGATTCCCCGGCGATCAGGGTCTCGATGGTGATGTCCTCGGCCAGCATGCCCCGCAGCTTGTCCAGGGCCACCACATCGCTCACGTCCGCCAAGGCGACCGCCAGGGTATTGCGGGCGCGATCGAAATGGAGCGGCAGCAGCCGGTGGCGCTTGGCCACCTCCTGGGGCACTAGCGCCAAGGCTTCCGGGTCGGCGATGGTGGCGGCCAGGTCCACCGCTTGGCGTCCCAGGCTCTGGGACAGGGCTTCCCGCAGGGCAGTCTCGGAGATGAAGCCTAGGTCCACCAGCAGCTTGCCCAGGGGCTGGCTGGTGCGGGACTGCTCCAGGAGGGCGATGCGCAACTGGTCCTCGCTGACCAGGCCCATGGCCAGCAGGATTTGCCCGAGGGGGCGGCGGGTCACGGGGCTGGGGGCATTCATGGGGCGGGCGCGGCGGCCAGGGCTTCGATCCGCGCCCGGGCGGCGGCCGGGTCGAAGGCTGCGGGCGCGCCGGCGGCGGCGCCCATGGCTTTTTCGTAGTACTGGCGGGCCAGGGCGGGCTGGTGGAGTTGGTCCAGACTCACCGCCAGGTTGAAGAGGTAATCCGGGTTGCCCGGTTCCAGCCGGTGGGCCTGGAAATAGGCCTGCTGGGCTTCGCTCCAGCGCCCCTGGGCCGCCAGGGCGTTGCCCAGGGCGAAGTGGGCGGCGGCCCCGTCTGGTTGGCCGGCCAGTTGGGTTTTCAGGCGGGATTCGGCCTGGGCCGGATCCAGGCGGTCCCGCAGGCCCGCCAGGCCGGCCAGGGCCACCGGATCCTGGGGGTTGGCCCGCAGACTCTGGCGGAACCAGGCTTCGGCTTCCTGGGGCTGGCCCTGGCGCAGGGCGATGGCCCCCCGGCCGTTGAGGGCATCCTGGTTATAGGGGTCCTGGCCCAGGGCCTCGGCGTAGAGGCGGGAGGCCCGTTCCAGATCCCCCTTGCCATAGGCTCCGTAGGCTTCGGCCAGGACGGCCGGGACGGCGTCCTGGCTCTCGGTCCGCCGCAGGGCTGGGAGGGGGGCGGGGGATGGGGGGGCGGCTGGGGGGGGCAGGCGCCCCCGGCTGGGAGGCTCCCCCAGCGACTGGGAGGCTTCCGCCCCGTCGGGGCGGGCGAGAGGGAGGGCGGCAGGCGGGGCGACCGTGAGCGGTGCCGCGGCCCGCGCCTGGGGCGGGTTGCCGCCGGTCAGCTTGGTACCCAGCCCCTGGGGCTGCATCTGCCACCACACATAGGCCCCCAGAAAACAGGCCGCCAGCAGGCCCCCCGCAGCCGCCAAGGGTAGCACCAGGCGCCGCGGCGGCGGGCGGCGGGCCTCGAAAATCTGACGGGCGGTGGTGCGTGCCTCGGGGGCGGGGGGCGCCGCTTCCCGGGGAGGGGCGGGCGCCAGATCCTCTTCCAGCAGGGCCAGGGTCGGGCGTGCCATGGGTTCGACCCCCGGGGCCTCCAGGCTGGATAGCCTCAGGTCGTCGGCGCGGGGATTATCCCCGGCACTGCCAGCGTCGCTGGCGTCCCGCCGGGATTGCTCGGCCTTTTTCAGGGCGTCGATCAGCAGACTCATGGCGCCGCGGGCAGGATGAGGGGCTCGGAGGGGAAGTTGCGGGTGCCGGGGCGGGGCGCGGAGGAGAAGAAATCCGCTCCGGGCAGGCGCTCCCGCAGCACCGAAGGGACCGCCTCGCCAGGGCGCTCCATCACCACCGGCCGCAGGAACACCACCAGTTCGGTCTTGTGGACTGCGTTGTTGCGCTCGGTGAATAGCTCTCCCAGGATCGGCACCGCTCCCACCAGGGGGATGCGGCCGGTCTTGTAGTCGATGCGGTCTTCCATCAGCCCCCCGAGGATGGCGACCTCGCCGCTCTTGAGGCGCAGCACCGATTCAATCTCCCGGGTGCGGATCTGGGGCACTTCGTTCTTGATGCCGGCTTCCGCCAGGGCCGGGTTGGGGTCTTCCTTGAGGGCGGAGATGCTGGAGATGGTGGGGCGGACGTTGAGGGTGATGTCCCCGTGATCGCTCACCTGGGGGGTGACAGCCATCACCATGCCCACCGATACCGACTGGGGGGTGGTGGTGAAGGTGGTATTGGTGCCCACGTTGGCGGTGGTGATGGTTTCGGCCTTGACGTTGAAGTAGACGAATTCATCGACCACCTTGAGCAGTGCGGTCTGGTTATTGAGGACCGCCAGCTTGGGGCTGGACAACACCTTGACCGTGCCGAAGGCCTCCAGCACCGACAGGTCGATCTTCAGGTTGCCCGACGCGTAGGTGATGCTGAAGGGCGTGACGGCGCTACCCACGTTGGAGCCCAGGGTGGGGCCGCTGATGCCCCAGGTCTTGCCCCCCAGACGGGACCAGTCGATACCCTGCTGGTAACTGTCGGAAAGGCTCACCTCCACAATGGTGGCCTCGATCAGCACCTGGCGGTGGGCCGAGGCCATCACCCGGTCAAGGAATTCCTGGACCCGTTCCTGCTGGCGGCTGGTGGCCCTGACGGTGACCACCCCGGTTTCCTTGTTGACGATGACCGAGGCCGCTTCCAGAAAGCGGAAATTGGTGTTGCCCTGGGCCTGGATCGCTTGATCGGCGGGCCCGCGAGCGGATCCGGCGCCATTTTTGTCGCTGGCGGCCACCAGTTGCCCGGTCGCCGAGGCCTGGCCGACGGTGGGCACGTATTTGTCCGTCTCCCGCAGGATGTCCGCGACGTTCTTTTCGATGGACTCCCAGAACTGGTTGCGGGACAGGTTCTCGATCCTGGTGCTGGAAACATTGCCGCCGCTGGAGCCGGTGCCGCTGCCTCCGCCGCCACTCATGGAGGCGTTGCTGGTGCTGATCTGGGTGTTGGTGGACACCGTGCCGCTCACGTTGCGCCCCAGATTCACGTAGTCGATCTGATAGGTCCGCAGGATCGGGGTGTCGGGGGTGACGGTGAGGGTCTGGCCGTCCAGTTCGAAGCGCATATCCACCTGCTTGGCGATCCGGGCCAGGAGCTGGGGCAGGGTCTGGTTCAGGGCGTTGAGGGTGACGGTGCCGGTCAGTCCGGGATGGACGTCCACATTCAACCTGGCATCCCGGGCCAGGGCGAACAGCAGATCCTGGACGGACACGTTGCTGACCACCACCGAGTAGGTTTCCGTCTTGGGGCCCGGCTTTGGGGGGGGCAGGCTGAAGCTGTGGGCAACCGGCGCCGGAATCCCTGCGGGCGCCGGAATCGCCGCCGGGAGGTCCTGGCGGCCCAGATGGGCGGGGGCGGCGGCCTGCCGGGGAACCTGGGCGCAGGCCGCGAGACAGGCACAGAGCAGGCTGGGTAAGGCGCGACGGAGGGTCATCGACGGGCTTGGGGCGGATGGATGCCCCCATGTTAGCGGTTTATGGGGATGTTTCACCAGACGCCGGCACGGCTGTAGGGATTTCTCCGGCACAATCGGCCGGCTGCTGCCCGGGACGGGTGGGGTTTCATGGCCCGCCGCGGCCTGCCAGCCACCCGCCGGCCAGGAGCAGGGCGCCGGCCAGGGCCGCCAGGAGGGGGGCGAGCCACGGTGAGCGGAGTGGGGCGGGGGTCACGTCCCCCTCGGCCAGGGCTACCTGGCGTGGTCCCACCTGGTGGCCGCCCTCGGTGAAGGCCGCCAGCAAGGCCTTGTCGGCCAGGATGTTGATGCGCCGGTTGAAGCCTCGGCTGGCCCGGGCAATGCGGCGGGCAGCGCGGGCGGTGAAAACGTCGGGCCCCCGGTAACCGGCGGCCCGCATCCGGAAGCTCAGGTATTCGGTGACCTCGGCGGGGGTCATGGGATCGAGGCGGAAGTGCTGGGTGATTCGGTCCTTGAGCTGGCGCAGGTCGCGGCGGGCCAGGAGTTCGTCCAGCTCGGGCTGGCCCAGCAGGACGAGCTGGAGCAGCTTGTGGCGGCCGGTCTCCAGGTTGGACAGGAGGCGGATCTGCTCCAGGGCTTCCCGGGGCATGGCGTGGGCTTCGTCGATCAGGGCCACCACCCGTCGTCCGGCGCCGTGGCGGGCGATGAGTTGTTCCTGGATATGGCGCAATTCCGCTCCGGGACGGGTGTCCTGGGGGCCGCCCCCCAGTTCCTCGGCGATGGCCTGGAGCAGGACTTCCGGGGCCAGGGTGGGATTGGCCAGGTAGATGGTGTCCACCGCGGCGGGCAGGCGTTCCATCAAGACCCGGCACAGCATGGTCTTTCCGCTGCCCACCTCGCCACTGACCTGGACGATGCCCTCTTCAAAGAGAATGGCGTGGCTCAGGGCCTCCAGGGTGGCGCCCCGGCGTGCGCCGCTGAAGAAAAATTCCGTGAGGGGGGTGATGAGAAAGGGCGGTTCCCGGAGGCCGAAGTGATCCAGGTAGAGGGACATGGCCGGTCAGTTTCCCGTGCTCGCCTGGGGGCGGGGCAGGCCGAGGGCTTCCAGGCGGTTGTAGAGGGTGGTGCGGTGCACCCCCAGCAGGCGGGCTGCGTGGCTGAAATTGCCCTGGGCCAGCAGGAGGGCGGCTTCCACGTAGGCCCGCTCCTCGTTGCGGAGGGTTTCGTCCAGGTTGAAGGCGCGCTGGTTACGGAGGGTCTCCATGGCCCGGCTCACCGGCGTGGTGGCCGGGGGGGGGGCGGCTTGAGGGCGCGGCGGCGGGGCGGCGTCCAGTTCAAGTTCGGCTTCCAGCTGGGTGACCCCGACCCGCCGACCCGGCAGTTTGGTTTGCAGCCGGATGACGATGTTCTTGAGTTCGCGGACATTGCCGGGGAAGCCGTAGGCCAGCCAACATCCTTGGGCTGCCTCGTCAAGGCTGAAGGGGGGCGTGGCAAGCTGGGTGGCCACCTGATGGCGGAAGTGGTCCAGCAGCAGCAGGCGATCTTCCCCCAGCTCCCGCAGGGGTGGCACCCGCAGGGTGAACACACTCAGGCGATGGTAGAGATCGGCGCGGAAACGCCCGGCTCGCACCTCGGCCCGCAGATCCCGGTTGGTGGCGGCCACGATCCGCGCCCGGCTGAAGCGCTGGCGGGTTTCCCCCACCCGCTGGAACTCGCCGTTCTCCAGGACCCGCAGGAGCTTGGGCTGGAGATCCAGGGGCAGTTCGCCGATCTCGTCGAGGAACAGGGTGCCTTCGCCAGCATCCTCGAAGTAACCGGTGCGTGGGCTGTCGGCACCGGTGAAGGCCCCCCGGGTGTGGCCGAAGAGCAGGGATTCCATCAGGCTGGGGGCGATGGCCGCGCAATTGAGGGTGAGGTAGGGGTGCTCCCGGCGTCCGCTCTGGAGGTGGAGTTGCTGGGCGACCCGCTCCTTGCCGGTGCCCGACTCCCCCTCCACCAGCACCGGGAAGGGGGCTGGGGCGTATTGATCGATGCGTTGGTGCAGATCCAGGATGGCTTGGCTGGCTCCCACCAGGGCCAGGCCGTCCCGGGGGACCTCCGGCGTTTCCGTCGGCACCGCCAGGGCCGCCAGCAATGTGGCTCGCAGCTTGCCCGGGTCGGCGGGTTTGGGAATGAATTCCAGGGCGCCCAGGGCCCGGGCATGGCGTGCGTTGCTTTCGTCGTTCTGGCCAGACAGCACCAGGATGCGCATCGCCGGGGCGTGGGCCAGCAGGTCGGCGATCAGGGCAAAGCCCTGGTCGGGGCGATGGGGCGTGGGGGGTAGGCCCAGATCGATCAGAGCCAGTTCAGGGGCGCTGGACATGCGCCTGACCGCTTCCACCGCCTGGCTGCGGGTGGGGGCGGCAGTTACGGTGAAATCCGTCTCCAGCAGGAACCCGAGGGCCTCCGTGATCAGAGGGTCGTCATCCACCAGGAGGAGAGCAGGGCGTTGGGTCAAGACCTAGGGCGCTTGGACTGTAAGGTAATGGATGAGTGTAGCCGAGAACGATCGCCGAGGCGGCAAACGCGAATTGTGCGGTGCGTTGTGAACCGGGGGCTCTGTTACAATGCAATCAGTATCCAATAATCAAAATCGCCGTGACCTCCAACGACCAAGCCCCCCTCGTGGCACTCAAGTCCGTGCGCTTTGGCTATGCCGAGCGGGAAATCTTGCGTGGTATCGACCTGGTGGTCCCCCGGGGCAAGGTGGTGGCCATCATGGGGGGCAGCGGTTGCGGCAAGACTACCTTGTTGCGTTTGATTGGCGGCCAGTTGCAGGCCGGTTCCGGCGAGGTGACGGTGGGGGGTGAGTCCCTTGCGGGGATTTCCCGTTCCGGTCTCTACGCCCTGCGCCGGCGCATGGGTATGCTCTTCCAGTTCGGCGCCCTGTTTACCGATATGTCGGTGTTCGATAACGTGGCCTTCCCCCTGCGGGAGCATACCGATCTGCCCGAATCCATGATTCGCGATCTGGTGCTGATGAAGCTCCATGCGGTAGGTCTGCGGGGCGCGGCTTCCCTGATGCCCAGCGAACTTTCCGGTGGAATGGCGCGGCGGGTGGCCCTGGCCCGCACGGTGGCCCTGGATCCCATGCTGATCATGTACGACGAGCCCTTCGCCGGCCTTGATCCCATCGCCTTGGGAGTGATCGGTCAGATCATCCGGACCCTGAATGATGCCCTGGGTGCCAGCTCCATCGTGGTTACCCACGACATTCATGAGTCCCTGGAGATCGTGGATTACATTTATTTCGTGTCGGAGGGAAAAATCGTGGCCGAGGGCACGCCCGAGGAAATCCGCAATTCCCAGGATCCCTGGGTGCACCAGTTCGTCTGGGCCCAGGCCGACGGTCCGGTGCCCCTGCACTATCCAGCGCGGCCCTATGCCGACGACCTGCTGGGGGTGCAGCGTGCTTGATTTTTTCGCCCGGGCGTTGCGCCAAGTGGGTCGGCGGGTGGTGAATGCCGTCTGGCGCATGGGGTTTGCCGCAAGGTTCCTGGTGGCGGTCCTGATGAACTCGGGCATGGCCTTCCAGCGTTTTGGTCTCACCATCCGGCAGGTTTATTTCACAGGGGTGTTGTCCCTCATCATCATCTTGGTGTCCGGTCTGTTCGTGGGCATGGTGCTTGGGCTGCAGGGCTACGACACATTGCAGCGTTATGGCTCCGCCGAGGCCCTGGGGGTGCTGGTGGCCCTGTCCTTGGTGCGGGAGCTGGGGCCGGTGGTGGCGGCCTTGCTGTTCGCCAGTCGCGCCGGCAGCGCCATTACCGCTGAAATCGGCCTGATGAAGACCACCGAACAGCTGTCCGCCATGGAAATGATGGCGGTCAATCCCCTGGCCCGGGTGGTGGCGCCACGCTTTTGGGCGGGTGTGTTCTCCATGCCCTTGCTGGCTGCCCTGTTCTCGGCCATGGGGATTTTCGGGGGTTACCTGGTGGGGGTGGTGCTGATCGGCTCCGACGAGGGCGCTTTCTGGTCCCAGATGCAAGCTGGGGTGGATTTCCGCATGGACATCGTCAACGGGGTGATCAAGAGCGCCATCTTTGGCCTGGCCATTTCCCTGATTGCCGTGTTCGAGGGCTATGACGCCGAACCGACTGCCGAAGGCGTATCGGGGGCAACCACCCGCACCGTGGTGTTCTCCTCCCTCTCTGTTTTGGCACTGGATTTTATGTTGACCGCATTCATGTTCCGGGGATTTTGATGAATCGCACCATACTTGACCTCTGGGTCGGCCTCTTCGTGGTTATTGGCTTGGGCGCATTGCTCTTTCTGGCCCTGAAGGTGGGCAACCTTTCGTCTGTGAACCAGGGTGAGACTTATGTGCTCAAAGCCAAATTCGACAACATCGGTGGCCTCAAGGTGCGGGCGCCGGTCAAAAGCGCCGGGGTGGTGGTGGGTCGCGTGGCTGAAATCCAGTACGACAACCAGACCTTTCAGGCCTTGGTGGTGATCTCCGTGGATAGCCGCTATGCCTTCCCCAAGGATACCTTTGCCAGCATCCTGACCTCGGGCCTGCTGGGGGAGCAATACATCGGTCTGGATCCTGGGGGCGCCAGCGAGAACCTGGTGGCCGGGGATTCCATCAAGAAAACCCAGTCTGCAGTGGTGCTGGAGCAGTTGATTGGCCAGTTTCTGTTCAACAAGGCGGCCGAGCCTACTCCGGCCGCCGCACAGTAGGTCGGGTCAGACCCAAACATGGGCGACCGGGCGCGATATGATGATCGGGTGAGTGGGGGGTCCATCCCGCTGAATCCTTGATCCGGGACATCGATAGTCATGACCAAGCGAAATTTTCTTCATGCCAGATTGGCCCTGTGCGTCGTCTCCGCCGCCGTACTGACGGGCTGCGCGAGCGCCGGGCCCGGCGTTGAAAACGATCCCCTTGAGGGCTACAACCGAGCTATGTTCCGCTTTAACGACGCGGTGGATAGGGCTGTGGTCAAACCTGTCGCCCAGGGGTATGACTCCATTGCGCCCAA
>JAVEWG010000051.1:8291-21167 GCA_034004685.1 Rhodocyclaceae bacterium | reverse complement strand
CGAGATTGATGGGCCCGGGCGCGAGGGAGGCCGAAGTACCGAATAGGGCGTCGAAGGCGCTCTGCTGATCGGCCCTGACGGTGGGGTCTGCCCCTTCGGAGCGGCCCACATGGACGTAGGTGGAATAACGCAGGGCATCCTGGTCGTCTCCGTGGATCGCGGTAACGTCGCCTGTCTGGAAGCTTCCGTACACCGCTGACAGCCGCGTCCCCTTGAGTTCCTCCGGGTTCTTGGTGATGACGTTGATCACCCCCGCCAAGGCGTCCGCCCCGTAAAGCGCCGAGCCCGGCCCCCGAATCACTTCGATTCGCGAAATCATCTCGACGGGAACCGTTCCCCAGCCGGTCCCACGGTCGCCGCCAAAGACGCTGGTGAGGGGCAGATCATTGACCAACACAAGAACTTGAGGGTTGTACTGGGAGTGGATGCCCCGAAAGGTGTAGATCGGGTTGTTGAAGTAGGCGGAACGGGAAACATGCAGGCCTGGCACCAAGGCCAGCGCCTGCTCAAGGTTACGGGCGCCGAGAGCCTCGATATCCCCTGCGGTAATCACCGTGGCCACGGCCGGAGCGCGGTGTATCGGCTGCACGCTGCCCGTGGCGATGGAAACGAAGCTTTTGTCTCCATAGACCTGGGCCAGGTCTTCATCCTCGAAACCGTTCGCGGCAAGCCCGCTCAGCGGCAGCCCAAGAATCGTCAAGCTGAGGAGCCCCGGCCAGAGGGCAAGACCCGGACTGCGGTGGACCAACTTTTCGCTTGATGACGGCATAGGGGCACTCGCTCAACACGATCGTGCCCAGTTTACGGCCAGGACGCCGATTAATTAAGCCCAATGGCGGGGAGAGGCCCCTATATATTTCATGGCAACGCAGGTAACCGGCATGACCGCGCCAGCAGGCTTTTCCCGGGCCTCCAGGTAGCACGGAAACATCCCGCACGGGAAGGCGGGAAAGGAAACCAGCGAATACTGCTCTGGGGTCAGCCCAAGATCCCCGCAGACCGCCGCCGCCAGGCCCGCATAATTCATCCGATAGCGCCAGCGACCCGTCAGAAGAATTTCTTCAATCCGCCGGGCCAAACGCAGGAAGGGACCATCATCGAAACCCTCCTCGGCCAGGAGGGCGAGCATGGGCGCAACCCGCTCGTCTTCGTTGATCCGCGGCCGCCCAAAACCGGCAATGGCTCGATGGCGCCTCAAGTCGTCGGCCACGAAACCATGAAGGTCTCCCCCCGTATCACAATGGGCTCGGGCTCGAAACAGAAAATCCAGTGCTCGGTAGAAACTCTGGCCTCCGAACAAAACTGCTTCGGACGCCGCCTGAGCCGCAGCAACCGCCAAGTTGCCTGTGGTGCGCGATGTTCCACCTAAAGCCGCAATCCGATTGTTCCAGATCCGTGGATCCGGATAGCTGGTGAATGTCAGCAACGCGTTGCAGATGCGAATCTCCGACGGACTGTATCGCTTGCCTGTAACACCAAAGAACAACAACTCCACCCAATGGATATCCCGCAAATCCCGATGCAGGTCATAACCGCGAAACACCGCCCGCTCCCCCCCTATCGCGGCACCCATGCGGGTCCGAATAGGGCCGGTGTAGGCATCCAGGGGATGGGTTGGGATCATGACTCCACCTCGGCCAAACAATCGTTACGAGACGACTTGCGCATTGGGTCGTCGAGCAGCTCCAGCTCGCCCCACGGAAATTTCTGGAACCCCAGTTTCGCCTGCTCCAGGGCATGGGCGGCGGCGCCGGGCAGGCGCAAGAGCAGGTGGAGCATCTCGGCTTGATCGGGGGACATGCCCAGATCCACGTAGGCGGCGGCGGCCACCCCGGTCATCGCTAAACCCCGGCCCGCCCCGGTTTCCAGCGTTTGGCGCCCTTGCTGGAGGGTCACCAGCGCGGCGCCCGGACTCAGGGGGGCCAGATAATCGAGGGTCCTTAAGACCGGTAGCGGGCAAACCGGGCTATGGGCGTCAAAGCCAGGCCACACCTCGGCGGCCGGCCAGGTTTCGATGGCCGGCTCGGCAACCACCCGGGCCAGTTCAGCGGCCAGCGCCCCCACTTCGCCCCGGGAAGCGTGCCAGGCCGAGACGGCCCGATGGACCTCCCGCGCCCCGCCCGCCCCGCCCGCCCCCACCGCCAGGGCGGCCGTGAGGCACGCGGCGGCCGGGGAACCGGACACCCCGCCGCACATGGCGGCATGGACCGCCGGATCTCTTGGCCCCGGGTTGGCCAGGGCCACCGCCAGGGATTCCAGCATTGCTTTTTGCCGGGTATCCGGCCGCTCTCCGGTGAGCAGCAGGAAGACCATGTCGGCCCAGCCGGCATGCCCCAGCATTTCTCCATAGACATCGTAACCGTGGCAGCGCGCCACCTGGGCGGCGTAGGGGTTGGCCGGCTCCGGCACCTCCTGCCAGATTGTGGTGGTGATGGTGGTCATGGCCTCAGACCCGCTGAAGGATCTTGATGCGCACGCCGATGGGAGGTTTGACCTCCCGGTCCACCCGCACGTCGATCAGGGTCGGCCCACGACGGGCGAAGATGGCAGCCAGATCAAGGGCCTCCAGTTCGGCATTGGACCGCACCACGACCGAAGGTACGCCCATGGCCTGGGCCATGAGGGCGAAATCCACCGTGGGTATGTCGAAACCCACCTCTTCCGCCTTGGCCATCCGCTGGCCGTGCATGACCATGCCCAAGGCCGAGTCGTTCAGGATGACGAAGATCACCGGCAAGCGTTCAGCCACCGCCACGGTGATTTCCTGGCCGCTCATCAGATAGGCGCCGTCGCCGGTCATGCACACCACCGGACTGCGGCGGTCCGCCATGGCCGAGCCGACCGCCGCGCCGATGGCCCAACCCATGGCGCCAAATTCAGTATTCACGGAGAGCCAGCTGCGGGGACGACCCCGCCGTTCAAAGACCTGGGGCGAGGTCTGGGCCCCCGGCAGGGGCTGGCGCTGTTCGCGGCGATCCTGAACCTCCAGACGATGGATGGCCCAGGCAAAGCTGTTGCCCGAATCGGCGAAGATCCGCACATTCGAAGGCGCATCCTGCGACAGGCGGGCCATCAGGGCCGGGGGGAAGACGCCCCCCTGACCGGAAGGCTCAGCGGGCTCGAGGGCGATGGGCGTAGGTGCCGGCCATGGCGCCTTGCGTCCGGCAAAGCGGTCGACCAGGCCACGGAACAGGGTGGCCATGTCGCCCCGTACATGCAGACGCGCCATAGGGGACTGGAGAAAGTTTTCTTCGATCTGATCCACGTGGACCAGGCGCTCGTTGAGCAGGGATCCGGACCAGCCAGCGCTGGGCGCCTCCCCCAAGGCGCTGCCCGCCACGATGATCAGGTCGCACGCATCCTCCAGCGCAGCCCAGGCCGAAGCGTGGCCGCCAAAGCCGAAGACACCCCGATAAAGGGGATGATGGGGATTGATGAAGCCCTTGGCATCAGAAGTCACGATGAAGGGCGCCCCCAGGCACTCCGCCAGCTTGACGATGGTGCGGGCGGCAGTCAGGCAGCCACTGCCGATCACCAGAAGCGGCCGCCGGGCCTCCTCCAGCAGGCGCTCCAGCTCCTCCCGCGCGAATTCGTCCATGGCAAGGGAACGATGGAAGGCGCGGGCCAGGTTGTAGGCGCGTTCGCTGGGCGCCCACGGCGCCTTTTGCACATCTACGGGAATTGAAAGATGCACCGGCCCCTGGGTCTGGCCCGCCCGCATCACCGCGCTGGCCAATTTGTGCTCGGCCTGGCTTCCATGGGAAATGAGGGAGTCGTAGCGGGTGCAATGGCGGAACATCTCCACCACATTGATGCCCGTGCAACTCGACTCCTGAACACCACGCCTGCCAAAGGATGGGAGCGCCGTCTGCCCGGAGATGGCCAGCAAGGGGATGTTGTTTTCCTTGGCGCAGGCCACCCCGGTGATCATGTTGGTGGCCCCCGGACCGGAGGTGGAGATGCACACGCCCAGTCGGCCCGTTTCCCGGGCATAGCCGTCAGCCATGAACACCGCGCCCGACTCGTGACGCGCCGTCACCACCTGCGGCCCGCCATGGCGGGCGCTGCGGGCCAGGGCATCATAGAAGGGCTCGATACCGGCGCCGGGCACGCCGAACACATATTCGACCCCCAGTTGCTCCAGGTAGCCAACCATCATGTCGGCCACCGATACGGACTCGCTGATCGGGCGGGGTTTGCGAAAAGCTTCGTGGGAAGGTCTATCCATGATCTTCTATCTCTTTCGAGTTAGCCGCAGTGCCGGGCAAACCCCACACCATCGGGCGACGGTGCCTACATTAGCCCCCCCATGCCTATGTCTTTCGATGGAGAAGAAGCGCTTTCCCCTGCCATTTCTTTTCCCTGCAACAGGCGCGCCCCGGTCAGGCCAGCACTCCCCCTATAATTCCGGACCCTCTCCTGACCTTCGGCCATGGCCTCCATCCATCCCCTTTCCGATCTCCTCATCAACCAGATCGCCGCTGGCGAGGTGGTGGAGCGGCCCGCCTCGGTGCTCAAGGAACTCCTGGAAAACGCGGTGGATGCCGGCGCCCAGGTGGTGGAGGTGGCCCTGGAACAGGGGGGGGTGCGGCGGATCCGGGTGGCGGACGACGGTTGCGGCATTGTCCGGGAGGAGCTTGCCCTGGCCCTGGAGCGCCACGCCACCAGCAAGATCGCCAACCTGGACGATCTGGAACGGGTGGCCACCATGGGGTTCCGGGGGGAAGCCCTGGCGGCCATCGCGGCGGTCACCCGGCTCAGCCTCGCCAGCCGCGCCCAGGGTACCGGCCACGCCTGGCGGATTGCCAGCGACGATCGGGAACCCCAGCCGGCAGCCCTCAACCAGGGCACGGTGGTGGATGCCCAGGACCTCTACTACAACACCCCGGCCCGGCGGAAATTCCTCAAGTCGGAAGCCACCGAGTTCGCCCATTGCGACGATGTCTTCCGACGGGTGGCCCTGGCCCACCCGGCGCTGGCCCTCCAGTTGAGCCACAACGGACGGGTCATCCACCGCCTGCCCGCCAGCGATCCGGCCCGCCGGGTGGCGGCCCTGATGGGGGACGACTTCCTGGCCCAGGCCCGGGCCCTGGAAGCCGACGCCGGCGTCCTGCGCCTGTCCGGCTTCGCCTCCCTGCCCGCCTACTCCCGCTCCAGCCGGGACGCCCAATACTTCTTCGTGAATGGCCGCTTCGTTCGGGACAAGCTCCTGACCCACGCCCTGCGCCAGGCCTACGCCGACATCCTCCACGGCAACCGCCATCCGGCCTACGTGCTGTTTCTGGAGCTGGACCCGGCGGCGGTGGACGTGAATGTCCACCCAGCCAAGACCGAGGTACGCTTCCGGGAATCCCGGGCGGTGCACCAGTTCGTTTTCCATGGGGTGAGCCGCAGCCTGGCGCTCTCCGGCGCCGGCCAGGACAACCCCGCCGCCCCGCTGCCGGCCCGGCTCCAGGAAACGCCCCCCGCCCGGGAAGGCTGGACGCCGCCGCCTCGCTCCTTCGCCCCGCCGACCCAGGGCAACCTGGCCATGGAGCCCGCCTCCCGGGCCTATTTCGATTTCGCCGCGTCAGCCCGCCCCGCTCCGGGCGCCGCCACCGAGCCAAGCCGCCCGGCCCTGCCCCCGGGGGACAAGGCGCCACCCCTGGGCTATGCCCTGGCCCAGCTCCACGGCATCTACATCCTGGCCCAGAACGAGGCGGGCCTGGTGTTGGTGGACATGCACGCGGCCCACGAGCGGATCCTCTACGAAAAGCTCAAGACCGTGCTGGACGGCACCCCGTCGGTGCAGCGCCTGCTGATTCCGGCGGTGTTCGCCGTTGCCCCCAAGGCCATGGCCACCGCCGAGGAATGGGCCGAAACCCTGGCCCGCATGGGCTTCGAGATCGCCCCGGCGGGCCCCCAGGAACTGGTAGTGCGCAGCGTGCCGGCGCTGCTGGCCAGCGCCCCGGTGGCGGAACTGGTGCGCCACGTGCTGGAGGAACTGCAGGAATTCCCCGCCACCGAGGTGCTCACCGCCCGGCGCAACGAACTCCTGGCCACCATGGCCTGCCACGGCGCGGTGCGGGCCCACCGCAGCCTGACCCTGCCGGAGATGAATGCCCTGCTGCGGGACATGGAAGCCACCGAGCGGGCCGACCAGTGCAACCACGGCCGCCCCACCTGGACCCAGTTCAGCCTGGCGGAGCTGGACCGCTTCTTCCTGCGAGGGCAGTAGGGCGGGATTCATCCCGCCAACCCGCCGCGCCGCGCCCTTGGCCGGTTGAAACCGGCCCTACGCCATCCCCAGCCCAACCCCGTGGGACGAACGTAGGGCGGGATCCATCCCGCCTTGGCCGGCTGAAGCCGGCCCTACTGAGGCCGTGCCCATTCACCCAGGGGCACGGCCAGGTGAAGCCACCCTAACCCTTGGGCGGCCAGAAGAAGGACCGGGGGTTACGCCCCAGGCTGCCCAGCAGAAGCCGCCCCAGGGCGCGGCCCTGGATGAAATCCACCTGCCGAGCCCGCAGGGCCACCAGCAGGGCCAGGGCAAAACTCACCCCCAGGTTCACCAGCCCGATCAAGCTCACCCCCAGGGCCGCCACCGCCACAGTCTGCCAGGCCACCTGGAAGTCCAGGCTGGTGAGGCCATAGCCCAGATGGGCCGAGGCAAAGGCGATGTGGCGGATATCCAGGGGCAAGCCGAAGAGCACCCCCAGGGCGGAAACGCCCCCCAGCATGAAGCCGAACAGGAAGTTGCCCGCCAGGGCCCCCAGGTTGTCTCCCACATAGGCTGCCACCCGGCGCAAACGGGCCTCCCCCAGCAGACGCCGGGCCCAGCCCAGGTTCTGCAAGCGCTCGGGAATCCGATCGTAGGCCGCCAGATTGTCGAAATAGCCCGACACCAGGCCGGAGAGGAACAGACACACTCCGGCGATGGCGGCAAAGATCAGGGTGCCCCCCAGGGGATCCACCGCCGCCAGCAGGGAACGGGCCTTGTCCGGCGTCAGGTAGTGGCCGCCCGCCAGGCCATGGACCGCCACCGCGATGAGGATCGCCACCGGCACCGCCACCACCACGTTGCCCAGAATCGCCGCCAGCTGGCTGCGCACGGTGCGGGCCACCAGATCCGCCAGCCGATGGAGATCCCGGCTGCGCCCCCCCACCTCGTCGATGGTGGCGGCGATGGCGTTGGCGGTCATGGCCGGCTGCTTGGTGGCCACCGTGAAGTGGAGCAGGTGGATCAGCACGAAACCCAGACCATAGTTGAGGCAGATCGCCAGGGCCTCGTTGAGGGGCGCCAGATGAAGCTGGCCAATGACCAGTTTGATCCCGGCCATCACCGCGATGATCAGCCCCGCCCCCATGGCCGAACCCAGCAGGGCGAAGTACTCGCCCCGGCTTTCGGTGATGTAATGCTCCCCGGCCCGCCCGGCGTTCTCGGTGACCCGCAGGGAGAGCAGCTCCACATTGCGCTTGAGATAGAAACCCAGGTGGTTCTTGTGGCATTCCCCCTGGACCAGGCCCTTGAAAAGGGGCACCACCCGCCGGTAGGGATCCCCCTCCGGCGCGCCCGGCTCGAAGGCCTGGAGCAAGGCGAGGAGTTGTTCGATCCGCGCCAGGTGCTGGCCCAGGCGTTCCATCTTGAAGGTGAGGGACAAGCTGGTGCCGGCCTGGGTGGTTCGCCGCCGGATGCGCTGCATCACCTCCAGGCATTGATGGAGCAGGACCCCCAGGTGCTGGTCGTCCTCCACCAGCGCCTGGCCATTTTCCCAGGCGGTATTGAAACGCTCCAGGTGAGCCTGCAGCTCCAGGTTCTGGGCCAGGAAGGGCGAGTCGTGCTCCTCCAGGGCCGCCCACACCCGCACCAGTTCCGGATCCAGGCCGATGGCGGAAACCTGGTAGGACAGCACCCGCAGGGCCTCCAGCACCTGGGCCAGGGACTGGGGCAGCGGAGAACCCGGGGCGATGAGGGCCGGCCCCGGGCCAAACAGGCGCTCCAGCAGCTCGATCCACAGTTCGTCCGGCACCGCATCCACCCAGTCTACGTCGTCCCGGTGGTGAAACATCTGCCCCAGCACGTCCTTGAGTTGGCCCGGATCCGCCACCTCCGGCAGCAGGGAGGCCCCGACCCGGCGGGCAATCTCGCTGAAAAATCCGGTGGGGGGAAAGATCCCGGTACTGGCGTAGAGCTTGATCTGGCGGGTCTGTCCCAGCAGGGCCCGCAAGGTCTCGGCCAGGGCCGCCCCCAGGCTGGGCTGGGCCCCCAGCAGGTGGATCAGGGCCCGTACCCCGTGGCAGGCCGCCTCCCTGTCGCCCCCCCGCAGGGGACGGATGCGGTCCACCAGCTCCACCAGCAAGGGCACTGGGCGGGCATCGGGCTTGGCCAGGTCGGCCAGAATCGTTTCCAAGGATCGTTTCATGCCACCACCGGTCCGGAAAGGGAGAAAAACAAGGGCCAGCCAGAGCCAGCCCCAAAATAAAATACCCCGGCATGGTGCCTCAAGCCGGGGGCCGACAATGTTACGAGTTGGAATGCAAGATTGGAATGCGCGGCCAGGGCCGGCTTCAGCCGACCGAGGCGGGGGTGGCAAGGCGGGATGAATCCTGCCCTACCGCCCACCCAACGAACTCAGAACAGGTAGTTGCTCACCGTGTAGGCCCCCGCCGCCACCAGGGCGCTGCAGGGGATGGTGAGAATCCAGGCCCACACGATGCCGGAGGCCAGGCCCCAGCGCACGCCCTTGACCCGCTGAGTGGCTCCCACCCCGACGATGGCGCCGGTGATGGTGTGGGTGGTGGACACCGGAATGCCCAGGGCGGTGGCCAGGAACAGGGTGATGGCCCCCCCGGTCTCGGCGCAGAAGCCCCCCACGGGCTTCAACTTGGTGAGTTTCTGGCCCATGGTCCGGACGATCCGCCAGCCACCGAACAGGGTACCCATGCCAATGGCCAGGTAGCAGGAGATGATCACCCACACCGGCACCGGGTCGGAGGATTGGGAGAGCCCGGCGGCCACCAGCAGCATCCAGATGATCCCGATGGTCTTCTGGGCATCGTTGCCCCCGTGGCCCAGGCTGTAGAGCCCGGCGGAAATGAGCTGGAGACGCCGGAACCAGCGGTCCACCTTGCCCGGCATGGAGCGGAAGAAGATGTGGGACACCGCCAGCATCAGGAGCGAACCCAGCAGGAAGCCCAGCACCGGGGAAACCACGATGAAGGCCACGGTCTTCATGATCCCGGACATCACCAGCCCGCCCACGCCGGACTTGGCCACGGCAGCCCCCACCAGGCCGCCGATCAGGGCGTGAGACGAGGAAGAAGGAATCCCGTAATACCAGGTGACCACGTTCCAGGTGATCGCCCCCACCAGGGCGCCGAAGATCACATGATGATCCACCACCGAGGGATCGATGGTGCCCTTGCCGATGGTGGTGGCCACCTTGAGCTGGAACACGAAAATGGCGATCACGTTGAACAGGGCCGCCCAGGCCACCGCCTGATGGGGCTTGAGCACCCCGGTGGAAACGATGGTGGCAATGGAATTGGCGGCGTCGTGAAAGCCGTTCATGAAGTCGAAGGCCAATGCCAGGGCGACGAGCAGGATCACCACTGCCAGGCTTGTTTCAATAGCGCTCATGGCGGGGGATCAGGAGTTTTCCAGGGCAATGGCTTCGAGGAGCTTGGCCACGTCCTCACAGCGGTCAGTCACGGCTTCCAGCAGTTCGTAGATGGACTTCAGGCGGAACAGCTCCCGCATGTCCTGCTCGTCCCGGAACAGGCGGCCAATGGCGCTGCGCATCACCCGGTCGGCCTCGGACTCCAGCACGTCGATCTCGTCGCAGGTCTTGCGCAAGGCGGCGACGGCGTCAGCGTCGTCGATCAGGGCCACGGCGGACTTCACCCGGTCTACGCAGGACACGATGAGATCGCACAACTGGCGGGCCTCGGGGGTGCCATGGCGCAGGTCGTACAGCCCCACCGACTGGGCGGTGTCCTGCATCAGGTCCAGAATGTCGTCCATGCCGTTGATGAGATCGTGGATCTCGTCCCGGTCCAGGGGGGTGATGAAGGTCGTATGAAGCAGGGTCACCGTGTCATGGGTGATCCGGTCGGCCCGGGTTTCCGCCACCGATACCGCCTCGGTCATGGCCCGCACCCGCTCCGGGTCCGTACCTAGGGCCTCCATCAGGCTTTGCAAGGCCTTGGCCCCCTCCACCAGCTGCACCGCATGGGCATCGAAAAGCTCGAAAAACCGCCCTTCCCGGGGCATGAAACGACCGAACATGATGTTTTGTAATGAATTTGTAACCTTGCGAGGTTAGCACACGGCCGCCCCTTCCCCAAACCCCATGGCGCCAATTCGCGAAGGGAGATCCGCAATCGCAATCCTGGAGTCACGAGATGGCAATTCCCCTCCGGTAGCGTCAGCCCTGCCCTCGGCCCCCCCATTCTTCCTGCTGGAGTATCCCATGCCCCTTCATTCCCTTTCCCGCCTGGCTGCCATGACCGCCCTTGCGGCCGCCCCTGTGCTGGCCCAGGCCATCGGCCAGGGCGCCGAATCCGGCGCCAATTTCAATCAGGGCGACAACATCCAGCTCGGCCCGCGCCCCTTCTTCCTGGTGGATGACATGACCGAAGGCCCCCTCAAGGCCGAGTTGCAATCCTGCTCCGAAGGCCCCTTCCGGCGCAGCGACTTCTCCATCGGCCACCGGGGCGCCGCCCTCCAGTTCCCCGAGCACACCCGGGAGTCCTACGTGGCCGCCGCCCGGATGGGCGCCGGGATCGTGGAATGCGATGTGACCTTCACCAAGGACAAGGAACTGGTCTGCCGCCACGCCCAGAACGACCTCCACACCACCACCAACATCCTGGCCACCCCCCTGGCGGCCAAGTGCGCCACGCCCTTCAAGCCCGCCACCTTCGACGCCGCTGGCAACCTGCTCGCCCCGGCCAGCGCCGAATGCCGCACCAGCGACATCACCCTGGCCGAATTCAAGACCCTGCGGGGCAAGATGGACGCCTCCAACCCCCGGGCCAGGACCGTGGCCGAATACCTAGGGGGCACCGCCAGCTTCCGCACCGATCTCTACGCCGGCCCCACCAGCGGCACCCTCATGACCCACCGGGAAAGCATCGAGCTGTTCAAGCGGCTGGGGGTCAAGATGACGCCCGAACTGAAGAGCCCCTCGGTCGCCATGCCCTTCAACGGCTTCACCCAGGCGGCCTATGCCCACAAGATGATCAACGAATACAAGGCCGCCGGCGTGTCCCCCCGCAAGGTGTGGCCCCAATCCTTCGACAAGGCTGACGTCCTCTACTGGATCAAGAATGAGCCGGCCTTCGGCAAGCAGGCGGTCTTCCTGGACGACGCCAACACCGTGGCCGAACTGCCCAGCGCCGCCGAGCTGGCCCAGTACAAGGCTCAGGGCATCAATATCTGGGCGCCCCCCACCTTCGCCCTGATCGCCACCGACGGCCACGGCAATCTGGTGCCCTCCCAAGCCGCGATGGACGCCAAGGCCGCCGGGCTGGACATCATCACCTGGACCCTGGAACGTTCCGGCATCCTGGCCGACGGCAACAACGGCTTTTACTACCAGACCTTCGACTCGGCCATCAGCCGGGAAGGGGACACCATGCGGGTACTGGACGTGCTGGCCAGGGAGGTGGGCATCCTGGGCATCTTCTCCGACTGGCCCGCCACCGTCACCTACTACGCCAACTGCATGGGCCTGAAGTAAGGCCCTCCGCCACCCCGGCGGTGTGGGCCGGGGTACGCCATGGCCCGGGTACAATCCCGGCCCATGGCTCCAGCATCCGCCGCCCCCCTGCCTCCCGCCCTGCTCCTGATGGGCCCCACCGCCAGTGGCAAGACTGCCTGCGCCCTGGCCCTGGCCCGGCGCCTGCCGGTGGAGATCATCAGCGTGGATTCAGCCCTGGTGTTCCGGGACATGGATATTGGCACCGCTAAACCCACCCCCGAGGAACGGGCCCAGTGCCCCCATCACCTGATCGACGTGGTGAGCCCCGAGGAGGCCTATTCCGCCGCCCGCTTCCGGGACGAAGCCCTGGCCCGGATGGGGGAAATCACCGCCCGGGGCCGGATACCCATCCTGGCCGGGGGCACCATGCTCTACTTCAAGGCCCTGCGGGACGGCCTCTCCGACCTGCCCCAGGCGGATGCCGCCCTGCGCCGGGAAATCCTGGAGGCCGCCGCCCGCCAGGGCTGGCCGATGCTGCACGCCGAGTTGGCCCGCCTGGATCCGGAGGCCGCCGCCCGCCTCGCTCCCCATGACGCCCAACGTATCCAGCGGGCCCTGGAAATCGTCCGCCTGACCGGCTCGCCCCTGGCGGAAAGCTACGCCCGTCAATCCATGGCCGCCCCCCCCTACCGGCTGCTGCCCATCGCCCTGGCCCCTTCGGACCGCTCGGTGCTCCACCAGCGCATCGCCGATCGTTTCGGCCAGATGCTGGAGGCCGGCCTGGTAGCGGAGGTGGAGGGCTTGCGGCAGCGCTACCGGCTCACCGCCGGGATGACTTCGATGCGCTGCGTGGGCTACCGCCAGGCCTGGGAATATCTGGACGGGGCGTGCGACCGGGCGGCGCTGGAATTCCGGGGCATCGCCGCCACCCGCCAGCTGGCCAAGCGCCAGCTCACCTGGCAGCGCCAGTTCCGGGAGACCTGGCCGGATCTGGTGGAGGTGGATTGTTTACAGGCGGATCTGGCAGACCGGGTGGGCGCCCTGGCGGAAGCCCTGCTGGCCTAGGCCGCCTCCCGCACCCGCCGGGCCAGCAGGGTATACACGGTGGGCACCACGAAGAGGGTCAGGAAGGTTCCCAGCAGCAGCCCCCCCACGATCACCCAGCCGATCTGCTGGCGGGATTCGGCCCCGG
>JAVEWG010000051.1:0-8191 GCA_034004685.1 Rhodocyclaceae bacterium | reverse complement strand
GCCGCCTCCCGCACCCGCCGGGCCAGCAGGGTATACACGGTGGGCACCACGAAGAGGGTCAGGAAGGTTCCCAGCAGCAGCCCCCCCACGATCACCCAGCCGATCTGCTGGCGGGATTCGGCCCCGGCGCCGGTGGCCAGGGCCAGGGGCACGCTGCCCAGGACCATGGCACCGGTGGTCATCAGGATCGGCCGCAGGCGCAGGGTGGCCGCCTCCACCACCGCTTCGGCCATGGCCATGCCCTGGTCCCGCAGCTGGTTGGCGAACTCCACGATCAGGATGCCGTGCTTGGTGATCAGCCCCACCAGGGTCACCAGGCCGATCTGGCTGTACACGTTGAGGGTGCCGCCGGTCAGGTACAGGGCCCCCAGGGCGCCGGTCATGGACAGGGGCACGGTGAGCAGGATGATGAAGGGGTCACGGAAACTCTCGAACTGGGCCGCCAGCACCAGGTAGATGAAGGCCAGAGCCAGGGCGAAAGTGAGGGCCAGGCTGGCGGAGCTGGTCTTGAATTCCCGGGACTGACCATCGTAGTCAATGGCATAGCCCGCCGGCAGGAGTCGACCGGCGGTCTGCTCCAGATAGCTCAGGGCTTCCCCCAGGGCAAAACCCGGCGCCAGGTTGGCGGTGATGATCACCGAGCGGCGCTGGCCAAAGTGGTTGAGCTCCCGCGGGCTTACGGTTTCCCCCACTTGCAGCAGACCGGCCAGGGGGACCATCTGGCCGCTCTTGCTGCGCACGAAGATGTTGCGGATGTCCCGGGGGTCCGCCCGGTCGGAGGCCCCAACCTGGACGATCACGTCGTACTGCTCGGCGCCCTGTTTGTAGCGGGTCACCTGACGACCACCAAGCATGGTTTCCAGGGTGCGGCCGATCACCTCCACCGGCACCCCCAGGTCGGAGGCCTTGTCCCGGTCTACCCCCACCGCCAGCTCCGGTTTGGTGAGCTTGAGATCGGTATCGGGGGAGAGGAAGCCGGGATGCTTGCGGATCGCCTCGAGAATTTGGTCGGTGTAGCCCGCCAGCTCGTCGTAGGACGCCGAGGTGGTGATCACGAAGCTCACCGGGCGGGAGCGGGAGTTCTGGCCGAAGGCCGCCGGCAGCACCGGAAAGGCCAGGATGCCGGGAATCGCCCGCAGCCGGGGCGCCAGATCGTTGGCGGCGGCCGCCGAATTGCGCTGGCGCTCCGACCAATCGACCAGGGATACGAAGGAGATCCCCTGGGAAACCGTGGGATTGCCGGTGATCACCAGGTAGCCCCGGGCTTCCGGCACGCTGCCATAGTGCTCTTCAATCTGCCTGGCATAGCGGCTCATGTAATCGAGGGTGGCCCCCTCGGGCCCGGAGAAGATCACTACCACCCGCCCCCGATCCTCCACCGGCGCCAGCTCCGACTTGAGGGCCCCCAGCAGCAGGGCCGACGCCCCGGCCACCAGGAAGAACACCCCCATCACCGCCCAGCGCAGCCTCAGCACCCGGCCCAGGGCCCGCCGGTAGCCCCGGGTCATGCCCTCCAGGAAGGCCTCGATGGCCCGGTACAGGCGGCCATGGCTGGGCTCATGGCGCAACAGCCTGGAGCACATCATGGGAGACAGAGTGAGGGCCACGAAGCCCGATACCAGCACCGCGCCGGCCAGGGTCAGGGCGAATTCGGTAAACAGCTTGCCGGTACGGCCGGTCATGAAGGCCACCGGGGCATACACCGCCGCCAGGGTGATGGTCATGGCCACCACCGCGAAGCTGATTTCCCTGGCCCCCTGGAAGGCCGCTGCCAGGGGCGCCATGCCCGCCTCGATGTGGCGGTAGATGTTCTCCAGCACCACGATGGCGTCATCCACCACCAGGCCAATGGCCAGCACCAGGGCCAGCAGGGTCAGGGTGTTGATGGAAAAGCCCAGCAGGTACATCAGCCCGAAGGCCCCCACCAGGGAAACCGGGATGGTCACCAGGGGCACCAGCATGGCCCGCCAGTTGCGCAGGAAGAAGAAGCACACCACCGCCACCAGCAGCACCGCTTCCCAGATGGTGGAAAACACCGACTGGATGGAGCGGTCGATGAACACCGTGGTGTCGGTGCCAATGTCCATCTGCATGCCCTCGGGCAGCTCCGCCCGCAGGGACGGCAACATGTTCACCAAACCCTTCTTGAGGTCCAGGGGATTGGCGGTGGACTGCTTGATCAGCCCGATGGACACCGCCGGGCGGCCCCTGAACCGCACCGAACTGCGCTCCTCCGCCGCCGCCACCTCCACCCGGCCGATATCCCGGATGCGCACCGGATAGGCGTCGGCGGTGGCCGGCTGGCGCACCACCACCGCCTCGAAGGCCTGGGGCTCGGTCAGATCGGTGTGGGCCACCACCGCGAATTCCCGCTCCCGGCTCTCGATGCGACCGGCAGGCAGCTCCACGTTCTGGCGGCGGATGGCGTCTTCCACGTCCTGGGGCGTGAGGCCGAAGGCCGCCAGGCGGTCCCGGTCCACCCACACCCGCATGGCGTAGCGGCGTTCGCCGTAGAGGCGGGCGTCGGCGGCGCCGGAGAGCGTCTGGAGGCGGGGCTTGATCACCCGATTGGCAAAGTCGCTCACCTCCAGCTGGGAGTGGCGGTCGGAGGAAAACGCCAGAAAGATGATGGGGCTGGCGTCCGCCTCCACCTTGGCAATGACCGGTTCATCCACATCATCCGGCAGGCGTTGGCGCACCCGGGAAACCCGGTCCCGCACGTCGGCGGCGGCGCTGTCGGCGTTGCGCTCCACCCGGAAACGCACGGTGATCTGGCTACGCTCCTGGCGGCTGATGGATGACAGCACATCCACCCCCTCGATCCCCGCCAGGGAATCCTCCAGGGGCTTGGTGACCTGGGTTTCCACGATGGCCGCGCTGGCCCCCGGATAGCGGGTGTCCACCGTGACCACCGGCTCATCAATGTTGGGGTACTCCCGCACCGTCAGCCGGGACCAGGACATGATCCCCACCAGCAGCACCATGAGGGACAGCACGGTGGCGAATACCGGGCGCTTGATGCACAGCTCGGACAACACCATGGCGCCGCCCCTAATTCACGGAACCGCCGGCGGGCGCCACCTTCACCGCCGCCCCGTCCCGCAGCTTGAGCTGCCCGGCGGTCACCACCTGATCCCCCTCCGCCAGCCCCCCGGTCACTTCCACCACGGCGGCACGGCGCACCCCGGTGGCCACCTCCACCCGGCGGGCGACCCCGTCCTGGAGGCGGTACACGTACTGGGTCTTGCCGGGCCCCGGCACCAGGGCTTCCTCGGGGATCACCGCCACCGCCGGACGCGCCTGGAGGATCAACCGGACCCGGGCGAACATCCCCGGGCGCAGGCGCAGGTCATGGTTGGGCAGCCGAGCCCGCAGCACCACCGCCCGGCCCTGGGCATCCACCAGGGGATCGATGGCCTCCACCGTGGCGGAGAAAACCTCCCCCGGCCGGGCATCGCTGCCCACCTCCAGGCCCTGGCCCCGGGCCAGCCGCTGGAGGTACAGCTCGGGCAGGCGGAAATCCACCTTGAGGACGTCCATCTCCTCGATATTCACCAAGGCTTCCCCTTCCTTGATGTAATCCCCCACATTGACCTTGCGGATGCCCACCACCCCAGCAAAGGGCGCCCGGATCCGGGTCTTTTCAAAGCGGGCCTGGGCCAGGGCGGTGGCGGCCCGAGCCACCTCCAGCTGGGAGGCGGCGGAATCCCGGGCGCTGTGGCTGACGAACTTGCGGGCGAAGAGGTCTTCGGTGCGCTGGAAATTGGCTTCGGCCAGGGACAGGCTGGCGGCGGCCTGTTGCAGCTCCGCCTTCTGGACCGCCGCGTCCAGTTCCACCAGGATCGTTCCGGCGGCCACCGGCGCCCCTTCCCGGAAACCGATGCGGGCAACCCGCCCGGCCACCTCCGGCCGCAGGATCACCGACTGGTTGGAGACCAGCGTACCCACCGCGCTAACTTCCTCGGGCATGGCCTGGAGGACCACCGGCCGCGCCTCCACCATCACCTCGCCACTACCGGCGGCCCCCGATGGCGCAGCAGCGGGAGGCCCGCCCCGGGGCGCCCGCTGGAGATACCAGGCGGCCGCCCCCAAGGCCACCAGGCCCGCCAGACTGAGGGCCAGAACCACGTGACGGCGAGGCATGGACATGGGGCGACTCTCGAAGGATTGGAACAAAACCGGAGGCAAAGCCCAGACAGGGCCCGGAGCGCCCGGCTCTGCGGGCCGCCGGAACCCGCGGGTCAGCCGACGATGGTGGGCGCCTCGCCCACCTGGCGGGCATCGATGCGGCCGATGACCCGCACCGTCTCGCCGGCGGCGGTGAGATGGGCGGTGGCAGCCTCGGCGTGCTCCTGGGCCACCACCACCACCATGCCGATGCCGCAGTTGAAGACCCGGTACATCTCCTGGGCCTCCACGTTGCCCTTTTCCTGGAGCCAGCGGAACAGGGGCGGTAGCTCCCAGGCCGAAGCATCGATGCGGGCGGTGAGCGGTTCCGCCAGGATCCGGGGGATGTTCTCGGTGAGGCCGCCGCCGGTGATGTGGGCCATGCCCTTGACCACCCCGGGCAGGGCCGCGATGAGGGACAGGAGCGGCTTCACATAGATGCGGGTGGGGGCCATCACCACGTCCCGGAAGGGGCGGCCGTGGAAATCGGCGTTCATGTCCGGCCGGGCCAGTTCGATGATCTTGCGGACCAGGGAATAGCCGTTGGAATGGGCGCCGCTGGAGGCCAGGCCCAGCACCACGTCACCCGGACGGATGGTGGAGCCGTCGATGATCCGGCTCTTTTCCACTGCCCCCACGGCGAAACCCGCCAGGTCGTATTCCCCGTCCGGGTACATGCTGGGCATCTCGGCGGTCTCGCCGCCGATCAGGGCGCAGCCTGCCAGCTCGCAGCCCTGGGCGATGCCCTGAACCACCGTGGCGGCGGTATCCACGTCCAGTTTGCCGCAGGCGAAGTAGTCCAGGAAGAACAGGGGCTCGGCCCCCTGCACCAGAATGTCATTGACGCTCATGGCCACCAGATCCTGACCCACGGTATCGTGCTTGTCGAGCTGGAAGGCCAGTTTGAGCTTGGTGCCCACTCCGTCGGTACCGGAAACCAGCACCGGCTCCTGGTACTTGGCGGAGAGCTGGAACAGGGCGCCGAATCCACCGATGCCCCCCAATACCTCGGGGCGCATGGTGCGCTTGGCGAAGGGTTTGATGCGATCCACCAGGGCATCGCCCGCATCGATGTCCACGCCGGCGTCACGGTAAGAGAGGGAGGCGGGAGAGGGGGTGGGGGAGACACTGGAACTCAAGACAGGACCTCGTGATGGCGAAAAATCGGGGGATGACCGCCCCGGCCCGGCCCTTGAGGGCCGCATGGCGAGGGGCTACAGTACGGTGCTTTTGCGCCGCAGCAGTCTTGCGCCCGCTCTGGCCATCCCGTAACCCGATAATTTTACTCGAAATGAGCCCTTCCCGCGCCGACCGCTTCCAGACCTATTTGTGGCTGGGGCTGGCCGCAGCTTTCCTGGCCCTCTTGTGGTTGCTCACCCCGATTCTCACCCCATTCGTGGTGGCGGGCATCCTGGCCTACCTGTGCGATCCGGCGGTGGGCTGGCTGGCCGCCCGGCGCCTGCCCCGCCCCGCTGCAGTACTGATGGTGATCCTGGTCCTTCTCCTGGCGCTCCTGCTGTTCCTGGTGATCCTGCTGCCCACCATCTATCGGGAGGCGGTGATGTTGCTGGAGCGGGTGCCGGATCTGGTGGAGCTCATCAACAGCCGCCTGTCCCCCTGGCTACGGGAGCATTTCAATATCCGCCTGACCCTGGACAGCCAGACCCTGCGCCAATGGATCACCGCCAACTGGAGCTCGGCCCAGGATCTGCTGCCCGAACTCCTCGCCCGGGCCAAGGTCGGCGGGCTGGCCCTCCTGGGCTGGACCGCCAACCTGATCCTCATTCCGGTGGTGATGTTCTACCTGCTCCAGGACTGGCCCCGCCTGCTGGCCTTCGTGGAATCCATCGTTCCCCGCCCCCTGCTCCCCCGGGTCCGGGAACTGGCGGGCCAGGTGGATCAGGTGCTGTCCCAGTTCCTGCGGGGCCAGCTCTCGGTGATGCTGGCCCTGGCCCTCTACTACAGCGTGGGCCTGTGGCTGGCGGGGCTGGATTTCGCCCTGCCGGTAGGGCTGATCACCGGCCTGCTGGTTTTCATTCCTTACGTGGGCTTCAGCCTGGGGCTGGTCCTGGCGGTCCTCACCGCCCTGCTCCAGGCCGGCGGCTGGGGCCCCCTGACCGGGGTGGCGGTGGTCTATGGCATTGGCCAGCTGGTGGAGAGCTTCGCCCTCACTCCCTACCTGGTGGGAGAGCGGATCGGCCTGCACCCCCTGGCGGTGATCTTCGCCCTGATGGCCTTCGGCCAGCTCTTCGGCTTCACCGGGATACTCCTGGCCCTGCCTGCCAGCGCCGCCCTGCTGGTGGGCCTGCGGGAGCTGCGCCGGATCTACCTGGCCAGCCGTTTCTACCGGGGCTCCGGGGAGGCCCAGCCGTGAAGCAACTGGTGCTGGATATCCGTCCCGACGCCCCGCCCACCCTGGACAACTTCATCGCCGACGGTAACCAAGGGCTGCTGGCCGCCCTGGCCCTGGCAGCCGGGGGCCAGGGGGGCCATCTCTACCTGTGGGGCGAGGAAGGGAGCGGACGCTCCCATCTCCTCCAGGCCGCCTGCGCGGCCGCCACCGGCGAGTACCGCCGCGCCGGGCAGGTGACCGGGCCCCTGCCGGAAACCCCCGGCCTGCTGCTGGCGGTGGATGACGTGGAGCAGCTGGACGACGAGGCCCAGATCCACCTCTTCAACGCCTTCAACCGGTCCGGCCGGCTGGGCCAGCGCCTGGTCCTGGCAGGCCCCGCCGCCCCGCTCGGACTGGCCCTGCGGGAAGACCTGCGCACCCGTGTCGGCCAGTGCCTGACCTTCCAGGTCCAACCCCTGGACGACACCGCCCGGGCCGCCATCCTCACCGACCAGGCCGCCCGCCGCGGCCTGCGGCTGGAGAACGAAGTGGCCAGCCACCTGCTGCGCTTCGGCCGCAGGGACCTGCCCAACCTGCTGCGGGTGCTGGACGCCCTGGACCAGGCCTCCCTGGAGCGCAAGCGCCCCATCACCCTGCCGCTGCTGCGGGAGCTGGTCCAGGGCGGCCTGGATATCTGATCGGGCCCCTGTGGGGCCCCCTACTGGAACACACGAAAGCACGCCATGGAACTCGTCCTGTTCGACCTCGACAACACACTGCTGGCCGGCGACTCGGATTTCGCCTGGGCCCAGTTCCTGATCACCCGGGGCGTCCTCGACCTGGAAGTGTTCGAAGCCCGCAACGTGGCCTTCTATGAGCAATACAAGGCCGGCACCCTGGACATCTTCGAATTCCTGGATTTCCAGCTCGCCCCCTTGGCCCGCCACAAACGGACGGAACTAGATGCCTGGCATCGGGACTTCATGGCCGAGAGCATCCGCCCCATGATCACCCCGGCGGCCCAGGCCCTGGTGCGGCGTCATCTGGACAAGGGCGACCTGGTGGCGGTGGTGACCGCCACCAACAGCTTCGTTACCGGCCCCATCGTGCGGGAGTTCGGCATCCCCCACCTGATTGCCACCATCCCTGCCCAGGAAAACGGCGCCTTCACCGGCAAGCCCCGGGGCATGCCGGCCTTCAAGGCGGGCAAGATCGAACGGGTGGACGCCTGGCTGGAATCCCTCGGCCTGTACCTGGGCAGCTTCGAACGGACCTGGTTCTACAGCGATTCCCACAACGATCTGCCGCTCCTTCAGCGGGTGGACAAGGCGGTGGCGGTGGACCCGGATGACACCCTGCGGGCCCATGCCAAGGTCCATGGGTGGGAGATCATTTCGTTGCGCGGATAGTCAGCGCGGCATTTGCGCGGGAACCCCGCTGGCCGGTGCCCGACTCACGGCGGTACCATGAAGTGGCGAACCCGCGAACCCGACGGGAAGAATTTTTCTGAGGAGAGACCAAGGATGCACAAGGATTCGGATGTGGTGGCGGTGGGCGCGGCGCGTACCGCCCTGGGCAGTTTCGGCGGCTCCCTGCGGGAGGTTTCGGTGTGGGATCTGGGGGCCGCTGCCATCGGCGGCGCCCTGGCCCGCGCCGGGATCCAGGGCGATCAGGTGGAGCAGGCCATCCTGG
>JAVEWG010000011.1:53060-87282 GCA_034004685.1 Rhodocyclaceae bacterium | reverse complement strand
CCCTCGTCTTCATGGGAACCCCAAAAGACGAGGAAACTACACAATTTCCGGGGCTGTGAACAGGGGGCTCGTAAACGCATGACAGCGAACGCAGTTCTGGATGTAGCTATGTCATCTAGGTGCGATAGCCCTGGCCTGATCCGCGACTCGATGAAACTGCTGATCGAAGAAATCCGCCTGCTCGAACTACGCATTGCCCAACTCGAGAAAGAACTGACTGCGCTGGCTAGGCTTTGCCCGGCTTGCACCGAGCTACTGACGATTCCCGGCATTGGCCTGCTCACCGCCACGGCCATGGTGGCCGCCACCGGCGGCAGCGTCAGCCATTTCAAGGATGCCCGGCATTTCGCCAGTTGGTTCGGCCTAACGCCAAAGGAATTCTCTTCCGGCAGCACCCGCAAGCTGGGGCGAATTTCCAAGAAGGGGGATCGCTACCTGCGGATGTTGCTGACCCATGGTGCCCGGGCCGTGCTGCGGGCGGCTGAACTGGCCCGGCGCGCCGGAAAGCCGCTCGATGGTTTGCGCACCTGGGCCACCGAGATCCAGGCACGCACCCATCACAACAAGGCAGCCTGTGCCCTGGCCAACAAGTTGGCCAGGGTCTGTTATGCCGTGCTGCGGGATCACACGCCGTTCGGGAGTCCGCAACCCCGGCAGGAAAAGAAGCTCACCCGTACTGCCTTTGCCATTGCGGCCTGAAAGGAGAGACCGTGTTCCTGTTCCACCCCGCCCTGCGTTTGCTTTGAGACTGATCGCCCATCATGGCTCACGGGCTCGCACCCACACGGATTGACGCCGTTAACTCTGCCGGCAGCTTCATGCGTGCCGCTTGTAGCGATTGGCGCTCCGTGGGCAGATTCCATGTCGGCACGGGTCAAATAGAACCCACTTCAGATGCCGGATATACGACTGCATGCGCACTCCAGCAGCCAGAACTATCAATCAGTTTCCTTGCTTTCTGGGGGAGTCCATATACGGCAGGGTGAGGGGATGGGCCTTTCAACTTCTGAACCGGCTTCCCCCATTCCCTGGAGGACATGGCGGCCGGCAATGGGGCCGTCGGAACTGCTGTACTCCGGCCGGCCTTCCCCCATCTTGCGAAAGACCGACCGTCCGATTCACATGGACTGGGCAAAATTTGCCCTCTTGACCCCAGGTACCATCGTGACCCACGCAGCGTTCCACGGTCTTCACCTCGATGGAGGGAATCAGCTCCAGGGTCCCGGGTAAGCCGCCCCCCGTTCTGGCCTTTCCCGTGGCATGGGATATGGTAGGACACCTTGCCCAAGCCGATCCTACAGTCCTTTTTCACCAGGTCATCCCGACGGTGCAGCATGAAGTACTCAAAGGGATCGAACATCGCCTCCGAGACCCCACGCACCTGTTCGTCCGCGGGCAACAGCGGGGGCTGTTCCTGCTTGAACATCAGAGTGGACGAAGGATCCGGGGTCAGGACGCAACGCCGACACCCATGGCAGATGTCGAAAGCCCGTTCCATCTCCCCGTAGAGCGCTCCCTCATCGGAATACCCTGGATCCCGCCAGGAAAGCGGCTGGCGCAGGGGCGCTTCCAGAGTGGCTTCCCGCTTGCTCATGGCGGTCTCCCTGGCGCGTGGAACACCCTGTCGGGGAAACACCGACCAGCCCCCATTCCCGCCGGCCAATCAACCCACCTTCAGTCCGACAGGCTGTCCAGGGCCCTTTGGAAGCGGCTGGCGTGGGCGCGCTCCGCCTTGGCGGCAAAGTACAGGTAACGCCGGCTGGCCTGGGATTCTCCGGCGAAGGCAACCTTCACGTTGAACTCTGTCCTTGATCCCTTGCGTTGCATGACCATCTCCTCAGCACATCTCAACGTGCGAACCGAAAGCCGGGCAGACCTTCGAAGACACTCAAAAGCTAGGCGGAAGTCATATCCCAACCAAATTGAAATGGCCGATGAAAAAATGGCGGCGATTGAAGGTGCGCGGGCCGGAGAATACGCCGTCCAGGGGATCGCAACCTGGACGGGGGAGGGGCGTTTCAGAGGGGGGATTGCCCCGGCAGGGCAGGATCGGCGGCTTGAACCGCCGCCGAATCCAGGTAGGAAGCCGGCACCGGCCGAGGACGATGCCGGAACAGAATGCGGGACAGCTCCAGCAAGGCCTGCTGATAGACATCCCGCTTGAACTCGATTACCGACTCCAGGGGAATCCAGTAATCACTCCAGCGCCAGGCATCGAACTCCGGATGGGTACAGGCCCGCAAGGAAACGTCCGAGTCGCGCCCTACCAGGCGGAGCAGGAACCAGATCTGTTTCTGCCCCCGGTAGGTGTTGCGCCACTCCCGCTTGACCCAGTGACGAGGAACGTCGTACTTCAGCCACCCCCGCGTGCGACCGAGGATCTTCACGTGCTCGGGGTGCAGACCCACTTCCTCGAACAGCTCCCGGTACATGGCCTGCTCGGGGGATTCCCCGTGCTTGATGCCACCCTGGGGAAACTGCCAGGAATGCTCGCGAATCCGCTTGCCCCAGAAGACCTCGTTGCGCGCGTTGACCAGAATGATGCCGACGTTCGGGCGATAGCCTTCACGATCGAGCATGGTCGAACCCATTGAATTGTTTGGTTGATTGGAATTCTTTCACAACTCAGGGGGCTTGGAAAGCCGCGCCCGGCGGCCGGCCCCCCGTCCGTCCGGCCGACTGGGTTAGAATTGGCCGTTTTGCAACCTAATTAATCCGACACCATGCGCGCTTCGCAGTTCTTCATTTCCACCCTAAAGGAAGCCCCCTCCGATGCCGAAGTCATCAGTCAGAAGCTGATGCTGCGGGCGGGCATGATCAAAAAGGTGGCCGCCGGCATCTATACCTGGATGCCCATGGGCTTGCGGGCCCTGCGTAAGGTGGAGGCCATCGTGCGGGAAGAGATGAACCGAGCCGGAGCGATCGAAGTGCTGATGCCAGCCGTCCAGCCCGCCGAGCTGTGGCAGGAGTCGGGCCGCTGGGAATTCTATGGATCCGAGCTCTTGCGCTTCAAGGACCGCCACGACCGGGATTTCGTCATCGGCCCCACCCATGAGGAAGTCGTCACCGACATGGCCAAGCGGGAACTCAAGAGCTACCGCCAGCTGCCCCGCCACTTCTACCAGATCCAGACCAAGTTCCGGGATGAGATCCGTCCCCGCTTCGGGGTCATGCGGGGGCGGGAGTTCCTCATGAAGGACGGCTATTCCTTCCATGCGTCCTTCGAGGACCTGCAGCGGGAGTACGCCAACATGCACGCCACCTACACCCGCATCTTCAGCCGCCTGGGCCTGAATTTCCGGGCGGTGGCGGCCGACACCGGCTCCATCGGCGGCACCGGCTCCCATGAATTCCACGTGATCGCCGAAACCGGCGAGGACGACATCGCCTACTGCCCCGACTCCGATTACGCCGCCAACGTGGAACTGGCCGAAGCCCTGGCTCCCGCTACTTCCCGTCCTGCTCCCGGCGCGGCCCTGGCCAAAGTGGCCACCCCCGGGGTCAAGACCATGGAAGAGATTTGCGCTTTCCTTCAGGTACCCCTTGCCCAGACGGTGAAGTCGGTGGTGGTGGAAGGGGAGGACGATCGACCCGTACTGCTCCTCCTGCGGGGCGATCATGAACTCAACGAGGTCAAGGCCCAGAAGCTGGAAGGTATCAAGAACCCCCTGACCTTTGCCTCCCCGGCCTCGATCCAGGCCGCCTTCGGCGCCGAGCCCGGCTCCCTGGGTCCGGTGGGTTTCACGGGGCGGGTGGTGATGGACCGGAGCGTAGCGGTGATGGCGGACTTCGTTACCGGCGCCAACCAAACCGGCTTCCACTACACCGGCGCCAACATCGGCCGGGATTTCCCCGAACCCCTGGTGGCCGACCTGCGCAACGTGGTGGCCGGCGACCCCGCCCCGGACGGCAAGGGGGTGTTGGCCCTGTGCCGGGGCATCGAGGTGGGCCACATCTTCCAGTTGCGCACCAAGTACTCGGAAGCCATGGGCTGCAAGTTCCTGGACGTCAACGGCCGGGAGCAAGTGATGGAAATGGGCTGCTACGGCATCGGCGTGTCCCGCATCCTGGGCTCCGCCATCGAGCAGAACCACGACGCCCGGGGCATCATCTGGCCCGACGCCCTGGCCCCCTTCCAGGTGGTGATCTGCCCGGTAGGCTGGGGCAAGTCGGAAGCGGTGCGGGCGGAGGCCGAGAAGCTCTACCAAACCCTCGCCGCAGCCGGGGTGGACGTATTGCTGGATGATCGGGACGAACGGCCCGGGGTGATGTTCGCCGATTGGGAACTGATCGGTGTGCCCCACCGGGTCACCCTCGGCGACCGGGGCCTCAAGGAAGGCCTAGCCGAATACCAGGGCCGCCGGGATGAGACGGCCGAAAAGCTGCCCCTGGCGGATCTGGCTGCCCAGGTGCTGGGGAAATTGGGCCGATGAGTTTGCGTCGCAGCCCCTTCCGCCGATGCTGCGCCTCCGCCTGGCGGGCGGGGGTGCTGGCCGCCCTCCTCCAGACCGGCCCAGCCCTGGCCGGCGCCCAGATTTACGAGCCCCTGGCCGCCAGCGTCCAGGCGGTACTTCATAAGGCCGTCAGCGATTCCGCCGCCGAGCCGGTGTTCTCCAGCCAAGCAGAAAAAACGGTCTGGCTTCAGGAGATGTCCACCCGGCTGGCCCGCTTCATCCCGGACCCGGCCTACCGGGACGAACTCCTCAAGAGCGTCCACTACGAAGCCACCCGAGCCGGCCTGGATCCACAACTGGTGCTGGGCCTGGTCCAGGTGGAAAGCGGCTTCCGCAAGTACGCCATCTCCAGCTCCGGTGCCCGGGGCTACATGCAGGTCATGCCCTTCTGGGTCAAGCTGGTGGGCAGGCCCGACGACAACCTGTTCCACCTACGCACCAATCTGCGCTATGGCTGCACGATCCTGCGCCACTACCTGGATCTGGAAAAGGGCGACCTGTTCCGCGCCCTGGGGCGCTATAACGGCAGCCTTGGCAAGGCCGAATATCCCAACCTGGTCCGCAACGCCTGGGAAAGCCGGTGGATTTACCCGCCCCTGCGGGTGGCAGACAGCGGCCGCCCCAACAGCACCAACTGACGCCACCTGCCCCGGGGCAACCCATGTTCAAGCGGATCCGCGTGGCCGTCCTGCTGTTCATCCTGGCCACCGTGGCCCTGGGCCAGTGGCGTACCGAATCTCGCCTGACCGAATGGCGCAACTCGGTCCATGTAGCGATCTACCCAATGCCAGGGGATGACTCCCCCGTAACCACCCAGTACCTGGCCACCCTGGGGAAGGATCACTTCGAGCCCATTGAAGAATTCCTGGCGGCCGAAGCCACCCGCCACGGACTTCCGCTGCTCAAGCCCGTCAGCCTGACCCTGGCCCCGCGGCTTCAGGCCGCCCCGCCGGAGCCACCCACCGCCCCTGACCCCCTGAACGCCCTAGTCTGGAGCCTCAAGATGCGCTGGTGGGCCTGGCGCCATGACCAGGCCCCCGGCCCGCGCCCGGATATAAGGATCTTCGCCCGCTTCCACGACCCCGCCGACAGCCCTCGGCTGCCCCACTCGGTGGGCCTGCGCCAGGGCCACATCGGACTGGTGAACCTCTTCGCCAGCCCCGCCGAGGCAGGCAGCAACGCGGTGGTTCTCACCCACGAACTGCTCCACACCCTGGGCGCGTCCGACAAGTACGACCCGGCTACCCTCCAGCCACTATTCCCCGAGGGCTACGGAGAGCCCGAACTCGAGCCCCGCTTTCCCCAGCACAAGGCGGAGATCATGGCCGGTCGCATTCCGGTCACGGTGGATGCGGCTGACATTCCCGCCCGCCTGGGACAAACCCTGGTGGGGCCCCTCACCGCCCAGGAAATCCACTGGATTCGACCCTGACCCACCGGGCAGCGGCGCACCTTCAGGCAGCAGACTTGGTCGCCAAACCCTCGTAGAGGGACACGCACAAATCCAGCTGCTCCAGAATCCGTTCGCTGGTGGTGGCCACGTGGCCGGCAGCCTGGCCGTTATCCGCGTTCTTGCCCAGGGCCGCCTGGAAGAAGAACCATTGCTGCTCTACCAGGGCCAGCTCCCGCTTCAAGACAGACGTATTCTCTGGAGCGCCCATCAACAGACCATGGGCCTCAGCGAATTCGATCCGCGCCTTATCCAGGCCAGCAACGGCCTCTGGGGAATTCACCCCCAAGCGCTGAAAGAAGAAGAACTTGGCCATGCGCTGGGACAACATACGCTGACGCCCCGCCACGTTGATGAGGCGCCCCACGGCGCTGCCCATGGCTTTTTCGTAGGCCAGGGTGGTGCGATGGGCCGCCGCCAGCACCGCCTCGTTCGCCCTGAACAAGGTGGCGGCCCGATCGACGCTGGGAGTCTGACGTAGCAAGGCCTCGTAGGCCTCCCACTCGGCCCGCAGCTGCCCCAGGGCAGCCGGCACTTCTCCGGGCTGGAGGGAGGCCAGTTCGACAAGCTGGCGCTCGAAGAGCTGCATGGAACCATCCAGGACCTGACGGGCCCGGGAGGGGTCAGCCTGGGCCAGCAGCATCAGCCAGGCCTTGGCACAGCGTTGGGACAACATGCGCTGGCGGCCGGCCTTGTTGACCGCCATGGGCAAAGTGAGGGGGGCCGTGGCAAGGGGCTGGGGCGCGCTGTGGATCAGGGGGGCGATGCTTCCGGCGGCGAGGGCCACGCCGGCGGCAAAAAACGTTCTACGCTGCATGAAAATTCCAAGGACAAGGGAAAAGGAAACGGAGCCCCGTCGCCGGGGGCTGAACCCGGCGGCAGACAACCCTTCGTTATCGGCCCTAACGGTCCGAAAATTCCCCGACTTGAGCCCGATTACTCAGGCGGTGCCGCCCACCGTCAAACCGTCCAGGCGCAGGGTGGGCTGGCCCACCCCCACCGGCACGCTCTGGCCATCCTTGCCGCAGGTGCCGACCCCGGGATCCAGGGCCATGTCGTTGCCGATCATGGACACCCGGGTCAGGGCGTCGGGGCCGTTGCCGATGAGGGTTGCCCCCTTCACCGGGCGGGTGATCCTGCCGTTCTCGATGAGGTAGGCCTCGGCGGTGGAGAACACGAATTTGCCGGAAGTGATATCCACCTGACCGCCGCCGAAGTTGGCGGCGTACAGGCCTTTTTTCACCGAACGGATGATCTCCTCCGGCGACTTGTCGCCATTGAGCATGTAGGTATTGGTCATGCGGGGCAGGGGCAGGTGGGCGAAGGATTCCCGCCGCCCGTTGCCGGTTGGGGCCACCCCCATCAGGCGGGCGTTGAGCATGTCCTGCATATAGCCGGTGAGGATACCGTCCTCGATGAGTACCGTGCGCTCGGTGGGATTACCCTCGTCGTCGACGGTCAGGGAGCCGCGCCGGTCGGGGATGGTGCCGTCGTCCACCACGGTGACCCCCTTGGCCGCCACCTGCTGGCCGATGCGGCCGGCAAAGGCGGAACTGCCCTTGCGGTTGAAGTCACCCTCCAGGCCGTGGCCGATGGCCTCATGGAGCAGGATGCCCGGCCAGCCCGGACCCATCACCACCGTCATGCTGCCGGCAGGCGCCGGGTCGGCGGCCAGATTCACGCTGGCCTGATGCACCGCCTGACGGGCGTAATCCTGGAGCAATCCATCGCTGAAATAAGCGTAGTCGTAGCGGCCACCGCCGCCGGAACTGCCCTGCTCCCGACGCCCGTGCTCTTCCATGATCACGCTCACCGAAACCCGCACCAGGGGCCGGATATCGGCGGCCAGGTGGCCGTCGCTGCGAGCGACCAGGATCACCTCCCAGGAGCCCACCAGATGGGCCATCACCTCGATGACCCGAGGGTCCACGGCCCGGGCAAAGCCCTCCACCCGCTCCAGGAGGCGCACCTTCGCGCTGGCGTCCAGGGAGGCCAGGGGATCGTCGGGCTGGTACAGCCGGCGGCCCTGGCGTGCCGCCTTGATCGCCACCTGGCCCTGACCACCGGCGGCAGCCACCGCCCGGGTGGCTTGAGCCGCGGCCTGGAGGGCCGGCAGGCTGATATCGTCGGAATAGGCGAAGGCAGTCTTCTCGCCACTGATGGCCCGCACCCCCACCCCCTGGTCGATGTTGAAGCTACCGGATTTGACGATACCCTCTTCCAGGCTCCAGGCCTCGGTGCGGTGATACTGGAAGTACAGGTCGGCGTAGTCCAGCCGGTGGGCGAAGAGGGTCCCGAAGACCTGCTCCAGGGTGCCCTCGGTGAGGTCGTAGGGAGCCAGCAGCAGGCGGTTGGCGGCGGTCAGGGGAGTCTTGTAGGTTCTCATGGGCTCTGGTGGGTCAGGGCGAGGCGGGCGGAACCCGCCAGCTGCCAAAATGGATTGGAAGATGCCGCCTCACAGCCGGCGATGGTCCAGGGCCGGCAGGCTTTGGCGGATGGCGGCGATGCGTGCGGGGTCCACGGCGCCCAGCACCACGCCCCAGCCCTCGGCCAGGCGGGCCACCACCTGACCCCAGGGGTCCACCAGCAGGGAATCGCCCCAGGTACGCCGGCCGCTGGGATGGACCCCGCCCTGGGCCGGGGCCAGCACATAACACTGGTTCTCGATGGCCCGGGCCCGCAGCAGCACCTCCCAGTGGTCCTTGCCGGTGGTATGGGTGAAGGCGGCGGGCAGGACGATCAGATTGACCGCCCCCATGGCCCGGAACAGCTCGGGAAAGCGCAGGTCGTAGCACACCGACAGGCCGGTGGGGCCGCAGGGGCCATCGAAGGTCACCACCTCGCCGCCGGCCTCGATGGTGGCGGACTCGTCGTAACGCTCCTGGCCGCGCTGGAAGCCAAACAGGTGGATCTTGTCGTAGCGGGCCACCCGCCGGCCCTGGTCATCGAAGACCAGGCAGGAATTCTTCACCTTGCCCGGATCCCCCGCCTCCAGGGGCAGGGTGCCCCCCACCAGCCAGACCCGGTGGCGCCGGGCTGCCTCGGCCAGAAAGCGCTGGACGGGGCCTGCGCCGTCCGGCTCCCGCAGGGCCACCTTGGCAGCCTCGTCGGCGGAAATCAGGGCAAAGTATTCAGGCAGGGCCACCAGCCGGGCGCCAGCCCGGGCCGCCTCGCCAATCAGGCCATCCACCCGCTGGAGGTTGGCGTCCACATCGGGGCCGGAAACGGTCTGGATGGCCGCCACCAGGACCGGCTTGTCGGGTTTCAGATCATCCATGGGCAGTTCCGGCTTAGGGGTCAACGGACGGGCTGGGCCGCGGCAGGCTGGCCGGTAAGTTTTTCGACCTTGGGATCCTGCCAATGGCCGGTCACCCGGTATTCAAAGGCAAACAGTTTTTCGATGGGGTCGGAAAGAACCTTCTGGGCCAGGTAGGCCGCCACTCCGACCACCGGATTGACCAGACTGGCCGCCGCCCCCACCGCCACCGATTCGCTCAGGGTGGGCTGGACCCGCACCAAGAGGTCCTGGGTCTCCCGAGGCACATCGGCGGACCCCGACAGGGCCACCCGGGCCGCCGGGCCGCGGATCTCCAGATCCTTGGTGCGCATCACCCCGCCGGCCACATCGATGCTACCCGAAATGCGATCGAAGGCGAATCCTTCGGAAAACACATCCCGGAAATCCAGGGTGATGCGGCGGGGCAGGCTTTGCAGGCTCAAGACCCCCAGCAGCCGCCCCACGCCGGGCTCCAGCTTGCGGAACTGACCGTTCTCCACCAGCAGGTTCAACCGCCCCCCCAGGCTCGGGTAGTCGATCCGGGTCGGGGGGCCCGCCCATTCCAGGCGCCCATCCACGGCACCCTTGCCACGCCGCAGGGCATCCGCGTAGCCCAGCCGGGTCAGGAAGTGGCCGGCATCCTCGGTCTCCACCCGGAAATCCAGCTCGGTGCGCTCCCCCCGCCCCTGCCGCCACAGCCCCTTGGCGTTCAGGGCCCCTTCCGGACTGACCAGATTGACCGCGTCCAGATGCCAGATAGCATCCCGATTGTGGGCCTGCAGGCCGAGCCGGCCGAGGGCCTTGTCCCCCAAGGTGAATTGCTGAATGGTCACATCCAGGGCTGGCAGGGACCGGCTGGGAGGATCGTCCACCCCAGCACCGGCCCCCGTGGCCGCCTCGGTCTTGCCATCCCGCCCCACCGCCAGGCGGCTCAGGCGGGCGGTCAGGGCGCCCTGGCCGGCGCCCCGCCAACGGAAATCCCCCTCGGTTTCCCGGCTCTTGAGGCTGCCCTGCCAGCTATCCCCGTCGGCGCTGGCCCGCAGGGAAAATTCATGGAAATCCTCATCGAAGGCCACCAGCCGGTGGGCCTGGAGGCTGATGCTGGCCAGGGGGAACGGGGTGCCCCCCTCCTCGCCCCCCCCGTTCCCCTCACCATTGCCCAAGGTGCTCCATAGCCGCCGCCAGGCGTCCACGTCCAGTTCCGGCAAGGCCGCCGCCAAGACCACCCCCCGCTCAGGAAGCTTGAGGGGCACCTGGAGTGCGATCGCCCCCCGTTCCGCCCGCCACCCCTCGGCGCCACTGCGCCCCAGGATTTCGGCGCTGCCCAGGGGCGCCAGGGCCACCCGCACCCGATCTGCCACCGTGCCGTCATGGAATTCCAGATCCACCCGCAGAGGCCACTCGGTGGTGGCGCTCTTGTTGAAAGGCGCCGGCAAACTGGAAGCCAGGCCCTGCAGGGACGAATCCACCCGCACCGCCGCGGTACGGCCCTGAACCGTGATCTCGCTGCGCCAGGGCGCGAGCCCCGAAACGTGCTCCAGGAACGGGAAGCCAAAGGACTGCCGGGCAGCGTTCCCGCCCAGGGCCCCGGCCGCGGTGAAGACCACGGCGCCATCGGCCCGGGTCTTGCCGGAAAGGGTCAGGGGCTCGCCAAACAGCTTGCCTCGGGCTTCCGGCACCGCCAAGGTGGAGGCGGTGAAGGCCACCCGGCCAGCGGCCTCGGTGATGGGAGGCAGGCTGCGCACCACCCGCAAGCGGTTGGCGCTGAAACGGTAGTCCCCCTTCACCGTGGTGTCCTCCATCCGCCGCAGGGGCATCACCAGTTCCAGGTCGAGGGCGCCGCTGCCCTCGGCCCCCATGTCATCGGTGAAATGCTGGATCCGCTCGGCCACCGGACTCTCCGACACAAAGCGCAGGAAGTCGGCGGTGGGCCCGGCGGCCCGGCCGGTGATGGTCATGATTTCCTCGGGGGCTTCCAGATCGGGCAGCACGGCGCTCACCCGGGACAGCCCGACCCCGAAGATCCGCCCCCGATCGGCGGAGATTTTCATCATCGCCCCCTCGAACAGCAGCTCGCCATCAATGGCATCGATGGCCGGCCAGCCCAGGGCGTATTCCAGACGGGCGTTGGCGATCCGCGCCCGCACCTGGAACTGGCCGTCCTTGCCCCCCACGAAGGGAAAATCCCGAAGATCGCCCTTGAGCCGCAGGCGGGCGTCATGGGCGGTCCCCCCCACGATGCTGCGCTGAAGCCAGTTGCGGGTATCCCGATTCACCACCAGGGGCATGTAGCGCCACACCGCGGCGCCATCGGCCCGGGTCAGGCGGGCCGACAGATCGATCACCCCCGGGCCATCGGCGGCCACCAGATAGTTGCCGACGGCCTGACCCGAGGCGTCCTGGTTATCGAACTCGGCCTTATCCACGAACAACTGCATCCGCTCGCCGCGCCGCCGCCACCCCCCCTCGGCCCGGAGGGAAGCCAGGGCCAGGCGCGGCTCGGCGAAAACCGCCGGCAGGTCCATCACCACCCCCCGGCTGTCGATTCTGACCCGCCCCTCCTGGTCCGAGCCCTCCACTTCTCCGGAGATCCCCGCCACCCCCGGCAGGGAATGCCAGGAATGGACGCCGATCCCCTGGAAACGGGCCTTGCCCCGCCATTCCGCCGGCGCTGCGGCCGGGCCGGTCCAGTCAAGCGCCACCCCCTCCACCGCGCCAGCTGGGTCGAAGGCCGTCAGGCGCTGATTGACCCCCTCGGGGAGGGGCAGGTGGCTGGCCAGCCGGGTCAGGGTCGCCAGATCCAGGCGACTGGCCCGGAAGCTGCCACCCGCACGCTGGCCCAGCCTTTCCTCAGCCCTGAAATCGGTGGCCGGAATCACTAGCCCGTCCCGGGTGGCCAAGCTGAGGCCCTTGGCCTCCACCAGGCGGTGGGTCGCATCCGAAGCGAGGGTCAGCTGACCCCGCAACGCCAGGAGATCAAGCACCGGCAATTCCGGCTGGAATTGGACCCTCGCCTCCGCCAGGGCCAGGTTGGCCCGCAGGCCGGTGGGCAGGCCCTGGGCGACATCAAGCCAAGCCTCGAATTCTCCCCGACCCGCCAGGGGTACCGGGGAATCCAGCCAGGCCTGCCAGCCCCCCAGGTCCGCGCCCTCGAGCCGGGCATAGAGCTGGCCGCGCCAATCTTCCGGCCGGGTCGGATCCCGCCCCTGGAGGCTGCCCCGCAGGTCCAGACGGCCCGCCAGCCTGGCCGGCGGAAGGGCCTGGAAGCCGAAACGGTGATCGCCCCCCCGGTTCTCCAGCCGCAGATTCACGTGGTCCAGCACCAGGAGCGGCGCACCCCGCTGCCGATCCAGCCAGGCCAGCTGGGCGTCCCGCACCACGATGGCCCCCTGGCCCAGCAACCAATCGGCAAAACCCCCGCCCCCGCCAGCCTGGACCGGCAATCCAGCCACTCGCAGGCTGCCGTCAGCCCCCCGCTCCACCAGCAGCCGGGGCCCCGCCAGCTCGATGCGATGGAAGACCGGGCTCAGCCGCAGCAGGGACGACCAGCCCATGACCGCCTCCACTTCCGCCAGTTGGAGGGCCGGCGCGCCATCGGGGCCCCGCAGGACCACATCGTGGATCAGCAGCCGGGGCCGCAAGCCCGCCCAGCTCCCCTCCAGGGCGCCGATTTCCACCGGCACCCCCAGGCCACGGCCCACCGCCTCGGCCACCTCCTGGCGGTACTCCCCCATCCGGGGAACCACCCAGTAGCGCAGACCCAGCACCAGAGCACCGAACGCAAAATAGCCCGTCAGGGCCAGTAAAAAGAGCAGGCGCAAGCCTCGACGCAGGCGTGACGGCAAGGGAACAGGGGCGCTCATGGGCGCTCATGCCCGGAGGGGTGATGCGGCGGGACAGGCTTCATTGACTAAAATCATCCCGGCGCCCGGAGGAGTGGAGAAACATGGGCACCAAAGACGCAATTTTATCCACCGGAACCGGCCCATGTCCCCTTCCATTGAAAACCCGATTGAATCCATTCATAACGCCGCCGGGTTTTCCCGGTTCCTGACCCGCGGCCTGGCGGCCCGTTCCTGGCTTCAGGCCCGGCTCGAGGCCAGTGTTTGCGCGCCCCTCGACGCTGAGGCGATGCGAGCCTTCCTGGCCGCCGCAGGCCTGAACGAGGAAAACCTGAAACCGGTCCTGCGCCATCTGCGCGCCTGGGTGATCAGCCACGTTCTGGTGCGGGACCTGGCCGGCGCGGCCCCCCTGGCGGAAGTCACCGGCACCATGACCACCCTGGCGGAGGTGGCCACCCAGGCCGCCCTGGAGGTTTTGCGGGACGCCCTGGCCCTGCGCTACGGCGAGCCCCTGGGGCCCGGCGGCTGGGTGCAGGAGTTCATCGTCATCGGCATGGGCAAGCTGGGGGGCGGGGAGCTCAACGTGAGTTCCGACATCGACCTGATCTTCGTCTATCCGGAGGACGGCGAGACGGGTGGTGCCACGGTGATCAGCAACGTGGAATTCTTCGAGCGGCTGGGCAAGCAGCTCATCAAGGCCCTGGCCGACATCACCGGCGACGGCCAGGTCTTCCGGGTGGACATGCGCCTGCGCCCCAACGGGGACTCCGGCCCCCTGGTGGCCAGCCTGGACATGCTGGAAAACTACTTCATCACCCAGGGCCGGGAATGGGAGCGCTACGCCTGGATCAAGGCCCGGGCCCTCACCGGCGAGCGCTGGCCGGAACTGGAAGCCGTCTCCCGGCCCTTCATCTTCCGCAAATACCTGGACTTTGGCGCCATCAACGCCATGCGCGAACTCCACGCCCAGATCCGGCGGGAAGTGGCCCGCAAGGACATGGCCACCAACGTCAAGCTGGGGCCGGGGGGCATTCGGGAGATCGAATTCATTGCCCAGGTGTTCCAGCTCATTCGCGGCGGCCGGGACCGGGGCCTGCAGATCAAGCCGACCCTGGCGGTGCTGGCGGCCCTGGCGGAACGGGGCATCCTGAGCGGCGAAACGGTGGCGGAGCTATCCACCGCCTACGATTTCCTGCGGCGCCTGGAGCACCGCCTGCAGTACCTGGATGACGCCCAGACCCACGCCCTGCCGGGGGCCGCGGAAGACCAGGCGCGGATCGCCGCCAGCATGGGCTTCGCCAGCTACGGCGCCATGCTTGAAGTGCTGGACGGCCATCGCCAGCGGGTCAGCCGCCACTTCGGGGACGTCTTTGCCGACCCCGCCGAAGACGGCCACGACCTGGACGCCCTGTGGAGCACGGCGGAGGACCAGGAAACCACCGCCGAGCATCTGACCCGCCTTGGTTACACCCATCCGGCGGACGTGGGCCGGCGCCTGTCCGCCATCCGCCAGAGCGCCCGCTATCAGCAGCTGCCCGGCCACATCCGCGGCCGCTTCGACGCCCTGGTGCCCCGCCTGGTGGCCACCGCATGCAACATGTCCAACCCGGACGAAGCCCTGTCCCGGGGCCTGGACCTGCTGGAAATGGTCAGCCGCCGGGGCGCCTATCTGGCGCTGCTCCAGCAGTACCCCCAGGCCCTGCAAAAAGTGGTGGAACTGCTCTCCGCCTCCAGCTGGGGCGCCCAGTACCTGATTCGCCATCCCATCCTCATGGATGAGCTTCTGGACCCCCGCCTGCTCTTTGCCCCACCGGACTGGACCGCCTACCGGGCCGAACTGGCCCAGGCCGTAGACGAGCTGGAGCCGGACATGGAGCGCCAGATGGACCTGATGCGGGAGCGCCACCACACCCAGGTGTTCCGCCTCCTCAACCAGGATCTGGCCGGCGCCCTGTCGGTGGAAACCCTGGGGGACCACCTCTCCGCCCTGGCCGATACCACCCTGGACATCACCATTCCGGTGTGCTGGCGCAAGATCAAGACCCGCCACCGGGACACCCCCCTCTTCGCCGTCGTCGCCTACGGCAAGCTGGGGGGCAAGGAACTGGGCTACGCCTCGGATCTGGACATCGTCTTCCTGTTCGAGGACGAAGCCTTCGAAGCCACCGAGCTCTATGCCCGGCTGGGGCAGCGGATCAACACCTGGCTGTCCAGCCAGACCGCCGCCGGCCAACTCTTCGAGACCGACCTGCGGCTGCGTCCCAACGGCGACTCCGGCCTGCTGGTGGCGTCCCTAGAAACCTTCCGCAAGTACCAGCTGGAGTCAGCCTGGGTGTGGGAACACCAGGCCCTGACCCGGGCCCGCTTCGCCGCCGGCCATCGCCCCCTGGGGGAACGCTTCGAGGCCATTCGCTGCGAGATCCTGCGCCAGCAGCGCAACCTGGACACCCTGCGCCAGGAAGTCCTGACCATGCGCCAGAAGATGATGGACGCCCACGCCAACAAGGGTGGCGAGTTCGACCTCAAGCACGACCGGGGTGGCCTCATCGACGTGGAGTTCCTGGTCCAGTACCTGGTGCTGGGTTACGCCCATGCCTACCCCACCCTCACCGGCAATCTGGGCAACATCGCCCTGCTGCGCATCGCCGGCGAGCTGGGCCTTGCCGACAGCCGCCTGGCCCAGCTCGCCGGCGATGCCTACCGGGAACTGCGCCACCAGCAGCACCGCCTGCGGCTCAACAATCAGCCCAGCAAGCTGCCCCAGGATCTGGTCAAGGACGCCCGAGCCGCTGTGGTGGAGATGTGGAACAGCATCTTTCCACCCCGCTGATCCATGGAAAACTTGAATCGGATCCATGGGTTGTGGCAGAATCCCCCGCTTACTTTCTGGCGGCCACATTCACCGCCGTAACGCGCGAGGAATTCATCATGAAAGCCGACATTCATCCCAAGTACCAGGACGTCAACGTATCGTGCAGCTGTGGTGCCAAGTTCACCACCCGCTCCACCATCAGCAAGCCCGAACTCCACGTTGAAGTGTGCTCCGCCTGCCACCCCTACTACACCGGCAAGCAGAAGATCGTGGATACCGCCGGTCGCGTCGAGCGCTTCCGCCAGAAATATGGCAACGTCCAGCGCCTGGGCTGATCCCGCCCTCGTTCGCCCAGGAAAGGCAGCCCAGGCTGCCTTTTTTGTTGCCGATCGCTTCCGGAAAGGGCTCCGGCCATGAACCCGTCACCCGCTGCCAGCCGCATCTCCCGCTTCCTCTTCAGCCCCCTGGGCATCGTCTGCCTGGCGACGGTCTACCTGCTGGTGGGACTGACCGGCCACGATCCCTGGCGCGGGGACGACTCCCGCTATTTCGGCCCCATCCTGTCCATTCTCAAGGATGGGGCCTGGCTGGTGCCCGCCATCGCCGGGGAACCTACCCTCGATTATCCACCCCTGTTCTTCTGGGTCGGCGCCCTCCTGGCAAAGCTGACCGCCTGGCTGCTGCCCCTCCATGATGGCGCACGCCTGGCCAGCGCCGCCGCAGCTGGTGCCACCCTCTACTTCCTGTCCCGCGCAGCCACCGATCTCTTCGGCCGGCCGGCCCTGGCTCCCGCCAGCCTGCTGACTCTGGGCACCCTGGGGCTGGTGGTTCACGCCCACGAAACCCAGCCGATCCTCGCCCTGCTGGCCTGCGTCACCGCCTCCTGGGCAGGACTGGCGCGTCTGCCCGAAGCGCCCCGGGCGGGGAGCCTCCAGGCGGGGGCCGCCGCCGGCCTGGCGGGACTGGCCGGCGGGCTGGCGGGCCTGTGGCTGACCCTGCCGGTGATCCTGCTGTGCCTGGCCGCCCCGCCCCAGGAGCAAAGCGGCCCCGCTCGCCGCGGGCTAGCTTTCGGACTGGTGGCCACGGCCCTGATCCTGGCGGCCTGGCTACTACCCCTGATCTACCTGGAACCCGCCCTTGCGGGCCGCTGGTGGCGCCAGGAATGGTCCAACTGGGGCTACCTGGAGACGCCCGGGCGCCTGCTGGAGCAGCTCGGCTGGTTTCTGTGGCCCCTGTGGCCCATCGCCGGCTGGGCCCTGTGGAAGCACCGCCGCCAGCTCACCCGCTTCCCCTGGCGGCTGGTGCTGACGGGTACGATCCTGGCCCTGGCCCAGGTGATGCTGAACAACGACGTCCCCCGCCCCCCCGAACTCCTACCCCTGATCCCGCCCCTGGCGCTCCTGGCTGCCGCCGGCGTGCCTTCCCTGCGGCGGGGCGCGGCCAATGCCTTCGACTGGTTCGCGGTGATGACCTTCCTGGTGTTCGCCCTGCTTGTCGCCACCGCCTGGAGCGCCATGGCGCTCGCCTGGCCGCCGGGCCTGGCCCGGCAGTTGATCAAGCTTGCCCCAGGTTTCCGGCTGGAGGTTTCATGGACCATGGCCGCCTTGGCTGCCACCCTACTGGCAGGTTGGATGATTCTGGTCTGGCGAACCCCTCGTTCGCCAAACCGGGGCCCCATCAACTGGGCCACCGGCATGACCATGCTGTGGTGCATGGCCGTGGCCCTGCTGATGCCCTGGTTCGACCACGGCAAGAGCTTCCGCCCGGCGGCTCAGTCCCTGGCCAAGGCCCTGAGGAACGGACCCACGGGCTGCATCGCCGGGCAGAATCTGCCTTCCGGCCTGAGGGCTTCCATGGATTACTTCGCGGACCTGCGCATCGAACCCCTCAAGGACGGCGGCAGCTCCTGTACCATGCTGCTGGTATCGGTCGACCGCCGCACGCCCCTGCCCCAGCGCTTCCAGCAGGCCAGCGCAGTGTGGGAATATCGTCGTGGCGGCGGCCGGCAACTGGAAATCCTGCGCCTCTATCGCCGATCGTGATCGACCTGCCCCGTCCTGCCCCGGAAAGCCTGCCTGCCTGGCAGCATCTCCTTGCCCATGCCCGGGGGCTGAGCACCCGCCCCATCATCGGACTGTTCCGTGAAGACCCGCTGCGCGCCGGGACCTTTGCCCTGGAATGGGATGGGCTCTACCTGGATTATTCCAAGCAGCTGGTGGACGCCCCGGCTCGCCAGGCCCTGGCGGATCTGGCCCGGGAAACCCTCCTGGCGGAAGGCATCAAAGCCCTGTTCAGCGGCGCCTTGGTGAATCACACGGAGGGCCGGGCGGTGCTTCACATGGCCCTGCGGGATCCGGCCCTGGCGCCCCCCGGGGACCGGCCCGAGGTGGACCAAACCCGCGCCCGCATGACTGCCCTGGCGGAGGATTTCCGGGCCGGCCGCCTGATGGGCGCCGCTGGCCACCCCCTGGACACGGTGGTGAATCTGGGAATCGGCGGTTCCGACCTGGGCCCCCGGATGGCCGTGGAAGCCCTTGCCGCCGGTCCCGGCAAAGTCCACTTCGTGGCCAACATCGATGCCCGGGATTTCCAGGAGACGGTGGCCGGTCTGGACCCGGCCCGCACCCTGTTCATCATTTCCTCCAAAAGTTTCGGCACCGCCGAAACCCTCTCCAATGCCCGCGCCGCCCGCCAATGGCTGGGCCAGCTCGGGGTGCCGGAGGAGGCCCTGGACACCCATTTCGTGGCGGTGAGCAATGCTGTGGCGGCGGCCCGGCACTTCGGCATCGCCCCCGAACGCATCCTGCCCTTGCCAGAATGGGTTGGCGGCCGCTTCTCGGTGTGGAGCGCCATCGGCCTGCCCCTGCTGCTGGCCATCGGCCCCACCGCCTTCGACCAGTTCCTGGCCGGCGGGCGAGCCATGGACCAGCATTTCCGGAGCGCCCCGATCCTGGAAAACCTGCCGGTCCTGATGGGCCTGGTGGGACTGTGGAACACCGTCTTCCTGGGCGCCGAAACCCTCGCGGTGCTGCCCTACGCCCACGGGCTGCGGAGCTTCCCGGCCTATCTCCAGCAACTGGAGATGGAAAGCAACGGCAAGCGGGTGCGGGCCGACGGCAGTCCGGTGGCCGGCCATACCGCCCCCATCGTGTGGGGGGGGGCCGGCACCATCGGCCAGCACGCCTTCCACCAGCTGTTCTACCAGGGTACCCGGCGGGTACCCCTGGATTTCATCGTGCCTGCGGGTGGCGCCGGCCCGGCCCAGCAGGGCCTGGTGGACAACGCCCTGGCTCAGGCCGCCGCCCTCATGCAAGGACGGGACGCCGCTACGGCCGCCGCCCTGCTGGCGGCCAGGGGCCTGCCCGCCACGGAAGTGGCGCGCCTGACGCCCCACCTGGTATGCCCAGGCAACCAGCCCAGCACCACCCTGCTCTTCGATGCCCTCACCCCCTACCGCCTGGGCCAGCTGGTGGCCCTGTACGAACACAAGGTCTTCGTCCAGGGCTGGCTGTGGGGGATCAACAGCTTTGATCAGTACGGGGTGGAGCTGGGCAAGGAGATGGCCCGCAACCTGGCGTCCGGCCAGGGGGGCGAGGCCGATCCCTCCACAGCCATTCTGGCCCGCCGGGTGGCGGCGCTCCAGGGCCGAACTTAGGCCGTAGCCGTAACCGCATCCACACCCCGGGCGCGACGGCAGACCATCATCCGTACACCTTGCACATCAGGGATGTGGTCACCGGAGCGGAAAAATAGCCGAGCAGGTAAAAGAGCACCACCACCCCCAGGGTAATGGCGATACGCCGACGACGGGCCCGGAACCAGAGCCTGGCCTGTTCCCAGATGGGCGGACAGGTCATGGAGAATCAGAGCTTGAGGAAGTTGTCCCGGTAGTGGGCCAGCTCGGCGATGGATTCGTGAATATCCGCCAAGGCCTCGTGCTTGCCCTTCTTCTCCACCCCTTTGTACACCTCGGGCCGCCAGCGCTTGGCCAGCTCCTTGAGGGTGGATACGTCCAGATTGCGGTAGTGGAACCAGGCTTCCAGCTTGGGCATGTAGCGGGCCAGGAAGCGCCGGTCCTGGCACACCGAGTTGCCGCACATGGGGGAAGCGCGGGACGGCACCCATTCCTGGAGGAAGCTGAGCATGGCCTCCTCGGCCTCCGCCTCCCCCACGGTGGAAGCGCGCACCCGCTCGATGAGGCCGGAGCGGCCGTGGGTGTTCTTGTTCCAGTCGTCCATGCCGTCGAGCACCGCGTCGCTCTGGTGCACCGCCAGCACCGGGGCTTCGGCCACGGTGCGCAGCTGCCCGTCGGTGATGACAAGGGCGATTTCAATGATGCGGTCGGAGTCCGGTTCCAGTCCGGTCATCTCCATGTCCAGCCAAATGAGGTGGTTTTGATCCTGTGCCATAATCCTGCGCGAACCTGAAAAGGCGCATTCTGTCACACTTCCGTGCCCCTTCCCCAGCCTCCCAGCCCATGACGGACTCGTCGTTCTCCCTGATTTTCCTGGCCAGCCTGGCCATCTTCGCAGGCCTTCAACTGTGGCTAGACCTGCGCCAGGCGCGCCATGTGGCACGCCACCGGGGCAAGGTGCCGGCGGCCTTCGCCAACCGCATCGAGCCAGCCTCCCATCAGCGGGCCGCAGACTACACGGTGGCGCGGATTCGGCTAGCCCGGGTGGCAACGGTACTTTCCGCCCTGTGGCTGCTGGCCCTGACCCTGGGGGGCGGCATCCAGGCGTTCCACGACGGCTGGAGCCGCTATTTCGCCCCTGGCGGGCTGGCCCACGGCCTCGCCCTGCTGGGCAGCGTTGCCCTGGTGGGCTGGCTGGTGGAACTGCCCATCACCCTCCACCGGATTTTCCGCGTCGAGCAGGCCTTTGGCTTCAACCGCATGACCCCGCGACTGTTCCTGGCGGACACGCTCAAGGAGGCCGCCGTGGCGGTGGCGCTGGGAGGCCCGGTGCTGGCAGCCGTGCTGTGGATCGTGGAGGCCAGCGGGCCCCACTGGTGGTTTTATGCCTGGCTCTTCTGGATGGGCCTCAATGTGGCGCTGATGGTGATCTGGCCCACCTTCATCGCCCCCCTCTTCAACCGCTTCCAGCCCCTCACGGACACGGCCCTCACCAGCCGTATTGAAGCCTTGCTGACCCGCTGCGGCTTCCGCGCCCGGGGGTTGTTCGTCATGGACGGATCCCGCCGCTCGGCCCACGGCAACGCCTATTTCACCGGGCTGGGGGCGGCCAGGCGGATCGTGTTCTTCGACACCCTGCTGGAAAAGCTCACGCCGGATGAACTGGAAGCGGTACTGGCCCACGAATTAGGCCACTTTCGCCATCGCCACGTACTCCAGCGCCTGCTCCTGCTGGCCCTGGCCTCCCTGGGTTTGCTGGCCCTGTTGGGGCAGCTGGCCCAGGCCCCCTGGTTCTTCGCCGGCCTGGGCCTGGCCGCCACCGACACTGCCTCGGCCCTGCTGCTGTTCGCCCTGGTCCTGCCGGTCTTCCTGTTTCCCCTGGGGCCCCTGATGAGCCTGTGGTCCCGCCGCCACGAATACCAGGCCGATGCTTACGCGGTGGCCCAGACAAGCGCCGGCAGCCTGGCCTCGGCCCTGGTCAAGTTGTACCGGGACAACGCCTCGACCCTGACCCCCGACCCCCTCTATTCCACCTTCCATGACTCCCATCCTCCGGCAGCCCTGCGGCTTGCCCGGCTGGGCAGCGCCCCAGTCCCTGATCGGGACGCGGCGACCCAGGGGGCTTCATGACGGAACGGGGCGTCATCCTGGCGGCCTTCGGCCGGCAATACGAGGTCCGGACCGAAGCCGGTGACGTGCTTCTGTGCTACCCCAGGGCCAAGCGCAGCCTGTATGCCTGCGGCGATGAGGTGGCGGTAGGGCGTACCGGCGAAGGCCAGGGGGTGCTGGAAAAGCTCCTGCCTCGGCGCAGCCTGCTCCACCGGGCCGACGCCTTCCGGGAAAAACTGATCGCCGCCAACGTGACCCAGGTGGTGATCGTGGTTGCCACCGAGCCCTCCTTCAGCGATGAGCTGATCAGCCGTTGCCTGTGCGCCGCCGAGGCCCAGGATCTGCAATCCCTGATCGTCCTCAACAAGGCGGATCTGGCTGGTCGCCTGGCGCCCGCCCGGCGCATGCTGCTACCCTTCCGGGATCTGGGCCATCCAATCATCGAGCTTTCCGCCGAGCAGGACGTGGCCCCCCTGCACCCCCATCTGGCGGGCCATACCAGCATCCTGGTGGGCCAGTCCGGGATGGGCAAATCCACCCTCATCAACGCCCTGATCCCCGGCACCGGCGCGGCTACCCGGGAGATTTCCACCTCCCTCGATTCCGGCAAGCACACCACCACCTTCGCCCGCCTCTATCCCCTGGAGGGCGCCGCCTGGCTCATCGACAGCCCGGGTTTGCAGGCATTCGGCCTGGCCCATCTCTCGGCCGCCGATCTTGAACACGGCTTCCGGGAACTACGGCCCTATCACGGCCAGTGCCGCTTCCGGGATTGCCGCCACACCGGCGAACCGGGCTGCGCGGTGCAGGCGGCGGTGAGCGCTGGCACCCTCAACCCCCGCCGGCTGGCGCTCTTCCTGCAGATCCGGGAAGAAGTGGAGCTGTGCCAGCGCCAGGCCCGGGGGCACTGACAGGCGCCCCTAATCGGCCGCCAGCAGGTCGTCCGGATTGGGGAGTTCGTCAAAGGCATGGCGCAGGGCATTGCCCCAGTGGGAGCGGATCATGGCGAAGTAGTCATTGTCCCCATCCACCGACAGGTGGCGGGACACCCGCAAGGCGTCGGTGCGCAGGGTCACCAGATCCAGAGGCAGCCCCACCGAAAGATTGGAGCGGATGGTGGAGTCCATGGAGATCAGGGCCAGCTTGGCGGCCTCGGACAGGCTGGTGCGGTGGGACAGGACCCGGTCGATGATGGGCTTGCCGTACTTGGACTCGCCGATCTGGAAATAGGGGGTCTCCAGAGTGGCTTCGATGAAGTTGCCCGCCGCATAAATGTTGAAGAGGCGCGGCGCCTCACCCTGGATCTGGCCCCCCAGGATCAGGGAAGCATTGAACTCGATGCCAAAATCCTTGAGGGCTTTGCCGTCCCGGCGATGGACGTCCCGCAGCACCTCCCCCACATGGCAGGCGGCTTCGAAGAGGTTGGGCACCGACCACAGACTCACCGGATTGTCCGGCGCGGCCATGGCTTCCTGCAAACGAGAGACCAGAGCCTGGGTGACGGCCAGGTTGCCGGCGGTCATGAGCACCAGCACCCGCTCCCCGGGGCGCTCGAAGACGTTCATCTTGCGGAAGGTATTGATGTGATCCACCCCGGCGTTTGTGCGGGAGTCGGACAGGAATACCATGCCGGCGTCCAGTTGCATGGCCACGCAATAGGTCATGTTGCGGTTCTCGGAAAATGAAAAAAACCGGCGGACCCGCCGCCGGCTCAGGCTATCCCTGGCGGGGCCTTACGACACGGGCACCAGGAAATCGTTGCCGATACGGCTACCCAGATCCTGGACCCGGGCCAGCACCTTGACCAGATAGTTGTGGAGGCCGCCCCGCATGATGTCGTCCACCCGGCCAAAACGCAGCGCCGCTTCCATCTCGCCGGCCCGCCGCTCGGTCTCGGCGGAGCGACTGTTGGCCACCTTCTGGAGGTTCTGATAGACCTCGTGCATGCAACGGGCCAGGGAACGGGGCATGTCGGCCCGCAGCAGCAAGAGCTCCGCCACCCGGGAGGGCGTGATCAGATCCCGATAGACCTTGCGATACACCTCGAAGGCCGACACCGAACGCAACAGGGCGCTCCACTGGTAGTAATCCGCGGCCCCCCCCTCCACCTCGCCAGCGGGCAGGAGCATCTGATACTTCACGTCCAGGATCCGGGTAGTGTTGTCGGCCCGCTCCAGGAAGGTGCCGATGCGGGTGAAGCGCCAGGCCTCGTCCTGGAGCATGGTCCCGATGGTTACCCCGCGGGAAAGATGGGAGCGATACTTGACCCACTCGAAGAACTCGCTCACCTCGGCGTCGACCCAGGATGAGGGCGTTAAATCCCGCATCTTGAGCCAGGTTTCGTTGGTGGTTTCCCACAGCTCGGAAGTAATGGTGCCCCGCACCGCATGGGCGTTTTCCCGGCACGCCCGCAGGCAGTTCCAGATGCTGGAGAGGTTCTCCCGGTCGAAGATCATGAACTCGAAGACGTTCTCAGGGGTGATCTCCTCGAATTTCTCCCAGTAGAGCTCATCCAGCCCCAGGATGCGCAGGGTGGCGGCCCAGGATTTTTCCATCTGGTCGCCAGGCTGGGGCATCAGGGACAAACGGTAATTCACGTCCAGCAGGCGGGCGGTATTCTCGGCCCGCTCCATGTAGCGGGCCATCCAGTAGAGGTGATCGGCGGTTCGGCTCAGCATGTTGTTCAGACCTCCAAAACCCAAGTGTCCTTGGTGCCGCCCCCCTGGGACGAGTTCACCACCAGGGAGCCCTCCTTCAGGGCCACCCGGGTAAGCCCCCCGGGAACCAGCTGAATCTCCTCGCCGGAAAGGACGAAGGGGCGCAAATCGATGTGGCGCGGCGCGATGCCTGATTCCACGAAGGTGGGGCAGGCCGACAGGGCCAGGGTGGGCTGGGCGATGTACTTGTCGGGCGCAGCCTTGACCCGCTCCCGGAAGGCGTCCACTTCCTCCCTGGTGGAGGCGGGCCCCACCAGCATGCCGTAGCCGCCGGCGCCGTGGACTTCCTTCACCACCAGTTCGGCCATGTTTTCCAGCACATAGGCCAGGTCGTCCTTGAGGCGGCACTGGTAGGTGGGGACGTTGTTGAGAATGGGCTCTTCGCCCAGGTAGAAACGCACCATCTCCGGCACAAAGGGGTAGATGGACTTGTCGTCCGCGACGCCGGTACCCACCGCATTGGCCAGGGTCACCCGGCCGGCGTGATAAGCCTTGAGCAGGCCCGGCGCGCCCAGGACCGAATCCTTGCGGAATACCTGAGGGTCCAGGAAATCGTCGTCGATGCGGCGGTAGATCACATCCACCCGCTGGGGACCACGGGTGGTGCGCATGAAGACCTGCTCATGATCCACGAACAGATCCTGCCCCTCCACCAGTTCCACGCCCATCTGTTGGGCCAGGAAGGCATGCTCGAAGTAGGCTGAGTTGTAGGCGCCGGGGGTCATCACCACCACCGTGGGGTCGGTCACCCCCTGGGGCGCCACGCTGCGCAGCATATTCAGCAGCATGTCCGGATAACGGTCCACCGGCGCCACCTTGTAGCGGGAGAACAGCCGCGGGAAGAGCCGCATCATCATCTTGCGGTTTTCCAGCATGTAGGACACCCCCGAGGGAACCCGCAGGTTGTCCTCCAGCACGTAGAACTCCCCCTTGCCGGCCCGCACCACATCCACCCCGGCGATATGGGCGTAGATGTCCCCTGCCACGTCGATCCCCTGCATCTCGGGGCGGTACTGACTGTTGTTCAGCACGTACTCCCGGGGCAAACGGCCGGCCCGGAGAATCTCCTGATCATGGTAGATATCCCGGATGAAGGCGTTGAGCGCCTTGACCCGCTGCTTCAAGCCGGCGGCCAACTGCGCCCATTCGTCCGCGGGAATGATGCGGGGGATGATGTCGAAGGGAATCAACCGCTCGGTACCGCCGTTGTCCCCATGAACCGCAAAGGTGATGCCAAATCGATGGAATAGTGCGTCGGCCTGGGCCCGCTTGTGGGCCAGACGGTCCTCAGGCATTTCGGACAGCCAGCCGGCATAAGCGGCGTAGTGGGGGCGGACTTTTCCCTCATCACCCATCATCTCGTTGTAGAAGTGCTTTATCGTCATGGCGCCTGGCCCGCTATTGGACAGAGTAGTTGAGCATCATCACCGATCCAGCGAAAAACATGCCAGGTAAAGATCCGGCGGGGCTCATGGGTTTCGCACCCCAGGCACCCGTCCATGCCCCAAGGTAGTGCATGGACAAATCCCACTCCGGTCCCTGTGGTGCGGCACGCAAAGAATCCCCCTTTGTGCCGGACCAGGCAATCCTGCCCCCTCAAAAAGAAAACCCCGCCGCAGCGGGGTTCCGGGACTAGGCGGGAAGCCTTCAGATCCGCTCGAATACCGCCGCGATGCCCTGGCCACCACCGATACACATGGTCACCAGTGCGTAGCGGCCGTTGATCCGAGCCAGCTCGTACAGGGCCTTGGTGGCGATGAAGGCGCCGGAGCAACCCACCGGATGGCCCAGGGCGATGGCCCCGCCGTTGGGGTTGGTCTTGGCCATGTCCAGCCCCAGGCCCTTGGCCACGGCCAAGGCCTGGGCGGCGAAGGCCTCGTTGGATTCGATCACGTCCATCTGGTCCAGGCTCAAGCCAGCCCGCTGGAGGGCCAGCTTGGTGGCGGGAATCGGCCCTTCCCCCATGATATGGTTGGGCACTCCGGCCAGCGCATACGACACCAGCCGGGCCATGGGTTTGTGGCCGGCCTTGGCGGCGGCGCCCGCCTCGGCCAGCACGAAGAAGGCCGCCCCGTCGTTGATCCCGGAGGCATTGCCGGCGGTCACGGTACCGTCCTTCTTGAAGGCCGGCTTCATCTTGGCCAGGGTTTCCAGGGTCGTGCCGGGCTTGGCGTACTCATCGGTATCGAAGACCACCTCACCCTTCTTGCTCTGCTGGACGATGGGCACGATCTGGGACTTGAAGCGCCCCTCGGCGATGGCCACGCCGGCGCGACGCTGGGACTCCACCGCGAAGGCATCCTGGTCCTCGCGGCTGATCCCCCACTTTTCAGCCAGGTTTTCGGCGGTGACCCCCATGTGGCCCACGCCGAAGGGATCAGTCAGCACCGCCACCATCATGTCGATGGCCTGAGTATCGTTCATGCGGGCACCGCTGCGCAGGGCGGGCAGCATGTAGCCACCCCGGGACATGACCTCGACGCCGCCGCCGATACCGAAATCGCAATCTCCCAGCATGATGGCTTGAGAAGTGGTGACGATGCCCTGCAGGCCTGAGGAACACAGCCGATTGACCGCCATGGCCACCGATTCCATGGGCAAACCGGCCTGAATGGCAGCCAGCCGCGCCACATAAGCGTAACGCTTCTCCGTTGGCACGCAATTGCCCACTGTGACGTAGTTGATCTGCTGGGGATCCACGCCGGAACGGCTGACCGCCTCCTTCATCACCGTGCCGGCCAACTCGGCAGGCTCCAGGGCGCTCAGGGAACCGCCAAAGCTCCCAATAGCGGAACGAACCGCACTCAATACCACCACATCACGATTGGCCATTTATGACTCCCGACAAACAAGGTTGAATCAGTGCCCCACCCACCCAGCCAGGGTGAGCAGGGCGAGGACCAGCAAACACAGAACCAGCGATCGCCAGATCAAGCCGACCGTACTCTGCATGAAATCAGCATCGGCCTCATCACCGGCCCCCAGCTCGGGGCGCTCGACGATCTCGCCAGTTTCCTGAATGGGCATACCCAGACGCACCCCCAGGGCGCCGCCGCCGCTGGCCAGCAAAATACCCGCGGCCTTGTCCGGCCATTGCATGGCCTGGGAACGCCAGCAAAAGATCGCGTCCTCAAAATTGCCCACGATGGCAAAGGCGATCGCCGTCAAACGCACCGGCACCCAGTCGACAACCTCAAAAGCCCGGGACGCAAAGCGTCCGAAGTCCCCAAGGGCCGCGCCCCGCCCGTCACCCCAATCCTCGGCAAGAAAGCGCCCCATCCGGTACAGGACCGCGCCACTGGGGCCGGGAAGGATCAGGAACCAGAACACTACGCCGAAAACATTACGGTGCGCTGACACCAGGGCCTGTTCGATCGCCAGGCGAGCAATCTCGCTGGAACTGGCCAAGTCATAACTACGCCCCCGCCACTCTGCCAGCAAGGCCCGCGCCCGGTCCAGTTCCCCCATCCGCAGGGCCAGCTGGATATCACCAAAATAGTGGCTTTCCCAGCGGAAACCCAGGGTGAAATACAGGACCAGGACGTTAAACGCCCAAGCCAGCAAGGGATGGAGATTCCACAGCAGGAAGAACACCAGGGCGGTGACGACCACCAGGGGAAGCACCACCACCCACCAGGCAGTCCGGCCATGGGCGGCCTGCCCATCATTGAAACGATCCACCAGAAAATCGGAAAGTCGGCGCAGGGGCCGCAGCAGCGCCCGCTCGACGTTGAGGGGCTGAACCTGCTCGATGAGCAGGGCGACAATCAATGAAATCAAGGTCATGCGGGGAGATGAAGCGTGATTGGGGCCAACTGCCCATTCTCATCACGATACCACAAGTGATCCGGGTTAAAACCCGGGCGCGGAGCCGGGTCAGGCCTGATCGCGCCTGCCCGGCACGGTCCTCTCGGGGGTGATCCGGGCGCCCCTATCCCAGGGCCAACCGCGCCCCCGCCAGGCCCAATCCACGAACACGGCAATCAGTTGGGCCCCAGCGCCCCGCCGGGGACGCAAGCGCCGGCTTAAACCTTGAAGCGGGCCACCGTGGACCGCAGACTGTCCGCCGCCCGACCCAGATCCTGGGAAACCGTGGCGCTGAGGGAGCTGGCCCCGGAGTTTTCCTCGCACATCCGCACCACCGCGTCCACCCGACCGGAGATATCCTCGGCCGACTGTTCCTGCTTGACCAAGGCGGCGGATACTTCATCGATGGCCAGAGTCACCTGTTCCGCGCTATCCCGGATCTCCACGATCCGGTTGGCGGCTTCCTCCGACATGGCCCGCCCGCCCTGGGCGCGCTGGACCACGGATTCCATGTTGCTGATGGCGTTGCGGGTGGAATGCTGCATGGTCACCACCATCTCGCCGATTTCCTGGGCAGAGCCCGCGGTGCTCTCGGCCAGCTTGCGCACCTCTGCCGCCACCACGGCAAAACCGCGGCCCTGTTCGCCGGCCCGGGCCGCCTCGATGGCGGCGTTCAAGGCAAGCATGTTGGTCTGTTCCGCCACCTCCCGGATCAGGCCAACGATGCCGGAAATGCGCTCGGACTCCTTGCCCAGGCTCGCCACGGTCTGCCCGGTCTCGGAAAGCTGGGCGGTGATCTGATCGATCTCGGCAGCGGTGTTCTTGATGGTTTCGGCCACCGACTCGGCCGCCTGGTTGGCGTCCCTGGATCGCGCCAAGGCACGCTGGGTAATCCCGGTGATATGGCCGATATTGGCGGTCAGGCTCTCGATGGCGGAGGCCATGGTGGCCGAGGCCTCGCTCTGGGCGGCGGAAGCGTCAGCCACCCGCGCTGCCACGGAGGACGATTGCTGGGCCGACGAACCGATGGTGTCGGCGCTGGTCCGTACCTCATTGAGGGACTGCTGGACCCGCTCTAGCAGGTTGTTGAAGGACTCAATGGTCTGGGCCACCTCGTCTCGCCCATTGACCTCCGCCCGGGTGGTGAAGTCGCTGGTTTCCGCCACTTTAATGATGGTACGGCGCATGGCATTGAGGGAGCCCGTCACGTTCCTGGCGATCAGGATACCCAGGGTGCCCAGCAGGGCCGCGGCCACCACCAACGCCACCAGCATCGTGCTGGTGGCGCCAGTGACCGCCCCATCGGCCTTTTGCACGGTTTCGGCGCCTTCCTTGGCGCTCAGGGCGGCCAAGTCCCGAAGATGGGTATCCAGGGACACATAGGACCCCGTCCACATGTCGGCAGAGCCAAGAAACTCCGTGTAAAGACCTTTGAACTCCGCCCAATCCTTGGCGGCCACCACCTTCCGGGTGACTGCAATCTGCCGTGCGTCAGCGCTGACAAACTCTGGCCACACGGCCTTCATGGCATCCCACTGTTTGGCTTGGGCCTCGCTCTTGGGCAAGGCATCGTAGCGCTTGAAAGCTGCATCGGCTTTCTGCAGGGCCTCCTCGACCCGGGTCAGGATGCCTTCGGCCGTGCCGCGCCCTTCGTCGAGCCGGGCGTTGTCGTCCTGGATCATGGCCTCCATCTTGACAATATCCCAACGCCACCCGTCCTGAATGGCAATGATCGCGTCCTGCCGGCCGGCCCGCAGGGCCCCCAAGGCCTCCACCGCGGCCAACCCCTGTTCGCTGACGGAGTGCATGGCGTCGGCAACCCGCATGATGCCGAAGCGGGCCGAAATGCTCACCAGGAGCAGCGCTCCGATGGAAAAAACGATGAGCAGGATGAGCTTGAGGCGGACTGTGAACGTGGTCATGGCTCTGGGTCTCGGGGTATCTATCGAAGTTCCGGACGACGCCGGGTGGGCATGGGCACTATTACGTCCCAAAACTCCAGAGCTTTAATGGATTCATAAAAAACACTAAACACATTCACCCAAACGGGATGGCCGCGGCGCCCACGCCCTTGCCCAAACTGGGCACTCGGCCGACAGGGGGGGGCGAGCAGCCCGGAACGGCCCGGGAGATCCTGGGGCGTGTCACATCCCCCGGGGTGAATGCGAACACACACCTAGTCCTCCAGGGGGGGCACGGCGCCTTCCCCGGGGAGCTCATCCAGGCGAGCGGCCTCGATCTTCTGGAAATGGGCGGTGATCTTGCGGCTGGAGGTCTGGACCTCCTGGACATCCTTGCTGGCTTGCTCAATGTGACGCGCCAGGGCCCCCATCCGCTCATCGAAGCGGCTGAAATCCTTGGAGAGCTTGCCCAGGGCATCCTTGATCACGTGGATCTGCTTGCGGGTCTCCACATCCTTGAGCACCGCCCGGGCGGTGTTGAGAACCGCCATCAGGGTGGTGGGGGAAACGATCCACACCCGCTTGGTCTGGGCGTAGGCCACCACCTCCGGGTGGTAGGCGTGAATCTCGGCAAATACCGCCTCGGCGGGGATGAACATCACTGCCCCATCGGAGGTCACCCCGGGCAGGATGTACTTGCCGGCGATGGCGTCCACATGGCGCTTGACGTCGGCACGGAAGGCCACCTGGGCGGCCCGGCGCTCCACCTCGCCCGCATCGGAGGCCACCATGCGGTGGTAGTTCTCGAGGGGAAACTTGGAATCCACCGCCACCTGGCCGGTGGGCTCGGGCAGCTTGAGCAGGCAATCCACCCGGGAGCCGTTGGGCAGGGTGACCTGGAATGCGTGGGCGTCCGGCGGCAGGGCGTTCTTGACCAGGGCCTCCAGCTGAACCTCGCCGAAGGCGCCCCGGGCCCGCTTGTCCCCCAGGAGTTCCTGGAGGCTCACCACGTTGGTGGTGAGGCCATCGATCTTCTTCTGGGCTTCGTCGATGGTGGCCAGCCGGGCCATCACGCTGACGAAGGTTTCGTTGGTTTTCTTGAATCCCTCGTCCAGGCGCTGATTGACATGGCCGGTGATGGTCTCCAGGCGTTCGTTGACCGTGCGGGTCAGCACCTCGATGCTGGCCGCGAGCTGGGCCGAGGCGTTGCGCAACCCGGTTTCCAGCAACTCCCGGTCGGCCCGGGCATGTTCGGCCAGGGTCTTGAGGGTCTGCTCCAGAACCTCGCCACGCTGCAGGGCAAGCTGCTCCCGGATGCCGGCCTCCAGGCTCGCCAGCCGCAGGGCGGACTCTTCCCGCTGGCCAGCCAGGAGCGTCTGGAGGTTCAGGTGGAGGACCTGCATGCCCTCCCGGGTCGCCCCCAGGTCGGTCTCGACCCGGGTCCGCAGCCGCTCGGACTGCTCGGCGCCATGGGCGGTGATCCGGTCGGCCTGGGAGGCGAGACCGCCGTGGAGGTCCTGCAGCAGCCCACGGTGCTGTTCCGCCAGTTGGCCGCTCAAGGCCTCGATCAGCTGTCCGGGCAGCTCCGCCAGGGCCTCCTCCTGCCGCCGCCCCCGCAGCAATAACCACAGCACCGCGCCGCAAAGGACGATCAGGGCGCCAAAAATCCAGAAATCCAGGGTTGTCATGGTGGCAGCGGGGAGGGGGTCGGACAGCCTGCCAGTATACCCGCCGCTACCCTTCGCTCAGGCCAGGGCCCGCAGGGTCGCCAAGGGCGGATTGCGCAACAGCCCCCGGGTGCCCAGCCAGCCCAGCAGGGTCACCCCGGCCATTCCCGCCACAACCCCCGTCAGGGGAATCGACAGCCCCGGCAGATAACCTTCCAGATGAAAGGCCTGGCGCGCGATGACCCAGCCCAGGGCGGATGCCCCGACCCCGGCCAGGCTGCCGGCCAGCACGCCCAGGGTGGCGAACTCCATCAGCAAGGCCTGGCGCAGCTGACGATTGCGCCCCCCCAGCACCCGCAGCAAGGCCAGTTCCCGCCCCCGCTCGTCGTGGGTGGCCTGGAGGGCGGCCCACAGCACCACCGCGCCGGCCAGGATGGCAAAAGCGAAGATGAATTCCACCACGCCCATGAGGCGTTCCATCATGGCCTGGAGCTGGGCCAGCACCGCCGACACGTCGATCACCGAGAGATTGGGAAAAGCCGCCACCAGCTCCCGGGTGAAGCCCACCTGACCGGGGGGCAGGCGGAAGCTGGTGATCAGGCTGGCCGGCTCATCGTCCAGGAGGCCCGGCGAAGCGGTGACAAAGAAGTTAACCCGCATGGAATCCCAGTTGAGTTCCCGCACGCTGGTGATGGGTGCCTCAACCCGTCGTCCGGCCACCTCGAAGGTCACCCGGTCGCCAAGGGCGAGGCCAAGGGTCTGGGCCAAGCCCTTCTCCACCGAGAACTGAGGCGAAAGGCTGGCGCCATGCCAGCGGCCGGCCACCACCCGGTTGCCCGCTTGCAACCGACTTCCCCGGGAGAGATTGAATTCCCGCTCCACCAGGCGGCGCGCCCGCTCCTCCGGATAGTCATCCCGCCCTACCGGGCGTCCATTGACCGCCAGCAGGCGGCCCCGGATCATGGGCGCCAGTTCCGGCACTGGCAGCCCGGCCCGGCGGAAAAGCGCTTCCACCGCCCCCTGCTGCCCGGGCTGGATGTTGACCAGGAAACGGTTCGGCGCATCCGGCGGCGCGGCCCGGCGCCAATGATCGATCAGATCCCCCCGCACCAGGGTCAACACCAACAGGGCCGCCAGGCCAACCCCCAGGGCGGAAACCTGGAGGGCGGCGAAGCCGGCCCGCCGGTCCAGGGCGGCCAGCCCCTGGCGCCAGCCCATCCGCCCTCGCCCCAAGGGCCCCAGCCCCCGGACCGCCAGCCAGGCCACCAGCCAGAACCCCCCCAGGACCAGGACGAAGCCCGCCGCCACCAGCAAACCCAGTCGCCATTCCCCCGCCACCCACACCAGCAGGCCGGCCAGGGCCAGGGCGGCCGCGCCCCAGGCCAAGCCGGTGGCGGGCTCCACCACCGCCAGTTCGCGCCGGATCACCGCCAGGGCCGGCACCCGGCGCAGGCGCAGCAACTGGGGCAGGGCACTGCCCGCCAGCAACAGCAGGATCGCCACCAGCCCCTGGGCCCAGGGCTGCCAGGGCGTCACCGGCAAGGCCACCCCCAGCACCGTGCCCGCCAGCCCCCCCAGGCTCCATTGCAAGAGCCAACCCAGGCTCGCCCCCAGGATCCAGGCCGCCCCGGCCATGACCAGGAATTCCAGCAGCACCAGCCCCACCAGGCGCCGGCCGGACACCCCGAAACAGCGCAGCATGGCGCAGGCATCCAGGTGGCGCTGGAGAAAGCGGCGGGTGGTAAGCACCACCGCCACGGCGGCCAGGATGACCGTCAGGAGGGCGGCCAGTTGCAGGAAACGACGGGCCTGGTCGAGGGCGCTGCGCAGTTCCGGCCGAGCCTGCTCCACCGACTCCACTGCCTGCCCCCGCTCCAGGCGACCCGCCAGCCAGGCACGGAACTCCGCCACGGCATCCGCCTCGCCGGCCACCTGCAACAGCCAGCTGACCCGGCTGCCCTCCTGGATCAGGCCGCTGGCAGCCAGATCAGCCCCGTTTATGAGCACCCGGGGCAGCACCGCGAAGAAGTTGGCGCCCCGGTCCGACTCATGGGTGACGATCCGGCTCACCCGCAGCCGCAACTCCCCCAGGCCGATGGCGTCCCCGGGCTCCAGCCCGAGGGACGAAAGCAGGCGCTCATCCACCCAGGCTTCCCCGGGGCCTGGCACCCCGGGCGCCGGCGCATCCGCACCCCCGGGAGTATCGGCAACCCGCAAGGCGCCCCGCAAGGGGTAGCCGGGCGCCACGGCCTTGACCCCCACCAATTCGACCCCTCCTGGCCCCAGGGCCATGCTGGAGAAACTCGCCACATCCACGGTTCGCAGCCCGCGCAGGCCGGCGTCCTGGCGTACCGGGACCGACCAGGGGTGATCGGACTTGAGGAGCAGGTCGCCCCCCAGCAATTGGGCCGCCTCCCGCTCCAGAGCCAGGCCAATGCGCCCGGACAGGAAACCCACGCTGGAGAGGCTGGCCACCGCCAGCACCAGGGCCAGGCCCAATAGGTGAAGTTCGCCAGCACGCAGATCGCGCCAGAACATGCGCAGGGATAAAC
>JAVEWG010000011.1:50326-52960 GCA_034004685.1 Rhodocyclaceae bacterium | reverse complement strand
GCCAGGCCAATGCGCCCGGACAGGAAACCCACGCTGGAGAGGCTGGCCACCGCCAGCACCAGGGCCAGGCCCAATAGGTGAAGTTCGCCAGCACGCAGATCGCGCCAGAACATGCGCAGGGATAAACGGAGAATGGCCATGGGCTCATGGAGGGCGCAGGGCGCTCGAGGTTCCCCTGTGGCGAAAGATCCGCCTACTCTAGCCGCAACAACACCTTCACCGTGGCATCCGCGTCGCCATCAGCCAGATACCCGAGGAGATTGGGGTTCTGGACCAACAGGGCGCGCAATTCGGCCGGCGAGCCCACCTCACGGGGTGGGCGGGCCCGGCCGGTGAATACCTGGCGGGACCAGTAAGCGCGGATCTGGATCGGGTTCTTGCCGGTCAGCCTGAGGTAGAACTGGTCTCGCAGATTGCCGGGCGGCAGATCCAGCAGGCCCACCGGGGTGCCATCCGGAAAGGCCGTGCCGCGTCCCAGATAGAAGCGCTCGGCCTGCTCCCTGGACAGGCTGGCGATCGGGCTATCCCGCCCCACCACCAGGACCAGATCGGCCCAGGCGGACGGCGCCAGCAAGGTCAGGAGGAGAAGGATCCAGAAACGGGCCACGGCGACTCAGAACACGAAGTCCACCGACAGGCTCAGCATATGCACCCGCCGGCCCAAGGGTCCGAGGGGATCCTGGGAGTCCGCCGGAAACAGGCTGCCCCAGGCGCCGGCGTCCACCTTGATCCGGGATAGCTCGGCCTTGAAGGCCGCACTGCGGGTCCAGTCCCAGCGGACGCCAGCCGTGGCGCTGTGCTGGGCCGCACTGCGGGAAGCCTGGAACAGACGCAGGAGATCATCCACCGCCGGCACCGGCACCCGGGTATCCGTAATGGGTGCATCGGCGCTCTGCCGGGCCAGGGTCACATAGGGCGCCAGATTGCCGAAGCGGTAGGCCGCCGAGACAAACCAGGCGTGGTTGCTGGTGATGTAGCGATTGGCGGCGCGCCGCACATACTCCCCGGCCAGCAGCAAGTTTCCATCGTCCCGCTGGAAGCCCAGGGAGTCGAACCGCACATATCCGTGGCTGCCCCGCAAATCCCTCACCGTCGCCCCCATCCCCACCGCCCTCAAGGCGGCGGCGGTCTGGACAAACAGGGGGTCGCCCCATCTCAGGCGGAAGGGCGTCTCCCCGTGACCCAGGTAAACCGAAAACTGATCGGCATGGAGGGCCAGGTTCACCCCCCGCACGCCGGTGACCTTGGCGCTACCGTCCAGCCAACGGACCTGCCCTGTTCCGAAATAGGGACGGATTTCCAGCTCCGAGCCCGCCAGGCTGGTCTGGAAAAGCAGGTCCGCCCCGTCCAGATCGTTGAAGGGATTGAGCCCATAGACCTCGGGGGCGGGGCGCACCCAGGGATTGACGTAGTTCACCCCCACCGACTCCGACAACATGAAGAAAGGCACCCTCAGCCGACCCACCCGCATGGAAACTTCCGGCGAGAACCCGTGGCGCAGGAAGGCCCAGCTGACCTGGGGGGCGTAGTCGCCCCGCTCATCCTCGGTAGTGGTGAGCTGCACGGTGAGATCCGTCCGCAAACCGATGCCATAGCTGGCCTGCACCCCCAGGATGGTGTCGGGACCGAAATCCAGATAGCCCCCCCCGGGTTCATTCAGCCCGGACGCCCGGGTGAACAGCACATCCCGGGATTCCATCCGGACCCCCGCCACCGTGCCAAAACCCGAAAAGCGCCAGGCCTGGGCAGCATCCTCAGCCCAGGCGCTACCGCCCCAGCAGACCCCTGCCAGGACCGCCAGACACAGAATCCGTTTCATGCCCCCACCTTCTCTCTCGGGACCTCGCCGAACAGCACCCGGTCCAGCGCCCCGGGCTCCATGGGCCGGTAATACAGGAAGCCCTGACCATAATCACAACCCATGCTCCGCAACAGCTCGGCCTGGGCCGGAGACTCAATGCATTCGGCCACCGCCAGAATCCCCAGATCGTGGGCCAGCTCGATGCCGTGGCGGACGATCACCCGCAGGCGCTCGTCCTCGCCGATGGAATGGACGAAGGACCCATCCAGCTTGATCACGTCGCAGGGAATGGTGTGGAGGTAGCTCAGGGCCGAATAACCCGTGCCGAAATCGTCGATCAGGACCTGCATGCCCGCCTCCCGCAGGGCCTGGAGCACCCGGGCGGCCGAGCCGTCGGGCTTGGCCAGCAAGCTCTCGGTCACTTCCAGCCGCAGCCACTCCGGAGCGACGCCGTTGCGCCGGACCGCGGCAATGATCTCTGCCGCCAGATCCGGCCGGGAGAACTGGCGGACCGAAAGATTGATGCTTACCGGCGGCACTGGCGCCCCCCCGGCGATGGCCCGCCAGCGCCGCACATCCACGCACACCTGGTCGAGTACCCGCATGGTGAGTTCGTGGATCAGGTCCAGGGTTTCCGCCAGGGGAATGAACAAGGCCGGGGGCAACATGCCCTCCCGGGGATGGGGCCAGCGCACCAGGGCTTCCATGCTGCTCACCTGGCCGGTGGCCAGATCCACGATGGGCTGGTAGTGCACCGCCAGGCCATCCTGGCGCAGGGCCGAGCGCAGATCGGCTTCCAGCCGCAGGCTGTGGAGCACCTTGGCGTGCATGGA
>JAVEWG010000011.1:0-50226 GCA_034004685.1 Rhodocyclaceae bacterium | reverse complement strand
CGGATGATCCGGTGCTCCGACATGAATTGCTTGCTGCGCCCCTCCAGGTGGTCGGCCAGGCGCTGGCGGTAATGGCCCAGATCGTCGGGATGGAGCAGATCCAGCAGGAACTGGGGCAGCTCGTTGCGCGCTACCTCGCCAAAACCGGCGATCTCGCAAAAGCGCGGGGCCAGATAGACACTGTCGGCGGCTAGATCCCAGTCCCACAGCCCGTCGTTGGCGCCCCGGATCGCCAGGGCATAGCGCTGCTCGCTGGCCTGAAGCCGGGAGGCGGTTTCCTCCAGTTCCCGCACCCGGGCCTGGAGGTTGGTGGCCATGATATTGAAGTGGCCCGCCAGCTGGCCGAATTCGTCCTGCCCCTCCACCAGGATGCGATGGGCCAGGCGCCCATCAGCGATGGCCTGGCTTCCCTCCAGCAAGCGCCCCAGATTACGGGTCATCAGATAGCCGATGCCCGACAGCAGCAGGAAAGTCAGCACCACCTCCACCAGGGCGATGACACCCCCCTGCTGGAAAATGGCCTGGCGCGCCGCCGACAGGATGGATACCGATACGCCGAACTGGAGCACCCCCACCTGGTTGCGTTCCAGCAGCAGGGGGCGGCGCACATGAATGATGCCCCGGCCCAGGCCATCCCGCAGGGACTGGGCATCCTCCCGGTCGGGCTCGGGCAGGGTCTTCATGGCCGGCAAGCCAGCGGCCACCCGGGTCTGGCCCTGGGCATCCTGGATGCGCACGTAGATCAAGCCCTCGTCCCCATCCTCGGCGAGCAGTTCTCCCAGCATGTCCTGCAAAACCCCCTGTCGGCCCTGTTCGCCGTAGGTGGTGGCCATGGTGTGAAGCATGACGGCGTTCTGGGTCACCAGGGTCTTGAGGCTGGCCGTGGCGGCTTCATTCATCAGACGCGCGCTGTTGGCCAAGAGCAGGGAAAGCAGCACCACCTGGACAGCAGTACTGGCCAGGAGCAGGCGGACGCGGATCGAGCGGGGAAAAAACCGTGACAGGAGCATGGCGGGAGTCTGGATCAGTCCACGGCGATCATGCCCAATCCGGGCAAGCCGCAATCCGAAGAAGGGGCGGGAAAACCGACCCAATTCTCAAAGCGCGCTCGAAACCCACAATTTCGGTGACAAATATCACACCCACCCCCCGTCATCCCAAGCAGGGAATGAACGGTCTCCGCGCTACTCCCTTGAGGTTTTTTACATATGCCGGAGGGAAATCACGGCAATTCTTTGGGAATATCCCCGCCCCTCGCCCAGGCGTCAACGACACCCTGCCAATCGCCGCCAATCCATGCCCCACCCGCCAGCGGCAGGCTTGCATCCCCGCCGGGCTTTCTTCACCATCGCGCCCTCTTCCACCCCATCCGCCCCTCCGGAACCATGCTGCCACCGGTTGAAAACCGCATTGCCGAGGAACTCGGCGTCCACCCCCGCCAGGTCACCGCCGCCGTCCAGTTGCTGGATGAGGGGGCCACGGTTCCCTTCATCGCCCGCTACCGCAAGGAGCTCACCAACGGCCTGGACGACACTCAGCTGCGCCAACTGGAGGAGCGGCTGGGTTATCTGCGGGAACTGGAGGATCGACGGAAAACGGTCCTGGCCAGCATCACCGAGCAGGGCAAGCTCACCCCGGATCTGGCTACCCAGATCGCGCTGGCCGCCACCAAGCAGGGCCTGGAAGACCTCTACCTGCCCTTCAAACAGAAGCGCCGCACCAAGGCCCAGATCGCCCGGGAAGCGGGCATCGAGCCCCTGGCCGAAGCCCTGCTGGCGGACCCTGGCCTGGAGCCTGAAACCCAGGCCGCCGCCTACCTCAACCCCGAGGCGGGCTTTGGCGACCCCAAGGCGGTGCTGGACGGTGCCCGCCAGATCCTGATGGAACGCTTCGCCGAAGATGCCACCCTGCTGGGCAGCCTGCGCACCTATCTCCAGGAACACGGGATCCTCGCCGCCAGGGTGGTGGACGGCAAGGAAACCGAGGGGGCCAAGTTCCGGGACTGGTTCGATTTTCGGGAGCCCATCGCCCGCATCCCCTCCCACCGGGCCCTAGCCCTGCTGCGGGGGCGCAACGAAGGCATCCTGCGCCTGGCCCTGGGGCTGGACAGCGACCCGCCCGACGGCAGCCCGGCCACCATCCCCAACCCCTGTGAAACCCGGGTCGCCGCCCGCTTCGGCATCCGCGACCAAGGTCGGCCCGCCGACCGCTGGCTGCGGGAGACCGCCCGCTGGGCCTGGAACGTGAAGATCTCCCTGCACCTGGAGCTGGAACTCCTCGGCGAACTCAAGGAGCGGGCCGAGGCCGAGGCCATCGAGGTCTTCGCCCGCAACCTGAAGGATCTGCTGCTGGCCGCCCCCGCCGGCCCCCGGGCCACCCTTGGCCTGGACCCGGGGATCCGGACCGGCGTCAAGGCGGCGGTGGTGGATTCCACCGGCAAGCTGCTGGAAACCGCCACCCTCTACCCCCATGAGCCCCGCCGGGACTGGGACGGCGCCATCGCCGCCCTGGCCCGCCTGGCCCGCGGTCATCAGGTGGACCTGGTGGCCATCGGCAACGGCACCGCCTCCCGGGAGACCGACAAGCTGGTGGCCGACCTGATGGCCCGCCACCCGGAACTGCGCCTGACCCGCATCACGGTGTCGGAAGCCGGTGCCTCGGTGTATTCCGCCTCGGAACTGGCCGCCCGGGAATTCCCCGAGCTGGACGTCTCCCTGCGGGGCGCGGTGTCCATCGCCCGGCGCCTCCAGGACCCCCTGGCGGAGCTGGTCAAGATCGATCCCAAGAGCATCGGCGTCGGCCAATACCAGCACGACGTCAGCCAGAGCCGCCTGGCCCGCAGCCTGGACGCGGTGGTGGAAGACTGCGTCAACGCCGTGGGGGTGGACGTGAACACCGCCTCGGCCCCGCTGCTGGCCCGCATCTCCGGCCTTTCCGCCACCCTGGCGGCGGCCATCGTGGCCCACCGGGACGCCCACGGCCCCTTCCCCAGCCGGGAAGCCCTCAAGGCCGTGCCCCGCCTGGGGCCCAAGACCTTCGAGCAGGCCGCCGGCTTCCTGCGCATCCGGGATGGCGCCAACCCCCTGGACGCCTCCGGGGTGCACCCGGAAGCCTACCCGGTGGTGGAGCGCATCCTGGCGGACCTGAAGCGGGACATCCGGGCAGTGATGGGCCAGACGGCGCTGCTCCGGGATCTGCGCCCGGAGCGCTATACCCATGAACGCTTCGGCCTGCCCACGGTGCGGGACATCCTCAAGGAACTGGACAAGCCCGGCCGCGACCCCCGCCCCGAATTCCGCGCCGCCCGTTTCCAGGACGGCATCGAGAAACCTTCTGACCTGGCCCCCGGCATGCGCCTGGAAGGGGTGGTGACCAACGTCACCAACTTCGGCGCCTTCGTGGACATCGGCGTGCACCAGGACGGCCTGGTGCACATCTCGGCCCTCTCCCACCGCTTCGTGAAGGATCCCCGGGAAGTGGTCAAGGCGGGCGATATCGTCCAGGTCAAGGTACTGGAAGTGGATCTGCCCAGGCAGCGCATCGCACTCACCCTGCGCATGGATGACGATCCGGTCGCTACCCCCCGGGATGCCCCCCCGGCCCGCCGGCCATCCCGGGCCGACCGTGAGACAATTGCCAAGACCCGTCCGGCCCCCGCCGGCGCCCTGGCGGCGGCCTTTTCCCGCGCCAGGAAGAACTAAGTACCGGAATAACCCCATGCCCACCACCCTCTACGGCATCAAGAACTGCGACACCATGAAGAAGGCCTTTGCCTGGCTCGACCAGCACGGGGTGGCCTATACCTTCCATGATTACAAGAAGGCGGGTATCGACTCGGCCCGCCTCCACGCTTGGTGCAAGGCCGCCGGCTGGAAGAGCCTGATCAACACCCGGGGTACCACCTGGCGCAAGCTGACCCCCGAGGAGCAGGCGGTGGATACCCAGAGCGGCGCGGTGCAGCTCTTGCGGGCCTATCCCAGCCTGATTCGCCGGCCGGTGGTGGAAACCCCGGGGGGGCAGTTGCTGGTGGGCTTCGACCCCGCCCTGTTCGCCAGCTTTCTAGGCAAGGAGGATCAGTGATGAGCACATCCGCGAGCTTCGTCCAGCGCTTCTTGCTGGAGGATCTGGATATCCGGGGAGCGGTGGTCCAGCTCACCGACGTCTGGCAGGCCATCCAGGCCGGGCGCCACTACGACCCGGCCCTGGCGGCCCTGCTGGGGGAAATGGGGGCCGTCAGCGCCATTATCGCCGGCAATCTCAAGCAACCCGCCCGCCTCACCTTCCAGATCCAGGGCCACGGCCCCCTGAGTCTCCTGGTGATGGACTGCAACGAGGAACTCAACCTGCGGGGCTACGCCAAGGGCAGCTCGCCCTTCCCGGCGGGCAGCCTGGCCACCCTGGTGGCGGATGGCCAGCTGCTCCTGACCCTGGACATGGCCGGCTCGCCCCAGCCCTTCCAGAGCTATGTGCCGGTGGAAGGAGACAGCGTGGCCCAGGTCTTCGAGCACTATCTGGCCCAATCGGAGCAGACCCCCGCCCGCCTGTGGCTGGCCGCCAGCCAGACGGCCGCCGCCGGCCTGTTCCTGCAAAAGCTGCCCGGTGCCGACCAGCGGGACGCAGACGGCTGGCACCGGGCCAGCGGCCTGGCTGAAACCGTCACCCCGGCCGAACTCCTCAATCTGGACCCCGCCACCCTCCTCACCCGCCTCTTCCACGAGGAAACGGTCAGGGTTTTCGAGCCCCGCCCGGTCCGCCATCACTGGCCTGCCGACGATGAAAAGATCCGCGGCATGCTGCGCAGCCTCGGGCGGGAAGAACTGGAAGCGATCCTGGCCGACCAGGGGGAAATCCAGGTTCACGACGACCTTTCCAACCACACCTACCGCTTCACCGCAGAAGACCTGGATGGAATATTCGAGCCACCGCCCCCACCCACCTTGCACTGAGACTTCACCGCCGGTCCCCGCCAACCTTGCCCGAAGGCGGGTGCGCCAGTAGACTTCTTCGTTTTCAGACCGGCCCGTCCATGTCATCCCTTCCCCCTCCGTCCAGGCTTGTCGAGTTCAAGGGTGCCACCCTGGGCGTCATGACCGCCTACCTGCGGGGAACGGAACCCGCCGCCCTGGCCGACGCCCTCCACAAAATGCTGGGGGGCATGGCCGACTTCTTCAGCGGCGAGGCCACCGTCCTGGATTTCGCCGAACTTTCCCCCTGCCCGGAGCGCGTGGATTGGGCCGGACTGCTGTCCCTGCTGCGCCGCTACCAGATGCAGCCCGTAGGAGTGCGCAATCTGCCGGAGGCCCTCCAGGCCTCCGCCCGCCAGGCAGGGCTGGCCATCCTCGGCCAGGAATCCGTGCGCCCCGCTCCAACCGCGCCTCCCGCTCCCGCGCCCCAGGCCGCAGCGCCAAACCCGCCCCCCCCGGCCGCGCCCCCGGGGCGCACCATGGTGGTGGATCGCTTCCTGCGCACCGGCCAACAGATCTACGCCAAGGGATCCGACTTGGTGCTGGTGGGGGGATTGAGCCACGGTGCCGAAGTCATCGCCGACGGTAGCATCCACTGCTACGGCCCCCTGCGGGGCCGGGCCATCGCGGGCGCCCAGGGGGATGCTTCGGCCCGCATCTATGCATCCAATTTCGGCCCCGAGCTGGTAGCCATCGCCGGGGTCTATCGCACCTTTGAACAGGGCGTCCCGGAGAAAGTGGCGGCCAAACCTGCCCAGGTGAAGCTCACTGGCTCCGGCGACCAACAAAATCTGGCCATCGAATCGCTTCAGCTCGACTGAGGCTCACCACATGCAGAGAGGGAAACCGTGACTCGAGTCATCGTCGTAACGTCCGGCAAGGGCGGCGTCGGCAAAACCACCACCAGCGCGGCCTTCTCGTCGGGGCTGGCCCTGCGGGGCTTCAAGACCGCGGTGATCGATTTCGACGTGGGTCTGCGCAATCTGGACCTCATCATGGGTTGCGAACGGCGGGTGGTCTATGACCTGGTCAACGTGATCAACGGCGAGGCCAGGCTCAACCAGGCCCTCATCAAGGACAAGCACTGCGAGAACCTCTTCGTGCTGCCCGCCTCCCAGACCCGGGACAAGGACGCCCTCACCGAGGAGGGGGTGGAGAAGGTCCTCAAGGAGCTGGAACACCTGGGCTTCGACTACGTGGTCTGCGACTCCCCCGCCGGCATCGAAAGAGGCGCGGTGATGGCCCTGACCTTTGCCGACGAAGCGGTGGTGGTGAGCAATCCGGAAGTCTCCTCGGTGCGGGACTCGGACCGCATCCTGGGCATCCTCCAATCCAAATCCCGCCGCGCCGTGGAGGGCAAGGAGCCGGTCAAGGAGCATCTGCTGGTGACCCGCTACTCCGCCAAGCGGGTGGACGAAGGGGAAATGCTCTCCTACAAGGACGTCCAGGAGCTCTTGCGGGTGCCCCTGATCGGGGTGATCCCCGAGTCTGAATCGGTGCTGCATGCCTCCAACCAGGGGGTCCCGGCGATCCACCTCAAGGGCAGCGACGTGGCCGAAGCCTACGCCGACGTAGTGGCCCGCTTCCTGGGCGAGGAGCGGCCCCTGCGCTTCGTGGACTACGAAAAACCCGGCCTCCTGAAGCGCCTCTTCGGAGGGAAGTGACATGTCCCTTCTCGATCTGCTGTTCGGAACCAAGCAGAAGACCGCCTCGGTGGCCAAGGAGCGCCTCCAGCTCATCATCGCCCGGGAGCGCACCGATACCGGCAGCGCTGCCGATTTCCTGCCAGCCCTGCAAAAGGAACTGATCCAGGTCATCTCCAAGTACGTCCACATCAACCCGGACGACATCAAGGTTCAACTGGAAAAACAAGGCAATTATGAGGTGCTGGACGTCAATATCGTCCTGCCCGACCAAGGCCGCTGACGCCCCGCCCGGATGGTGAAATCGGTAGACACAAGGGACTTAAAATCCCTCGCCGTTAGGCATGCGGGTTCGATTCCCGCTCCGGGCACCACTTTCCCAGGATCGGATCCAAGCTGCGAGCGCACTGCGGTCCATCACCATGATCGTCCTTAATCTCGAATGCCATGAGGGTCACACCTTCGAAGGCTGGTTCGCCTCCGGCACCGCCTTCGAGGAGCAGGCCGCCCGGGGCTTGGTGGAATGCCCGATGTGCGGCACCCACCAAGTGACGCGCCGTCCCACCGCGCCCTACGTGCAGACCCGGACGGCGGCCGGCAGCCCATCGCCCAAGCCCCAGGAGATCGCCGCCCGACTGATCAACCAGCTGCGGGAAGCGGCCGCCAACGCCGAAGACGTGGGGGAGCGCTTCGTGGAGGAAGCGCGCCGCATGCATCATGGCGACATCGAGACCCGGGGCATCAAGGGCCAAGCCTCCGGGAATGAGATCCGCGATCTGCTGGAAGAAGGGATCGCCGTTCTGCCGGTACCGCCGGCGGAAAAGGATCTCCACTGAGGGCTGGCCTCCGCCCTTTCATTTTTTTGCTGCCCGCCGCTCACCCTCCGGCACGAAACACAGGGGCTCCCAAGCCAGCACCTGGGCTGCCCCGCCTCCGGCCTTGAGTCTTACAACCCGCCACCAGGTCACCAAACGCTTCACCATGCTGACCGCCTCCCTTTTAGCTAGAGGCTAGCGAAACCCCATGACAGGAACGTTGCAGCAGATCCGCCGTCAGGCCGGGACATGAATCAGGGGTACCACCATCTCCGCCCGGCTCAACCCGCCGTGGTAACCCACCATGACGTGAGGACGCTCTCCCGGTACAGTGTCCTGCAGGATCCAGCCCGAGGCCATCAGGATGGCGTGGCTCCCCAGGCGCTCGACCAGGCGCCGGTGCGCCCGGCCCTGGCCCAGGAAACCGGCGGCAACCAGCCCAGCTGCGGGAAGCACCACCCCGCGGCCCGCCAGGCGCGCCTCCAGCGCCCGCGCCAGCGCCACCTCCTGGCCTGAACGGGCCTGACACCAGGCCATGCGCCGCTCTCCCCACAGGGGCGCCGCCAGCAGAGCCAGCACTTCGGGCCACTCCTCCAGACGCAGCACCCGCTCCGGCGGGATATCCTGAAATCCGTGATCCGCCGTGATGAGGAGATCCACCCCCCGGCCCCCCAGCCGGGCGGCAAGCGCCTCCGCCGCCCCATCGATGCGCCAGAACAGGGCCCGGGCCGCGTCCGACCCCACCCCCTTGCTGTGAGCCAGGCTGTCGAAATCCGGCAGGTAGGCATACACGTAACCGCCCTCGGCCCCCAAGCTGGCCACCGCCGAATCGACCTCCATCAGCAGGCCAGACAGCCCCTCATAGGCCATGGGCCGGGCCCCCCGGCTGTGACGGCGATTAAAGGGCGATTCGGCAATCTGGCGGGGCGAGACCACCACCGATCGACTGTTCAGCCGTTGAAACAGGGTCCGGTAGGGGAACAGGCGCGGGGTCAGCAGGGGGGTCTGCAAGGGGCCACCCCCCCGCAGCTCCAGGGGCAAGGGCGCCAGCACCCCGCCGAAGCGCTCATCTCGGATGAACCAGCCGGTGAGCCCGTGGGACACCGGTGACAGACCAGTCATCAGGGTGGTGATGGCGCTGGCGGTGGTGCAGGGGAACACCGAGAACACTTCACCGATCAGGTGGCTGGCCAGAAAGCCACCAGCACCCCGGGAGGCCAGATAGGTCAGGCCCAACCCATCCACCACCAGCAGCACCAGGGTACGCCCCGCCCAGGCCGGCGCCACCCCGCCCGTCGCGGCGGGGCCGCCGCCAAACCGCGCCAGAATGCGCCGGGCCAGCATGGCAAGATCGTTGGCGGGGTCGGGCAGGCAGGTGTCCGGGCCCAAGCCGGCCAGCCGCTCCGCCATGGCATGGGGCAAGGCCGTTTTCATGGACGAAACGAAGGAGGGGATGGCGTCACCGCCATCCCCTCCTGGATGCTGGAGCGGGAAACGAGTCTCGAACTCGCGACCTCAACCTTGGCAAGGTTGCGCTCTACCAACTGAGCTATTCCCGCAAATTTCTGGAGGCGCGAGCCGGAGTCGAACCGACCTAGATGGATTTGCAATCCACTGCATAACCGCTTTGCTATCGCGCCAGCCATGCAACCTGTGCGCCCCCCAAGCTTGGGAAGCAAAAGGGGAAAGCCCGTGGCCTTCCCCTGACGAATTTTGGAGCGGGAAACGAGTCTCGAACTCGCGACCTCAACCTTGGCAAGGTTGCGCTCTACCAACTGAGCTATTCCCGCAAAAGAGACCGCTATTATAGATTGCGATCTTTCCTTGTCAACCCGATCTTTCGCTTCAGCCCTTCATCTTCGGCGCAGCACGCCGCAGGTAATAACCCATGGACCACAGGGTCAAGGCAGCGGCCACGTAGATCAGCACACCTCCCAAGGGCCTGACGTCGATCGTCAGGAGGTCGGCATTGTATAGCAGCAAAGGAATGGCTGTCATCTGGGCGGCGGTCTTAAGCTTGCCCACATAGGCCACCGCCACGTTGGCCACATCCCCCACCCGGGCCATCCACTCCCGCAGGGCGGAAATGGCGATCTCCCGGCCAATGATGATCACAGCGATGAGGGAATCCACTCGCCCCAGGTGCACCAGGACGATGAGCGCTGACGCCACCATGAGCTTGTCCGCCACCGGATCGAGAAAGGCGCCAAAGGCCGAGGTCTGCCCCAGGCTGCGGGCCAGGTAACCATCGAACCAGTCGGTGGCCGCCGCCAGCACGAACACCAGGGTAGCGAACAGGTCCTTTTCCCGTGCGGACAGCCAGGTTTCGGGCAGATAGAAAACCCCGACGAAGATCGGAATAAGGGCGATACGCGCCCAAGTCAGGGTATTGGGAATGTTGAAGTGCATGCTGGTGGGCTAAAACCCAGAGCCTCAGTGGAAGAAGGAGTATATCCGCTCGGCCAGTCCTCGGCTGATGCCCTCGACCCGGCACAGATCCTCCACCGTGGCCTCCCGCACCCGATCCAGCCCCCCCAGGACGGCCAGTAGGGCCTTGCGGCGGGCAGGACCAACCCCGGGGATGTCTTCCACCCGGGACCCCACCCGGGCCTTGCCCCGCCGCGCCCGGTGGCTGGTGATGGCGAAACGGTGGGCTTCGTCCCGGATTTCCTGGATCAGGTGGAGGGCGGGATGGCTGCTTTCCAGGTTTACCCCGGGCCGGCCATCGGTAAACTCCAGGGTCTCCAGGCCGGGCTTGCGGCTTTCCCCCTTGGCCACCCCCACCGCCGGCACCGAATCCAACCCCACTTCCCCCAGGATCCCATGGGCCGCTGCCAACTGGCCTTTACCCCCGTCGATGAGAATCAGGTCCGGACACACCCCCTGCCCTTCCGCCACCTTTCCATAACGCCGCAGCAGGGCCTGGCGCATGGCGGCGTAGTCGTCTCCAGGTGTGATGCCGCTGATGTTGTAGCGGCGGTATTCGGATTTCTTCATGGCCTGGCCATCCCACACCACGCAGGAGGCCACGGTGGCCTCCCCCTGGGTATGGGAGATGTCGAAGCACTCGATGCGCCGGGGCGTCTCGGCCATGTCCAGGGCCTCCCGCAGGGCCACCAGGCGCTCCTCGCCCCGATCTGCCTCCCGCACCCGGGCCTGGATCGCCAGCACGGCGTTGCGGTGGGCCATTTCCATCCAGCTTTTTTCCAGGGCCTGGCGGGGCTGGAGCACTGCCACCCGGGCTTCCGAGATTTCCGCCAATACCACCCGCGCCGCTGCCGGCGCCAGGTTGGTGACAATGCGGCTCGGCAGGGAATGCTCCCGGTAGTGCTGCTCAAGAAAGGCCAGCCCCGCATCCTCGGGCGTACAGTCGGCCGCGTTGGACGGGAAAAGCTGGCGATCCCCCAGGTGGCGGCCGCCCCGCACCATGGCCAGGTTGATGCACACGACCCCATCGGACTCCAGGGCTGCGACGATATCCACGTCTTCTTCCTTATCGCTATCCACGAACTGCTTGTGGAGCACCCGCTGCAGGGAACGGATCTGATCCCGCAGCTGGGCGGCCACCTCGAAATTCAGGGCGTCGGAAGCAGCCTGCATGCGGGCGGAGAGGTCATCCACCAGCTCGCTGGTCCGGCCGTCCAGGAACAGGGTGGCCAGGCGCACCGTGGCGGCGTAATCCTCCTGGGAAATGCGCGCCACGCAGGGCCCGGTGCAGCGCCGGATCTGGTGCAGCAGACAGGGTCGGGAACGGTTCTGAAAAACGGTGTTCTCGCAGGTACGCAGCTGGAACACCTTCTGTAGCAGATGGATGCTCTCCCGCACTGCCCAGGAGTTGGGAAAGGGTCCAAAGTAGCGGTCGCCCTTGGCGAAGCTGCCCCGGTGATAGGCCAGGCGGGGAAACGTGTCGCCGGTGATGGCGATGTAGGGGTAAGACTTATCGTCCCGGAACAGGATGTTGTAGCGGGGCGCCAGGCTCTTGATGAGGTTACTCTCGAGGATCAAGGCCTCGGCTTCGGAACGGGTCACCGACAACTCCACCCGCTCCACCTGGGCCACCATCATGGCGATGCGGGGGCTCGAGACCGTGCGCTGGAAGTAGGAGGAGACCCGGCGCTTGAGGTTCTTGGCCTTGCCCACATAGAGCACCACGCCCCCCTCGCCCACCATGCGGTAGACCCCGGGTTCCTCTGGCACGGTCTTGAGGAAGGGCTTGGCGTCGAAGGCCATCCGGGCCACCCGCCGATCAGGCGGCCAAAGCCGCCACCATTTCCCTGGCCACCAGGTAGGGCGGATGGGCGGCGAGGCTGGCCGGATCGGGGAAAGCCGAGCGGGGCCCCAGGGCCAGGATACGGGCCCGGCTCTCCTCGCTGACCACGGGCTGCCAGCGGGCCAGCAGATCCGCCGTCAGGTCCGGCCGGTTGCACACCAACACCATGTCGCAACCCGCCCCATGGGCTGCCTCGGCCCGGGCGACGATATCGCCGGCCACGGTGGCCCCTTCCATGGTGAGGTCATCACTGAAGATTACCCCGCCGAACTTGAGACGCCCCCGCAGGATGTCCTGCAACCAGTAGGACGAGAAACCCGCCGGGCGGGCATCCACCCGGGGATAGATGACATGGGCCGGCATCACCCCGGCCAGCAGGCGCGCCACCGGCTCCCGGTAGGGCAGCATGTCCTCCGCCCAGATAGCCTCGAAGGGCCGCTCGTCCACCGGGATTTCCAGATGGGAGTCGGCCTCGGCATAGCCGTGGCCGGGGAAGTGCTTGCCCACCGAACCCATGCCGGCAGCCGCCATGCCGCTGGCCAGGGCCTGGGCCAGGCGGGCAATGATCCCGGGATCCCGATGGAAGGCCCGGTCACCGATGACCCGGCTACAGCCGTAATCCAGGTCCAGCACCGGGGTGAAGGATAGATCCACCCCATGGGCCAGCAATTCGGCAGCCAGCACCAGGCCGGTACGCCGGGCCGACTCAAGGGCCCGCTCCGGCCCATCGTTCCACAGGGCGCCCAGTCGCCCCATGGCCGGTAGGCGGGTGAACCCCTCCCGAAAGCGCTGCACCCGCCCCCCTTCGTGGTCCACCGCCACCAGCAAGGCGGGGGCTCGCAGGGCCTTGATCTGGGCAGTGAGAGCGACCAACTGGACCGGATCCTGATAGTTGCGGGCAAACAGGATCACCCCCCCCACCAGAGGGTGGCACAGGCGCGCCCGCTCCTCGTCGGTGAGAGTCTGTCCGGCCACGTCCAGCATGACCGGGCCGAGGGGTAGGGAAAGGGCTTGGCTCATGGCGTTTCGATCACTGCAAAGGCGATTACCTGGTCCGCCTCGTCGGAAATGCTCAAGTGGGCCCGCAGGCCCCGCTCGACCAGGTAGTCCGCCAGGGCTTGGGAATAGGTGTAGATGGGCCGGCCCGCCGGCTCATGGCCCACCCGCACGGCATGGAGGGTGGCGGGCACCGCCACCCCGGTGCCCAGGGCCTTGCCGAAGGCTTCCTTGGCGGCAAAGCGCTTGGCCAGAAAGCGGGCCGGGTCCCGACTGGCAGCGAAGGCCTCCCGCTCATCGGGGGCCAGGATCCGCCTGGCGATGGCGTCCCCCCGACGGGCCAGCAAGTCCGCCAGGCGGGCCACCGCCACGATGTCGGTGCCGATGCCGAAGATCACGAAGCGGCCGCCTCCCGCATCAGGCGCTTCATCTCCGCCACCGCCGACCGCAGGCCGACAAACATCGCCCGGCTGACGATGGCGTGTCCGATATGGAGCTCCCGCACCCCCGCCAGCCGGGCAATGGGCTGGACGTTGTAGTAGTTGAGGGCATGGCCGGCGTTGAAGCGCATGCCCAGGTGGCGGATGGCCTCGCCGGCATGGCGCACCTTCTCCAGCTCAGCCACCACCGCGGGGCTTTCGGCATCCCGCCCGGCTGCATGGAAAGCGTGGGCGTAGGGCCCGGTGTGAATCTCGCAGACCCTGGCACCGATGCGCTGGGCGGCCTCCACCTGGGGCAGCTCGGCATCGATGAAGACGCTGGTGACGATACCGGCATCGGCCAGGCGGGCGATGACTTCCCCCAGGCGGGCCTCCTGGCCGGCCACGTCCAGGCCACCCTCGGTGGTGACCTCGTGACGCCCCTCGGGCACCAGCATGGCCATCTCGGGCTTCACCCGGCAGGCGATGGCCACCATCTCGTCGGTGGCGGCCATTTCCAGGTTGAGCTTGACCTGGGTGAGGGCCCGCAGGCGGTCCACGTCCTGATCCTGGATGTGGCGGCGGTCTTCCCGCAGGTGCACCGTAATGCCGTCGGCGCCCCCCAGATGGGCTTCCACCGCGGCCCAGGCCGGATCCGGCTCCCAGGTCCGGCGGGCCTGCCGAAGGGTGGCCACATGGTCGATATTGACGCCCAGTTCGATCACAGTTCCTGCAACTCCATGAAGACCCGGCGGGACTGGAGAGGCTGCCCGCCCAGGTGGTGATTGATGAGCCGCCGCAACAGCAACTTGCCCTGCAGGGCGGTCTCGGGCCGGGTGAAATCCCCCCGGGCCATATCCAGCAGCACCCGGCCTGGCAGGACCAGGCCATCAGCCCCGTCCTGATCCGTTTCCACCACGCCCCGTTCGATTATATAGAGGTAGTGCCCTGCCTCCCGGACGGGGGCGCCGCTGTCGGCCTCGCTGCTCAGATCCAGGCCATAACCCAGCTCGGACAACAGGGACAGCTCGAAGCGGCGCAGCACCTCCTCCCCCGGCTCAGCCGCGGCCAGGATCGCCAGGGTCTCTCGGTAGCGCTCGAAGAGCGCCCCATGGGCATCCTCCCGGGGCAGCAGCTTCACCAATAGCTCGTTGAGGTAATAGCCCCAGAGCAGGGAGCGCCCGGCCAGGAGGGGTTGTCCGCCCTGCCATTCTGCCCGCGCCAGGATCTTGAGTTCGCCACCGCCGGTCCAGTCCACCAGCAGAGGCTGAAAGGCCATCAGCACGCCTCGCAGGGCCGACATGGGGCGCCGGGCCCCCTTGGCCAGCAGGGGCAGGCGGCCGTGATCCCGGGAGAACACCTCGACGATCAGGCTGGTTTCCCGATAGGGATAGCTGTGGAGGATGAAGCCGGGCTGCTGCTCGACCCGCTGGCGCGGATTCACGGTGAGGCGTTCTGCTTACTCGTAACCGAGGCTCTTGAGGGCCCGCTCGTCATCGGCCCAACCACCCTTGACCTTGACCCAGACCTCCAGGAAGACCTTGCCATCGAAGAGTTTCTCCAGCTCGTGGCGGGCGTCAGTGGCGATCCGCTTGAGGCGTTCGCCCCCCTTGCCGATGACGATGCCCTTGTAGCCCGGGCGGTCCACGATGATGGCGGCGTGGATGCGGCGCAGTTGGCCTTCCGTCTCGAATTTTTCGATCTCCACCGTCATGCCGTAGGGCAGTTCGTCCCCCAGGAGGCGGAAGAGCTTTTCCCGCAGGAATTCGGCGGCCAGGAAACGCTCGGAACGGTCGGTGATGTCGTCCTCGTCGTACATGGGCGCCCCCTCCGGCAGGTACGGAAGAGCGGCTTTCAGGAGCTGGTCGGTATTGGAGCCCTTTTCGGCGGACAAGGGGACGATCTCGGCGAAGGGATATTCCTGACTCATGCGCTCCATGAAGGGCAACAGCGTAGCCTTGTCCGACAGGAGATCCACCTTGTTGATCACCAGGATCACCTTGGCCCCAGGCGGCAGGAGTTCCACCACCTGCTTGTCTTCCGGGCCGTAGCGGTCCGCCTCCACCACCAGGAAGACCACGTCCACGTCCCCCAGCACCGAGGTGACCGTGCGGTTCATGGAGCGGTTCAAGGCATTCTTGTGGCGGGTCTGGAAGCCCGGGGTATCCACGAAGACATATTGGGCGCCCGGCAGGGTCAACAATCCGGTGATACGGTGGCGGGTAGTCTGGGCCTTGCGGGAGACGATGCTGATCTTCTGGCCGATCAGGCGATTGAGGAGGGTGGATTTACCCACGTTGGGGCGGCCCACGATGGCGATGAAGCCGGTCCGGAAAGGCCCGGCGGAAAGGGTGTCGGTCATGAACGGGTCTGGGTAAGTTGATCGAGGGCACGCCGGGCGGCCTGCTGCTCGGCAGCGCGCCGGCTCGAACCGGCCCCGCGAACTTGCAGACGGAACGCCGGGATGGCGCACTCCACCTCGAATTCCTGGGCATGGGCCTCGCCCCGGGCATCCACCAGGGCGTACTGGGGCAAGGGCTTGCGGCGCGCTTGCAGCCATTCCTGGAGGGCGGTCTTGGGATCCTTGCCGGCGGCCAGGGGATCCAGCCCGGCCAGCATGGGTGCGTAGAGGCGATCGATGATGCCCCGGGCGGCCTCGAAGCCCCCGTCCAGGAAGGCAGCCCCGAAAATGGCTTCCAGGGCATCGGCCAGGATCGAAGGCCGGCGGAAGCCGCCGCTCTTGAGCTCCCCCTCCCCCAGCCGGAGATGATCTCCGAGGTTCAAGGTCTGAGCCACCTGGTGCAGCCCTTCCTGGCGCACCAGGGAAGCCCGCAGACGGGACAGCTCACCCTCCTTGCGGTCGCTGAACTGGCTAAATAGCGCCATGGCGATCACCGCGTTGACCAGGCTGTCCCCCAGGAACTCCAGGCGTTCGTTGTTAGGCTCGCCAAAGCTGCGGTGGGTCAGGGCCTGCTCCAGCAGGCCCGGCTGGCTGAAGGTGTAACCGAGGGCCTTTTCCAGGCGCTCTATTGGCGCCAACGTCATCGGCGCATCAGGGCGTCGCCCGGCCGGTCGCGCCGGGGACCTTGGAGGACGACGCGGAGAAGGCGATCACCAGGCTGATATTGGCCACCACCGGGATGCGCTTCTCGTAATCCGCCGAGAGAACCACCTTGCCGGTGTGCTTCGAAACCTGCACGTCCGCCGGCTCCACCGACTTGATGTCATCGATGTAGGCGCGTTTTTCGTAGTCCCGCCGGATCTGGGCCACCGTGGTATCCACCGAGCTATTGTCGGCAATCTGCTTGAACACGCGCTCCACCGCCATGAATTCCGTATAGGCCGGCACGGCCTTGAGGGCCAGCAGGAAGAAGAAAGCCAGGATGGCGCCGATGATCAGGGTGCCGATGAGGCTGACGCCGGATTGCTTGTGCATGCTCATGCGGGTCGAATCTCCATGTCAGCGGAAGCTGCCGATGCGCTTCAGGTCGTTGAAATTGAACCAGATGAAGAAGGCCTTGCCGACGATGTTGCGTTCCGGCACGAAGCCCCAGACGCGGCTGTCGCTGCTGGCATCCCGGTTATCCCCCATGACGAAATAATGGCCCGCGGGCACCGTGCAGCTCACGCCGCTGGAAGTATAGGTGCAGTTTTCCCGCTGGGGGAAATCCAGGCGCTGGGGGACGAAGGCCGGCACCTGAGGCTCGATCAGGATGGAGTGCTCCACCTCCCCCAGCTTCTCCAGGAAACGGGGGGTGTAGTACAGCCGATCGGGATGGAGGTAATCGCTGCTGGCGGTGCGAGGCACCTCCTCACCGTTGATGAAGAGACGCTTGTCCCGGTAGTCCACCCGGTCCCCCGGCAGGCCCACCACCCGCTTGATGTAATCCACCGACGGGTCAGCCGGGTAGCGGAAGACCATGACATCGCCCCGGCGGGGTTCCCCCACCTCGATCACCTTCTGGTTGATCACCGGCAGGCGAATGCCGTAGGCGTATTTGTTCACCAGAATGAAGTCCCCCACCAGGAGGGTCGGGATCATGGAGCCGGAAGGGATCTTGAAGGGTTCCACCAGGAAGGAGCGCAGGCAGAACACCACCAGGATCACCGGGAAGAAGCTGGCGCCGTACTCCACCCACCAGGGGGCGGGCGCATCGGCCGCCCGCTCCTTGCGGGCCTTGAACCGGTCCAGGCACCACAAGGCGCCGGAGGCCAACAGCAGGACAAAAAGGATCAGGGCAAAATTCACGGCACTTACCAAGGCGGATTTGATGGGAACGAGGGCTTACTTGCCTTCGTCGGTACGAAGCACGGCCAGGAAGGCTTCCTGGGGGATTTCCACGTTCCCCACCTGCTTCATCCGGCGCTTGCCTTCCTTCTGTTTTTCCAGGAGTTTCTTCTTGCGGGAGATATCGCCACCGTAGCACTTGGCCAGCACATTCTTGCGCAGGGCCTTGATGGTTTCCCGCGCCACGATATGGCTGCCGATGGCCGCCTGGATCGCCACGTCGAACATCTGCCGGGGAATCAGTCCCCGCAGGCGGGCCGCCAGTTCCCGGCCCCGGTACTGGGCGTTGGCGCGGTGCACGATCACCGACAGGGCATCCACCTTCTCCCCAGCCACCAGCACATCCAGCTTGATCACGTCGGCCGGCCGGTATTCCTTGAAGTCGTAATCCAGGGAGGCATAGCCCCGGGAGACGGATTTCAGCTTGTCGAAGAAATCCATCACCACCTCGGCCATGGGCATGTCATAGACCAGCTTCACCTGGCGGCCGTGGTAGTGCATGTCCACCTGGTTACCGCGCTTCTGGTTGCACAGGGTAATGACCGAACCCAGATAATCCTGGGGCACGAAGATGGTGGCGCTGATGATGGGTTCGCGGATTTCGGCGATCCTGGAGGTGTCCGGCAGCTTGGCCGGGTTCTCCACCTTGATCACCTCGCCGTCATTCATCACCACCTCATAGACCACCGTGGGCGCGGTGGTGATGAGATCCATGTTGAATTCCCGCTCCAGCCGCTCCTGGACGATCTCCATGTGAAGGAGCCCCAGGAAGCCGCAGCGGAAGCCGAAGCCCAGGGCCTGGGAGACTTCCGGCTCGTACTGGAGGGAGGCGTCGTTGAGCTTGAGCTTTTCCAGGGATTCCCGCAGCAGGTCGTATTCGCTGGCTTCCACCGGATACAGGCCGGCAAACACCTGGGGCTTGATCTCCTTGAAGCCCGCCAGGGCTTCGGTGGCCGGTCGGGTGGCCAGGGTAACCGTATCCCCCACCTTGGCGACCTTGAGTTCCTTGATGCCGGCGATGATGAAGCCCACCTCCCCGGCGGAAAGCTGGCTCTTCTGCACCGACTTCGGGGTAAACACCCCCACCTGCTCGCAAGGATACTGGGCGCCGATGCTCATCAGCAGGATGCGGTCCTTGGGGCGTAGCACCCCATCCACCACCCGCACCAGCATCACCACTCCCACGTAGTTGTCGAACCAGGAATCGATGATGAGGGCCTTCAGGGGCGCCTCCGGGTCGCCCTTGGGGGCCGGCATGCGGGCGATGACGGCCTCCAGGATTTCCTCGATCCCCATCCCGGTCTTGGCGGAACAGGGGATGGCGTCGGTGGCATCGATGCCAATCACGTCCTCCACCTCCTGGCGGGCAGTGTCGGGATCGGCCTGGGGCAGGTCCATCTTGTTGAGGACCGGCACCACCTCCACCCCCTGCTCGATGGCGGTGTAGCAGTTGGCCACGGTCTGGGCTTCCACCCCCTGGGAGGCATCCACCACCAGCAGCGCCCCCTCGCAGGCGGCCAGGGAACGGGAGACCTCGTAGGAGAAATCCACATGCCCCGGGGTGTCGATCAGGTTCAGGTTGTACACCTGCCCGTCCCGCGCCTTGTAGTGGAGGGCCGCGGTCTGGGCCTTGATGGTGATCCCCCGCTCCCGCTCCAGGTCCATGGAGTCCAGCACCTGCTCCTCCATCTCCCGCGCGGATAGCCCTCCGCAATGCTGGATCAGACGGTCGGCCAGGGTGGACTTGCCGTGGTCGATGTGGGCGATGATGGAGAAGTTTCGAATGTGTTGCATGGGGCAATAAAAAGGGTGCCCTGCAGCACCCAGAATAAGATGATCGGCTTCGCTAAGCGCCGGATTTTACCGGAAAAGCCTGGAAGTAGGCACGCAGCGCCGCCTCGTCCAGATGGTAGTGGCACACATAGTGGCCATCGGCCAGGAGGACCGGGACCATTTCGTCCCAACGGGCCTCCAGGTCCGGATTGAGATCCACATCCACCTCTTCCACCGTGGCCCCCAACTCCCGGGCCAGGGACGACAGGGCGGCAGTCATTTCGTGGCACAGATGGCACCACTGGCGCCCCAGAACCTGCAAGCGCGGCGGATTCATTCCTCGATCCGCAGCGCCACGTAGGAGGCCTGGCCGGCCCGGGCAACCTGAAGGGTCAGGGCCTGACCCCGGGCCATCCCCGCCAGCAACTCATTGAACTGAGTCACCGATTTCACCGGACTCGGACGGCCAGCCGCCACGGTAGCCAGGATCACGTCCCCTGGGCGCAACTCGGCCCGGATCGAAGCCCCCCGGGCCTGCTCCACCACGACCCCCTGGCTGATCGCCAGATCACGCCGCTGCTGGACACTGGGGTCGGAAAGCACCAGGCCGATGCGATTGGCCGCCCCTTGGGACGCCGGCGAGGCAGCCGGACGGCGGCTGCCCCCTTCCTCCTTCAGCTCCGCCACCACCAAGGAAACCTCCTTCGTCTCTCCCCGGCGCAGCACCTGGGTGGACACCCGGGCACCCGGCCGGATCGCCCCGACGATCCGGGGCAGATCGGACGAAGCGCTGACTGGCCGACCATCGAAGCGCAGGATCACGTCCCCCTGCTGGATACCCCCCCGTTCCGCCGGGCTGTTGGGCTCGACACCACTTACCAGGGCCCCCTCGGGACGGGCCAGGCCGAAACCCTCCGCCAGCTCCCGGGTCACTTCCTGGATCAACACCCCGATCCGTCCACGCTGGACCCGGCCATCCTGGCGCAGCTGTTCCTGCACCACCATGGCCAGATCAATGGGAATGGCGAAGGAAAGCCCCATGAAGCCCCCGGTGCGGCTGTAGATCTGGGAATTGACCCCCACCACCTCACCCTTCAGGTTGAACAGGGGCCCACCGGAATTGCCCGGATTGATGGCCACATCGGTCTGGATGAAGGGCACCAGGTTTTCCTGAGGCAAAGCCCGTCCGGTGGCACTGACGATCCCGGCCGTCACCGTGTGGTCGAAACCAAAGGGCGAACCGATGGCCACCACCCATTCCCCGACCTTGAGCTGCTGCGGGTCGCCCAGCACGGCCCGTGGCAAACCCTTTGCCTCGATCTTGAGGACGGCCACATCAGTCCGTTTGTCGGCTCCGACGATCTTGGCAGCGTATTCCCGTTTATCCTTAAGGCGCACAAGGATGTCGCTGCTGCCCTCCACCACATGGGCGTTGGTAAGGATGAATCCATCCGGGGAAATGATGAAGCCCGACCCCAGGGATCGATCGTCCTGGTCTTCCTTGGGCGCCGGGCCGGGGCGCCGGGGCAGGAAGCGCCGGAACAGATCGAACATCGGGTCGTTTTCGTCGATCTGCGGATGGGGCGGCCGGGGGGCGGCCTGCAAGGCGCTGATATTCACCACCGCGGCGCCCTGGTGCTCCACCAGGGCGGTGAAGTCAGGCAAGTCCCGCGCCTGGGTCCGGGGCGGCACAAGCAGGGCCAGCCCCCCCAGGAGCATGGGCAACACCCAGCGATAAATCCAGGTCATGGGACAAGACCTCCACAGGGATTCTCGGCGTCGGAAGCCAGGATCTCCACTTCCGGCTGGAGGGCAAGCCGGCAGGCCAGGCGACGCCCGCCCCCCCAGCCCGCCACCAAGCCCGCGCCCCCCCCCAGGAGCACATTGGCATCGGCGGAGGCCAGGGGCGCCAGACCCGCCGCCAGCAGCGCCCCACCCAGCAAGCCAGCCAAGGGCAGCCCATAGGCCAGCAGCGCCCCCCTGAGGGGAGCGCCATCCTGGATCCGCAACCGCACCCGATCGCCCACCCGGACCGCCACGTCGGCGGGCAGCGGGAACTCGTCCCGTTGCGGCCCAAAAGCCTGGGTCAGCTGGATCGACCGGCATCCGCCGGGTTCGTCACAGCGGCCGCAGCCCCCCGCCCGGTCCTCGACGCGGACCCAGGCGCCAGAGGGCCCGACACGAACCACGGTTGCGCGTACATCCATATCAACGCTTTAAGGGTTCCACGGCTTCCGCCAGTCGCTGCACGGCCCGGGGCGGCACTTCCCCCAGAGCCGTCACCTGACTCGAGCCCAGTGCTCGCTTGAAAATATTGATGGCACCAGAGCGAAACGCCCCGGTGGCCGCCTTGGCGGCCTCGGTGGGCAAGGGTTCCACAAATACGGAAATAGCCACGAGCCCGTCCGAAAACACCATCTGCACCGCCTCATTCCCCGGCCCCAGCTGGCGCCGCACTATGCTGGTCTGGCGAAACCCGGGCAATCCGTTGCGCACACCCCAGCCTACACCCTCGCCCCGCAGTTCATTGCCCCGGGCGTCCAACACATGCCATCCTGCTTGCTCCCCGCCATAGCGGGACTGGAGCTGGGCCCGATCCACCTCACCGCCGATCTTCACTTCGTTGAAGGCGAACTGCTCGATGGTTTCCCCCTGCTCATCCACCAGCCGGGATTTCAGCAGCAGGCCGGATTGAAGATCCGCCCACAGAATCTGGGCGTAGCGCAGATCATCCTTTGGTTCAAGAACGATCTGCTGGGCCTCCAGCCCCGCCACGCGCCCGAGTTCTCCACGGCGAATGCGGTAATTCTCCGCCAACCCGGTCCACCCCTCCACCAGACGGGAAGGAAAGACCCGCCGGCCGCCGGCCTGATCGATGATCACGGTCTTTTGGGTGGGGAGCACACACCGAACCTCCCCGGTGCTACTGCGGATCACCTCTCTCGGACTGCCGTCCAGGGTTTCCAGTTTTTCCAGCTCGCCCCCCCCATCCCGCACATGGATGATTCGGGATGTCTCCAGGCGGGCACCACTCTGATAGGTGAAAGTCCCAACATAGGTAAGCTTCTGACCTGCCGTTGCGATCCGGCCAACCCAGCTCAAGGGGTCTCCGGGCGGTTCGGCCCACGCCTGAAACGGCAACCAGGCTGCAAGCAGCCACAGCCAGAGGCGCGCCATTATTCGAGACCCGGACGGCCTTCCGCCACCGTGCGGACGTATTGCGCCACGCTGGGCATCGCGCCCCCCCCCGCGAGGGTCTGGTGGGCAAATACATATTGCCGGTAAGGATCATCCTTGGGCGCGGCGAACTGGGCCACCGGCGATACGGCGGCGGCGGGTGCCCGGGCGACATTGATGCCGGGCTCCTCCGAGCGCAGGAGTTGAACTGCCCATCCCACCACCGCCACCCCCATGACCGACGCTGCCAGGGGCATGAGTATCCACCCCAGATTGCGCCTCGGTTGCGCCCCCACCCCGGGGCGGGGCGCCAGGGGTGAGAGTACCGTGGGTTCCAGTTCCAGGCGCGCCATCACCCGCGCGGTAAGGTCAGCTTCGCCCTGGTGCTCCCCACGAATCGCGTCCCCGATCAAACAGTACATCCCCCACTTTTCCCGCATCCGGACGTCCCGCTTCAGGGACTCCAGGGTGGGGGGCAAGGCGGCCTCGTCCGCGGCGCCGTCGAACAGAGCCGAGAGTTTCTCAGTCATGCCATTCACCTACCATCTTTGATCTGGCGCGGTGTCCAGAAGGGGTCTCAAACGCTCCGCGATCGCCTCCCGGGCCCGGAAAATCCGGGACCGGACGGTGCCGATCGGGCAATCCATGATGCTCGCGATCTCTTCGTAACTCAGACCTTCCAGTTCCCGCAGGGTAATGGCGGTCCGCAATTCCTCGGGCAGGGCATTCATCGCCTCATCCACGGTCAGGCCGATCTCCTTGGACATCATCAGCCGCTCGGGGGTATTGATATCCCGCAGTTGCGCCCCGTCCTCGAAGGTCTCCGCCTCCTCGGAGTCGAAATCCGTGGTGGTGGGGGCCCGACGGCCCAAGGAAACCAGATAGTTCTTGGCAGTATTGATGCCAATGCGGTAGAGCCAGGTATAGAAGGCACTATCCCCGCGGAAGGAAGGCAAGGCCCGGTAGGCCTTGATGAAGGACTCCTGAACGATATCCTCCACCTCGGCCGGATCCCGAATCAGGCGCGACAGCAGGCGAGCCAGCTTGCGCTGATACTTGGCGACGAGAAGACCGAACGCTTGTTTGTCGCCACGCTGCACGCGCTCGACAATCTGCTGATCGATTTCACGGTCACTCATCTGTGAAGGGGGCGGGGACGGTGAAATGTCCGGCTCTCGCGGTAGTTGGGCCGCGCAAGTATATCCAAGCACAGAAGGCTCCAGCAAAGTCGATCTACGCAGAAAGACCGTCCCGGCGGCGAATAGTTCAGCCGGCGGTAGGGCTTTCCAACCCTGGAAGGCGCCCGGCCAAGGGGGTAGTGTTATATTCTTGAATTGATCAACTCGAATCTCCGACGCCCGTGGAAGCCTTTGACGTATTGATTATCGGCAGCGGACTGGCCGGTCAATCCCTGGCCCTGCGTCTTGCGGATCACCGCCGGGTCGCTCTGGTCACCAAGCGGGAACTCCTGGATGGCAGCAGCGCCTGGGCCCAAGGGGGTATCGCAGCCGTGCAGGATGCCCCGGACAGCGTCGAATCCCACGTTCAGGACACCTTCACCGCTGGCGCCGGGCTTTGCGATCCCGTCACGACCCGATTCGTGGTGGAGCATAGCCAGTCCGCCATCCAGTGGCTCATAGACCGGGGCGTGCCGTTTACCCGGGACGAATCCTCCGCCCTGGGTTACCACCTGACCCGGGAAGGGGGCCACAGCCATCGCCGCATCTTCCACGTTGCCGACGCCACCGGCGCGGCGGTGCAAGAGACGCTGACCGCGCAAGTTCGCGCCCATCCCAACATCCACATCCTCGAACACCACATCGCGGTGGACCTCATCACCGGGCGCCGCCTCGGGCGGCCCGATCTGGGCTGTCTCGGGGCCTATGTCCTGGATCCCCAGGCCGAAAAGGTCCTCACCCTGCAGGCACGCCAAACAGTCATCGCCACCGGCGGGGCAGGCAAGGTGTACCTCTATACGACCAACCCCGACACCGCCACCGGCGATGGTATCGCCATGGCCTGGCGAGCCGGTTGCCGGGTGGCCAATATGGAGTTGATCCAGTTTCACCCCACCTGCCTGTACCACCCCCAGGCCAAGTCCTTCCTGATCTCGGAAGCAGTACGGGGCGAAGGGGGCCTCTTGCGCCTGCCCGACGGCACCCGCTTCATGCCCAACCACGACCCCCGGGCGGAGCTGGCTCCCCGGGACATCGTGGCCCGCGCCATCGATTTCGAGATGAAAAAACGGGGCCTGGATTGCGTATACCTGGACATCACCCACAAGCCCGCCGACTTTCTCACCAGCCACTTTCCAAACATCCATGCCCGCTGCCTGGAACTGGGCATCGACATCACCCGGGATCCGATTCCGGTGGTTCCGGCCGCCCACTACACCTGTGGCGGCGTCATCACCGACCTGGCGGCCCGCACCGACATCCCTCACCTGTATGTGGTGGGAGAGTCCTCCTGCACCGGGCTCCACGGCGCAAACCGCCTGGCCAGCAACTCCCTGCTGGAATGCGTGGTCTTCGCTGAGGCAGCGGCCAAGGACATCCTGGCCCAGCCAAGCCATGCCGTGCCCCAGGCCCCGGAGTGGGATGAGAGCCGGGTCACCGATGCCGACGAAGAAATCGTCATCTCCCACAACTGGGAAGAACTTCGCCGTTTCATGTGGGACTACGTGGGCATCGTGCGCACCACCAAGCGGCTGCAACGGGCCCAGCACCGCATTCGCCTGTTGAGCCGGGAAATCAACGAGTTCTACGCCAATTTCAGGGTCAGCAATGATCTGGTGGAGTTGCGCAATCTGGTGGTAGCGGCCGACCTCATCGTCCGCTGCGCCCTCCAGCGCAAGGAAAGCCGGGGCCTGCACCGCAGCCTGGACTACCCGGAAACCCTGCCGGTAGCGCGCAGGACCCTGCTGCGCCCCCGCCTCAAGACCCCTTAGCCACCCCGGGCTCGCTGCGGACCTTGAAGCGCAACCAGATCCGCAACGCCCGCCAATCCGCGGGACCCATCCCATCAGGCAGCAGAAGGATGATCTCCGATTGACGCCTACTGCCCGGCCCCTCCGCCCGCCAGCCCAACCAGATCGCCCACCCCAGATCCACCGTGGCGGAGGAAGGCCGAGCGTCTAGTCCCGGCCCCTCGGACCCAGCAACATGCAGGCTACCATCCTCCCGGAGGTCCAGACGCATCCCGGCCAAGCGCCGCGCCCGCCCATGGGCCATCAGCGCCGAGACCAACAGCCCCAGCGCGCCAGCAAAAACCAAGGGAACCGGCAAGCCCTCCGCCAGCAACGCCAAACCCAAGAAAAAATGGCCGCCCCACAGGGCGGCCATCAGTCGTGCCGAGGATCGGAGGATGATCTCGCGCGGATAGCGCAAGCCTCCGCCCCCGGTCAGGTCCGGCGGAACACCAGCGTACCGTTGGTGCCCCCGAAGCCGAAGTTATTCTTCATCGCCACGTCGATCTTCATCTGCCGCGCCTCATTGGCACAGTAGTCGAGATCGCACTCCGGATCCTGTTCAAAGATGTTGATGGTGGGCGGCGAAACCTGATGATGGACGGCCAGCACGGTAAACACCGACTCCAGGCCGCCCGCGCCACCCAACAGATGCCCGGTCATGGATTTGGTGGAATTCACCACCAGTTGCTTGGCCAGATCCACCCCGAAGGCCAGCTTGATGGCATCGGTTTCGTTCTTGTCCCCCAGGGGGGTAGATGTACCGTGGGCGTTCAGGTACTGCACCCCATCCGGATTGACGCCCGCGTTGCGCAGCGCGTTCACCATGCTGCGCCGGGGACCGTCGGTATCCGGGGCAGTCATATGGTAAGCATCCCCGCTCATGCCGAAGCCCGCCAACTCGGCGTAAATCCTGGCGCCACGCTTCTTGGCGTGTTCATATTCCTCCAGGACCATGACGCCGGCGCCCTCACCCAGGACGAAACCGTCCCGGTCCTTGTCCCAGGGACGGGAGGCGGTGGCCGGATCGTCATTACGGGTGGACAGGGCCTTGGCCGAGGCAAAGCCACCAACCGCCAAGCTCATCACGGTGGATTCGGCGCCGCCACACACCATCACATCGGCGTCACCGTACTCGATCATCCGGGCAGACAGGCCGATGGCATGGAGGCCGGTGGTACAGGCCGTCACCACCGCGATGTTGGGCCCCTTCATGCCAAACATGATGGACAGATTGCCCGAGATCATGTTGCTGATGGTGCCGGGAATGAAGAAGGGTGAAATCTTGCGGGGCCCGCCGGTCAAGTAATCGTTATGGGTTTCCTCGATCATCGGCAGACCACCGATGCCGGAACCGATATTCACGCCAATCCGCTCGGCGTTCTGCTCGGTGACCTCAAGGCCGGAATCCCGCACGGCCTGGATACCGGCCGCCATCCCATAATGGATGAAGATGTCCATCCGCCGGGCTTCCTTGGCGGACAGATAGGCGGTGACATCGAAATTCTTGACCTCACCGGCGATCCGCACCGGAAAGGCGGAAGCGTCAAAGCGGGTGATGGTCCCGATGCCGCTCTTACCGGCGATCAGGTTTTCCCAGGCTTCGGGAACAGTATTGCCGACCGGAGAAATCAGTCCCAGACCGGTGACCACGACTCTACGACGCGACACGGGCAACTCCGAAAACAGTCAGTAGAAAAATTTTGAGGCTGCCACCGGACCCAATCCGCCGGCGTTTGACCGCCGACGGGAGAAACCCAGCGAACAGCCTCGCGGAAAAATGCTTACTGCTTCAGGTGTGCGGTGACGTAGTCGACCGCTTGCTGCACGTTGGTGATCTTCTCGGCTTCCTCGTCGGGAATCTCGCACTCGAACTCTTCCTCGAGGGCCATCACCAGTTCCACGGTGTCCAGCGAATCGGCGCCGAGATCATCCACGAACGAGGACTCAATCTTGATTTCGGACTCGTTCACACCGAGTTGCTCGGCGACAATCTTCTTGACGCGCTGTTCGATGTTCTCCATGAAATAACTCCTTCCCAAAAATGTGAGGGTACAAACCGATGCATTCTACCAAACTGTTGCCGTTTCGCCATTGCGTGACGAATCAGGCCATGTACATACCGCCATTGACATGCAAGGTGGTACCGGTGATGTAAGCCGCCCCGGGGGAGGCCAGGAAGGCCACCGCCGCCGCGATCTCCTCGGGCTGCCCCAGGCGTCCGAGGGCGATTCCCCCCAGAAGGGCATCCCGGCTCGCCTCGGGCAAGGCCCGGGTCATGTCGGTATCGATGAAGCCTGGTGCCACGCAGTTTACCGTGATGTTGCGGCTACCCAATTCACGGGCCAGCGCGCGGGTCATGCCGGCCACGCCGGCCTTGGCGGCGGCATAGTTGGCCTGCCCAGGGTTGCCGGAACTGCCCACCACCGAGGTGATGTTGATGATGCGCCCGCCCCGGGCCTTCATCATTCCCCGCATCACCAGGCGGGACATGCGGAACACCGCCTTGAGGTTGGTATCCACCACCGCGTCCCAGTCCTCGTCCTTCATCCGCATGGCCAGGTTATCCCGGGTAATGCCCGCGTTGTTGACCAGGATCGCCACCGATCCGAACTGCTTTTCCACCTCGGCAACCAAAGCCTCACAGGCCGCCGCGTCCGTGACATCCAGGGCCAATCCTGCCCCCCGGACACCCGCCGCCTCCAGGCCCTTGCCAATATCGGTGGCACCGGCGGACGACGTCGCCGTTCCGACGACCGTGGCACCGCGCCGACCCAACTCCAGGGCAATGGCCCGGCCAATCCCTCGGGAAGCCCCGGTCACCAGGGCGATTTGACCTTCCAGCTCCAAACTCATGTCAGGACCTCACCGCTTCAAGCGCCTGCTGGAGCCCCGCCGCATCGGCAATGGCGCCACCCGTCAGACTCCCTTCGATCCGCTTGGTCATGCCAGCCAGAACCTTGCCCGGACCGCATTCGTACACCTGGCGGATACCGCGGGCGGCCATGGCCTGCACCGACTCGATCCAGCGCACCGAGGAATAGGCCTGGCGCACCAGAGCATCCCGGATGCGGTCGGGATCGTCATAGACGGCCACATCCACGTTGTTGAGCACGGGAATCCGGGGAGCGCTCACCGGAATATCCACCAGCCGGGCCTTCAGGCGCTCAGCGGCGGGTTTCATCAGGGCGCAATGAAACGGCGCGCTCACCGGCAGCATGACGCCCCTTTTGGCGCCCCGGGCCTTGGCCGCCTCAATGGCCCGCTCCACCGCTGCCTTGGTACCGGCGATGGCGATCTGGCCTGGCGCGTTCAAGTTGGCGGCTTCCACCACCTCGCCCTGGGCCGCTTCGGCACAGGCGGCGCGGACCGCGTCCACATCCAGCCCCATCAGGGCGGCCATGGCCCCTTCACCGGCGGGAACTGCCTCCTGCATGGCCTGGGCCCGCAGGCGAACCAAGGGCACCGCATCGGCGAAGGCCAGGGCCCCCGCTGCCACCAGGGCCGAATATTCCCCGAGGCTGTGGCCTGCCACCAGGGCCGGCACTGGTCCGCCGGCTTCCCGCCAGGCGCGATACACCGCTACGCCGGCGGCTAGCATCAGGGGCTGGGTATTGACCGTGAGGGCCAGACGCTCGGCTGGCCCCTCGGCCACCATCTGCCACAAGTCCTCCCCGAGGGCATCGGAAGCCTCGGCGAAGGTCTGACGAATCACCGGCAGATCCCCATAGGCGGCCATCATGCCCACCGACTGGGAACCCTGCCCCGGAAATACGAGTGCAAAGGTCATGTTTCCCTCTACTTGAGATGGATCGACCGCTATCGGGCCGATCAGAAGTCGAGCAGGGCAGCGCCCCAGGTAAATCCGCCGCCGACCCCTTCGAGGAGGAGTCGCTGACCGCGCTGGACACGCCCATCCCGTACCGCTATGTCCAGAGCCAAAGGCACGGAGGCCGCCGAGGTGTTGCCGTGACGGTCCACCGTCACCAGCACTTTTTCCATGGGCACCCCAAGACGCTTGGCGGTGGCCTGCAGGATGCGGATGTTGGCCTGATGGGGAATCAGCCAGTCCACCGATTCGACGGGAACCTGGGCGCTGGCGAGCACTTCTCCGGCCACTTCGCCCAACACCTTCACCGCGAACTTGAATACCGCCTGGCCGTCCATGCGCAGGAAGGGGTCGCCCGTCACCTGACCGCCAGCCACCGTGCCGGGCACGCAAAGAATGCCGTTGTGCTGGCCATCGGCGTGAAGGGCGGTCGCCAGCAGGCCGGGGCGATCAGAAGCCTCCAGGAGACAGGCACCGGCACCGTCGCCGAACAGCACACAGGTACCCCGGTCATTCCAGTCCAGGATGCGGGAGAAAACTTCCGCCCCCACCACCAGGGCACAGCGGTGGCTACCCGATTTGATGAACTTTTCCGCGATGGACAGGGCATAGACAAACCCGCTGCACACCGCCTGCACGTCGAATGCCGCGCCGCCGCTGGTGATCCCGAGCTTGGCCTGCAACAGGGCCGCGGTACTGGGAAAAATGAAATCCGGCGTGGACGTGGCGACGATCACCAGATCCACGTCATTGGGCTGCCGGCCGGCGCTTTCCAGGGCGCGCTTGGACGCCTCCAGGGCCAGGTCGCTGGCGGTCTGGCCCGGCTCCGCCAGGTGGCGTGCGTGGATTCCGGTCCGTTCCACGATCCAGTCATTGGAGGTATCGATCCCCCGTGCCACCAGATCATCATTGCTGACCGGTGCCCCAGGCAGGTAGCTGCCGGTACCGGTTATCCGTGCATAGGTCATGCCACTGCCTCCCGCACTGCCATGCGTTCAGTAATGCGCTCAATGAGTTGATTGCCGGCGGCCTCGGCGGCCCGGCGAATGGCCTGCTCGAAGGCAAAGGCATCGGCCGAGCCGTGGCTCTTCACCACCACGCCCCGCAGACCCAGGAGGACCGCGCCGTTGTAACGGCGGTGATCCACCCGTTCCTTGAAATGCTTGAGAACCGGCAACGCCAGCAAGGCCATCAGCTTGGTCAGCCAGGTCCGGGAAAATTCATCCTTGAGAATGGTGGACAACATCTGGGCCAGACCCTCTGAAGTCTTGAGGGCCACATTGCCCACGAAACCATCGCACACCACCACGTCGGTGGTGCCCTTGTAGATGTCGTCGCCTTCCACGTTGCCGACGAAGTGAAGGCCACTGTCCCGCAGGAGATCCGACGCCCGCTTGACCACCTCGCTGCCCTTGATCGCCTCCTCCCCGATGTTGAGGAGGCCCACCGACGGCCGCTCCAGGTGCTCCACCGCCGACACCAGCATGGCGCCCATGATGCCGAACTGGAGCAGATGCTCCGCCCCGCAATCCACGTTCGCCCCCAGATCCAGGACGTAGGTCCGCCCGTTCATGGCGGGCAGGATGGTACAGATGGCGGGCCGATCGATGCCCGGCAGGGTCTTCAGGACGAAGCGGGAAATGGCCATCAGTGCACCGGTATTGCCCGCCGAGACCACGGCGGAGGCCCGGCCGGTCTTGACCAGATCCACCGCCACCCGCAGGGACGAATCCTTCTTGGCGCGCAAGGCTTGAGCCGGCGCCTCGTCCATGCCCACCACTTCACCAGCCGGCTGGAAGGACACCCGTTCCCCGAATCTGGCGCGGACTTCCTCGAAGGGAGCCTGAACCGCGTCCGGGCGCCCCACCAGAATGACCCGGGCGGCCGGGTCGGCGGCCAGGAAGGCCACCGCCGCCGGCACGGTGACCGACGGACCGTGGTCCCCCCCCATGCAATCAATGGCGACAGTCACGTTCATCAGCTATCCGCACGCGCTTGGGAGCAATTCAAAAGGCAAGGACGAGCGAAAACGGCGCAACGCCCTCTGGCGCCGCGCCGCACTTTCGCAAGCCTTACTCACCCTTGGTCTTGACGACCTTCTTGCCGCGGTAGAAACCGTTCGGGCTGATGTGATGACGCAGGTGCACCTCACCCGTGGTGGGTTCCACCGCCAGGGGGGGGTTGGTCAAAAAATCATGGGCGCGATGCATGCCGCGCTTGGAGGGGGACTTCTTGTTTTGCTGAACAGCCATTTACGACTCCTGAATACTCAAATGCCTACACCGAACCCTTTGCACCGCGCAAGCTGGCGAGCCCGGCGAAAGGCGATTCCCTTGACTCCCCCGCGACAGGCGAGGGGGCCGCACAAACGTCATGACGGGGCGACACCGGCAAGCCCAGGAGGATTTCATCCTCCACCAGGGCAATCAAATCCTGCCGGCTCTCCACCTCCACTGCATCGAAAGCCTCTTCCTCGAGCTCTTCATCGGGGATGAGCTGCCCCTTGGGCACCAGCAGCCAGCGCGCGGACAGGGAGCAGGGCCACTCCATCGGCTCCAGACAGCGCTGACACCTCAGCCACAGGCTACCTTCCACGCTCACGAGGAGGTAGAACTTGCCATCCCGCCCCTGCTCGCCCTGCAACACCACCCGCAGACTCCCGGCTTGCCGCGCCACCTCCCCGGCAAGCCGGGAAAAGGCCGCGACCGCCAGCGACCGATCGAACCGCCGACCATCGCGGGCAAACTCGAAGGGATCAACCACCAGGCTTTCTTGCGACATAAGAGCGGAATGATATGATTTTGCCCCCTCCGTGTCAAAGACGACCCACCTTTCCCGGCCGGGTCTGGAAATCTCACCCATGCAGATCGTCCTTGCTTCCACCTCGGTTTACCGCCGCGAACTCCTGGAACGCTTCCGCCTTCCCTTCGTCACCGCCCGACCGGAAACCGATGAAAGCCCCCTGGCCGGGGAACATCCCGCCGCCACCGCCGAACGCCTGGCCCTGGAAAAGGCCCGCGCAGTGGCCCAGGCCCACCCGGACGCCCTCATCATCGGCAGCGACCAGGTGGCCTATCTCGGCAGCGAATGCTTCGGCAAGCCGGGCACGGTGGAGCGCGCCATCGAGCAGCTGACCCGGATGAGCGGCAAAACCGTGGTCTTCCACACCGGGCTGGCGGTGCTCAACACCCGTAGCGGGCATTTCTCCTGCGAAGGAATTCCCACCCGGGTGCGGTTCCGCCACCTGACCCGGGACGAGATCGTGCGCTACGTGGACCAGGAGATGCCCCTGGATTGCGCGGGCAGCGCCAAGTCGGAAGCCCTGGGCATCACCCTCCTCGACGCCCTGTCCGGCGACGACCCGACCGCCCTGGTGGGCCTACCCCTGATTGCCCTGGCCCGCATGCTGCGCCAGGAAGGGGTCGCGCTGCCATGAGCGGCGCCCCAGGAATCCTCTATCTGGTGCCGGCCAGCCTGGGGGAGAGTCCCTGGGAGCGCACCCTGCCCGCCGAGGCCCGGCAAACCGCCTGCCGGATCCAGCATTACGTGGTGGAAAACGCCCGCACCGCCCGGGCTGAGCTCAAGCGCCTGGATCATCCCCTGCCGATCCGCGACATCCATATCGAGACCCTGCCGGAACACCCCACCGCCACCCAGCTCGACGCCTTGCTGGCGCCGGCCCTGGCGGGGGAGAGTCTGGGCCTGATGTCGGAAGCCGGCTGTCCGGCGGTGGCCGACCCCGGCGCCCTCTTGGTGGCCCGGGCCCATCTGAAGGGCATCCGGGTCGTGCCCCTGGTGGGCCCGTCCTCCCTGCTCCTGGCCTTGATGGCTTCGGGCCTCAATGGGCAGAGCTTTGCCTTCCATGGCTATCTGCCGGTGGACGAGGGGGCACGCAACCAGCGGTTGAAGGAACTGGAAGAAGAATCCCGCCAAGGCCAGCGGACCCAACTTTTCATCGAAACGCCTTACCGCAATGCCAGGATGTTCCAGGCCGTGCTTGCCACCTGCCACCCGGAAACCCGGCTGTGCCTAGCCCGGGATCTCACCACCTCCGACGAATGGGTCCGCACCCTGCGGATTTCCGAGTGGCGGCGGGCACAAGCCCCGGATCTGGCCAAGCGTCCGACCATATTCCTGCTCCAGGCCGGCTGAGCCGCCCGCCCGGGCTTACAACGTTTCCGCTTCCACCAGATACACGCCGCCGTCCTGCTCTTCCACCGCCAAGGAGCGGAGCTTGCCGCCCTTGCAGGGGCCCATCACGCAATGACCCGAATGGGGCTCGTAGAGGGCGCCGTGCACCCCGCAGGTGATGTAGCGCCCCTCCAGATCGAAGAAGCGCCCAGGCTGCCAATCCATTTTCACCGGGACATGGGCGCAACGATTCAGGAATGCCCGCGCCTGACCGGCATGGCGCACCACGAAGGCCGGCTCCTTCACGCCATAGCGCTCCACCTCGAAGCACACCCCCTCGCCCCCATCCACCAGCGCCTCGGAACGGCAGATCAGGCGCATGACCGCAACCAGTCGTGGAGTTGAGCGGGGGAGTCCACACAGACCAAGGGCGACTCGGCGATCAGCACGGCCTGGGGATGGGCGCCGAAGCTCACCGCCACCCCATCCACCCCAGCATTGCGGGCCATCTGGAGATCATGGACGGTGTCTCCGATCATCACGGTGCGCGCCCGGCCGACCCCCAATTCGTCCATCAACTCTTCCAGCATGGCCGGATGGGGCTTGGAAAAGCATTCGTCGGCGCAGCGTGTGGCATGAAACAGGCCACCCAGACCGGACTGGGCCAGGGCCCGCTCCAACCCGCGCCGGCTCTTGCCGGTGGCCACCGTCAGCCAGAAACCCTCGGCGGACAGCCATTCGATCATCTCGCGAGTCCCGGCGAAGAGGGTAAGTTCATGGTCCGAACTCAGGTAATGGTGGCGGTAACGCTCCGCCATCTGGGGATAACGTTCCACCGGCAGCTCCGGCACGGCGTAGTGGAGCGCATCCTGCAGGCCCAGGCCGATCACATGGCGGGCCCGCTCCTCCGAGGGCGGCGGCAAGCCCATATCCTCGCTGGCGGAACAGATCGCCCGGACAATGGCCCCCGCCGAATCCATCAAGGTGCCATCCCAGTCGAACACCACCAGATCGTATCGCTTAGCCATGGTCCCGTTGCTCGCTCATTTCCAGCTCGGTCAAATACCCCGCCAGCTCTCCCGGCAGGGATGATTGCAAGGTAATTTCACCATCCGTCAGGGGGTGCCGGAACACCAGCCGGGCGGCGTGGAGAAACATCCGCTTCAAGCCCCGCTTCTCCAGTTGCTTGTTGAGAGCGAAATCCCCGTACTTGTCGTCGCCACACAAGGGGAAGCCCTGGTGGGTCAGATGAACCCGGATCTGATGGGTCCGGCCGGTCTTGAGTTCCACCTCCAGCAGGCTGGCGGACTGCCAGCGCCGCTGCAGCCGCACGATGCTATGGGCCGGCTTGCCGTCCCGGTGGGCGCTGACCCGCCGCTCCCCTTCCGGCGTGAGGTACTTCAACAAAGGGGTGCGAATATGCTGGAGGGGATTCATCCAGCGGCCAGCCACCAGAGTCAGATAACGTTTTTCCACCCGGCCTTCCCGCATCATGTCATGGAGCACGGTAAGGGCCGAACGCCTCTTGGCCACGATCAACAGCCCCGAGGTTTCCCGATCCAGGCGATGGACCAGTTCCAGGAAGCGCGCCTCGGGCCGTTGCCGGCGCAATTGCTCGATCACCCCGAAGCTGACCCCGCTGCCCCCATGGACCGCGAGACCCGCCGGCTTGTCCACCACCAGCAGGGCATCGTCTTCATAGACCACTGGCAGGGGCGTCCCCACGGGCACCGGGGCGGGAGATTCCGGGGCGGCCGTGCGCACTGGCGGGATGCGCACGTCGTCCCCATCCACCAGCTTGTAGGCGGGACCCACCCGGCCACCATTGACGCGCACCTCGCCGCTGCGCAGGATGCGATAGACGTGGCTCTTGGGCACCCCCTTGCAGACCCGCAGCAGGAAGTTATCGATCCGCTGTCCAGCCGAGGCCTCATCCACCCGTTCGTGGCGTACCGTAACGCTTTTGCCTAAAGCTTTCATCCTGAAATATACTTGCCACCCGACTGAGATCGGTCCCGGCTGGCAGCCCGCCCACCTGAAGGTGGCGATGCGTGCGGCCTACGAGCCCGCTGACGTGCTCCCATCCAGTCCCGGGGAAGCCTCTACGGTGAAAAGCCGGGGATGGTAACCCAATTCATCAAGCACCTTTTCCAAGTTTGATCCACTGTTGAACATTTGCGCGTTGCGCACACTCGCAGGATTAGGGGTTCCGGCTCGTTAGCGGGAACCCGTGAAAACAAACCGACTGCCCCCTCGTTACCGCCTCCAGACCGGATGAAAGCAATTTCCAACAACCGCTCCTGAGCCCGTCGGCACGATGGTGCGCACGGTTCGTCCTGCCCGTGGGTGTATCGCGGGAGAACGATTCCAATGAAGCGCATGCTTTTTAATGCGACGCAGGCCGAAGAACTACGCGTCGCGATCGTGGATGGTCAGAAACTGATCGACCTCGATATCGAGTCGGCCGCCAAGGAACAACGCAAGAGCAACATCTACAAGGCGGTCATCACCCGCATCGAGCCCAGCCTCGAAGCCGCCTTTGTGGACTACGGCACCGATCGCCACGGCTTCCTGCCGTTCAAGGAGATTGCCCGCACTTACTTCGCCAACACCGGGGGCGAAGGCAAGCCCCGCATCCAGGATGCCCTGTCCGTCGGCCAGGAGCTGATCGTCCAGGTGGAGAAGGAAGAGCGGGGCAACAAGGGGGCGGCGCTGACCACCTTCATTTCCCTGGCGGGCCGCCATCTGGTGCTGATGCCCAACAACCCCCGAGGCGGCGGCGTTTCCCGCCGGGTAGAAGGGGACGAGCGGGCGGAACTGCGGGAGGTCATGGACCAACTGGAAGTCCCCGCCGGCATGAGCCTCATTGCCCGCACCGCTGCCATTGGCCGGGCCGCCGAGGAGCTCCAGTGGGACCTCAATTACTTGCTCCAGTTGTGGCGCGCCATTGAAGGCGCCTCCCAATCCCAGAGTGGCGCTTTCCTGATCTATCAGGAAGGCAGCCTGGTGATCCGCGCCATCCGGGATTACTTCCAGCCCGACATCGGCGAGATCCTGGTGGATACCGACGACGTCTTCGAGCAGGCGTGCCAGTTCATGGCCCACGTCATGCCCCAGAACGTCAGCCGGGTGAAGCCCTATCGGGACGACGTGCCCCTGTTCTCCCGCTTCCAGATTGAACACCAGATCGAATCCGCCTATTCCCGCCAGGTGAATCTCCCCTCCGGCGGCGCGGTAGTGATTGATCACACCGAGGCCTTGGTCTCGGTGGACGTGAACTCGGGCCGCTCCACCAAGGGTAGCGACATTGAGGAAACCGCCCTCAAGACCAACCTGGAGGCCGCCGACGAACTGGCCCGCCAGTTGCGCCTGCGGGATCTGGGTGGCCTCATCGTCATCGACTTCATCGATATGGAGAACCCCAAAAACCAGCGGGAAGTGGAGAACCGCCTGCGGGACGCCCTGCGCCATGACCGGGCCCGGGTCCAGATGGGCAAGATCAGCCGCTTCGGCCTGCTGGAACTGTCCCGCCAGCGCCTGCGCCCGGCCCTGGCCGAAACCAGCTACATCCCCTGCCCGCGCTGCAACGGCACCGGCCACATCCGCTCCACCGAATCCTCGGCGCTGCACATCCTGCGCATCCTGGAAGAGGAAGCGATGAAGGAAAACACCGGCGCCGTGCATGTCCAGGTGCCGGTGGACGTGGCCACCTTCCTGCTCAACGAGAAGCGGGTGGACATCGCCCGCATCGAGCTGCGCCACAAGATCAACCTGATCCTCATCCCCAACCGTCACCTGGAAACGCCTCAGCACGAGATCGTGCGCCTGCGCCACGACCAACTGAACCAGGACGACCTCCATCTGCCCAGCTACAAGATGGTGGAGAACCCTGCGGAAGGGGAATACCAGCCCCCTTCCTCCTCCCGGGAGGCCCGCCCGGCCCGGCCCGAGGCCGCCGTCAAGGGCATCGCCCCCGAGCAGCCCGCCCCGGTGGTGGCACCCAAGCCCCCCCGAACCCCTGCGGCGCCGGCTGCCGCCCGCCCGCTGGAGGCCCCCCAGGGCCTGTTCGCCCGCATCATGACCTGGTTCCGGGGTAGCCCGGCGACCCCGGTCGTAGCGCCAGAGCCCCCGGCCGCCCCCCAACCCGAACGCAGCGGCGGTCGCCAACGCAACGATTCCAGCCCCCGCCGGGGCGGCAACAGCAACCGCAATCGCCGTGGGGAAGGCCGCGACGGCGAGCGAGGTGAACGCGCTGAACGGGGCGAGCGTCCCGAGAGGACCGAACGCACCGAACGCACCGAGCGCCCTGAAAGGAGCGAAAGGGCCGAGCGTCCTGAGCGGGCCGAAAGGAGCGAACGTCCGCCCCGTGGCGAGCGCTCCGGCAATCGCGCCCCTCGCCAGGAAAGCGCGCCCAGCACCGAAACGGAGCGTGTCGAGCGCCCGAACCAGACCGAGGACGGAAGCGCCGAACGGAGCCAGCGCTCGCGCCAGCAAGGCCGCAACGCCATGCGCCAGCAACGGGAACAAGCCCCGGCTGAAGGGCTCCAGGCCGAGGTAGTGGAAGTCGCCTTGGTGGCCCAGGACATTCCCGAAGCCCCTGCCGCCGAGGGTGAAACCCCCAGCGCGGGCCCCCGTCGCCGGCGCAGCCGGGGCCGGGGTCGCCGCAGTGGCGAAGCTGCTGCCGTGAGCGAAGGCAGCGAAGCCCTGGCCGGCGAAAGCCCCCAGGAAGGGGAAGGAGCGGCAACACTCGCGGCCGAGCCGGTCGCCGAGGCTCCACCCGCCCCCGTGGCGGAAGCCCCAGTGGCACCGATCGCCGAAGTCACACCGGCTGTCGTGGAAGCCTCCGCAGCCAGCCCGGCGGTGGCGGAGCTTGTCGCCCCCCTTGTGGTGGCGGAGCCCGCAACCGTGGAACCGGTGGCCGAACCCACGCCGGTGGTCGTGACGGAAGTCGTCGCACTGGAGACTCCGGCCGTCCCCCCTGCCCCTGAGCCCATCCCGGCAACGCCGGCAGCCCAAGCCAGCCTTCCCCTTGCCGAGCCCCAACCCACCCCCGTGGCGGCAGTGGCAGCAACCCCAGCGGAGGAGGCTGAGCCGGTCGTAGCCGTCGTGCCAGCGGTGGAAGCCGAACCGGCCCAGGCGGTAACCGTGGTCGAGGCAGCTCCTCCGGCGCCGACGCCGGCCCCCCTGGATCTGGCCCAGTACCTCCGGGATGACAGCCTGCAAATGGTGGAAACCAGTTCCGGCAGGGCCTCAGTGGAGGCGGTGGCGCCCACGCCCCAGCCGATGGGCCGACGCCCCCGGGCACCCCGCCCAGCTGCGGCCGAGCCGCTGATCCAGGTGGAAACCGGCAATAAGTAAGCCGACTTCACCTGAACAAAAAGGGCCACCCCAGGGTGGCCCTTTTTGCGTGCGCGGCCGGGCGATCCTCCCTAAACCCCTAGCCCCAGCTCCTCCAGCAACCCCCCGACAGCGTCCTCGCACAGATCCAGCACCCGCTCAAAACCTTGGGGCCCGCCATAGTAGGGGTCGGGCACCTCGTCCACCGCGTGCTGGCGGGCATAGGCCATGAACAGCCGGACCTTGTGCTGGTGGACCGGCGGACACCTGGCCAGGAGAATCTCCAGGTGGCCCCGGTCCATGGCCAGGACCAGATCGAAGCGCTCGAAATCGTCGGGCTCCAGCGCTCGCGCCCGCTGCCGGGAGAGATCAAAGCCCCGCTGGCGAGCGGCCTTCTGGGCGCGGGGATCGGGGGCCTCGCCGGCGTGATAGCCGTGGGTCCCGGCGGAATCCACCGTTACCCGATGGGCCAGCCCAGCCGCTGTCAAACGGGCCCGCGCCACCCCCTCAGCGGTTGGGGAACGGCAGATATTCCCGGTGCAAACGAATAGCACCCGCTTCATATCCGGATCGTCCCGGGATGGCTTGCGTCGAAACCTGGCGAGGAAAGACATCGTCGGACCTTAGGAGTCTGTGGGGCTCAGAGGATCGTGCTGGTCGGCGCCAAAAGCCCGCTGGCGCAACCGGAACAACTCGTCCCGGGCAGCCGCGGCCTGTTCGAATTCCAGGTTGCGGGCATGCTCCTGCATCTCTTTCTCCAGACTTTTGATGGCCTTGGCGAGGGCTTTTTCGTCCATGACCTGATAATCCGCCGGCGCTTTGCCCTCCGCACCTTCTCGCCCGCCACCGCCATCGAAGACCCCGTCGATGATGTCTTTGATCCGCTTGGTCACGGTCTTGGGAACGATGCCGTGCTCGGTGTTGTAGGCTACCTGCTTGGCCCGGCGACGATCGGTTTCATCCAGGGCGCGACGCATGGAGTTGGTCACCCGGTCAGCGTAAAGAATGGCGGTTCCGTGGATATGCCGGGCAGCCCTGCCGATGGTCTGGATCAGGCTGCGCTCGGAGCGCAGGAAGCCTTCCTTGTCCGCGTCCAGAATGGTGACTAGGGACACCTCCGGAATATCCAGGCCTTCCCGCAGCAGGTTGATCCCCACCAGTACGTCGAAATGCCCCAGGCGCAGGTCGCGGATGATCTCCACCCGCTCCACCGTATCGATATCCGAGTGGAGGTAGCGCACCCGGATGCCGTTTTCCGAAAGATAGTCGGTGAGATCCTCCGCCATCCGCTTGGTGAGCACCGTCACCAGCACCCGCTCCTCCATCGCCACCCGGCGCTTGATCTCGGCGAGCAGGTCGTCCACCTGGGTGGTGGCGGGGCGTACCTCCACCACGGGATCGATCAGGCCGGTGGGACGCACCACCTGCTCCACCACCTGGCCCTGGTGGGTGGCCTCGTAATCCGCCGGGGTGGCGGAAACAAAGATCGTCTGTGGCATCAGGCGTTCGAATTCCTCGAATTTGAGGGGCCGGTTGTCCAGGGCAGAAGGCAGGCGGAAACCGTACTCCACTAGGTTTTCCTTGCGGGAGCGATCGCCCTTGTACATGCCCCCCACCTGGGGAATGGCCACGTGGGATTCATCCACGAACAGCAAGGCGTCGGCCGCCAGGTAATCGATCAGGGTCGGCGGCGGCTCCCCGGGGCCCCGCCCGGACAAATGGCGGGAGTAGTTCTCGATGCCCTTGCAGAAGCCCAGCTCATTGAGCATTTCCAGGTCGAAGCGGGTGCGCTGCTCGATGCGCTGGGCCTCCACCAGCTTGCCGGCCCGCTGGAAGGTTTCGATGCGTTCCCGCAGTTCTTCCTTGATGGCCTCCACGGCCCGAAGCACCGTGGCCCGGGGGGTCACGTAATGGCTGGAGGGATAGACCGTGAAACGCACCAGCTTCTGCTTGAGGTGGCCAGTCAGGGGATCGAACAAGGTAAGGTGCTCGATCTCGTCGTCGAACATGTCCACCCGTACCGCCAGTTCGGCGTTTTCCGCCGGGAAGATGTCGATCACGTCCCCCCGCACCCGAAAGGTGCCCCGCTGGAAGTCGATGTCGGCCCGGCTGTACTGCATGGCCACTAGGCGGGCGATCAGATCCCGGTGTCCGATCCGCTCCCCCTCCCGCAAATGCAGGATCATGGCATGGTAGTCCACCGGGTCGCCGATACCGTAGATGCAGGAAACCGTGGCGACGATCACCACGTCCCGCCGCTCCATCAGGCTCTTGGTGGCCGACAGACGCATCTGCTCAATGTGCTCGTTGATGGCGGAATCCTTCTCGATGAAAAGATCCCGGGAGGGCACATAGGCTTCCGGCTGGTAGTAATCGTAATAACTGACGAAATACTCCACCGCGTTTTCCGGCAGGAACTCCTTGAACTCGGCATAGAGCTGGGCCGCCAGGGTCTTGTTGGGGGCCAGCACCAGGGCCGGCCGGCCACTCCGGGCAATCACGTTGGCCATGGTGTAGGTCTTGCCCGAGCCCGTCACCCCCAGCAGGGTCTGGTACATCAACCCATCGGCGATCCCCTCGGTGAGCAGACGGATCGCTTCGGGCTGGTCGCCTGCAGGCGGAAAAGGCTGGTGCAGGCAGAACGGACTGCCTTCGAAGCTCACCACCTGGACTGCCTGTTCATCCTTATCCGGCGCACTGCTCATGATAAAATTCCACGGTTTTTCAGCGTAAGGCACAACACCGGGCGGTGCTGGTCAAACGCTGATTATTTCCGAAATCACCGTCCAAAGCACGGCGGCATGCAGCCATGCCGCCATGGATCTTGCGTTACCTGAAAACTGGAGTAGCTATGTCCGCCTCGATCTTCGCCAACGTCGAAATGGCGCCCCGGGACCCAATCCTCGGCCTGAACGAAGCCTTCAATGCCGACACCCGCACCGACAAGGTGAACCTGGGTGTGGGCGTCTATTACGATGACAACGGCAAGATCCCCCTGCTGGCGGCCGTTCGCGCTGCCGAAAAAGCCCGCCTGGAAACCATGCCCCCCCGGGGCTATCAGCCCATCGAAGGCGCCCCCGCCTACAACAATGCGGTGCAGAACCTGCTCCTGGGCAAGGACTCCCCCCTGCTGGCCAACGGCCAGGTGGTCACCATCCAGGCCCTGGGGGGCACCGGCGCCCTCAAGGTGGGTGCCGATTACCTCAAGCGCCTGCTGCCTGGCGCCACGGTGTATATCTCCGACCCCAGCTGGGAAAACCACCGCGCCCTGTTCGAGGCTGCCGGCTTCCCGGTGGACACCTACCCCTACTATGAGCCCACCACCCGGGGCGTGGATTTCGCCGCCATGACGGCAAAGCTGTCCAGCCTGCCGGCGGGCTCGGTGATCGTGCTCCACGCCTGCTGCCACAACCCCACCGGCGCCGACCTGTCCGACACCCAGTGGGACGAAGTGGTGGCGGTCTGTCGGGAGCGGGGCCTGGTGCCCTTCCTGGACATGGCCTACCAGGGTTTCGCCGATGGCATCGACGCCGACGCCGTGGCGGTGCGGGCCTTCTCCGCCTCCGGCCTGCAGTTCCTGGTGTCCAGCTCCTTTTCCAAGAGTTTCTCCCTCTACGGCGAACGGGTCGGTGCCCTGTCCCTGGTCACCGCCAGCAAGGACGAAGCAGCCCGGGTGCTGTCCCAGGTCAAACGGGTGATCCGCACCAACTACTCCAACCCCCCTACCCATGGCGGCGCTGTGGTGGCGGCGGTGCTCACCTCCCCCGAACTGCGCCAGATGTGGGAAGACGAACTGGCCGGCATGCGGGACCGCATCCGCGCCATGCGTAACGGCCTGGTGGACGCGCTCCGGGCCGAGGGCGTAGCCCAGGACTTCTCCTTCGTGGCTCGCCAACGGGGCATGTTCTCCTACACCGGCCTGTCCACCGACCAGGTGGAGGTTCTGCGGAAGGATTTCGGCATCTATGCGGTGAGCACCGGCCGGATCTGCCTGGCCGCGCTCAACACCCGCAACCTGGGGTCGGTAGCCAAAGCCATCTCCCAGGTAGTCAAAGGCTGAAACCGCTCACCGAGAGCAAAAAGGCGCGCCGAGGCACGCTTTTTTGTCGGGCCGTGACGGGGGAGCCCCATTACCCCCCGGCCGCCCCGCCCATGTGCAACTGGGGGGCCACCACGCTACCGGTCACACTCATGGGGTAAGACAGGGCGGCCCGCCCCGGCACCCGGACCGTGGCGAGCCAACTCCCGGAGAGTTCTTCGACAGCATTCGTAATGAGCCGCCCGCTCGCGCTCAGAGCGCCCGCCTCGAGCCGCTCCACCACAAAACTGCCACCCTGAGGATCGACGCGCACCCGTCCCCGTAACGCCTCAAAACGGGTTTCACCGCCGGAAATCGGCCCGGCGCCCCTTTCTCGTACCGCCAGCCCCAGATCCATCCCCTTGAAGGCCCCGCGCTCCAGCTGGATGGGCCCCTCCAGCGTGAGATGGGCTGCCAGCGCATCCCAGCTTTCCGCCTGGGCAGATATCCGCAGAGTACCCGCAACCGCACCTTCCGCCCTGGCCTTCGGGTGTCGCACCCGCAGCACTTGCCCGGCATCCAAGCTGGTCATCGTCAAGGCTCCGGTGAGAACGACAGGATTTGACCACCCCAGCACCAGGCTGCCCTCCAAACGCCCACCGAGGGCAATCAAGCTCCACTGGCCGCCCTTGAAGCCATCATCCCCAAGAAAGCCCGTCAGCTCCATGGGGCCTACCTCCACGCCGCCAAGCAAAGGCAGCGCGCCTGGCGACGCCGAAATCCGCACCATCAGACCTCCTGCCCCCTGGTGCGCCGTCAGGGCATAGCGACCCGTGGCATCCCGCAGTATCAACTCCCCGCGCCCCTGATCATCCCGAGCCATCGTGCCGGAAAGCCCCTCCATCACACTGCCCCCGAGGAGCAGGCCGAGATGAGTGATCTCCACCCCGGCCAGGTCCCCGGCCCCGGCGAACAGGCCCAGCAAAGCCGCGATCTCGGAAGGGCGCAAGCGCCCCCCCCCAAACTGACGGAGAACGAGGACGAGGACTGGGCATGACCTTGGCCTACATGCGGGGTGATGAACACTTCCTCCAACCGCAGGGCATGGGGCGCGCGGATCACCATCTCCCGCGCCAGCAAGACCGGGCCGCGGCTCCAGCCTGGCCCCACCGATCCGACCTCCACCGTCACACCCAACATCTGGCTAGCCCGAGCCTCCGTCTTGGGCTTGAGCCCCGCCAACCAGGCCTGCCCCCCACCCAGCACAAGCACTAGGACGACCAGCGCAATGCCGCCCACCACTCCCTTGCGCCCGATCCGCCCGGGCCCTCGTGCCTCATCCTCTTCCGGCTCCGCATCAGGCGCCGGCAGAGGTGCGCCCCCCAGCCAGATGTCCGATGGATCGGCCAAGGCCGCTGCATCAATCTCCGGGGCATTCTTGAATGCGACCTCCGGCTCCAATTCCAGGGCGGCACCATCCCACAGTGGATCCAGGGCCGCTTCAGGCACCAGTCCCGGTGCGCCGGGTGCACCAAGAAACTCGGCCACGGGCTCGGCGACCACCGAAGGCAGCACCTTCTCCACCAAGCCATCTTCCTCTAGACCTCGCAGGGCATCCTCTACCGGCAAGGTCTCACCAAAGCGGCGGACCAGCTCACCCACGGGGATCTGCCCATCCACCAAAAGCAAAGTGGCCCGGGCAGCATAGGAAGATATCTGCCGAGGGGTACGGGCGAGCTACTCCCCTTGAGCAGTGCGCTGATAAATGAGCGAGGGATCAAGAGTGGGCATGGTTCCGTCGCATTGTCCCGGGGGAAGGGGACGCCTGTCCACCATCTGGCCCGCCACTGATCTCGACCTGATAGATCAGTATTGACGCGGGAACACCTAGTTCCTATAATCAGCGGCTTACCGATTCCCCGATAGCTCAGTCGGTAGAGCGCCGGACTGTTAATCCGTAGGTCCCTGGTTCGAGCCCAGGTCGGGGAGCCAAGATTCAAAAAAATGCCATCCTCCGGGGTGGCATTTTTGCGTCCAAAACCAACGGGATCGGGAACTTTGATTCCTGTCTCTTTGCATAAGCCGCTGTCGCGGGCCGCAGCGGCAAAGAAACGCCTTCGCGATGTGTAAACAGAAACAAGGGCCGACTCCATGAGTCTGGCCCTTGTTTTTTGCCCATCATCTCAAAGCGTGAGCAACCGCAGATCAGCGCAAGCCCATGCCGGCCATGGAGTCGGGCGTAAAAAAGTTAGCAGGAAAAGGAGGCACTTTATACCCCGATGTCTGCCCGGTCATACCCTGACGGTTTGGTCTTGGATTTGTCGTCGTAGGCAAATTCGGACCAGGCCGCCGCGCTCACCCGGAAGCCATAGCTGCCGCGATAGACAAAGTCGAATTCAGTCAGAAGATCCAGGCGGTTGGTGACCAGGTCACCTTGCTTGAAGCGGGCTTCGGTTTCGTCATGGCCCGCTGTCTTGGCAAAATGCGAATTGGGATCCTCCATCCGCCAGCCCGCGTTGTAGCGAACCGAATTGTCCCAGCGCATCTCAATGTCAGAGTTGCCCGCATCAATGCTGATCGCGTGGGCCGACGTCGCCCCGGCCAACGCCAGCGCCACCATCACCGATAGCTTGGTAACCGTGGAAGGACACCCTGCTGCTATTTTTTTCGCCATTCTTGTCTTCCTCCTCCTTGTAATTTCAAACGCACCTGCTCGCCATCCATGCTGCAGTAATCCGTCATCGCGCTGGGGATCAAGCCCATCCGGAGGCGACGAAATGGGGGTTATCGAGCCCTGCCTTGCCATACAGTAGATCGGCACCATCCAGCGTGGCGACGCGGCCGCCAGCTGCGGCTAGCACCGCGTGACCGGCGGCGACATCCCATTCCATGGTTCGGCCCAGACGTGGGTAGAGGTCAGCTTCGCCGGCCGCGATCAGACAAAGCTTTAGGGATGAGCCCGCATTGGTGAGGGAAGCCACCTTGCGCCCTGCGAGAAAAGCGTCCAGCGCCGCCGCGTCGCCATGGGACCGGCTGGCCACGACGGTCAGCCCCGCTTCCGGTACCGCCCGGGTGCGAATGGCGCGCCGCCCGCCAGCATCCTCCACGAAGGCACCTAAACCCAGCCCGCCGGCGAAGAGCCGTTGCAAGGCCGGTGCCAACACCACCCCCAGCACCGGCCGGCTGTTCTCGATCAGGGCGATGTTCACGGTGAATTCACCGTTGCGGCTGATGAACTCCTTGGTGCCATCCAAGGGGTCCACCAGCCAGAACCGGCTCCCCACGTCCGGAATGTGCCCAGCTGCCGCAGCCTCTTCCGAAACTACGGGAATATCGGGGCTGATCCGTGCCAAGGCAGCCAGGATCAGCGCTTCAGCCTGCTCGTCGGCAACGGTGACCGGAGAGGCGTCGGCCTTGCCATGGACCTCGAAGTCGGTCGCGTAAATATCAAGAATGGACTGGCCGGCGGCACGTGCGGCAGCGATCACTTGGTCAAGCAGGGAATCTTGGTTGTGGCTCATGGGGGCTGCTCTCGGGTTTGATATCCCATTTATCAACCTCCTACCCTATACTCGGGCACAGATCAACAATTGAGCAATTAAAGATTTAACAATGCGCCCCAAAACAACTCAAGACACCCGCACCCTGCCAATCGAAGAGATCAACCGGCGCAGGGAACACGCCGTACGCTTGCGGCTGGCGGGGGTCCGCCTGGCAGAGGCAACGGCCCTGACCGGCCTGAGCGTACCCACCATCATCAGTGCCTACAAAGCTTTCCTCTCCGGCGGGTGGAGTGCCGTGCAGACACGCGCCCGGGGTCGCGCCAGCGGGGATGGGCGACTGATCTCAGCCACCCAGGAAGAAGTGTTGTTTGACCTGGTCGCCGACCACCACCCGGACAGGGTTGGCCTTCCCCATGCCCTGTGGCAGATCCCCGCGGTGGCGGCCCTGATCGAGCAACGCTTCGGCATCCGCCTGCCCCCGCGCACCGTGACCCATTACCTGCAGCGCTGGGGCTTGTCCGCACCCAAGCCCCACGAGCGTATCGCCGCCGGACCAGAGCTCCTGCAACGCTGGGGCGCCACGGTGTACCCTTCCTTGCTGGCCCGGGCGCGACGGGAGAAGGGCGAAGTGTTCTGGATCGACGAAACCCGGGTACGCTGGGACGACGCGGCTCAGCCGCGCCAGATGAACCTGGTTCGCGCCGCCACCAGCCGGGGCAAACTACTCTGGCTCGCCTACGAGGGCACCTTGCGGGCGCCAGTGCTGATCGAATTCTTCAAGCGACTGCTGCAGGAATCCGGGCGCAAAACCTTCGTCATACTGGACGGGATGCACTGGCAACGGGCCGCAGCCTTCTCCGGCTGGCTCGGCGAGCATAGCGACCGGCTGCTCGCCTTTCATCTTCCAGACCCTTCCGCCGCCCCGGGCAGCGCCGCTGCCTTTGCCTTGGAGCGGCGCCCCCCGCCCCTACCCAAGGCGCCAAAGCCCTCGGCCTGCGCGGCAGCGGAGGCGGGAACGGATATTTTTTCCCAACAAATTAAACATTTGATTGCTGATTATCGGCCAGCCAGCCCAAAGTATTCTGGAAAAAACCGATCAGGAGATGTGCGTAGCATGACACTCACCCATTTGCAGCGACTGGAAGCAGAAAGCATCCACATCATGCGGGAGGTGGTGGCCGAAGCGGAAAATCCGGTGATGCTCTACTCCATCGGCAAGGACAGCAGCGTCATGCTGCACTTGGCGATGAAGGCTTTTTACCCGGCCAAGCCCCCTTTTCCCCTACTCCACGTGGATACCACCTGGAAATTCCGGGAGATGATCGAGTTTCGTGATGTCATGGCCAAGAAGCTGGGGCTGGATCTGCTGGTGCACGTCAATCCCCAGGGCCTGGAAATGGGGATAAATCCCTTCACCCACGGCTCTGCCATCCACACCGACATCATGAAGACCGAGGGCTTGAAGCAGGCCCTGGATAGATACGGGTTCGATGCGGCCTTTGGCGGTGCCCGCCGGGACGAGGAAAAGTCCCGGGCCAAGGAACGCATTTTTTCCTTCCGCTCGACCCAGCATCGCTGGGATCCCAAGAACCAGCGCCCCGAACTCTGGCGCCTCTATAACGCGCGCAAGCACAAGGGCGAGAGCATCCGTGTCTTCCCGATCTCCAACTGGACCGAGCTGGACATCTGGCAATACATCCATTTGCAGAACATCCCCATCGTGCCCCTTTATTACGCCAAGGAGCGACCGGTGGTCGAACGGGACGGATCGCTGATCATGGTCGATGACGACCGGATGCCCCTGCGGGAAGGGGAAGTACCGATGATGCGTAAGGTACGGTTCCGCACCCTGGGCTGTTACCCCCTGACCGGAGCGGTTGAGTCCGACGCCGACACCCTGCCCGCCATCATCCAGGAAATGCTGCTGACCAACACCTCGGAGCGCCAAGGACGGGTCATTGATCACGATTCCGCAGGATCGATGGAAAAGAAAAAGCAGGAGGGGTACTTCTGATGGCACACGTTTCCGACCTCATTGCCGAGGACATCGAAAAATATCTGGCGTCCCACGAAGTCAAAGGCCTGCTGCGCTTCATTACCTGCGGCAGCGTGGACGACGGCAAGAGCACCCTGATCGGCCGCCTGCTCTACGAATCCAAGATGCTCTTCGAAGATCAGTTGACGGCACTGGCCGCCGACTCCAAGAAGATGGGCACCCAGGGCGACGATCTGGACTTCGCCCTGCTGGTGGATGGACTCAGCGCGGAGCGGGAACAGGGCATCACCATCGATGTGGCCTACCGCTTTTTCTCCACCGACCGGCGCAAGTTCATCGTGGCCGACACCCCGGGGCACGAGCAGTACACCCGCAATATGGTCACCGGCGCGTCCACCGCCGATGTGGCGGTGCTGATGGTGGACGCCCGCAAGGGCATCCTCACCCAGACCCGGCGCCACAGCTATCTGGTATCCCTGATCGGGATCCGTCATGTGCTGGTGGCCATCAACAAGATGGATCTGGTGGACTATTCGGAGCAAACCTACCGCCAGATCATAGAGGACTATACCGCCTTCGCCAGGCAGCTCGATCTGGGAGAGATTTCTTTTATTCCCATGTCAGCCCTGAGGGGCGACAACATCCTGACCCAGAGCGAGCAGATGCCCTGGTACCGGGGCACGACCCTGATGGGCTACCTGGAAACCGTGGAGGTGGACGAGAACCGCCTGCAAAAGCAACCCTTCCGCCTGCCGGTGCAATGGGTCAATCGACCGAATCTGGATTTTCGGGGCTTTGCCGGCACCATTGCCAGCGGCACCATCAAGGCGGGGGATCGCATCCGCGTGCAGCCCTCGGGGCGGGAAAGCCAGGTAGCCCGCATCGTCACCGCCGACGGGGATATCGACCACGCCATCGCCAATCAGGCGGTCACCCTGACCCTCACCGATGAAATCGATATTTCCCGCGGTGACGTGATCTCCCGCACCGACGCCCCCGCCGGCGTCGCCGACCAGTTCGAGACCCGCATCGTCTGGATGTCCGACGACCCCATGCTGCCGGGGCGCCGCTATCTGCTCAAGATCGGCGCACGCACGGTCAACGCCGAGATCAGCGACCTCAAATACAAGGTCAACGTCAACACTCTGGAGCAGACCGCCGCCAAGAAGCTGGAACTCAACGAAATCGGGGTCTGCAACATCGCCCTGGACCAGCAGATCGCCTTCGATCCCTACAAGGAAAACGCAGATACCGGCGGCTTCATCCTGATCGACCGGCTGACCAACAACACGGTGGCCGCCGGCCTGATCGACTTTGCCCTGCGTCGCGCCAGCAATATCCACATGCAGGCCATCGACATCGACAAGGGCACCCGGGCGGCGGCAAAAAAGCAGAAGGCGGGCATCCTGTGGCTCACCGGCCTATCCGGCTCGGGGAAATCCACCATTGCCAATGCGCTGGAACAGAAGCTCCACGCCGCCGGCAACCATACCTATATTCTCGATGGCGACAACGTGCGCCACGGCCTCAACAAGGATCTGGGCTTCACGGACGCGGATCGGGTGGAGAACATCCGCCGGATCGCCGAGGTGGCCAAACTGATGGTGGATGCGGGACTGATCGTCATCACCGCCTTCATCTCGCCCTTCCGCGCAGAACGGCGCATGGCGCGCACCATGGTCCCGGCGGGGGAGTTCTTCGAAATCCACGTGGATACGCCCTTGGCCATTGCTGAAGACCGGGACCCCAAGGGCCTCTACAAAAAGGCCCGACGTGGTGAACTGAAGAACTTTACCGGCATCGACTCTCCTTACGAGCCGCCGGAAAATCCGGAGATCCGCATCGATACCACGAACCTCGATCCGGAGCAGGCGGCCAATCTCATCATCCGTAAACTGATCGAAACTGGAATGATCGAAAAAGCCTAGTTCGGCGATCGAGATAGAAAATTTCCATCGGCTTCGGTAGTTGGACGTTAGAAGGAGGAAGCGACATGATTCAAACTTCAAATTTGTTGGAGCAAGCCCGCGCACAGACGGGTCTGACGGATTTCGGCGAGGATTCCTTTCGGGAACCGCTGGAAAAGCTGGTAGACGCCCTAA
>JAVEWG010000010.1:0-87811 GCA_034004685.1 Rhodocyclaceae bacterium | reverse complement strand
TGGAAAACGCCATGAAGCGGGCGGTCATCATGGCCGAGGGTAGTCGCCTGGCGGCGGAGGATCTGGGTCTGGAAGCACCGGAAGAGAATCTTGAAAGCCTCAATCTGCGCCAGGTGCGGGATGAGGCTGAACGGCGGGCGGTGCTCCGGGTCCTGGCCCGGACCAACGGCAATATTGCGCGGGCGGCGGATATCCTGGGGGTCAGCCGGCCAACCCTGTATGACCTCATGAACCGTTTCGGCTTGAAAAAGGAGGCCTGATCTTGGGCGTCGAACTGTGTCAAACGCGTTTTTCCAACGGGCCCCTGCGCGGCGGGCGGCGTTTCGGTCTGTCCCTGCTGGCCAGTCTGCTTTTGGCGGCCTGCGGGGCCAGTCCTGAGGCCATGGTGGGTTCGGCCAAGGACTATCTGGCCAAGCATGAACTGGATGCGGCCAGCATTCAGTTGAAGAATGCCCTTCAGGAAAATCCGGATCTGGGGGAGGCCCGTTATCTCCTGGGGGTGGTGAATCTGGAGCAGGGAGACGGGGGGGGCGCGGTGAAAAACCTGCGTCGCGCCATCGAGGCCGGGTATCAATCCGACGCGGTATGGGGTTCCCTGGCGCGGGCGATGCTGGCTGCGGGCGACGGGGATGGCTTGCTGAAGGAATTCGCGGGCAAGACCATCACTGATCCGGTGCAGAAGGCCCATGTCCTGGCGGCCCTCGGGGAAGTGCGTCTGGCCAAGGGCCAGCGGCAAGAGTCGGAGCAGGATTATCAGGCGGCCCTGGCGAGTGATCCGAACAACATCCGTGCCCATTTGGGCGTGGCGCGGCTCAAGGCGGCAGCGGGGGATCTGCCGGGGGCGATTGCTGAACTGGAACCGACCCTGGCGCTGCCTGCCTCGCCGGATCAGGCCGATGTCTACGGTCTCAAGGCCAGCCTGTTGCTGGCCCAGCAAAAGCCGGACGAGGCGGTGGCGGCCCTGGAAGGGGCCATCAAGCTCAAGCCCGGTGCGGTGGCTCCCCACTTTGGATTGGTGTCCCTGTTGCTACGCCAGAATCGGCCGGAGCAGGCCAAGGAGCGGTTGGACGCCATGAAAAAGGCTGTGGGCAAGCATCCGTCTGCCCTGTATCTGCAAGCCTTCATGGATTTCCGGGACGGTCGGCTGAAGGAGGCGCGGGATGGCGTCGAGCAGGTGATCCGGGGCGTGCCGGATTTCCTCCCCGGCCGCCTGCTGGCCGGCAGCATCTATCTGCGCCTGAATGAGCAACAACAGGCTCAGGCCAATCTTCAGAAGGTGCTGGAGCGCGTTCCTGGCCAGCCCTTGGCCCGTCGCATGTTGGTGGCTTCGCTGCTGGCAACCAAGGATGTGGTCCGGGCGGAGGATGCCCTCAAACCTCTGCTGGAATCCGGCAAGAATGATCCGGCTGTGCTGGGGCTGGCCGGTCAACTCTATTTGTCCAAGGGTGATTTCGACCGCTCAGCCGACTACTTCGAGCGGGTTGTCCACGCGGATCCCAAGAACGTCCAGGCCATGACCCGCCTGGGGGTGGCCAAGCTGGCGGGCGGGGAAACTCAGGATGCTTTTGAAGACCTGGAGGCCGCTTCCAAGCTGGACGAGGGCTCGGTCCAGGCGGATATTGCCCTGATCATGGCGTATCTGCGGCGCAATGAACTGGACCAGGCCCTGGCCGCCCAGCAGGTGCTGGAGCGCAAGCAACCGGACAATCCCCAGACTTACAACCTAAAAGGGGGCGTATTGCTGGCCAAGCGGGATCTGAGCGGCGCCAAGGCCGCCTTTGAAAAAGCCCTGAGCCTGCAACCGACCTTCATCCCCGCGGTGGTCAATCTGGCACGCATCGACATGGCGGAAAAGCATCCAGAGGATGCCAAGAAGCGCTTCGAGGCCGTGATCGCCAAGGATCCCAAAATGATGCAGGCCTATCTTGGCCTGGCGGAGCTCCAGACAGCAACCGGCGCGTCGCCGGCAGATATCGAAACCACCCTCAAGCGGGCCATCGCCGCCAGTCCTACGGATTCGACCCCCAAGTTGGCCTTGGCGCGCTTCTATCTGCGCATCAACGAAGCCAAGAAGGCCCTGGCCCTGGCCCAGGAAGCCCAGGCTGCGGCGCCAGAGGATCCCGCCACAGTGGAACTCCTGGGACGGGCCCAGATGGCGGCGGGGGATACCCAGCAGGGTTTGGCGAGTTTTGCCAAGCTGGCTAAGCTGCAGCCCGGTCTGCCCGGGCCCTTGGTGGAGCAGGCCGATGCCCTGGCGGTCACCAAGAATTTTGCCGGCGCTGAGCAATCCCTGAAAAAGGCCCTGGAGCTCAAAGCGGATTTTCTGCCTGCCCAGCAGCGCCTGATCGCCGTGCGCCTGCGGGACAAGCGTGAAGCGGAGGCCCTTGCGGTGGCTCGGGATGTTCAACGTCAGCGGCCGACAGCCCCCATTGGCTATGCGCTCGAGGGCGACATTCGTGCCGCTTCCCAAAACTGGGTTGAGTCGGCGGGGGCTTTTCGCAAGGCCCTGGAGCGGGCCAAGACGGCGGATGTGGCGATCAAGCTTCATGCAGTCCTGGGGCGGGCCGGCAAGCAGGTTGAGGCTGATCGGGTAGCGGAGGATTGGCTCAAGTCCCAGCCCAAGGATCTCCAGTTCCGGGGTTACCTGGCGGAGCGGGCCATGGGAGCCGGTCAGTTTGGCGAAGCGGTCAAGCAATACGAAGCGATTCAGAAGGCCGCTCCAGAGAACCCCATGGTGCTCAACAATCTGGCTTTCGCCGCCGGCCGTCAAAAGGATCCCCGGGCCATTGGCTTTGCCGAGCAGGCCTTGAAACTGGCTCCCAATAATCCGGCCATTTTGGACACTCTGGGCATGCTGGAGGTGGAGAAGGGCGACTTGAAGCAGGGTATTGCCCGGCTCGAACAGGCTAAGGAGCTAGCCCCCAAGGCCTTGGCGATCCGTCTCAATTTGGCGGAAGCCTATGGCAAGGCTGGCAAGAAGCCCGAGGCACGCAAAGAGGTGGAAAGCGTATTGCAGGAGAGCAATTTGCCGCCGGCCGTGAAAAGTCGGGCAGAAAACCTTCTCAAAGGGCTTTAAGCTGAAACGAATATTGCGATCGAAGACCGAAACATGACGACAGTTGCTGTGATTGGCCTGGGGTATGTGGGCCTTCCCCTTGCCGTGGAATTTGGCAAGAAGTACAAGACCCTGGGCTTCGATCTGTCTGCCGACAAGGTGGCATCCTATCGGGATTTTGTGGATCCCACCGGTGAAGTGGCGGGCGAAGATCTGCGGGCCGCGACCTTGCTGAGCTGCCATACCGACCCAGCAGTATTGCGGGAGGCGGATTTCATCGTGGTGGCGGTACCCACTCCAGTGGATGAGGCCCATCAGCCTGACTTTACCCCCCTGGTCAAAAGCTCCGAGACCGTTGGTCGCCACCTCAAGCGGGGCGCCATTGTTGTATTCGAGTCCACGGTCTACCCGGGCGCCACCGAGGAGGTCTGCATCCCCATCATCGAACGCCATTCCGGACTGAAGTGGAAGCAGGATTTCTTCGTGGGCTACAGCCCCGAGCGGATCAACCCCGGAGACAAGGAGCGCACCGTCACCAAGATCGTCAAGGTGGTGTCGGGGGATACTCCGGAAACCCTGGCCAAGGTGCGGGAGGTGTATGGCGCGGTGATTACCGCCGGGGTGTATCCGGCCAGCTCCATCAAGGTGGCGGAGGCAGCCAAGGTCATCGAGAACACCCAGCGGGACCTCAACATCGCCCTGATGAACGAGTTGGCCATCATCTTTCACAAGATCGGCATCGACACCCTGGAGGTGCTCCAGGCCGCCGGTACCAAGTGGAACTTCTTGCCTTTCCGGCCTGGTCTGGTGGGGGGGCACTGCATCGGGGTGGATCCCTACTATCTGACCCACAAGGCCGACATGCTGGGTTACCACCCCCAGGTGATCCTGGCTGGCCGGCGGATCAACGACGGCATGGGCAAGTATGTGGCCGAGCAGACCGTCAAGGCCATGATCCACTCCGGTTCCCCGGTCAAGGATGCGGACGTGGTGGTCCTCGGGCTGACCTTCAAGGAGGATTGCCCCGATCTGCGCAACAGCAAGGTCATCGACGTGATTCGGGAGCTGCAAAGCTATGGTTGCCGGGTTCATGTCCATGATCCGGTAGCGACCTCGGCCGAGGCGGTGCATGAATATGGGGTGGAGTTGGTGGCCTGGGACCAGTTGCCCAAGGCCCATGCCCTGGTGGCGGCGGTGGCCCATCGGGACTATCGGGAGCGGCCCCTGGCGGAATTGGCTGCCAAGCTCATGCCCGGAGCGGTGTTTGCCGACGTCAAGAGCGCCTATGATGCAGGAGCCCTGGCGGGCCTTGGCGTGCGGGTTTGGCGCCTTTGAGCATGGAGAGCGGGATGGACCGAGCTGGTTTCCAGGTAGCGCGCTGGCCCCGCTGGAACTGGGTGGCGGTGGCTGCCTTGGCGCTGGTCCCATCCTGCGTGCTCGCCGCCGAAGGGAATGACGTGGCGCCCCTGGATACGGCGAGCGTACTCCGTCAGGCCGTGACCCTGGAGCATGGCGAGGGCGGGCCAAAGGACGTGGCCAAGGCGGTGACCCTTTATTGCGACGTGGCCCGGCAAGGCAGCGCGGAGGCGTTCTATGCCCTGGGCTGGATCTTTGCCAACGGCCGGGGGGTGGAGCGCAACGATCCCTGGGCGGGTACTTTCTTCATCATGGCCGAACAGCTTGGGCATCCCCAGGCTGCCCGCATGCTACGGTTCACGCCCTATGTGGGCGCCGCGCCGGATTGCCTCATCCTGCCGCCGGAAGAAGCCACCGCGGCCGAATGGGACGCGGGGCAGTTCCTCGCTTCCCAACCCCTGGAGCGCCGGCGGATCATCGCACTGCTGATGGACCTGGCTCCCCAGTATGACATCGAGCCGCGCCTGGCCCTCGCCATCGCGACCACCGAATCAAATCTGAATGCCGTTGCGGTTTCGTCCAAGAACGCCCAGGGCGTGATGCAGCTGATTCCGGAAACCGCCCAGCGCTTCAACGTCAAGAATTCCTTTGATCCGGTCCAGAACATCAAGGGTGGGCTGGCCTACCTGCGCTGGTTACTGGCGTACTTCAAGGGGGATGTGGCCTTGGCGGCGGCCGGTTATAACGCCGGGGAAGGCGCCGTGGACCGGTATCGCGGTGTTCCGCCCTATCGGGAAACCCGGGGCTACGTGGAGCGCATCCTGTCCTTCTTCGCCCGCAGCCACCACTACTATGACGGTCGGGTGGTGGATCCGTCGCCAGCCCTGGCCGGGCGAGCACCGGGGGTCTAGTGCCCATCAGCGAGTGGTTTCGCCGGGGCCTGGGTTTACTGCTCGGTTTGCTGGGAATTCTGGTCGGCTGGAGCGCAAGGGGGGCGGAAGGGCCCACCTTGAGCGAAGTCCTGCCGCGCATCAAACCCTCGGTGGTGGCGGTGGGGACCTATCAACGTACTCGCTCCCCGTCCTTTCTGTTCCGGGGGACCGGATTCGTCGTCGGCAATGGTCTGACGGTGGCCACCAATGCCCACGTGCTTCCAGACAGCGTGAGTGCCAGTCAGGGAGAGTCCATCGCCGTTATTCAGGCGGATGGTAGCGGCAATGCCCAAGTGAGGATCGCCTCGGTCACAGCTTCCGACCGTGCTCACGATGTGGCCTTGCTCTCCATTCAGGGGCACCCTCTGCCGGCCCTGCCTCTGGGCCGTAGCTCCCTGGCCGTGGATGGTCAGTCCGTCGCCTTCACCGGTTTCCCCCTGGGGGCGGCCTTGGGGCTGACCCCCGTTACTCATCGGGGGATCATTTCAGCGATTACCCCCATCAGTATTCCCCGGGGCAATGCGCGGGACCTGAGCCCGCTGGCGATCCGACAACTGGAGGGTCGTTTCAACGTATTCCAGCTGGATGCCACCGCCTATCCGGGCAACAGTGGCAGCCCCGTGTTCGATATCGGCACCGGGGAGGTTCTTGGCGTCATCAACATGGTGTTCGTCAAGGGCTCCAAGGAAGCCGCCTTGAGTCAGCCTTCCGGTATCACCTACGCGATTCCCGTGACCTACTTGAAGGCCCTGCTGGACGGTGGAAGCCAGGGATCACCTTAAGGTAAGCCTGATCCGGGACAATGCAAGAGTAGCGGTCTTGGCCATGGGTTCGAGGCAAGGGTGGCTTGAGGGGCCGTTGGGTGACATGGATGTCTGGCGAAATGCGGAAAACCGGAGGCGCAGTGAGCGGTGAGCGGCCTGGCCAGGTCGTCGGCCGGTTTGCGCCATCCCCGACAGGCCCCCTTCATTTCGGTTCCTTAGTGGCGGCGGTGGGGAGCTACCTGGATGCCCGTTCCCGGCAGGGGCGTTGGCTGGTGAGGATCGAGGATGTGGACCAGCCCCGGACCGTACCCGGCGCCGCCGACGGCATCCTGCGGACCCTGGAGGGCTTTGGCTTCGAGTGGGATGGGGATGTGGTCTGGCAAAGCCATCGCCTGGCCGACTATCAGCAGGCCCTGGAGCAGCTACGGGCGGCTGGACTGGCCTACCCGTGTGGCTGCACCCGGCGGGAAATCGCCGATTCTTCCCTGGCGCGGGATGGGGCCCGGGTATATCCCGGTACCTGCCGGAGTGGTTTGCCCCCGGGGCGTGAGGCTCGCGCCTGGCGCTTGGCGGTCCCATCGGGGATAACAACCTTCCATGATCTGGTGCAGGGCCCCCAGGCCGAGAACGTGGCTGAGGAAGTAGGGGATTTTGTGTTGCTACGGGCCGACGGCCAGTTTGCCTACCAACTGGCGGTGGTGGTGGATGACGCCGCCGCGGGGGTGACCCATGTGGTGCGGGGCGCCGATCTGCTCGATTCCACGGCCCGCCAGATCGTTCTCCTGGAAATACTGGGGTATTCCACGCCAATGTATGGGCATCTTCCGGTGGTGGTGAACGCCAGCGGGGAAAAGCTTTCCAAGCAGACCCTGGCAGAGGCAGTGGAGGCGCGACCGGCGGGGCCCGCCTTGCTGGCGGCCCTGGAATTCCTCGGTCAGGTTCCGCCGCCCTCCCTGGCGGGGGCAGCAATCGGGGAAATCTGGCAATGGGCTTTGGCCCACTGGTCTCTGGCACGGGTGCCTGCTTGCCGCAGCAAATCCGGAGCGCTCAACTTTTAACCTTAGTGTCGCCCGCCGTAGCCTGCCAGGCCAATGGCCAGGCGAACGAGTTGGTAGGCGAGCCAGCTGGTCATCCGGCGATGGAGGGGCTGGCGCTTCCAACGGGCGGGTGAAAGGCGGCGGGCTCCTTCGTTGATGGCCAGCTCCAGGCGCTGGCGTAGACTCCTGGAGAACTCCCCGTCCTGGATGACCACGTTGGCTTCCCGCGCCAACAGGAGACTGAAGGGGTCGATGTTGCTGGATCCTACGGTGGCCCAATACAGGTCGATCACGGCCACCTTGGCATGGAGGAAGCTGCGTCGGTATTCAAAGAGTTCAATGCCGTTGGCCAGGAAATGGGGGTAAAGGGCGCGGGACGCATAGTGTTGGAGAGGGTGGTCGGAGCGTCCCTGGAGCAACAGGATGACCCGCACGCCACGCTGGGCTGCCTCCACCAGAGCCTGGCGAAAACGCAGGCCTGGCAGGAAATAGGCGTTGGCGATCACGATTTCCCGGCGAGCTTTATGGATGGCCTCCAGATAGGCTTCCTCGATGTCCCGGCGGTGCCGCAGGTTGTCCCGCACCACCAGCGCGGCCCGGATAGGGCCCACCGCGGGGAAGGGGCCCGTGGGCGGCGGCAGCGGCGGTGGGCGGCGTTGCAGGCTGGCCCAGCTGACCAGGCGCCAAAGGCGTTGCACGTTGGTCTGCAGGGGTTCCACCAGGGGGCCGTGGATGCGTACCGCGTAATCATGGCGGGGGTGGTCCGGCGTCGCGGCATCGAAGTCGTCGATGATGTTGATGCCACCCACGAAGGCAAGCTTGCCGTCTATGACCGCCAGCTTGCGATGCAAACGGCGCAAGCGGTGGCGGCGAAGGGAAAAGGTGCTGAGTTCCCTGCGGTAGATCAGGACCCGTACCCCAGCGGTTTGCAGCAGGGGGAGCAGGTTGGTGACGAATGCCCGGCTGCCGAACCCATCCACCAGCACCCGCACCGGGATCCCGCGACCGGCGGCCGTCATCAAGGCTTGGGCAATCCGGCGGCCCACCCGATCATTCTCGAAAATATAGGTTTCCAGGTGGATGCTGACCTGTGCCGTGGCGATGGCTTCTTCCAGGGCGGGGAAGTATTCCTGCCCGGTTTCCAGCAAGGTGATGGCATTACCTTCCTGAAACGCCAGGGGATCGCTCATCCCAGGCAGAGATCCGCCGACAAGGCGGCATGATCGGAAATGCGTGACCAGGGGGGGCCAAAGTGGGCGAGGGCTTGGGCAACCTGGAAACCCCGCACGTAGATTCGGTCAAGACGCAGGATGGGTAGGGAGGACGGATAGCTCCGGGCCGGCTGGCCGCGCCCGTGACTGAAGACCTCCTTTAGCCCGAGGCGGGGAACAAGGATTTCATCGGCGTGGTTGCGCCAGTCGTTGAAATCCCCGGCGATCAGCATGGGTACGCCGTCGGGGGCGAGGGCTTCCATGCGTTCGGCCAGGGCTTCCATCTGGCGCCGCCGGCCGCCGCTGGTCAGGCCGAGGTGGACGCAGACGCAGTGCACCGGTTTGGGGAGCCCGGGAATGGCGATCTGGCAATGGAGCAGCCCACGTCGCTCGAAGCGATGGTCGGAAACGTCCTGATTCTCGCTGGTGAGGATGGCGAAGCGACTGAGGATGGCGTTGCCGTGGTGGCCATGGTCATAGACCGCGTTGCCCCCATAGGCCGCCGCCGGCCAGACCTCCTGGGCCAGGAACTCGTGTTGGGGGGCGGCGGGCCAGGCGGGATGGCGATGGGCGTGGCCCAGATGCAGGCCCTGGACCTCCTGCAGGAAAACGATGTCGGCGTGCAGGTTGCGCAGGCGATCCCTAAGTTCGTGGATCATCATCCGCCGGTTGAACTGGGAGAACCCCTTGTGGATGTTGTAGGTGCAGATGCGCAACATTTCATTGAGCGGTCCATGACGGCTGGCGAACCTTCAGGACACCGCCAGCATCCGGTCCAGGGCGATCTTGGCAAGCCGGGCCTCATGGTCGGGCACGGTGATACGGTTGACCACGTTGCCCGCCACCAGGTTTTCCAGGGTCCAGGCCAGGTGCTGGGGATCGATGCGCTGCATGGTGGAGCACATGCACACCGTGGGGGCCATGAACTGCACCACCTTGCCCTCAGGTTTGACTTCCCCGGCCAGGCGATCCACCAGGTTCAGTTCGGTGCCCACCAGCCAGCGGGTGTTGGGGGGGGCACCCTTGATGGTCTTGATGATGTACTCGGTGGAGCCCACGTAATCGGAGTTCTGGCACACCTCCAGGCTGCTCTCGGGGTGGGAGATCACCAGGCCGTCCGGGTACTGCATGCGCCAGCGGTGGATATGGCTCTCCTGGAACATCTGGTGGACGGAGCAATGGCCCTTCCACAGGAGGACCTTGGCGCCGCGGATCTGTTCGAGGGTGAGCCCGCCATATTCCTGGTCCGGGTCCCAGACCACCATCTGGTCCAGGGGAATGCCCTTCTTGAAGCCGGTCCACCTGCCCAAGTGCTGATCCGGGAAGAACAGCACCTTCTCCCGCTGCTGGAAGGCCCAGTCCAGGATGGTGGGGGCGTTGGTGGAGGTGCACACGATGCCGCCATGTTCGCCGCAGAATGCCTTCAGATCGGCAGCGGAATTGATGTAGGTCACCGGGGTGATGAATTCGTCAGGGGTGCCCAGCACCTCGGCGAGCTCCCGCCAGCAGCGTTCCACCTTGGCCAGGCTGGCCATGTCGGCCATGGAGCAGCCTGCCGCCAGGTCCGGCAGGATGGCGATCTGGTGGGGTTTGGACAGGATGTCCGCCACTTCCGCCATGAAATGCACGCCGCAGAACACGATGTACTCGGAATCGGTTTCGGCGGCGAGCTTGGCCAGCTTGAGGGAGTCCCCCGTCAGATCGGCGTGTTGATAGACATCGGCTCGCTGGTAGTGGTGGCACAGCAGGACGGCCCGGTCCCCTAGGGCGGCCCGGGCCGCCCTGATCCGCGCCTGGGCTTCCTGGTCCTGCAGGGTATTGAACTGGTCGAAATTGATGGTGGCGACTTGCATGCTTGGATTCCTTGCCGGGGCTGGGGCCTTGGCTTCAGCTTTGGGTCCAGGGCAGTCCGGCTTTGCGCCAGCCCCCGATACGGTTGCGGTGCCCCTCGGCGTCCTTGTTGCCCTCGAAGCCTTCGAGGATGTTGTAGCACTCGGGGTAGCCCGCTTCGCTGGCGGCACGGGCCGCCGCATCCGAACGGACGCCGCTGCGACAGATGAACATCACCAGCGCTTCCCGATCGATTTGGTGACGCAGCTGGCTGAGAAAGCCCGGATTAGGCTGGTTGCCGGGATAGGTCTGCCACTCGATTTCCTCGGCGTTTGGAATGCGCCCCACCCAATCCAGCTCCGCCCGGGTGCGTACATCCACCAGCTTGGCCTCTGGAGTCAGCTGCCACACCTCATAGGCCTCGGCAGGGGTGAGAGCGCCGGGATAGGGAAGTTGCAGGGCCTGGGCCCGCTCGCGGGCGAGCTGAAGAATGTCGTTTCGTCTTGACATGATTCATGACCTGGTAAGGGGCCAAAAGTATAACGCCACCATCCTCAGGGCGAGGAGAATTGGCAGGGTGGAATTTAGGTGGGCGGCCAGGGATGACTCGGCATGGTGCGGATTATTGTCTTTGCGCACCAAAACGATGCGGGCCCGTGCGAGGCGCGCACCATTTTTGGTCGATCAAAAACGATCCTTCGAGAAAAGCCTTTGTGGCACAATATTCGCGATTATTGCTAACCTTGGCACGAATTCTGCTGTTGTCGGCCAACGGATGTTTGCCGTTTGATTGAGTTAGTTCGCCTAAACCGCTAGGAGTAAGAGTATGACCCCGCAAGACGTCATGAAGATGGTCTCGGAAAATGAGGTCAAGTTTGTAGACTTCCGTTTCACCGACACCAAGGGCAAGGAACAGCACGTGGGCGTGCCGGTGAAGCAGTTCGACCTCGACAAGTTCGAGTCCGGCCATGCTTTTGATGGCTCTTCGGTGGCTGGCTGGAAGGGCATCCAGGCTTCCGACATGCTGTTGATGCCGGATCCGGAGACCGCCTACATCGACCCCTTCTTTGACGAGACCACCCTGATCCTGACCTGTGACGTGGTGGAGCCCGCCGACGGCAAGGGTTATGACCGGGATCCCCGCTCCATCGCCAAGCGCGCCGAAGCCTATCTGAAGTCCTCCGGCCTGGGTGACACCGCCTTCTTTGGCCCGGAACCCGAATTCTTCATCTTCGACTCCGTGGAGTGGAAGGTGGACATGTCCGGCGCTTCCCACAAGATTTTCTGCGAAGAAGCCGCCTGGGCCTCCGACGAGAAATTCGAAGGTGGCAACACCGGTCACCGCCCCGCCGTGAAGGGTGGCTATTTCCCCGTGCCCCCCATCGATTCCGCCAATGACATCCGTGCCGCAATGTGCCTGGCCCTGGAAGCCTGTGGCGTCGAGGTGGAAGTGCATCACCATGAAGTGGCCACCGCCGGTCAGAACGAAATCGGCACCAAGTTCAACACTCTGGTCCGTCGCGCCGACCAGACCCAGATCCTGAAGTACATCGTGCACAACGTGGCGCACCAGTACGGCAAGACCGCCACCTTCATGCCCAAGCCCATCGTGGGTGACAACGGTTCCGGCATGCACGTGCACCAGTCCGTGTGGAAGGATGGTCAGAACCTGTTTGCCGGCAACGGCTACGGTGGCCTGTCCGAGTTCGCCCTGTACTACATCGGCGGCATCATCAAGCACGCCCGGGCCCTGAATGCCATTACCAACCCCCTCACCAACTCCTACAAGCGTCTGGTCCCGGGTTATGAGGCGCCGGTGAAGCTGGCTTACTCCGCCCGCAACCGTTCCGCTTCCATCCGGATTCCCCACGTGTCCAATCCCAAGGGCCGTCGGATCGAGACCCGCTTCCCGGATCCGGGCGCGAACCCCTACCTGTGCTTCGCGGCCCTGCTGATGGCGGGCCTGGATGGCGTGCAGAACAAGATTCACCCGGGCGATGCCGCCGACAAGAACCTCTACGATCTGCCGCCGGAAGAAGATGCCAAGATCCCGACCGTTTGTACCAGTCTGGAGCAGGCTCTGGAATACCTGGACAATGATCGGGAATTCCTGACCCGCGGTGGGGTGTTCTCCAACGACATGATCGATGCCTACATCGCGCTTAAGATGGAAGAAGTGCAGCGCTTCCGCATGACGACCCATCCCGTCGAGTTCGAGATGTACTACTCGGTGTAAGTTCGACCGGCCGTATGCTTACGGCCTTCAAAGCACAAAAGCGGGCCTTTGGTCCGCTTTTGTTTTTTGTCTGGCATCCCTTCTGGCGGGAAGCATTGCCGGCCTGGATGCCTTGCGGTTTAATCCCCGGGGATAGTTTGCTTCAGTGTGCCGTCGCCAGCGCGGCGGTGAAACCATAGGAGTGGATGGATGCGCGCAGTAGTAATGTTCGGGCTCATGGTGATCGCATCAGGCGCGCAGGCGGAGATCTATAAATGCGTGGATGACCAAGGCCACGTGACCTACAGCAACAGCCGTCTTTCCTCCAGGGGGTGCGGGGTATTGAGTGGCGATCAGCCTGTGTCCTCGGTCCCCTCATCCCGCCCTTCAGCCAAGCCCGCCGCCTCCCCATCCCCGTCCTTTCCCAGAGTAAGCGAGGAGGCCCAGCGCAGCCGGGATACTGATCGTAAGAAGATTCTGGCTCAGGAGTTGGCCGGTGAGGAGCAGGCCTTGGCGGACGCCCGCAAGGCCCTGGCGGATCAGGAGGCAGTGCGCCTGGGAGGTGAAAAAAATTACCAAAAGGTGCTCGATCGTTTGCAGCCCTTCAAGGACAAGGTGGAGCTCCATCAGCGCAATGTCGAAGCCCTCAAGCGGGAAATCTCCAGCATCAAGTGATGTTCATCTTGACGGCATGCTTGTTGCTTGGCAAGTCTCGCCATGCCCCATTCCTCGCTCCCTCCCGGCTCCTTTGCAGGACTTGATCTGCTCTCCAGCGCAGTGCTGCTGCTGGACGACCGTCTGCAGATCCGGTATTTCAACCCCGGCGCCGAAAACCTCTTTGAGATCAGTCAGCGGCGGGTGCTGGGTATGCCCTTGGCCAAGTTGTTGGGTGATCCGCCAGGGTTGATCCAAGCCCTGAAGAACGCGCTGCGCAATAACTGGAGTTACACCGGTCAGGATATCAAGGTGCAGCGGGCGGACATGGAGCCCCTCCACCTGGATTGCACGGTAAGTCCGGTAGAGGCGGAGGGGGTGTGCTTGCTGCTGGAGTTTCGTCCCTTCGATGCCCAGCTCCGGGTGGCGCGGGAGGAGCAGCTGGCCCAGCAACAACAGGCCAACCGGGAGCTGATCCGTAACCTGGCCCATGAAATCAAGAATCCCCTGGGCGGTATCCGGGGTTCCGCCCAGCTCCTGGAGCGGGAATTGTCCGACCCCCTGCTGCGGGAATACACGGAGGTGATCATCGCCGAGGCCGATCGGCTGCAGGACTTGATGAACCGGATGCTGACCTCCCACAGCATGATGCGGCCGGCGCCCCTCAATATCCACGATGTTCTGGAACGGGTGCGTCGCCTGATTCTGGCGGAATTCCCCATGGTCACCATCCGGCGGGACTACGACACCAGCCTGCCGGAGATTACCGCCGATCGGGAGCAGCTCATCCAGGCGATTCTGAACATCGTCAGGAATGCCGCCCAAGCGATGACCGGGCACGGCGAGATCCTGCTGCGCACCCGCATTGCCCGACAGGTCACCCTGGCCAAGCGGCGCTTTCGCCTGGCCCTGGAATTGCAGGTCATCGACAATGGTCCCGGGATCCCCGAAGACATTCGGGACAAGATTTTCTATCCGCTGGTATCCGGAAGGGAGGGCGGTAGTGGTCTGGGTTTATCCCTTGCCCAGAGTTTCATTGAACAGCATCTAGGCGTCATCGAAGCAGAGAGTCGCCCTGGGCGGACCTGTTTCACGATCCGGCTGCCGATTTCCGAAAAAGCCTGACCTTGGTCGGGCGTGATGCACCAAACTTGTGCCATGAATAATCTTGTCTGGATTGTAGATGACGATCGCTCCATCCGTTGGGTCCTGGAAAAGGCCCTGGCACGGGAGGGCATTCCCCATCAAAGCTTCGGCTCGGCGGTGGAGGCCCTGGCGGCCCTGGAGTCGGCCCTTCCTCCTCCCAAGGCCTTGATCTCCGATATCCGCATGCCCGGGGAGTCCGGGCTCAATCTGTTGCAGAAGGTCAAGGCCCGGTATCCCCAGTTGCCGGTCATCATCATGACCGCCTATTCCGATCTGGAAAGCGCCGTGGCGGCCTTCCAGGGCGGGGCCTTCGAATATCTGCCCAAACCTTTCGATGTGGACCAGGCGGTGGCCTTGGTCCGTCGCGCCGTCGAGCAGGGGGCCTACCAGGAGGGCGCCGACGAGGAAGCGCCCCTGGCGCCGGAAATCCTGGGCCAGGCCCAGTCCATGCAGGAGGTGTTTCGCGCCATCGGACGGCTCTCCCAGTCCCACGCCACCGTGCTGATCAACGGCGAGTCGGGGACCGGCAAGGAGCTGGTTGCGCGGGCGCTGCATCGCCACAGTCCGCGCCGGGATGCGCCCTTCATCGCCATTAATACCGCCGCGATTCCCAGGGATCTGCTGGAGTCGGAGTTGTTCGGTCATGAGCGGGGCGCCTTCACCGGCGCAGCTGGCCAGCGACGGGGCCGCTTCGAGCAGGCGGAGGGGGGAACCTTGTTCCTGGACGAAATCGGCGACATGCCCTCCGAGCTCCAGACCCGCCTGCTGCGTGTGCTCTCCGACGGCAACTACTATCGGGTCGGCGGCCATCAGCCGATTCGCGCCAACGTTCGGGTCATCGCCGCCACCCACCAGAACCTGGAAGAGCGGGTCAAGCTGGGCATGTTCCGGGAAGATCTGTTCCACCGCCTCAACGTGATCCGCCTGCGCCTGCCCCCCTTGCGGGAGCGTGGGGAGGATATTCCCATCCTGGTGCGCCATTTTCTGCAGCGCAGTGCCCAGGATTTGGGGGTGGAGGCCAAGCGGGTCTCCGAGTCCGCTGTCAAATATCTCCAGGCCTTGCCCTTCCCGGGTAACGTCCGGCAGCTGGAGAACCTTTGTCACTGGCTGACGGTCATGGCTCCGGGCCAGACCGTCGAGGTGAATGATCTCCCTCCAGAATTGCGGGACCAGCCCCAGCGGGAAGCCCCGGTCAGTTGGACCGAGGGTTTGGGCATGGAGTCTGATCGCTTGCTGGCCCAGGCGCCCGGTGAGGTGTTCGACCGGCTCACCCGGGAATTCGAGCGCACCCTGATCCGGCGCGCCCTGACCGCCACGGGTGGGCGGCGCATCGAGGCGGCCCAGTTGCTGGGCATTGGCCGCAACACCATCACCCGCAAGATTCAGGAACTGGGGATGGACGAGGATCGGGCGGGGGGCGAGGAAAATCCGGCGGATTGAAAGCCGGCTTTTAACGCTTCGGGCGTGCACCCTGAGGAATGGCTGATGGATAATCCCCGGTCCGGTTCTGACTGCGGATCGTATTCGTGCACGCCCAACCCGTTATTCCTCTTGATCGCGACGCCATCCTGGGCCACCTGGAGGCGCGGCGGGCAGGCTTCGCCATCGAAGTCCTCCCGGAATGTGAATCCACCAACACCCTGTTGATGGCCCGGCCCGGCCCGGGGGATGGGCCGGTCGCGGTGGTGCTGGCCGAGCGACAGACCGCCGGCCGGGGGCGGCGTGGCCGCAGTTGGCTGGCCTGGCCCGGGGCGAGCCTCACGTTTTCCACCCGCTGGAGTTTTCCCCCTGGCGCTCCGGTACCCGCCGGCCTGTCCCTGGTGGTGGGGCTCGCGGTTGTCAATGCCCTGGAGGGCCTGGGGGTGGAGGGGCTGGCCCTGAAATGGCCCAACGATATTCTGCTCCACGGCTGCAAGCTCGGCGGAATCCTGGTGGAGCTGACATCCGGGCGGGGGCGGCCCCACCTGGCGGTGATCGGCATCGGCCTGAACATTGATCTGCCCCCCGAAACCCGGATCCCCGGACAGGCGGGCGTGGCCAGCCTCAGGCAGGCCCTGGCAGCGGTGCCGGATCGTAACCTGGTGGCGGCTCGGCTGTTGGGTGAGTTGGAAGATCTCCTCACCCTTTACGCCGTGGCTGGATTCGATGCCCTGCGCCCATCCTGGATGCAGCGTAATGCCCATGCCAATCTGCCGGTGCGTCTTGAGTCCGAAGGGATGATCACCGAGGGTGTCTGCCGCGGGGTGGATCAGGATGGTGCGCTACTGCTGGAAACCCCGGGGGGCGTGGAGCGGGTGCTGAGCGGCGAAGTGAGTCTGCGGGGCGTGGCATGAGGTTGCTGCTGGACGTGGGCAATACCCGCCTGAAGTGGGGGCTGCGGACTGAGGGGCGGTGGTTGTCACAGGGCGCACTGGACTTGGCCGATCTGGAGTTCCTGGGGGAAGTCCTGGCCGAGGCGCCCACGCTGGAATCCGTCGCGGGAGTGAACGTGGCGGGCAGCGAGGTGGCCCGCCGGATTGGCGTTGCCTTGGGTCACGGCCTGACGCCCCGCTGGTTGGGGGCGACGGCGGCGGCGGCGGGGGTCGAGAACCGCTATGGCACGCCGGAGCGCCTCGGTGCGGATCGCTGGGCCGCCCTGGTGGGGGCGTGGGGTATCCAGGGGGGAGCGTGTCTGGTGGTGACGGCCGGAACCGCCACGACGGTGGACGTGCTGGATGGGGCCGGGGTTTTTCAAGGCGGGGTGATCCTGCCGGGTTTTGACTTGATGCGTCGTTCCTTGGCCCGGGATACCGCTGGTCTGCCCTATGCGGAGGGGCGTTTTCAAGCCTTGCCCCGGGACACCGCCAACGCCATTCATACCGGTTGCCTGCTGGCCCAGGCGGGGGCGGTGGAGCGCATGTTTCAGGCGCTGGCCGACCAGCCTGGCGCGGTGTGCCTGTTGAATGGCGGGGCTGCCGCCATTCTGAAACCGGCCCTGGGTCTGCCCCTGCGGGAGGTTCCCAACCTGGTACTCGAAGGGGTGGCGCGCCTGGTAGAGTGGCAGGAGGGTCGGCCGAGGGATGCCGGCTGAGCCGGGTTTGGGCATCCGCCGGCCGATCCGTTAAAGTGCCGCCATGACGACCCTGCGCGTGTTTGTGATCATTCTTGTGGTGCTCAACGGCTTGGCGGCGCTGGCCCTGGGCGGGTGGCTCGGTGCCCCGGCACGGCAGGGCGAGCCCGAGCGACTCACCAATCAACTCAATCCGGAACGACTTCAACTCATGTCCGAATCCGTGGCCCCAGTGCCATCTGCCGCTCCTGCCGCCACGACCACCGAGCCAGCCGTCCCAGTGACGGCCGAGCCGGCCGCGCCGGCGGTTCAGGAAGCCGCGCCGCCGGCCTGCATTGCCTTTGCCGGCCTTGGTCCCGAAGACGCACGCAAGCTCCAGTCGACGGTGAAGTCGAACGGGGGGATCAAGTTGCGGGAAGTGGTCAACGAAGTGCCCTCATCCTGGTGGGTGAATGTGCCGCCCGTGGGGGGGCGGGAGGGGGCCGACCTCAGATCGGCGGAGATCCGCCGCCAGGGGGTGAATGACCTGTTCATCGTCCAGGAGGCGGGGGCCAACCAGTACGCCATTTCCCTGGGACTCTTCAAGGGCGAGGCCCAGGCCCAGCGGCACCTGGAAGCATTGCGGGCCAGGGGGGTCAAGGGCGTGCGGGTCACCCCCCGCAGCAGCCCGAGCCATCGCATCGAATTGCGGGGTCCAGCCGATCAGTTGCCTGAGCTGGCCAGCGAGCTGGCGACCCGCTATCCCAGTGCCACTCGCCTGGGGTGTCAGCCATGAGGGAGGCCGGGCAGCGGCCTTTCGTTGTGGGTTTGACCGGAGGCATCGGTAGCGGCAAGAGCGCTGCCGCCGATCGCCTTGCCGACCTGGGGGCCGGGATCGTGGATGCCGATGCCCTGGCCCACGCCCTGACCGGCCCGGGAGGCGCCGCCATGCCGGCCATCCGCGCCGCCTTCGGCGATGAGGTGGTGACGCCGGCGGGGGCCTTGGATCGGGCTGCGATGCGCGCCCTGGCGTTTTCCGACCCGGCAGCCAAGGCACGGCTGGAGGGCATCCTGCATCCCATGATCCGCCAGGCCAGTGCTGATGCCTTGGCGGCGTGCACCGCGCCCTACATAGTGTTGGTGGTACCCCTGCTGGTGGAGTCGGGGGATTACCGGGGGCGGTGCGACCGGGTCTGCGTGGTGGATTGCCCCGAGGCCTTGCAGGTGGAGCGGGTGCGGCTGCGCAGCGGGCTGGCGGAAGAGCAGGTCAAGGCCATCATGGCGGCCCAGGCTACTCGCCAGGCGCGTTTGGCGGTGGCCGATGACGTGGTGGATAACAGCGCAGGCTTTCCTGAGTTGCTGGCCCAGATGGACCGACTGCATCGTCAATACCTGGCGCTGGCCGAAGTTCATCGCCCTCGGTAGGGCGCATGATCGTCCCGGGCAGGGGCCGTTGGTGTCGAGGCTGATCGGTCGCCCAGGCGGGGCGATGGCCGAAATCATCCGTTGGCCTTGAACCATTCCGTATCGGTCTTTTTCCAGTCCCTCGCCAATGTCTGTTTGACCTCGGAGCTCGCCATGAGCGCTATTCCAAGGGCAGACGTGGCGGGCAGTTTGGGATGAAGCCCTGTGTTATCATCCCTTCGATATAACGGAGAAGGCCGAAGATCGGGGCGCGATGCGGTGATTACCTACGAATATCCTCTGAACGAGCGCATCCGCACGCTACTTCGCCTTGAGGATCTGTACCGCAAGATCGCCCACTTCATCCGAGACGAGGATCCCTTCGACCATCATGTGGCGATCCTGTCGATCTTCGAGATCCTGGAGGTGGCCGGCCGGGCCGACCTGAAGGTGGACCTGGTCCAGGAACTGGAGCGCCAGCGCCAGATTCTCCTGTCCTTCCGCAACAACCCCGAGATTTCCGAGGAAGCCCTGTCCGGCGCCTTGTACGAGATCGAACAGGCCTCATCTTCCCTGCGGGCCATGGCCGGCAAGATCGGCCAGTACTTGCGGGAAAACGAGTGGCTGATGGGTATCCGCAGCCGGGCGGCGATTCCCGGCGGGGCCTGCTCCTTTGATCTGCCCGCCTATCACCATTGGCTGAACCGGGATGCCGAGGCCCGGCGAAAGGATCTCCAGGGTTGGATTCATCCCATGACCCCGATCCGTGAAGGCCTGGCCATCGTGCTGCGTCTGCTGCGGGCCAGCGGTCATCCGGAAGGCCAGGTGGCTCGCCGGGGAGCCTTCCAGCTCATGCTGGGGGGGCGTCAATCGCAGATGGTGCGCCTGCGCCTGGCCCCGGGGCTGGCCGCCGTGCCGGAAATCAGCGCCAACAAATACGCCCTCAATGTCCGCTTCATGAATCCGGAAAGTCTCCCCCGTCCGCGTCAGTCCGAGGCGGACATTTCTTTCGAACTGACCTTCTGCAGTCTTTGAAGCCGGCCTTCGCCCGGTTGCCCAACCCCATGTCCGAGCCCTCCGGCCCCATCGTGAAATGCCCCCTATGCGGCGCCCCGGTGCCCTGGGGACCCCAAAGCCCTTTCCGCCCGTTCTGCTCGCTCCGCTGCCGCCAGATCGATCTGGGGGCGTGGGCGTCAGACGTTTATCGAGTCCCTGGGGCCGAGCCCGATCCCGGTCAGGGATCGGGGGAAGGGGAGCCCCACTAGGGCCTCACGGTTCGGGTGAGTCCGTCCAGGCCCCGCGAATGGCAGCGATGCCGTGGGCGCCGGCGGCCCGAGCCTGGTCCATGTCCGTGGGTGCCAGGCCCCCCAGGGCCAGGACCGGGATCGGCGAGTCTTCCACCAGCTGGGCAAATGCCCCCCACCCCAGGCCCGGCTGACCGGGATGGGTGGGGGTGGGCTGCACCGGCCCGAGGAGGGCGTAGTCCAGCGCCAGTCGGGCGGCCTGTTCCAGTTCCGCCCGATGGTGGCAGGACGCGCCCACCCAGAGGAAATCCGGTCGGTGGTCGAGCTGGTGCAGCGCCCGAGCCGGCAGATGGACCCCGTCGGCGCCGCACTCCCGGGCCAGGTCTGGATCCCCATTGATCACCACCAGGGTGCCGTGGGGACGGCAGCGGGCCACCACCTCCCGGGCAAAAACCTTCCGTTGCCCTTCGGCCAGCCCCGGCTCCCGCACCTGGACCAGCTGGAGGCCCTTGGTCAGGGCGTTCTCCAGGGCAGCGAGCTGGCGGGCCACCCCCACGGCACCCGCTTGGGTGATGCCCATGGTGCGGGGCAGTTCCAGAGCCTTCATGATGGGGCCGTTGGCCGGCAGGATGGGCGTCACGGAGCAATTGGCTGCCCGTTCCCAGGACAGGGCACTATGCACGTGGTCATTGATCTGCCCATGCCAGGCTGGCACTTCGAAGAAATGCAGGCAGACGTGGGCATGCTCGTAGGCGTGTTCCCGGGTAATCCAGGGCCAGGCAGTATCCACCTCCATCCCCAGTTCCTCCCGCAGCTCCCGGATCAGGGCCTGGCGAGGGGTTTCCCCCGGCTCCACCTTGCCCCCGGGAAATTCCCAGTAGCCCGGATAGAAGGTGCCCGGCGCCCGCTGGCCCAGGAGAAAGCGCCCGTCCGGGCGGGTGATCACCGCGGCGGCGACATGGACCTGTTTCCTCAAGGCATCATTCCCTTTCGTCCTTGCGCCTGCCGGCGTAGTCCCGGGCAAACTGCCAGGCCACCCGGCCGCTGCGGGAGCCTCGCAGCAGCGCCCACTGGAGGGCTTCCTGGCGGGCTTCTCCGATGGCCTCCCTGGACAGGCCGAATGCCTTTAGCCAGTGATGCACCACCGCCAGGTATTCGTCCTGGCTGAAGGGGTAGAAGGACAACCACAGGCCGAAACGTTCCGACAGGGAGATCTTTTCCTCCACCGCCTCGCCGGGATGGACTTCCCCATTCACATGTCGGGCCTGGAGGTTTTCGTCGTGGTATTCCGGCATCAGATGGCGCCGGTTGGAGGTGGCGTAGATCAGCACGTTGTCGGGCACTGCCGCCACCGAGCCGTCCAGCACGCTCTTGAGGGCCTTGTAGGCGGGCTCCGCGTCCTCGAAGGACAGGTCGTCGCAGAACAGGATGAAGCGCTCCGGGCGCCCCCGCACCAGTTCGGCAATGTCCGCCAGGTCCATCAGATAATCCTTATCCACCTCGATGAGCCGCAGGCCCTTCCTGGCGTAGGCATTGAGCAGGGCCTTCACCAGGGAAGACTTGCCGGTGCCCCGGGCGCCCGTCAGGAGCACGTTGTTGGCGTGGCGGCCCGCCAGGAACTGGCGGGTGTTCTGGTCTACCCGGGCCTTCTGCTCGTCGATGTCCTGGAGGTCCTTGAGGCGAATGCCATGGGGGGTGCTCACCGGCTCCAGGTAGCCCCGGCCGTTGCGCCGCCGCCAGCGGAATGCAGTGGCCCTGGCCCAGTCGGGGGCCGGCGGAAGGGCGGGGGGCAGGATGGCTTCGAGTTGCTGCAGGATCCGTTCGGCCCGGGTCAGCAGTTGGGCGAGGTCAGTCATGATTCGGGTCGTTCCGGTTCTTTTTGGGCCAGGTGGCCCAGACGATGATGAGGAGCAGGAGCAGGGCAACCCCTGCCTCCAGAAAGATGATCCACATGGGGGAAACTCCGGCCGGTGGGTTGGTGACCGATATACTTGCGGCCCCGCGTTGCGCAGTTTACTCCAGCCCTTGCCATGAACATCCGGCTTCTTCCGTTCGTCGTTTCCGCCCTGGCGGCCACCCTGGTGGCCGGCTGTGCCCTGACCCCCGCCACCGTGGGCGCCCCGACCGGGGAAGGGGGCGTGACGCCCCGTCCCTCCTGCCCGGCTTGTCCTGCGTGCCCCAACTGCCCCGGGATCACCCCCGTGCCGCCCCCCACCGAGGCAGCCCGTCCGCTCCAGCCCGCCACTTGGGAGGATCTGGCGGGGTGGGGCGGGGACGATCCGCTCCAGGCCCTGCCGGCCCTGCGGAGTTCCTGTGCCAGCCTGGGGCGGCAAAAGCACTGGAAGCCCTTCTGCGACGGTCTGGCGGCCCAGGGGGCGATTCCCGAGGCAGCCCGTCTGCGGCGCTGGCTGGAGCAAAGCCTGGTGCCCTGGCAGGTGGTTAATCCCGACGGTACCCGAGAGGGGCTCATTACCGGCTACTACGAACCCATCATCAAGGGCGCCCGCAGCCGCTCCCCCCGGTTTGCCTGGCCGGTGCACGGGGTGCCGGAGGATATGCTGACCGTCGAGCTGGGGGATCTGTACCCGGAACTCAAGAAGTACCGCTTGCGGGGCCGCCTGGTGGGCAACAAGGTGGTGCCCTATTGGTCCCGGGGCGAGCTGGAAAAGCTGGGGGAGCGGCTGCCGGCCCGGCCCCTGCTGTGGGCGGCGGACCCGGTGGAGTTGTTTTTCCTCCAGGTTCAGGGGTCCGGCCGGGTGGAGCTGCCCGACGGCAGCCGGGTACGCATCGGCTATGCCGACCAGAACGGTCATCCTTACCAGTCCATTGGCCGCTGGCTGATCGACAAGGGGGAGCTCACCCTGGAGAAAGCCTCCATGGAAGGCATCAAGGCCTGGGCCCAGGCTAACCCGGGGCGCCTGGCGGACTTGCTCCAGGCCAATCCCAGCTACGTGTTCTTCAAGGAACTGCCTAACACGCCGGGGGGGCCGCCGGGGGCCCAGGGGGTGCCCCTCACCGAGGGACGCAGCATCGCGGTGGACCCGCGAACGATTCCCTTGGGAGTGCCGGTATTCCTGGCCACCACCCATCCGAACTCGGATCAGCCCCTGAACCGCATGGTGGTGGCCCAGGATACCGGGGGGGCCATCAAGGGGGCGGTGCGGGCCGATCTGTTCTGGGGGCTGGGGCCGGAAGCCGGCGTCCTGGCTGGGCGGATGCGCCAGAACGGCCGCCTGTGGGTGATGCTCCCCCGGGGCTATTCCCCAGAATGATGCGGGGCGGGTGGAGGTGGTCAGGAAGCGGGGTGTTCATGGCACCGACTTAGGGCGTGCTCCTGATGGGATGCACCCCATGCGTGCCTGAAAGGGCTTGAGTTGGGCGCCGGATGTCTGGAAGCCGACCTGGGCCGGGGGTTGATGGTGACCCGTCTGGCCGCCGGGTTGATTTTAAATAGTCATTTAAATCAATTTGTTGATGTCTTGCCCGGAGGGCCGCCGGGAGGCTTTGCAGGCTGTTCGTTGCGGGCACCGATTTGTGGCATGTGATCTGCTTATGGCACGCCCGTTGTGCATTTGGAGCGATACATGGAGCAGTTCAAGACATCAAGCGACGTTCTTTTCGTCCTGCTGGGCGCCATCATGGTGCTGGCCATGCACGCCGGCTTCGCCTTTCTGGAGGTGGGCACGGTGCGCAAGAAGAACCAGGTCAATGCCCTGGTCAAGATCCTGGTGGATTTCGCGGTGTCCACCCTGGCCTATTTTTTTGTGGGCTACGGAGTGGCTTACGGGGTGAGTTTCCTCGGCAGCGCCCATTCCCTGACCGCCGCCCACGGCTACAACCTGGTGAAGTTCTTTTTCCTGCTGACCTTCGCTGCCGCCATTCCGGCCATCGTGTCCGGCGGCATTGCCGAGCGGGCCCGCTTCTATCCCCAGTTGATTGCCACCGCCTGTATCGTGGGCCTAGTCTATCCCTTCTTCGAAGGCCTGGCCTGGAATGGCAACCTGGGCATCCAGAAATGGCTGGAGGCGAGCTTTGGCGCTACCTTCCATGATTTTGCCGGTAGCGTGGTGGTCCATGGGATGGGGGGGTGGATCGCCCTGACCGCGGTACTCCTGCTGGGGCCCCGGGCCGGGCGTTATCACAAGGATGGCGGCATCGCCTCGGCCCATCCGCCCTCCAGCATCCCCTTTCTGGCCCTGGGGGCCTGGATCCTCACGGTGGGCTGGTTCGGCTTTAATGTGATGAGCGCCCAGACCCTCCAGAACGTGAGCGGCCTGGTGGCGGTGAATTCCCTGATGGCCATGGTGGGGGGAACCCTCGCCGCCCTGGCGGCGGGCCGCAACGACCCCGGCTTCGTGCACAACGGGCCCCTGGCGGGGCTGGTGGCGGTGTGCGCCGGCTCCGACATCATGCATCCGGTGGGGGCCCTGGCGGTGGGGGCCACTGCTGGCGGGATGTTCGTCTATCTGTTCACCCTTACCCAGAACCGGCTGCGTATCGATGATGTGCTGGGGGTCTGGCCCCTCCATGGCCTGTGCGGCGCCTGGGGCGGGATCGCCGCCGGCATCTTCGGCAGCGAGGCTATGGGGGGCATGGGCGGGGTCAGCTTCCTCAGCCAGTTGATCGGCACCCTGGGGGGTGTGGCGGTGGCCTTGGTGGGGGGCGGTCTGGTCTATGGCACGATCCGGCTCTTGGCGGGGCTGCGCCTGGACGCGGAGCAGGAATTCGAAGGGGCGGACCTTTCCATCCACCGGATTACCGCCACTCCGGAGCGGGAAAGCATGTGGTAGGACTCCCCGGAGGGCCGGCTCAAACCTGCTGTTCTTCCTCGCAGGCCTGGGCCAGGGCGGCCTTCAGCATGTCCAGGAAGGCCCGGGTCTTGGCCGGCATCAGGCGCCGCCCCGGAAACACTGCCCAGGCCGGATGGGGGGGCAGGCTCCAGTCGGGCAGGACGTGGCGCAGCCTGCCGGCCCGCACGGCCGGCGCGGCAAAGCGCACCGGCACGGCGGTGATGCCGCTGGCGGTGCAGGCCAGGGCAATCAGCAGTTCAGGGGAATTGGTGGCCACCCGGCTGGGGGGCATGCCTTGCCAGCGCTCCGCACCCCTGGTCAGGAGCCAGCTGGGCGGTTGGTCCGGCCGCCCCGGCAGGTGCAGGGCGGCGTGGGTGGCAAGGTCGGCGGGGCTGCTGGGGTCGCCCCGTTCCGCCAGGTAAGCGGGAGCGGCATACAGGCCGATCCGCAGATTGGCCAGCTGGCGCGCCGCCAGCAGGGCGTCATCCGGCAGCTCGCCCATGCGGATGGCGATGTCGAAGTTTTCCCCCAGCAGATCCACCCGCCTGGGGGACAGGTCCAGTTCCAGGGAAACCGCCGGATGGAGGTCGATGAAGGCCGCCAGCATGTCGGGCAACAGCAGGTTGGCAAAATCGCTGGGCATGGATACCCGCAGCCGCCCGCTGGGGCGGGCCTGGCGGTGCTCGGCCAAAGCCTTGACGGTCTCCACTTCGGCGAGGAGTTGCCGGGCGTGTTCGAGCAGCTGCTGGCCGAACTCGGTGAGGGAGAGGCGGCGGGTGGTGCGCAGGATCAGGCGCTCCCCCAGGCGTTCCTCCAGCAGGGCGATCCGGCGCGAGACCGTGGATTTGGGCAGGCCGACCCGTTCGGCGGCGCGGCTGAAGCTGCCAGCCTCGGCCACGTGGGCGAAGATCACCAGGTCGTTGGCGTCAAATTGTTCCATTTTCGGCAAGATATTACCCATTTTTCGGTCTTCTCCCGGGTTTGTTGGATCAATAAAGTGGGACCACTGATCCTCACACCCAAGGAGCACACCATGAACATCCTGCAAATCAATGCCAGTGCCCGTAGCGAAGGCGCCAATTCCACCCTTCTTGCCAACAGCATCGTGGCGCGCCTGCGCTCGGCCCATCCTGAGGCCTCGGTGGCGGCGCGGGATCTGGCCACCAATCCTCATCCGGTTCTGGACGAATCGGCCCTCGGTGCCCTGTTTACCCCGGTGGACCAGCGTAGCCCGGAGCAGGCCGCACGGGTGGCCCTGGATGACGTTCTGATCGCCCAGGTCCAGGCTGCCGACGTGCTTGTCCTCGGAGTGCCCATGTACAACCTGGGGGTGCCGGTGCAGCTGAAGAACTGGATCGATGCCATCGCCCGGGCCGGGGTGACCTTCCGCTACACCGCCCAGGGCCCGGAGGGCCTGCTCAAGGGCAAGCGGGTCTATGTGGGCCTGGCCCGGGGCGGCCGCTACCGGGGAACCGAGGCGGATACCCAGGTGCCTTATCTGAAGATGGTGCTGGGTTTTCTGGGGATGACCGATGTTCAGTTCATCTACGCGGAAGGGCTCAACATGGGCCCGGAAGCTGCCCGGGAAGGTTTTGCCCAGGCTGAAGCGGAAATTGCCGCCTTGCAGGCTTGATCCCGGCCCATCAGGGTCAAGCCCAAAATTGGAGGAAGTGCCATGACCAGGAATTCAATGCTTCCGTCAGAGTTGGTCGGCCGTTCCCGCACCTTGGAACAGCTGGTGGTGGGTCGGGCCACGTCTGACGGTGCCGGGGTCAAGCTGACCCGGGTCCTGACCCAGCCCTTGCAGTGCCGGCTCGATCCTTTCCTGATGCTGGATGCCTTTGGCAGCAGCAATCCGGAGGACTATATCGGGGGCTTTCCCGATCATCCCCACCGGGGCTTCGAGACCGTGACCTACATGATCGCCGGCCGCATGCGCCACCGGGACAGCGCCGGCCATGAAGGCCTGCTGGAAAACGGTGGGATGCAGTGGATGACAGCGGGGCGGGGGGTGATCCATTCCGAGACTCCGGAGCAGGAAGACGGCTTGATGGAGGGCTTCCAGCTGTGGCTCAACCTGCCAGGCCGGGACAAGCTGAGCGCCCCCTGGTACCGCGATTTCACCGCTGCCGATCTACCCCGCTTCGTGACCGAGGCGGGGGTGGCGGCCACCGTGATCGCGGGCTGGAGCCACGGGGTGGCCGGCGCGGTGACCCGGGACGCCACCGCGCCCCTCTACCTGGATCTGGATTTGCCGGCGGGGACGCGCTTTGCCCAGGCGATCCCGACGGAGCACAACGTCTTCATTTACGTCTATCGGGGCGAAGTCAGCCTGGGGGCGGATCGGGTACCGGTCCAGCACATGGCGATTCTTGCCAATGATCCCCTGGCCGACGGAGTGGTGCTGGAAACCGGCCCGGGCGCACGGGCCCTCCTGATCGCCGGGCGGCCCCTCAAGGAGCCCATCGCTCAGTACGGCCCCTTCGTGATGAATACCGAGCAGGAGATCTACCAGGCCTTGAACGATTTCCGCGATGGGCGCCTGGCCTGAGGGCCTGGCTACCTTCAGGGGCTCCCCGGTTGGCGATAGCCGCTGAAGCCCTCCAGCAGGGTGATCCGGGCACTCCGCCGATAGTTTTCATGGACCGCCACTTCCACCGTTCCGAGGGGCGTGGCCGAGGCAAAGCAGCGGGTGATCTCCGGGCCCGGGGCATCGCGATGGACAAAGAGGTAGGTCCGGCCCGGTTCCAGGCGGGTGGTGAGATCGTAGTGATCTAGCACCCGACCCGCCGGGTTCCAGCTCGCCAGGGCCGGCAGGTGCAGAGCGAAATCCAGCTGGGCCAGGATGTCCCGGTCGGTGGCCAGCAGGATGGCCTCCGGGTGGGCTCGCAGATGGGGTTCGACCGCCCGGGCCAGGGCGCTCCAGCCCCGGGTGCGCTTGAAAGGGTCGGTCTTGGCGGTGAGGGGCCGGCCCAGGGCCTGGGCCAGGTCCGGCCAGTGGTAGATCCCCACCATGCCGGCGGCATTGATGCCCACCGCCACCATGAGCAGGCGCCAGCGTTGTCCCCAGGCGGCCCACAGCACGGTGAGCAGGGTGGCCCCCAGGAAGATCGGCGCGGCCCAGTTGCCGTTAGCCCGCCCGGTGAGGGCCTGGAAGGACACCAGGACCAGCAGCGGCAGGGTGAAGGCCAGCAGGAAACCGATCCCCGGCTCCCGCCCGTTGCGTCGCAGCCCCACCAGGGCAGCCATGAAGCCCAGGCCCAGCAGGGGCCCCATGGACAGCCACTGGGCCGCCAGGAATTCTCCCAGCTCGCCAGGGTTCCAGGCCCGGTGCTCCAGGCGGGTGATCTCGGCGGTGTGGCGGAAGGTGGGGAAATCGTGCTGCCAGTTCCACCACAGATTTGGGGTCAGGATCGCAAGGGCCAGGAGAACCGCCGCCCAGGGTTTTGGGGTGGTCAGGGCCCGGCGGCCGGCTGGCTGAAGCAGCAGCGCCAGGAAGGCCGAGCCGATGAAGGCCGCCATGGTGTATTTGGACATCAGCCCAAGCCCGGCCAGCCCGCCCACCAGCAGCCAATCCCGCCAGCGGCCGGCCTCCAGGGCCCGCAACAGCATCAGCATGCCGGCAGCCCAGCAAAACAGCAGGGGCGCGTCGGTGGACACGAACAGCCCCAGGGCCGACACTAGGGGCAGGGTGATGAAAGCCAGGGCCGCCCAGAAGCCCGCCCGGGGTTGCGCCAGGCGGCTGCCCAGGGCGTGGAGGACCAGGGCGGTAAGGGGATAGAGTACCAGGGAGGGCAGCTTGAGGGCCACCAGGCTGTCCCCCAGGAGTCCGGTGCTGGCGGCGATCAGGCCGGCGATGAGGGGCGGCTTGGAGTAGTAGCCCCAGTCCAGGTGCTGGGCCCAGCCCCAGTAATAGGCCTCGTCCACATAGGGGTCGATGCCCAGGTGGAGGATCACTGCCACCCGATAGAGGGTGAGGGTTGCCAGGATGGCGAGTAACAGGGGCAGGGGTTGGCGGGTCATGGCGCGGTTTTTTCCACCAGGGCCACGCCACCGGCCCGGTAGACCACCTTGAAACCCTCGCCAGGCAGGCGATCAGCGCGGACCAGGGCCAGTTCCCCCGCCTCCGGCGCTCGGGAGGGGGTGACCCCCTGGCGGTAGACGCTGAAGCTGGGGGCGGTGAAGCGCCAGGTGACCGCCGGCAGGCCGGATGCATGGGCAATACGGCCGGCCTGGCGGATCGGCCCCTGGAGGAGTTCGCCCCCGTAGGGCACTACCAGGGCCGCCAGCAGTACCGTCTGGAGCACACCCCCGACGGCAATCCGTTGCCATAGGGGGGCTCGCCAGCGGCTGGCGATCAGTAGCCACAGCACCAGGCCCCCCCCCGCCAGGGCGAAATAGGCGGGCCCCGCCAGTTCACGGGCGCGGCTGAGCTGGGCTTGGTAGAAGGGGGGCACCCCGGGGTGGCTGGCGAGGCTGTCCAGCACCAGGGGGAGGGCCGCCAGGAAGGCCAGCCCCAGGGTCGGCGCGAGGCCGTGGAGCCAGGGCCGGCGCAGTTCATCCCGGTGCACCGCGATCAACAGGAACAGGGGGGTGGCGCCGTAGAGGGCGTAGTGGGGCAGCTTGGTGCCGGAAAGAGAGAAGAACACCACCACGAAGCCCGCCCAGATCCACAGGAAGCGCCGCAGTCCGGTGGCCAGATCGCCCCGGATCCTGCCCAGGCTCGTCAACAGGGGCCCGATCCAGGGCAGCAGCAGCAACGGTACCACCAGCAGGTAGTAGCCCATGGAGCCGGCGTGGCCCTCCAGGGTGCCGGTGAAGCGCTGAACGTTGTGGCGCAGGATGAAGCCATCGATGAAGGCCTGGCCGTGGGTGGCCAGGGCATGGGCGTACCAGGGGGCCACCAGGGCCACCAGGATCAGCCAGCCCAGGGGGTCGAACACCGCCTGGGCCCAGCGCCGCCATTCCCGGCGGGAGGCGCAGTACAGGAAGCTCACCGCCCCCGGCACGATGAGGGCGATGGGTCCCTTGGTCAGGGCCCCCAGGGCCATCCACACAAAGGCCCGCAGCAGGGGCGCGCGCCGGCGGGATTCCAGATGGCGCCAGGTGTCGAAGAGGGTCAGGGCCAGGAGCAGGTTGAGAAGGGAATCCGCCGTGGCGGCCCGGCCGATGGCGAAGGGCCCCAGGGCGGTGGCCGCCACTGCCAGGGCGGCCAGGGCGCTGTCAGGGCCGAAGCGGTGGCGGGCGAAGTGCCAGGTGGCGTAGGCCCACAGGCTGGCGCAGATCGCTGAGGGCAGACGGAAGGCCCATTCGGTGGGGCCCAGGGCCAGGTAGCCTAGGGCCTGGAGCCAGTACACCAGGATGGGCTTGTCGAAACGGGGTTCGCCGTTCAGGTAGGTGAACAGGAAGTCTCCCCGTTCGAACATCTCCCGGGTGGCCTCGGAAAAGGCACCCTCGTCCACGTCGAAGAGGGGGGCCGTGCCCAGGCACAGGAAGAAGCTGAGGAGCGGCAGCAGGAAAACCAGGCGCCCCAGGCGGGGGGGCTGGCCAGGGTGGCCGGCGATCATCGCGCCGGCGCCTCCCGCCAGCCGTCCTCATCCGCCAGGGGGGGCATGGGGCGGGCCAGGTAGGCCTGGGAGGCGCCGGATTCGAACAGCACCCGGGCCAGCAATTCCGCCAGCACCCCGGAGGTGACCATCTGCACCCCGGCGATCACCAGGAAGAAGCCGCCGAAGAGGAGCGGCCGGGTGCCGATGGATTCCCCGAAAAAGATCTTCACGCCGAAGAGATAGGCCAGGATGGCCATCCCCAGGGTGCCCAGGGCGATGCCGATGCCGCCGAAGAAATGTCCCGGCCGGGTGCGGAACCGCATGAAGAAATAGACGAACAGCAGATCCAGCACGACCCGGAAGGTGCGGGAAATGCCGTACTTGGATTGGCCGAATATCCGGGCGTGGTGGGTCACCACTTCCTGGGCAATGCGCCGGGGGGTGGTGACGGTGGCCAGCCAGGCCGGGATGAAGCGGTGCATCTCGCCGTAGAGCTTGACGTTCTTGATGGCGCTGGCGCGGAACACCTTGAGGCTGCAACCGTAGTCCTTGAGGTGCACGCCGGTCATGCGGGCGATCAGCCGGTTGGCGATGCGGGACGGGATCTTGCGCAGCAGGAGGCCATCCTGGCGGTCCTTGCGCCAGCCGGCCACCAGGTCCAGATCCTCGGTGAGCAGGCGATGGACCATCCGCGGGATGTCGATGGGGTCGTTCTGGAGATCCCCGTCCATGGTGACGATCACATCGCCGCGGGCCGTATCCAGACCCGCCTGCATGGCGGCGGTCTGCTTGAAGTTGCGCACCAGGGCCACCACCCGCACGTGGGGGCCGTATTGATGGGCGCAGCGCTGGAGTTCCGCCGGAGTTGCGTCCGAACTGCCGTCATCCACCAGCACCACCTCCCAGGGCCACGGGTAGGGCCCCAGGGCCAGGTGGATGCGTTGCAGGAGCGGCTCCACGTTCTCCGCCTCGTTGTACATGGGCACCACCACCGAAAGGCGGTGCTTGGGAAGGCCAGCGGGGATCCGGGGCTCGGCGGGGGGCAGGGGCGAAGAGGTCATGGTGGTTTGGGTCATTCAGGAATTTCGGGAAAGGGGGGCTTGGTCGGAGGGCCGGGCCCCAGGCGCAATCAGCCAGGCCACGGCACCCACGGTGACCGCGCTGGCGATGACGAAAAGATGAAGGGCGAGGGCGGCCTGGAGCCCCAGGGCCAGGGGCACCCCGGCGGGCAGCAGGGCCGCGGCGGCGCCCGCTTCATAGGTGCCGAAGCCCGCCACCCCCTGGATGGGCAGGATCGCCGCCAGTTCGGCTCCCAGGGCGCCGGCGGCGCCAGTGTGCAGCACGGTGGGGACGACGGCGGCCAGCAGCCAGGCCTGGGCGGCGAGCTTGACGCTCCAGTTGGCCAGGGTCCACAGCCAGCCGAAGCGGGCGTGGCGGGTGCTGTCGGCGAAGGCGTCCCGCACCTTGCCCAGTTTGGCGAGCAGGCCTCCGCCCGCCAGCCAGGCATGGGGCCGGCGGGCCCAGCGGGGCAGGTACCAGGCCAGCCCCACCACCCCGGCCACCCCCAGGGCCCGCAGGCCGGCAGGCAATCCCGGCCACACCAGGGCCGCCAGGGCCATCACCACGAAGGCATCCTGCAGGCGCAGCCAGAACAGGGAGGCTACGCCCCGGGCCAGGGGTGTGCCGAAATGCTGGCGCATCAACAGGGGAAAAGCGGCTTCGCCGCCCCGGAAGGGCAGCACATTCACCAGGGCGTTGTGGATCAGCACGATCCGCAGGCAGGCGCCGTAGCGTGGGCCTACTTCCTGTCTGAATTCGTCGTAAATCCGCAGGCCCCGCAGCAGATAGCTGGCGAACATCCCGGACAGCGCCACTCCCACTACGGTCCCCGTCAGACGCTCCAGGCTGGCGCCAAGCTGCTGCCAGCGGCCGTCGTGAATCAGCCAGGCCAGGAGCGCCAGGCTGCACAACAGGGCGAGGAGGCGCTTCAAGCCGCCGCCCCCAGGGGGCGTGGCGCACGGGGGGTGGATGGAAGGATCGTCGGACTGAGCATGGGGCGCCGGCTTAGGAAAACGGCGAATTTTATCCCATGGAGGGATCATCGCGGGCCATGGCCGGCATGGGGTAGCCCGGGGCCGGGCTTCATGGGGCGGAAGGCGGGGGTGGTCTCGGCTATAATTTCGCGTTTTCAAATCCCTTCGGCCGGCCCGGCAAGGCCCGCTGAATCTGCCCCCATACCCCACCATGTCCGACATCCTCAAGCTGCGCGGAGCGTCCGCCCTTTCCGCCACCCGCCTCCAAGAACTGGCCCGCAGAGCGGAAGGTGCCCTGGGTCGCTGCAAGGGCCTGGCGGCGGAATTCTGGTATTTCGTCGAGCTCAAGGCGCCCCTTGGGGCCCAGGAACTGGACCGCCTGAAGGATCTCCTGGGGGCCTGTCCCGCCAGGGGCGAAGAGCCCGCCGGCCAAGCCCTGGTGGTGGTGCCGCGCCTGGGCACGATCTCCCCCTGGTCCTCCAAGGCCACCGATATCGTGCACCAGTGCGGCTTCGCGCAAGTGGCGCGGGTAGAGCGGGGGATCGTCTATCGGCTGGATCTCAAGGGCGGTCTGAACGAGGCCCAGCAGACCAGCCTGCTGCCCCTGATTCATGACCGCATGACCGAATCGGTGCTCTCCGACCTAGGCCAGGCGGAGGCCCTGTTCCACCATTACCCGCCCCAGCCCCTGACCACGGTGGATATCCTGACCGGCGGCCGGGAGGCCTTGGTGGCGGCCAACGGGGCGCTGGGCCTGGCTCTTTCGGAAGACGAGATCGACTACCTGGTGGACAACTTCACCCGCATGGGGCGCAACCCTACGGACGTGGAACTGATGATGTTCGCCCAGGCCAACTCCGAGCACTGCCGCCACAAGATCTTCAACGCCGACTGGGTGATCGATGGCCGGCCGGAGGAGAAAAGCCTGTTCGGCATGATCAAGGAAACCCACCAGGCCCATCCCCAGGGCACGGTGGTGGCCTATTCCGACAACGCCTCGGTGATCGAAGGGGCGGTGGTGGATTGTTTCTACCCCGGCCCCGATGGGCAGTGGGCCTATCGGCCGGAGGACACCCACATCCTGGCCAAGGTGGAAACCCACAACCATCCCACCGCCATCTCTCCCTTCCCCGGGGCGTCCACCGGTTCTGGTGGCGAGATCCGGGACGAAGGGGCCACCGGCCGGGGTTCCAAGCCCAAGGCCGGGTTGTGCGGCTTCACGGTGTCCAACCTGGAAATCCCCGGCTTCGTCCAGCCCTGGGAAAAGCCCTACGGCAAGCCGGAACGGATCGCTTCGCCGCTGTCCATCATGATCGAGGGGCCCCTGGGGGCGGCGGCCTTCAACAATGAATTCGGCCGGCCCAACCTGACCGGTTACTTCCGGACCTTCCAGCAGGCGGTGATGGGGGAAGTGCGGGGCTACCACAAGCCCATCATGATCGCCGGCGGGGTGGGGGTGATCCAGGCCCGCCAGTCCTTCAAGGAACAGTTCAAGCCCGGCACCCTGCTGATCCAGCTGGGGGGCCCGGGGATGCTGATCGGTCTGGGGGGCGGCGCCGCCTCTTCCATGGCCACCGGCACCAATGCCGCCGACCTGGACTTCGCCTCGGTGCAGCGGGGCAACCCGGAGATCCAGCGGCGTTGCCAGGAAGTGATCGACGCCTGCTGGCGGCTGGGGGAGGCCAACCCCATCCTCTCCATCCACGACGTGGGGGCCGGCGGTCTCTCCAACGCCTTCCCGGAGCTGGCGGATTCCGCCCGCCTTGGGGCCCGCTTCGAGTTGCGGGAGGTGCATATCGAGGAACCGGGGATGAGCCCCCGGGAGATCTGGTCCAACGAATCCCAGGAGCGCTACGTCCTGGCCATCGCCCCGGAAAGCCTGGAGACCTTCCGCACCCTGTGCGAGCGGGAGCGCTGTCCCTTCGCGGTGGTGGGGGAAGCCACCGCCGAGGAGCACCTCACCGTGGCCGACCGCCACTTCTCGAACCGCCCGGTGGACATGGAAATGCAGGTGCTCCTGGGCAAGCCCCCCAAGATGACCCGCAACGTGTCCCGCCGGGCCATCCATCTGCCCCCCTTCGACACCACTGACGCCGATCTGGCGGAGGCTTGCCAGCGGGTGCTGCGGATACCGGCGGTGGCCTCCAAGAGCTTCCTGATCACCATCGGCGACCGCTCCGTGGGCGGCCTCACCGCCCGGGATCAGATGGTGGGCCCCTGGCAGGTACCGGTGGCGGACGTGGCGGTGACCGCCATGAGCTTCCACGGCTACCGGGGCGAGGCCTTCGCCATGGGGGAGAAGACCCCCCTGGCCTGCGTGGATGCCCCGGCCTCCGGCCGCATGGCCGTGGGGGAGGCCATCACCAACATCGCCGCCGCCGACATCGCCGAACTGGGCCAGGTGAAGCTTTCCGCCAACTGGATGGCGGCTGCCGGTCACCGGGGGGAGGACGCCGGGCTCTTCGACACGGTGGAGGCGGTATCCCGCTTCTGCCAGGCGGCCAATCTCTCCATTCCGGTGGGCAAGGACAGCCTGTCCATGAAAACCGCCTGGCAGGAAGGCGGCCAGGACAAGGTGGTGGTCTCGCCCCTCTCCCTGGTCGTCACCGCCTTCGCCCCGGTGCAGGACATCCGCCGCACCCTCACCCCCCAGCTCCAGTTGCCGGAAGGGGTGGAGACCGAACTGATCCTCATCGATCTGGGGGGCAACCGCAACCGCCTGGGGGGCTCAGCCCTGGCCCAGGCCTACGATTCGGTGGGGGAGCACGCGCCGGACGTGGCGCCGGAGGAGCTGGCCCGGTTCTTCGCCCTGATCCAGCGCTTCCGCCAGGAAGATCTGCTCCTGGCCTACCACGACCGGGGGGACGGGGGCCTTTTTGCCACCCTCTGCGAGATGGCCTTCGCCGGCCACTGCGGCCTCTCCATCCAGCTGGACACGGTGTGCTACGACGTGTTCATGAACGATGTGGACGGCCTGGAGAAAAAGCCCGATACCCTCAAGGGCCGCTTCCAGGACCGGCTCTTCGCCGGCCTCTTCAGCGAAGAGCTGGGGGCGGTGATCCAGATCCGCCGGGACGACCGGGCCCGGATCACCGAGCCCCTGCGCCAGGCCGGCCTCACCTACCATTTCGTGGGGGAGCCCAACAACCGGGACGAGATCCGCCTGTGGCGTAACGCCAAGCTCCAGTTCGCTGCCCGTCGCAGCGAGTTGCTCCAGATCTGGAGTGAGACCAGCCACCGCATCGCCCGCCTGCGGGACGACCCTAGCTGCGCCGACGAGGAATTCGCCGCCCTGGCCGATGCCGGCAACCCGGGCCTCTCGGTGGTTCTTGGCTTCGATCCTGCTCAGGACCTGGCAGCCCCCATGATCGCCCGGGGCACCCGGCCGAAGGTGGCCATCCTGCGGGAGCAGGGGGTCAATTCCCAGGCGGAGATGGCGGCGGCCTTTGAGCGGGCCGGTTTCGCTCCCTTCGACGTGCATATGTCGGATCTCCAGGCCGGCCGGGTGGCCCTGGATGGTTTCGTGGGCCTGGCCGCTTGTGGCGGTTTCTCCTACGGGGACGTGCTGGGGGCAGGGCAGGGCTGGGCCAAGTCGATCCTCTTCAACCCGGCCCTGCGGGCCCAGTTCGAGGCCTTCTTCCAGCGCTCTGACACCTTTGCCCTGGGGGTCTGCAACGGCTGCCAGATGATGGCCCACCTGGCCCCCATCATCCCCGGCGCCCAGGCCTGGCCCACCTTCCACCGGAACCGCAGCGAGCAGTTCGAGGCCCGCTTCGTGATGGCGGAGATCCTGGAGAGCCCCTCCATTTTCTTCCAGGGCATGGCTGGCAGCCGGATGCCCATCGTGGTGTCCCACGGGGAAGGCCGGGCGGTGTTCGCCAGGGAGGCGGACCAGACCGGCGTGATCCCGGCGGTGCGTTTCGTGGACAACCGGGGCTTGCCCGCCGAGACCTATCCCTTCAACCCCAACGGTTCTCCGGGTGGCCTCACCGGGGTCACCACCCCGGACGGGCGCTTCACCATCATGATGCCCCACCCCGAACGCACTGCCCGGACGGTGCAGATGAGCTGGCACCCGGCAGAACAGGGGGAGGATTCCCCCTGGCTGCGGATGTTCCGTAACGCCCGGGCGTGGGTGGGCTGACCGGCGCTCAGCGCGCTCCGCGACCCGTAGAGCCGGCTTTAGCCGGCCCCGGCGGGATGAATCCCGCCCTACCGGAGCACCTCTAGGGTCTGACGGCCTAGGCTTCGGGATGCAAGGCGGCCAGGGCCTCCAGCAGCTGGTGGACCTCTTCCTCCAGGGCAGCCAGGCGGCGCTGGATATCGTCGGGGATGGCGTGGCGGGTGGCCTGTTCCAGTTCGCCAGCCAGTTCCGCGCCGGGGCGGGCGCCGACGGTGGCCAGTACGCCGCGCAGGGAATGGGCCCGGCGGTGGATCTGGGGGCCGTCCGCGGCAGCGGCGGCCTGGCGCAGGGCGGCAAGATCCTTGGGCAGATTCTCCAGCAGGGCCTCCAGGATCGCGTCGATCACGTCTTCATCCACTTCCGTCAGGGCCTGGGCGTAATCGAAGCGCTCCCCGGATTGTCCGGGCGCCTGGATGGCTGGCGTCGCCGGAGCGGCGGCCTGGCCGTCGCTGATGGCGGCCAGCTTGCTGGCCAATTCCTCGGCGTTGATGGGCTTGGATAGGTAGTCGTTCATCCCTGCTTCCAGGCAGCGGGTCCGGTCTTCAGCCATGGCGTTGGCGGTCATGGCGATGATGGGGCCTTCATAGCCCATGCGGCGCAGCTTGCGGGTGGCTTCCAGGCCGTCCAGCACCGGCATCTGCATGTCCATCAGGATCACATCAAAAGTGCCGGGCAGGCGCTCCACGACCGCATTGACGGCTTCTTCCCCGTTGTTCGCCAGGGTGATCTGGTGGCCCATCCGCTTGAGAAGGCTCATGGCCACCGTCTGATTGACCGGATGGTCTTCCGCCAGCAGGATTTCAAGGCTGCGGCCGGGGGCAGCCCGGGGGGGGGCGGTGGTGCCGGCGGCGATCAGGCGGGAGGCTCTGGCAAGGGGCAGCACCAAATGGAAGGTGCTGCCTTGGCCGGGCGCGCTTTCGGCCCATAGCCGCCCCCCCATGCGTTCGGCCAGTTCCCGGGAAATGGTGAGCCCCAGCCCGGTTCCGCCAAAACGGCGGGTCACGGAGCTGTCCGCCTGGGAGAAGGCCTCGAAGATGCCTGGCAGGCGATCGGCCGGAATGCCAATGCCGGTGTCGATCACCACGATGTGGAGACACTCCCCGCCATCTTTCTGGGTGGCGACTTGGGCTTGCAGGGTGACCCGGCCTTGCTCGGTGAACTTGATGGCGTTGCCCAGCAGATTAGTGAGGATCTGACGCAGCCGTACCGGGTCGCTGGAGACCGTTTCCGGCAGTCCCGGGTCAGGATCGAAAATCAAATCCAGACCTTTTTCGTGGGCTTTGTGGGCCAGCACCTTTAGGGGCGCAGCGAGGGTTTCCTGGAGGTTGCAGGCGATGAATTCCAGCTCCAGATGGCCGGCTTCGATCTTGGAGAAGTCCAGGATGTCGTTGATGATGGTGAGCAGGGATTGGGCCGAGGATTTGACGGCTTCCAGATGTTCCCGCTGATCCGGATCCAGCTCCGCGTCCAGGGCGAGATCGGTCATGCCGATGATGCCGTTCATGGGGGTGCGGATCTCGTGGCTCATATTCGCCAGGAAGGTGCTCTTGGCGTCGTTGGCCCGCTTGGCGGCCTCCATGGCGGTGCGCATTTCCTCTTCGGCCCGGCGAATCGGCGTGACATCGGTGATGACTCCCAGCAGGGCCGAAACCGGCCCTGGACCTTGGGATATGCCCACTTTGTGATAGAGCACCTGGCGCGTTCCCTGGCCGGAAATAGTCAAGGAGGTGGTGTAGCTTTGCTGGTTTTCCAAACCACTAAAGACGGCCTCGTCCCGGGCGGCGTTGAATTCGGCATCATTGGGGAGTAGATCCTGGATGGTCTTGCCTAGCCAGGACTGGCGGTTGATCCCCATGAATTCCTCGAAGGCCTTGTTCATGCGGATGTAGCGGCCGCTGCGGCTCTTCAGATAGGCCGGCAGTGGAATGGCCTCGAAGAGGGTCTCGCTGAAATGGAGTTGTTCGGAGAGCTGGGCCTCCAGCATCTTCATGGCTGAGATTTCGATCCGGATCGCCATGTAGCGGTCGGGTTGGCCGTCGGGCCCCAGGAGGGGCACCAGGGTGCCTTCCTCCCAGTAGAGATTGCCGGACTTGTTGCGGTTGCAGATCTGGCCACGCCACACCTGGCCGGCCGAGAGGGTGGACCACATCTCTTCGTAGAACGCCGGGGGATGGATGCCGGACTTGAGGACGCGGTGGTTTTGACCAAGCAACTCTTCTTCGGAATAGCCGCTGACCTTGCAGAACTGATCATTGGTGTACAGGATCCGGCCCGTGACATCGGTGATGCTGACGATGGCGTGCTGGTCCACGGCGAATTTGTGTTGCTGCAGCTCCCTGCGCTCTTCCCGCAGTTGAGCCATGAGCCGATGTACGCTGGCCGACAGCAGGCTCAAGTCATCGGGGGCCTCGTCGGTGACCGGGGTTTCCCCGTGGCTTTCGGCGAGGATTTGCCGCAGGGACTGGATGGCCTGGTCGCGGCGGATGAGCGCCCCCCGAAGGGCCGTGTTGCTTTCGAACAATTCCGCGGAACTCACTTCCAGACTGCGGGAGCGTAGCGCCAGATCCCGTTCGAATTGCTCGTAACTGGCGCTGACCCGGTCCAGCAGGGCGCCCATGGATTCCAGGAGCCGGCGAGCATCTTCCGGCGCCCCGGCGGCTTGGGCGATCTGCAGGCTTGCCGCCAGGGCGGCTTCTAGGCGGGCAGGACTGTCGATGCCGGTATGGCGCCGCAGTTGCCGCAGCAAGGTAGCGTGGATCGGGTTGGTCAGGGGCATGCTTCCGAAAGGGCGGTGATGGCCATGGTCTGGTTATGGAGTTGGCAACCCACGGTGGGCAGCCCGGGGCTGATTTCGCCAAAGGAATAAAAGCCGGTCAGCAGGGTGTAGGGCCCGCCGGTGGCCGCCACGGCTTCGATCTCGTCTTCGGTCCGGTCGCCCATCACCAGTTTGCGGCCGATGCAGGTCACCAGGAGGGCGAGTCTCGGGGCGTCCTGATTCTGCCCCGCGAAGGCGGCCCGGCCCGCTTGCTCGGCCCCGTCTACCAGGGCATCGGTATTGGCGTGCATGAGGCGCATCAACACGCCTTGCTCCACCGAGCCGGCCAGGATCAGACCCCGGCGGGCTTCGTCAATGCCCAGAATCGTGCGGATCAGGCCACTGTCGTCCCCCGCCATGTTCAGCACCGCCATGGGAAAGAGGAGGGCGGAGGCGGGCAGACCCTGGGCGTACTCCCCCAGATAACGTTGGTATACGTCCAGCGCCGGCTGGTGGTCCAGCTCCAGCAGGAGGTTGCCCTCGCAGGCGGTTGCCTTGCGGGTCGGGCCAAAGGGTTTCCATCCGCCGTAGCAGCCGTGGCCGACCTTCAGGGGACCCCCCAGGGCCACCGCCACCACCCTATTCGAAGTGATTCCGCTGGGGCCCAGGGTCCAGGTCTGCTCGAAAAGCCCCTCGTCGCCCGCCAGGCCGCCGGAGAGCTGGGCATCGGGCAAGGCGGCCTGCAAGCCATGCACCAGCGCGCTGCCATCCACGGCGATTCCCGGGCTGAAAACCAGAACCTGCCGGGGGTGGAGGCCGGCCAGTCCGGCTCCCAGGCGCTGACCAAGGGGGAAGCTGTCCTGGGGGCCATTCAGAACGGCATCGGCCACCTGGCAGCGGATGCCCTGGAAACGCAGGGCAGTGATGACGCAGCTGGTTTCCTCCAGTCCCTTGCTCCAGATCTGCCCGCCGCTGGAGCAGCCGGCGAGCTTGTCGGGAAAGGCCCTTGCCAGGGGGGCCAGAAACGCCTCGCGAAACCACCCCGGCGCGGCAAAGACCAGCACCAGGTCAGGCCCAAAGGTCTCCAGGCGCGCGATGGCGGCGGCCAGGTCGGCGGGTTGATGAAGCACTTCCTGGTGGGTGTGCATGACTGGGATCCAAATAAAAAACGGAGCCTGGCTCGAAAGAGCCCGGCTCCGTCTGTTACGGCCGAGGCAGGGTGACCTTGAGGGCGAAGCAGCGCTTTGCCCGCTTGATCCTTACATGCCTTGGTAGATGGGCCCTTCGCCGCCCTGGGGAACAACCCAGTTGATGTTCTGGGTCGGGTCCTTGATGTCGCAGGTCTTGCAGTGGATGCAGTTCTGGGCGTTGATCTGCAGACGGGGGTTGGCGCCGTTGTCGTCCCGCACGATCTCGTACACGCCGGCCGGGCAGTAGCGCTGCTCGGGAGCATCGTACTTGGCCAGGTTTACGTTCACCGGCACGGATGCATCCTTGAGCTGCAGGTGGCAGGGCTGGTCTTCCTCGTGGTTGGTATTGGACAGGAACACCGAGGACAGGCGATCGAAGGTCAGCTTGCCATCGGGCTTGGGATAGGCGATGGGCTGACACTGGCTGGCGGGCAGCAGCTTGTCGTGGTCGGAACTGTTGTGCAGGGTCCAGGGCACCTTGCCCTTGAACAGCACTTGCTCCGCGCCGAACAGGAAGGAGCCCAGGTACAGGCCGCGCTTCATGTAGGGCTTGAAGTTGCGGTAGCGGTGCAGCTCGGCGTGGAGCCAGCTGGCCTTGAACAGTTCGGGGTAGACGGCGAGCTCGTCACGGCCACGCTCGGCCACCAGGGCTTCGAAGGCGGCCTCGGCGGCCAGCATGCCGGACTTGATGGCGGCATGGCTGCCCTTGATCCGGGCGGCGTTGAGGAAGCCTGCGTCGTCACCGATCAGGGCGCCACCGGGGAAGGTCAGCTTGGGCTGGCTTTGCAGGCCGCCTGCGGCAATGGCCCGGGCACCGTAGGCCAGGCGCTTGCCGCCTTCCAGGTACTTGCGGATCTCCGGGTGGGTCTTGTAGCGCTGGAACTCCTCGAAGGGCGACATGTGGGGGTTGGTGTAGTTGAGGCCCACCACGAAACCCACTGCTACCAGGTTGCCTTCCAGGTGATAGGCAAAGCCGCCGCCATAGGTAGCGTTGTCCATGGGCCAGCCGGCAGTGTGCACCACCAGGCCGGGCTGATGGTTTTCCGCGGGCACTTCCCACAGTTCCTTGAGGCCGATGCCGTAGGTCTGGGGGTCCACGCCGTCCCGCAGGTTGAAGTGGGCTTCCAGGCGCTTGCCCAGGTGGCCACGGCAGCCTTCGGCGAACAGGGTGTACTTGGCATGGAGTTCCATGCCGGGAGTGAAATTGGGCCCTTGCTCGCCTTCCTTGGTGATCCCCATGTCGCCGGTGACTACGCCCTTGACCGCGCCGTTCTCGTCGAACAGCACATCGGCGCCGGCGAAACCGGGATAGACCTCGACCCCCAGGGCCTCGGCCTGCTCACCCAGCCACTTCACCACGCTGCCCAGACGGACGATGTAGTTGCCATGGTTGATGAAGCTGTCGGGCAGCAATTTGTTGGGGATGGTGCGGCCGCCCTTTTCGGAGAGGAAGATCACCTTGTCCTCGGTGACCGGGGTATCCAGGGGGGCGCCCAGCGCCTTCCAGTCGGGGATCAGTTCGGTCAGGGCCAGGGGATCCATCACCGCGCCGGAGAGGATGTGGGCGCCAATCTCGCCGGCCTTCTCGATCAGGCAGACGGACAGTTCCTGCCCCTTCTCATTGGCGAGCTGCTTGAGCTTGATCGCTGCGGCAAGACCGGCAGGGCCGCCGCCGACGATCAAGACATCGAATTCCATGGATTCGCGTTCCATCGTGTTCTCCAAAGTGCTCCAGGTAGGGTCTTTCGCCGGTCCGGAAGTGATTTTCTCCCCTTTGGGGAGTACAACATGCCTGTTGTGGGGCTTATTTTGCCCTGGAGTTCGCGGCCGGCAGCGGCTGAGTCAAACGGGGCCGTATGCTACCCTAACTTTCCCTCCCGTTGTGCACAAGCCACTGGGAAATCTGCGGAAAATCCCCGCCGGAGATGGCGGAGCGGCATCCGGAAATGCGTCCTTTCGGGGGGCTGTCCCGCCCCCTTTTTGGGGATTCGGAGCCGGGCAGGGGAGGGATGCCAGGTGTCGCCGGTCTTTTTTTGCCAGGGGGATTTCGGCTATCATCGCGCTTTCCCGCTGTTCCATTCCCATGACAAAGTACGTCTTCGTTACCGGCGGTGTCGTGTCCTCCCTGGGCAAAGGCATCGCGGCGGCCTCCTTGGGCGCCATCCTCGAGTCCCGTGGCATCAAAGTCACCCATCTCAAACTCGATCCCTATATCAACGTCGATCCCGGCACCATGAGCCCGTTCCAGCACGGGGAGGTGTTCGTCACCGAAGATGGTGCCGAAACCGACCTGGACCTGGGCCACTATGAGCGCTTTACCAGCGCCAAGATGGGCAAGCGCAACAACTTCACCACCGGCCAGATTTACGAGTCGGTCCTGAAGAAGGAGCGTCGGGGTGAATACTTGGGCAAGACCGTCCAGGTGATCCCCCACATCACCGACGAGATCAAGCTCTTCATCAAGCGGGGCGCCGAGGGGGCCGATGTGGCCATCGTGGAGGTGGGGGGCACGGTGGGGGATATTGAATCCCTGCCCTTCCTGGAAGCCATCCGCCAGATGGGGATCGAGGAGGGGCGCAACAGCACCTGCTTCATCCACCTGACCCTGATGCCCTACATCCCCACCGCCGGGGAGCTCAAGACCAAGCCGACCCAGCATTCGGTCAAGGAGCTGCGCAGCATCGGCATCCAGCCGGACATCCTGCTGTGCCGCGCCGACCGCTCCATTCCGGCCGATGAGCGGCGCAAGATCGCCCTGTTCTGCAACGTGATGCCGGAAGCGGTGATCGAGTGTCTCGATGCCGATTCCATCTACAAGATCCCCGGTCAGCTCCACGAGCAGATGCTCGACGAGATCGTCTGCCACAAGCTGGGAATCCTGGCCAAGGCCGCTGATCTGTCGGTGTGGGAGCGCTTGATCCATGCCCGGGAAAACCCCGAGACCAAGGTGAACGTGGCCTTCGTGGGCAAGTACGTGGATCTCACCGAATCCTACAAATCCCTCATCGAGGCGCTCAACCACGCCGGCATGCATACCTTGAGCGAGGTGGCGATCCACTACATCGATTCGGAAGAGATCGAGCGCAACGGTTGCAGTGTCCTCAAGGACATGGATGCCATCCTGGTGCCCGGCGGCTTCGGCAAGCGGGGCACCGAGGGCAAGATCGCCGCGATCCGCCATGCCCGGGAGAACAAGGTGCCCTACCTGGGAATCTGCCTCGGGATGCAACTGGCGGTGGTGGAGTTCGCCCGGGACGTGGCGGGCATGGCCGGCGCCCACAGTACCGAGTTCGATCGGGAAACGCCCTATCCGGTGATCGGCCTGATCACCGAGTGGCTGGACCGGGAGGGGCGGGTGGAAAAGCGCAGCGAGGATTCCGATCTGGGGGGCTCCATGCGCCTGGGCGGCCAGGTCTGCCAGCTGGCGGAAGGCTCCTTGTCCCGGGAAATCTACGGGGCGCCTGAAATCATGGAGCGCCATCGCCATCGCTACGAAGTGAACAACACCCTGCTGGCCCAGCTGGAGGCCAAGGGGCTGCGGGTGGCTGGCCGGGCGCCGGGCACCAATCTGTGTGAAATGGTGGAGTTGCCCGATCATCCATGGTTCGTGGGCTGCCAATTCCATCCGGAGTTCACCTCCAATCCCCGGGCGGGCCATCCCTTGTTCATCGCCTTCGTCAAGGCGGCCCTCAACCAGGCCCGGACCGCCGGGCGCGCCTGAGGAGGGCATTCATGCAGCTGTGCGGATTCGAGGTGGGGCTGGATAAACCCCTGTTTCTGATCGCCGGGCCCTGTGTGGCCGAGTCCCAGCAGCTTTGCCTGGACGTGGCCGGCCAGATGAAGGAAATCTGCGCCGGGCTGGGGATCCCCTACATCTTCAAGGCCTCCTACGACAAGGCCAACCGGAGTTCCGGCAAGAGCTTCCGGGGGCTGGGGATGGCGTCCGGCCTGAATATCCTGGCCGAGGTTAAACGCCAGATCGGCGTGCCGGTCCTCACCGATGTGCACACCGAGGCGGAAGTCGCCGAGGTGGCTGCGGTGGTGGATGTGCTCCAGACCCCGGCCTTCTTGTGCCGCCAGACTGATTTCATCCATGCCGTGTCGGCCAGCGGCAAGCCGGTGAATATCAAGAAGGGCCAGTTCCTTGCCCCCGGCGACATGAAAAACGTGGTGGACAAGGCCCGGGAAGCCAATGGCGGCGCCGATACCCTCATGGTCTGCGAGCGGGGCGCTTCCTTCGGCTACAACAACCTGGTGTCCGACATGCGCAGTCTGGCCATCATGCGGGAGACTGGCTGCCCGGTGGTGTTCGACGCCACCCATTCGGTGCAACTGCCCGGCGGTCAGGGCACCGCTTCCGGCGGCCAGCGGGAGTTCGTGCCGGTGTTGGCCCGCGCCGCGGTAGCGGTGGGGGTGGCGGGGCTTTTCATGGAAACCCATCCGGATCCGGCCCAGGCCCTCTCCGATGGCCCCAATGCCTGGCCCCTGCCGCGCATGCGGGCGCTTCTCTCCACCCTGCGGGATATCGACCGTCTGGTGAAGGCCCAGGGCTTTCTGGAAGTGTCGGCTTGAGTATCGAGTTTGAATTGCGGCGCGGCCGTTGAGCGGCCGCCTTCGAGCATTGTTAGCCTTAGTGAAAGGAAAGAGATGAGTGCGATTGTCGATGTGGTGGCCCGCGAAATCCTGGACTCCCGGGGCAACCCCACGGTGGAGGCGGATGTCCTGCTGGAATCCGGCGTGATGGGCCGGGCGGCGGTGCCATCCGGCGCCTCCACCGGTTCCAGGGAAGCCATCGAGCTGCGGGACGGGGACGCCGCCCGCTACCTTGGCAAGGGCGTGCTGAAGGCGGTGGAGAGCGTCAATACCGAGATCTCCGAAGCCATCATCGGCCTGGATGCCGAGGAGCAGGCTTTCATCGACAAGACCCTGATCGAACTGGACGGCACCGAGAACAAGTCCCGCCTGGGGGCCAATGCCATGCTGGCGGTGTCCATGGCGGTGGCCCGGGCCGCGGCCGAGGAGGCCGGGCTGCCCCTGTATCGCTATTTCGGCGGTTCCGGCCCCATGGCCATGCCGGTGCCCATGATGAACGTCATCAACGGGGGCGCCCACGCCAACAACAGCCTGGACATCCAGGAATGCATGATCATGCCGGTGGGGGTTTCCAGCTTCCGGGAAGCCCTGCGCTGTGGCGCCGAGATCTTCCACGCCCTGAAGAAGCTCACCGACAAGAAGGGCTACCCCACCACGGTGGGTGACGAAGGCGGCTTCGCCCCCAATGTCTCGGGAACCGAGGAAGCCCTCAACATGATCCTCGAAGCCACCGCCAACGCTGGCTACGAGCCGGGCCGGGAGGTGGTGCTGGCCCTGGACTGCGCCGCTTCCGAGTTCTACAAGGATGGCAAGTACGTCCTGGCAGGGGAAGGCCTGACCCTCTCCGCCGAAGGCTTCACCGATTACCTGGCGACCCTGGCGGACAAGTACCCCATCGTCTCCATCGAGGACGGCATGGCCGAGAGCGACTGGGCGGGCTGGAAGATCCTGACCGAGCGCCTGGGCAAGAAGGTCCAGATCGTGGGGGACGACATCTTCGTCACCAACACCCGGATCCTCAAGCAAGGCATCGAGCAGGGCATCGCCAACGCCATCCTGGTGAAGATCAACCAGATCGGCACCCTCACTGAAACCTTCGCCGCCGTGGAGATGGCCAAGCGCGCCGGCTACACCGCGGTGATCTCCCACCGTTCCGGCGAGACCGAGGACTCCACCATCGCCGATATCGCGGTGGGCTTGAATGCCATGCAGATCAAGACCGGCTCCTTGTCCCGCTCCGACCGCATCGCCAAGTACAACCAGTTGTTGCGCATCGAGGAAGATCTGGGGGAGACCGCCTTTTACCCCGGCCGTTCGGCCTTTTACAACCTGCGGGCGCGCTAACCGCTAGAATGGCGGGCGTTTGCTCTGGATGGAGCGAAGGCCCGACGGTACCAAGAGCCGGCGGATCCTCCGCCGGTTTTTTTTGATCCCCCCTTACGCCCATGCGCTGGCCCCTCGTCATCCTCGTTGCCTTGCTGCTGATCCTCCAGTACCCCCTGTGGTTGGGCAAGGGGGGATGGTTGCGCGCCTGGGAGGTGGAGCGCCAGCTCCAGGCCCAGCGGGATGAAAATCGCCGCCTGGAGCAGCGCAATGCCGGTCTGGAGGCGGAGGTGCGGGACCTCAAGGCCGGCTTCGACGCCATCGAGGAGCACGCCCGCTTTGAACTGGGCTTGATCCGGGCTGACGAAGTGTATGTCCAGATCCCCCGGAAACACCCGGAGAACTGAGGCCAGCCTGGCTAGCCAGCCGCCAGCAGGCTCCTGCCGCCGTCATAGCGCTCTGCAAAATAGCCCTGGGTCAGGCTTTCCACCCGCACCTTGCCCCGGCTGCTGGGGGCATGGATGAAGCGGCCGTCCCCGATATAAATCCCCATATGGGAATGGGGGCGGTTTTGGGTGTTGAAGAACACCAGATCTCCGGGCTGGAGCGCGGCGCGTTCAACGGGGCGGGTGCGGGCGGCGATCTGGGCAGCGTTATGGGGCAGGCGCTGGCCGCTCACCCGTTCCACCAGGTAGCTCACCATGCCGCTGCAATCCAGGCCGGCTTCCGGATTGCGTCCGCCGAACCGATAGCCGGTATCCAGCAGGCTGAAGGATATCAGCACGATTTCCCGGGCATGGTCCGGGTCCGCCAGGGTGAAATAGTCGATGTGGCCAGGGGCTTGCGGGCCGCCCCGGTCTGGCTTGGGCAGGCTGGTGGAACAAGCAGCCAGCAGGCCGACCAGGAGCAGGGCCACTACCCGATGGGGGCGAAGCAGGAAAACCATGCCGTGCCGTTACAAAATGGAATGGGCGCAGCTTAAAGAAGGGGGGCTCAGGCGTCCAGCCAGAAGGTGACCGGGCCGTCGTTGATGAGGTGGACGACCATGTCGGCGCCGAAGCGTCCGGTGGCGACCCGCTCGTGGCGGCTCATGGCGTGGGCCACGGCGGCCTCGAAGAGGGCACTGGCCTGCTCGGGCGGGGCCGCCGACGAGAAACTCGGCCGGGTGCCCTTGGTGGTATCGGCCGCCAGGGTAAATTGGGGCACCAGGAGGAGTCCGCCCGCTGTATCCGCCAGGGATCGGTTCATCCGTCCAGCCCCATCGGCGAACACCCGGTAACTCAGCAGGCGTTCCACCAGCCTGCGGGGGTTGTCCGCTCCATCCTCGGGACGCACCCCGATAAAGGCCAGCAATCCCGGCCCGATGGCGCCTACCTCGGCGCCCGCCACCATCACCCGGGCCTCCAATACCCTTTGTAACAGGGCGATCACGATGGGGCCCGTTCCTGAAGCCGGCAACTCCCCGGTTGATGGGGTGGCGCTGGCATGGCCAGGTGATCGGGCATGGGCGCGTATCAGTCCACGAGTTCGATGGTGCCGGAGACCGTGATGGCGAGATTGCTGCTGCCGGCCTCCAGGGGGACGGCGGCTAGCGCGGCATCCGCCAGCATGGGGCTGCGCGCCAAGGGGCGCGGCGGCGGGCGAAGGCCCTGGTCTCCCACGTCCAGATGGCGGATCCGGTAGTGCTTGCCCAAGGCCTCGGCGATCAGCCGGGCTCGCTCCTGGAAGCTCGCCAAGGCGCTCCGGGTGGCGGTGGCGGTGGCGGCAAGGTGGGTCTCGGGGGCGGGTTGCAGGCTCACATCGGCCACCGCCAGGGTGTTCTGGAGCCGGCCCAGGAGTTCCGATAGGGCCCCAAGATTGCGGCTTTCCAGGCGCAGGTCGCTGCGGATGCGCCAGCTTCCGAGGGTTTTTCCGTCCCGGCTGTACATGGGGACGGTCTGAACCGGACCGGTGCGGGTCTTCACGTCGGCATGGGCCTTGGCCTGGGAGAGGGCGTTGCTCATGGCCAGGTTGGCTCGCTTTGCCAGTTCCGCCGGGTTGGGGTCGGAAGCTTCGAAAAACAGGGTGGCGGTGGCCAGGTCGTTGGCCGCCTCGGCATTGCCTTCCACGCTCAGATTCACGGTAGGCAGTTCCGGTGCTGCGTTAGCGGAGTAGGCTGGCGGGATCAAGCCAGCAAACAGGCCGGCCAGCATGAGGGTCGGAAGGGCTTTAGAGGTCACGGTCGGGGGTTCCAGGCAGGGCAGACCCGCAATTTATAGCCGAAACCGTCAATCCCTGGCGCCAAAACCCGGCAAGTCTACCTTGCCACGCCACCGGCGGCCTGGCCTGGCGGCTTCCATCAGCCCTTGGCCGGGCCGTCCAGGCGCACCAAGCCTTGCTGGTGCTGTTCGATATGGGCGATATAGGTATCGGCGTTGCGGCGGATGTCGGCCACTTCCTCGTCGGTGATCTCCCGGATCACCCGCCCGGGGGATCCCACCACCAGGGACCGATCAGGGATGACCTTGCCTTCCGGAATCAGGGCGTTGGCGCCAATGATGCACTCCTTGCCGATCACCGCCCGGTTGAGCACCACGGCGTTGATGCCGATGAGGGTGTTGTCGCCGATGGTACAGCCATGGAGCATCACCATGTGGCCCACGGTGACGTTGGTGCCGATGATCAGGGGCACCCCGTCGTCGGTATGGAGGACCGAACCATCCTGGATGTTGGAGTTGTCGCCAATCTGGATGGGGTCGTTGTCGCCCCGCAGAACGGCGTTGTACCAGATGCTAACGTTGCGCCCGGCATTCACCGCGCCGATGACGGTGGCACTGTCCGCAACCCAGCTTCCCTCGCCAAAATGGGGGGTGTGTTGGTTGAGGGCGTAGATTGCCATGTAACTTTTCTCCCGAAGGCCTGCCCGTCCGGGGACGACGGGGCCGCGAATGATAGCAGGGGAGGGGGTGGAATTGAATCCTCCGGAAGCGGCTTTTATTGCCGTTTCAATGGCTTCGATGGCCGGCTGAGGGGCATTGCCCTGGCCCGGCGGGGGCATCAGCCAGGCTAGGTGGTAGCATCTCGCCTCCTGTTTCGAGACCGACCCGCGATGCTCAGCTACCGCCACGCCTTCCATGCCGGCAACCACGCCGATGTTCTCAAGCACGCTGTTCTGGTGGAGGTTCTGGCCTATTACAACCAGAAGGACAAGCCTTATTGGTACGTGGATACCCATGCCGGCGCGGGTTGTTATGGGCTGGAGGGGGGCTACGCCGCCAAGAACGGGGAGTTCCTGGAAGGGGTGGGGCGTCTGTGGGATGCGCCGCCCCGAGCCGGAGTGCTCCAGGCCTACCTTGATGTGGTGCGGGGATTCAACCCGGGTGGCGCCCTGGCCCTCTATCCTGGCTCCCCGGCAGTGGCCCTGGAATGCATGCGGGAAGGGGATCGGATGCGCCTGTTCGAACTCCATTCCAGCGACGAGCCCCTGCTGGCGGCCCTGTTCGCCCATGAGACGGCCCGGGTGCAGATCCGCCGGGAAGATGGTTTCAAGGGGCTGATCGGGTTGCTGCCGCCCCCTTCCAGGCGGGCGGTGGTGTTGATGGATCCGCCCTATGAAGTGAAGACTGACTATCAGGTGGTGGTCAGCACCCTTGCCGGCGCCTTGAAGCGCTTTGCCACCGGGACTTACCTGGTCTGGTATCCCCTGTTGCAGCGCCCGGAGGCCCGGCGACTGCCGGAACAACTGCGCCGCCTCGGGATGGAGAATTGGCTGCAGGTGGAACTCACCGTGCGCCGCCCGGCCCGGGATGGAAGCGGCATGCACGGCAGCGGGCTGTTCGTCGTCAATCCGCCCTGGAGCCTGCCGGAGCGTCTCAAGGAGGCCCTGCCGGAGATGGTGAAGGCCCTGGCGCTGGATGAGGGGGCCGGGTTCAGCCTGGACTGGGCGATTCGCTGACGGATCGGGTGGGGTTTTCAGCCCGGCCGGACTTCGTCCAGGGTGAAATCCACCACCAGGTCCAGGGACAGGCGCTCCAGGTCGATTTTCAGGTCCAGGGGGTTTAGCCCGGGGCCGGCCAGCAGTTCAGCCTCGGCGTGGAACAGGGTTTCCCCCGACATGGGGGCGCTCTCGGTATGGGTGGCCAGACTCTCCACATTCACCGCGTGGCGGGCCAGCACCGCCGCCACCTCGCGCACGATGCCCAGCCGATCCTGCCCCACCAGGGTGAAGTGCAATCGCCGTCCGGTGGCTTGGTGAGTGCTTTCGGTGGATTCTTCCACGGTGATCCGCAGGTCTGGCAGGGTTGCCAGTTCGCCCTGCAGCGCCGCTGCCGCGCCGCCCGGAATGCTGACCTGGACAATGCCGGCGAACTTGCCCGCCAAGCGCGACATGGAGGATTCCAGCCAGTTGCCGCCGTGGTGGCTGATGGTGCGGGAGAGGGCTTCTACCAGGCCCGGGCGGTCGTCGCCGATGACGGTGAGGATGAGCAGGGTGTTCACGGGGGGCTCCATTCAGTTGGCGGGCAGCTGCCCGGCGGGGGGAAGGTGGGCGAGAAGGGCGCAGAGCAGCTTCCAGGCTTGACCGACACTGGCGACATTCACCCGTTCTCCCGGGGCGTGGGCGCCCCGGATGGTGGGTCCGAAGGAAACCACGTCGAGCCCCGGAAGCTTGTCCGCCAGGATGCCGCATTCGAGTCCGGCATGGATGACCCGCACGGTGGCCGGCTGGCCGAACAGGCGGCGGTGGGTCGCCTGGAAATGGGCCAGCAGGGGTGAATCAGGATTGGGGGTCCAGCCCGGGTACTCCCCTTCGGTCTCAACCCGGGCACCCGCCAGGCTGAACAGGGCGCTGATCTCCCGGGCAAGCTGCCGGCTGCCGGCTGGCATCAGGGAGCGGACCATGAAATTGGCCGTCAGTGCACCCTCTTGCAGCTGCAGTACCCCCAGGTTGTTGGAGGTTTCCACCACGCCGGGCACCCGCTGACTCCAGCGTCGGACCCCGTGGGGCGCGGCCAGGAGGAGCGCCAGCAGGCAGGTCTGGGCGTCAGCGGAGAGGGCTTGGTGGATCTGCCGGGATGCCGGGGTGAGGGTGAGGCGGAGGTCATCATCCACGCCTGCCAGTTCGTCCCTCAAGCCAGCCTCGAGGCTGGCCAATCGAGCCCGCAGCCGGGCCTGGAGCCCCGGGGCCAACAGCACCTCGGCGTGGGCCGAACGGGGCAGGGCGTTGCGGGCAGTGCCCCCCGCCAGGGCGGCAATGCGCAGCTCCGCGGGGGTGAAGTCCGCCAATACCCGCCCCAAGAGCTTGATGGCGTTGCCGCGCTCCAGGTGGATATCCACGCCGGAGTGGCCCCCCATCAGCCCGGTTAGCGCCAGGCTTGCGGCTTCCCAGCCGGGGGCCGCCGGCTCGGTGGCGAACTGGTGGGTGATATTGACGTCCACGCCGCCCGCGCAGCCCAGATAGACCTCGCCGATTTCCTCGGTATCCAGATTGATCATTAGTCGGCCCGCCAGGGCGGAGGACTCAAGTCCTCTGGCGCCGCCCATGCCCGATTCCTCATCTACTGTGAGGAGTACCTCCAGAGGACCATGGGAGAGGTCGGGGGCTTCCAGGGCCGCCAGGGCGAGGGCCGCGCCGATGCCGTTGTCCGCCCCCAGCGTGGTATCCCTGGCCTGTACCCAGCCGTCTTCCAGGATGGGGGCAATGGGATCCCGCAGAAAGTCGTGGGGGGAACCGTCGCGCTTCTGGCAGGCCATGTCCAGGTGGCCCTGGAGGATCACCCCCGGGCGGTCTTCCATGCCCGGAGTGGCGGGTTTGTTCAATAGCAGGTTGCCGATCGGGTCGGCGCGGGCGGCAATGCCCCGCTCCCGGGCCCAGGCCAGGAGGTGCTCCCGCACCGCCGATTCATGCCGGGAAGGGCGGGGGATGCGGCAGAGTCCGGCGAAATGGCGCCACACGGAGGCGGGATAGAGGTTGTCGAGGGTTGGCATGGTGCGGCGAGGTGGACAGCGGTTGGGGCAAGCCGGGGATAATGCCATCCTTGGGCAAGTTTGGCCCACGAGCCCAGTGTGGGTTCGATGCTTAGGGAGCAATAAGATCCATGAACGACCTCCAGCAACTTGCCCAGCGGGTGTGCGCCTTCCGGGATGCCCGGGATTGGCACCAGTTCCACGGCCTGCGCCAGCTCATCGTGTCCCTCAGCCTTGAGGCGGCGGAACTGTTGGAATTGACCCAGTGGCGCCGGGATGAGGAGATCGAAGCCCTGGCTGAATCCCCCGTCGGGCGCGAGGCCCTGGCGGATGAGATGGCGGACGTGTTGATGTATCTGTTGTTGCTGGCCGATGGGGCGCGGATCGACCTGGGGGCTGCTGTATTGGCCAAGCTCGCCAAGAACGAAATCAAGTATCCGGTGGAGCTGGCCCAGGGGAGTCGGGACAAATACACGGTCCTCAAGGCGGAGACCCGGCGATGAGCGCACTGGAATTGGCGGGCTTGATCCTGCTTGTCTTGGTGGCGGCTTTCTGGATGGATGCCCTGGGCGCCCGGGAGGTCTGCCTGGCGGCTGCTCGGGAGGCCTGCGGGCAGGAATGCGTGCAATTGCTGGATGAATCGGTGGCGGTGGAGCGCATGCGCCTGGCCCGGGATGAGGATGGCCGGCTGGGGCTGCGTCGGGAATACGTGTTCGAATTCAGCCGTACCGGCACGGATCGGGAGCTGGGACATATCGGTCTCCAGGGGCGCCGGGTGGTTTGGCTTGATCTGGTGCGACGGCGCCCCCTGACCCTGGTGTGCTGATGGACAAATGCGCCGAGCTACTGAAATAGCTGGCGGTTGATCTGGCCCCCTGGCGATCGGGGGAGTCGCGAGCGCTGGCCTTTGCCAGCCCTTGGCGCAAGGATGCCCGGGAGGTGCTGTTCCGCTCGCCGGGCAGATCTCATCGCTAATCTGGTCAAGGCCGGCCGGTGCCTGGCCGGCCCTTCTTTGCTTCGTACTAAACAGCGCCCGCCTCGGCGCGGGCCAGGCAGCCCCGGTAGCGGCCATCCACCCGACGGGCAAACCATTCGGTGGTGAGCTTGCGCTGGATCTTGGGGCTCTTGAGATCGATTCCTGGCAGGCGCTGGCGAGGCATGGCCTGCCCGAGGGCCTGGTCGGCCAGGCTGAACACCCGGCGCCAGGTGGTGGTGCTCTCGAAGCCGGGGGCTTTCTCCTGGATCAGGTCCTGAATGATCTGGGCCCGGCTCAGCCCCAGCTTGCCCGTGAGCTTTTCCAGGGCGGCCTGGGTCTGGCTGGTGGTGCAGCTGGGCTTGCCATCGACGTAGCGAAGGAGGTCGCCGTCCAGGGTCAGCTTGGTCCTGGTCAGTCGCGCCACCGCGAACTGGAAGGCTGCGTTGCGACTGCTGTAGCGCCCCGCATTGAAGTCGGCGAAGCGATACAGGGGTGCCGGGTAGCTGGCCGGATAGTCCAAAAGGTTGGCAATGCCGAAATACACCCCGCCCCGGCGGGTGAATACTTCATCCCGCAGGTTGCCGCGCCGGGGGTACGGGTAGGTCCGCTCCCTGACATGCGCCTCGGCGAAGGCGAAGCTCACCTGCATGGGACCGCCGGTATGCACCGGGTTTTGGTCAGCCAGCAGGGTGCGGCCATAAGGCAGCTCCGAAATCATGTCGTCGAACAGTTGGCTCATCTGCTTTTCATTGCGGAGCGTATCAATGCGGGTCTGGTAACTGTGGCCATCCGGGGAGCGGCGGCTGAGGGCTGCGTCCAGCAAAAGCTTGGGAATTCCATAACGGGACCGGCGTTTTTCGATCTCGGCCCGGACTATTGCGGGGAGCCCGGGTACCACCGGCTCCGCCTGCCAAGTGGACTCCTGTTCGATCACTGCCATGGCTGCGCACAGATTGGTGGCATTGGGGGGTAGCCCCAGGGCGGCGAAGGCCGTCTGGATATCGGCGGCCCAGCCGGCCCGGTCGGCGATGCCAGGGGGGAGTAACTGCGGTACGGTGACCCGGGGTAATTCCGGAGTCGGCGCGGGTATTGGCCGAGGAGGAGGGGCTGATTGGGGAGGGGAGGTCGGACTGGCTGGCACCGGTGCCGGTGGTGCGGTCCGCTCGGGCAGACCATCCCGTACCGGCGCGGGGGCTTGGGTATCTGGGGGCGTACCGGTGGGGGTTGCGCAGGCGGTGAGCAGGACGGTGGCTAGACTGGCCAGGAGCAAGTGGCGCACGGGAAATCGGCTAGAGGGAAGGAATCGCAAGGTTAGGGGATCGTGGCTTGGCTGGCAAAGGGGCTTCTGGCAAGGCGTTCCAGGTCCCTTCGGACCCGGGGGTACTCGTTCCAGTTGCTATCGGGGCCACCCAGGCGCCCCGGCAAAACCCGCCTTCCCCGTTCTCAGCCGGCAAATCCCTTGGCCCTGCCGGTGCCCAGTCCCCAACGGCACCAACTCCAATGGGATCCATTCAGGGTAGTCGGTTTGGTAGTAGAAATTTTGCTTCCCCCTGGCTTCTGGATACAATTGATCGATTTGCCGGAGGGGTGACGTGGGGAACATGCTGGTTGTGGGGAACTGGAAATGCAATGGTTCTCTTGAATCTGCGTCAGCCCTGGCCGCCGCCATGAGTCAGTCGGATTTTGGTCATGTGGATGTGGCCGTTTGTCCGCCCTTCGTTCATTTGAGCGTAGTTCGCCAGATGCTGGGGCGTGCGCCCGTCCGGTTGGGGGCACAGAATCTTGGTGAGCATGGCGATGGCGCCTACACCGGGGAGGTCTCCGCCGCGATGCTGAGGGATCTGGGCTGTCGGTATGTCATCGTTGGGCACTCGGAGCGCCGCGCCTTGTTTGGCGACGGTGCGCCAGTGGTGGCTCGTAAGCTCCAGCGCGCTTTTGAGGCGGGCCTTGATCCCATCCTGTGCGTTGGTGAGAGCCTTGCGGAACGGCAGGCTGGCACCACCCGGGAAGTGGTCCTTGGGCAGCTGGCGGCGTCGGGCCTTTCAATGGCACCTTCTTTGGTAATCGCCTACGAGCCGGTTTGGGCAATCGGGAGTGGCTTGTCCGCGACCGTTGAGCAAGTCGAGGTGGTGCATGGCTGGATACGGGAGTGGCTGCTGGAGCGGTTTGGGGTTGCTGGTGGCGCTGTTTCGATTCTGTATGGCGGGAGCGTCAAGCCTGAAAACGCGGCGGCGCTGTTCGGTTGTCAAAATGTGGATGGCGGTTTGATTGGTGGGGCTTCCTTGTCTGCGGCGGATTTTATTGAGATTTGCCGCCAAGCTGAGAGTGCTCGGGTAGCAAAAACTTTTTTAGGTGGGGCGAAATGAGCAGTTTTTTCTTTTCCTTGGTGTTGGTGGTGCATGTCCTGGTGGGCCTGGGTGTGATCGGCCTGGTGCTGATTCAGCATGGGAAAGGGGCTGACATGGGTGCTGCCTTTGGTAGTGGTGCGTCGGGGAGCTTGTTTGGCGCCACCGGTTCGGCGAATTTCTTGAGCCGTACCACGGCGGTTTTGGCTACCGTCTTTTTCTGCACCAGCCTTGGCTTGAGCTATTTGGCCAGTTCTGCCCCGAAGGGCAAGGGTAGCGTGATGGAGGGCGCCGTGCCGGCGCAGCCCGCAGCAACGCAAGGCGAGCCCGCGGCCGCCGGGGATTCCAAAGCGCCTGCCATTCCTAAGTAAGTAGAAAAACGCGTTGCGCTGCAGCGCCAATTTTGTATAATTACGCGGGTCGTAAATTTACCTGCCGACGTGGTGAAATTGGTAGACACGCCGTCTTGAGGGGGCGGTGGCGCAAGCCGTGTGAGTTCGAGTCTCACCGTCGGCACCATAATTCAGAAACGCCCGCAAATGCGGGCGTTTGCATGCTCGAAAGGGCGTGATTCCTTATCAGCCGGACACTTGCCATGCTGGAAAATTATTTCCCCGTATTGCTGTTTATTCTGGTTGGCTTGGCGTTTGGCTGCGTGCCGATTCTTTTTGGTCGGCTTCTTGGGCCCCATCGCCCGGACAGTGAAAAGCTGTCTCCATATGAATGCGGTTTTGAAGCATTTGAAGATGCGCGGATGAAATTCGACGTCCGTTATTATCTGATCGCCATTCTCTTCATTCTTTTCGATCTGGAAATCGCGTTCCTGTTTCCCTGGGCAACCATTCTTCGGGAAATTGCCGGGACGGAAGCGATTCGCCTTTTCGGTTTCTTCGAAATGCTGGTGTTTCTCGGCATTCTCCTTGTGGGCTATATCTTCGTCTGGAAGAAGGGCGCGCTCGACTGGGAGTAATCACTTTTTCAGGCCTTGGTTGAGATTCGGGGTGCGAAAGGGGCTGTATGAGTATCGAGGGTGTTCTGAAAGAGGGTTTTATCACCACGTCCCTGGATGCGGTGATTAACTGGACCCGTACTGGTTCCCTGTGGCCGATGACCTTTGGCCTGGCGTGCTGTGCCGTGGAGATGATGCACGCAGGGGCGGCCCGTTACGATATTGACCGCTTCGGAATGCTGTTTCGGCCAAGCCCCCGCCAGTCGGATCTGATGATCGTTGCCGGTACGCTCTGCAACAAGATGGCCCCCGCTCTTCGCAAGGTCTATGACCAGATGCCCGAACCCCGCTGGGTGCTTTCCATGGGGTCCTGCGCAAACGGAGGGGGCTATTATCACTACTCCTATTCCGTGGTGCGCGGGTGTGACCGAATCGTTCCCGTGGATGTCTATGTGCCGGGTTGTCCGCCGACTGCGGAAGCTCTGCTCTATGGCATCGTGCAGTTGCAGAACAAGATCAAGCGGACCAATACCATCGCTCGCTAACATCCCGAGGGTTCCATGAGTACGAGGCTCGAAAGGCTTTGCCAGGCGTTGCGAAATGTCCTGGGAGATGAAGTCCAACCGACGGTGAGCGTCGGTCAGGTTGCCATTGAGGTGTCGGCCTCCCGTTATCGAGCAGTGGCGGAATTGCTTCGGGATGAGCCGTCCCTGGGTTTCGAGCAACTCATCGATTTGTCGGGGCTGGATTATTCCACCTACGGCAACGGCGGTTGGGAGGGGAAACGCTTCGCCGTTGCGGTCCAGTTGCTTTCGGTTGCGAACAACTGGCGGTTGCGCCTGAAAGTGTTCGCCGACGACGAGGGCTTCCCGGTGCTTGATTCCGTTTGCGGAATCTGGCCAAGCGTGAATTGGTATGAGCGCGAGGCTTTCGATCTCTACGGCATCATGTTCGCCGGCCACCCCGATCTGCGTCGAATCCTGACGGATTACGGTTTTGTCGGGCATCCGTTTCGCAAGGACTTTCCGATTTCGGGATATGTGGAAATGCGCTATAGCCCCGAGGAGGGCCGAGTGGTGTATCAACCCGTGACCATCGAGCCCAGGGAAATTACCCCGCGGATCGTTCGCGAAGAAAATTACGGGGGTGCCGCCAATGGCTGAGATTCGCAACTACACCATTAACCTGGGGCCGCAGCACCCCGCTGCCCATGGCGTCTTGCGGCTCGTGCTTGAGTTGGATGGGGAGGTTGTCGAGCGCGCGGATCCGCATATTGGGCTGCTGCATCGCGGAACCGAGAAACTCGCCGAGACCCGTACCTGGGTCCAGTCTGTTCCCTACATGGATCGACTGGATTATGTTTCCATGATGTGCAATGAGCATGCCTATTGCATGGCAATAGAGCGGCTCCTGGGCTTGGAAGTGCCGCTCCGGGCTCAGTACATCCGCGTCATGTTCGACGAGATTACCAGGGTTTTGAATCATCTTCTCAACGTCGGAACCCACGGGTTCGATATCGGCGCCATGACGATGATCATTTATACCTTCCGGGAGCGGGAGGATCTGATGGATGCTTACGAGGCGGTTTCGGGCGCACGGATGCACGCGGCCTACTACCGTCCCGGGGGCGTATATCGTGATCTGCCTGACCGGATGCCTCAGTATCAGGTGTCCAGGTTTAAAAACGCCGATACGGTAGGCAAGCTCAACGAGAATCGCCAGGGTTCCTTGCTTGACTTCCTAGAGGATTTCACCGATCGCTTCCCGAAGTGTCTGGACGAATATGAAACCCTGCTGACCGATAATCGGATCTGGAAGCAACGGACCGTCGGTATTGGTGTTGTGAGTCCCGAGCAGGCGTTGGCCTTGGGTTTTACTGGTGCAATGTTGCGTGGTTCCGGCATTCCTTGGGATTTGCGTAAAAAGCAGCCCTATGAGGTTTACGACCAGTTGGACTTCGATATTCCGATTGGTAAGAACGGGGATTGTTACGACCGTTACTTGGTGCGCATGGAAGAGATGCGCCAATCCAACCGGATCATCAAGCAGTGCATCGACTGGCTGCGCAAGAATCCGGGTCCGGTGATTTCCGATAACCATAAGGTGGCGCCCCCTCCCCGAGAGCGCATGAAGGCCAACATGGAAGAGCTGATTCACCACTTCAAGCTCTTCACTGAAGGCATGCATGTTCCCGAGGGAGAAGTGTATGCGGCAGTGGAGCACCCCAAAGGTGAGTTTGGCGTCTATGCAGTGTCCGACGGGGCCAACAAGCCCTACCGACTGAAACTGCGCGCGCCTGGATTTGCGCACCTTGCGGCGATGGACGAAATGACCCGTGGGCACATGATCGCGGACGTGGTGGCGATCATTGGAACCATGGATGTGGTGTTCGGTGAGATTGACCGCTGAACGTCGGAAATTCATAACCGGAATAATCGAGCGAAGATGCTGAGCCAAGATTCTTTGAGGCAGATTGATCGCGAGATCGCCAAATATCCGGCGGACCAGAAGCAGTCCGCGGTGATGAGCGCCTTGCGTATTGCGCAGGTCGAGAAGGGGTGGCTCTCCAAGGAGAGCATCGAGTTCGTCGCGAACTATCTGGGGATGCCCCCGATCGCTGCCTACGAGGTCGCTTCCTTCTACAACATGTACGACTTGGCGCCGGTTGGCACCCACAAGATCACGGTTTGCACCAATCTTCCCTGTGCGCTGTCGGGCGGGGTGCATGCCGCCGACTATGTGAAGCAGAAGTTGGGAATCGATTTCAACGAAACCACCCCGGACGGGAAATTCACCCTCAAGGAGGGCGAGTGCATGGGCGCCTGTGGTGATGCCCCGGTGCTACTGGTTAATAACCACCATATGTGCAGCTGGATGACCCGGGAAAAGATCGACGAGCTGCTCGCTCGCTTGGGTGAGGGGCAGGGACAATGAGTGCCTACGGACTGATTCTGGCTGGTCTCGATGGGGATCGTAGCTGGCGGCTCAATGACTACGTGGCGCGGGGAGGTTATTCCGCCCTTCGCAAGATCATCACGGAAAAGATCGCGCCGGACGCCATCATCGCCGAATTGAAAGCTTCTTCTCTGCGCGGGCGGGGCGGGGCGGGTTTCCCTACCGGCCTGAAATGGAGTTTCATGCCCAGGGCCTTTCCTGGGGACAAGTATCTGGCCTGTAACTCGGATGAGGGTGAGCCGGGGACCTTCAAAGACCGGGATATTCTGCGTTACAACCCCCACAGCGTGATCGAGGGCATGATCATCGCTGCTTATGCCATGGGTTGTGCCCGGGGCTATAACTACATTCACGGTGAGATCTTCGAAGTTTATCAACGCTTCGAAGAGGCGCTGGATGAGGCGCGTGCGGCGGGCCTGCTCGGTCAGAATATCCTGGGCTCCGGCTTCTCCTTTGAGCTCTTTGGCCATCACGGCTACGGGGCCTACATCTGCGGCGAGGAAACAGCGCTGCTGGAATCCTTGGAGGGGAAGAAGGGGCAGCCGCGCTTCAAGCCGCCGTTCCCTGCCTCCTTTGGCCTCTATGGCAAGCCCACCACCATCAACAACACCGAAACCTTCGCGTCGGTGCCCTTCATCCTGAACATGGGTGGGGAAAGCTTTCTCAATCTAGGCAAGCCGAACAATGGCGGCACCAAGATCTTTTCCATTTCCGGTCACGTAAATCGGCCCGGTAACTATGAGATCCAGCTGGGCACCCCGTTTGCCGAATTGCTTGAGATGGCGGGAGGCGTGCGGGGCGGGCGCAAGCTCAAGGGGGTGATTCCCGGTGGGTCATCCGCTCCGGTGCTGCCGGCCGATGTCATGATGGACTGCACCATGGACTACGACTGCATCGCCAAGGCGGGTTCCATGCTCGGCTCGGGGGCGGTGATTGTCATGGATGAAACCACCTGCATGGTCAAGGCCCTGGAACGCCTGTCCTACTTCTACTTCGAGGAATCCTGCGGGCAATGCACCCCGTGCCGGGAAGGCACGGGCTGGCTCTACCGGGTGGTCCATCGCATAGAGAACGGCTTGGGTCGGCCCGATGACCTGGATCTCCTGGGCAGCGTTTCCACCAACATCATGGGGCGCACGATTTGCGCCCTGGGTGACGCGGCGGCTGGGCCGGTGCTGGGGTTCATGAAGCATTACCGCAGCGAATTCGAGTATCACATCGAACATAAACAGTGCCTCGTGCCGCAGGACGTGCAGTACGCCGGCAGCGACATTTACGTGGGTCCGTCATGCTAGAAATCGAGATCGACGGCAAGCAGCTTCAAGTGCCGGATGGCAGCACGGTGATGGATGCGGCGGCTCAGGCCGGCAGCTACATTCCCCATTTCTGTTATCACAAAAAGCTTTCCATCGCGGCCAACTGCCGCATGTGTCTGGTGCAGGTTGAGAAGGCGCCCAAGCCTTTGCCAGCCTGCGCCACACCCGTCACCAACGGCATGAAGGTCTGGACCCACTCCGAGTCCGCCGTCAAAGCCCAGAAGGGCGTGATGGAGTTCCTGCTGATCAATCACCCGCTGGATTGCCCGATCTGCGATCAGGGTGGTGAATGCCAGTTGCAGGACCTGGCCGTCGGATACGGCGATGTGCGCTCCCGTTATCAGGAAGAGAAGCGGGTCGTAGCCAACAAGGACCTCGGGCCGTTGGTGTCCACCGACATGACCCGGTGCATCAATTGCACCCGCTGCGTGCGCTTCACCCAGGAAATCGCCGGCCAGATGGAACTCGGTCAGGCCTTCCGCGGGGAACACGCCGAGATCATGCCCTTCATCGAGAAGACGGTGGATTCCGAACTGTCGGGCAACATCATTGATCTTTGTCCGGTGGGGGCCTTGACCTCCAAGCCTTTCCGCTTCGCCGCCCGGACCTGGGAGCTTTCCCGCCGCAAATCAGTCAGCCCCCACGATTCCCTGGGGTCGAACCTTATCGTTCAAGTCAAGCACGACAAGGTCAAACGGGTTCTCCCTCTGGAGAACGAGACTCTCAACGAGTGCTGGCTATCCGACAAGGATCGCTTCTCCTACGAGGGGCTGGACAGTGCCGAGCGGCTCACCGCGCCCATGATCAAGCGGGATGGTGCCTGGGCGACCACCGACTGGCAAAGTGCGCTGGAATTCGCTGCTGGCGCTCTCAAGGCTGCCGTTGTGGAGAACGGTCCCCACGCAGTGGGTGCCCTCGGCTCTCCCCATTCCACCCTCGAAGAACTCTACCTCCTGCAGAAACTGGTGCGTGGTGTCGGGTCGGACAACGTGGATTTCCGGTTGCGGCAGACCGATTTCCGCCTGGATGGCGTGACGGCAGGTGCTCCCTGGCTGGGCATGCCGGTGGCTGATATCAAGGAATTGGATCGTCTCCTGGTGGTGGGCAGCTTCCTGCGCAAGGATGCGCCCCTGCTGGCCCAGAAGGTTCGCCAGGCCGCCAAGCGTGGGCTGCAGGTCTGTGCTGTGGGCGCGGTAGCGGACGACTGGCTGCTGCCTGTGAAGCATCGGGCAGTCGTGGCGCCTTCCGCCATGGGGGGTGTTCTTCTGGACGTGGTCAAGGCTCTGGCGGAGAAGCTGGGTGGTGAGGTTTCGTCTCCCTACGTTTCCATCCTGCCCGCAAGCGTATCGGCGGAGGCCGAGGCGATTGCCGCGTGTCTGGCGGGGGGGCAGCGTGTTGCAGTCTGGCTAGGTAATATGGCCCAGCAGGATCTGCGCTTTGCCGAGTTGCTGGGCTTGGCCCAGGAGATTGCTCGTTTGAGCGCTGGCTGTTTCGGCGTGATCGGTGAGGCCGCCAATAGTGTCGGAGGCTATGTGGCCGGTGCAACGCCCAAGGCCGGCGGTCGCAATGCCCTGCAAATGCTCCAGCAGCCGCCCCGCGCCTTGGTGCTGTTGGGTCTTGAACCGGCGCTGGATACCATGAATCCAGTTCTGGCCCGCTCTGCGTTGAGCCAGGCCGCTTGCGTGGTAAGCCTCTCCGCCTTCAAGTCCCAGGATCTGCTGGATGGCGCAGACGTGCTTCTGCCCGTCACACCCTTCAGTGAAACCTCCGGTAGTTTTGTGAACTGCGAGGGGCGCCTGCAAAGCTTCCATGCGGTGGCGCGCCCCCAGGGGGAAGCCCGTCCGGCCTGGAAGGTGTTGCGGGTGCTGGGCAATCTGCTGGGGCTGGCCGGGTTCGAGCAGGCCGATTCGGAAGCGATTCGCTGCGAGGTGTTGGCAACCACTGGCGGGGTGGAGAAGGCTTTGCTGGTTCCCGGTTTCGCCGCCCCGGTTCCTGTACGCTCCGCAACGGGTCAAGGCGGGTTCGAGCGAGTTGCCGACGTGCCGATTTATCAGGCCGATCCGTTGGTACGGCGGGCCGAGGCGCTGCAATCTTCCAATGATTCCCATGTCCCGCTGGCCCGCACCAGTGCTGCCACGCTGGCCCGTATTGGGGCCGCGGCTGGTGCGAGGATTCGCGTTAGCCAGGACGGAGGCGTCGTCGAATTGGTGGTGGAGCAGGATGATGCGGTTGCCGAAGGATGTGTCCGGATTCCGGCGGCCCATCTCCAGACGACCGGCCTAGGTGCCATGAGCGGTGTGATTCACGTGGAGCGTGTGTGATGGAAGGTTTGCTCGAACCTGTCGCAGGTTTCTTCGGGAGCGCTTGGCCACTGGTTTGGACGCTGGTCAAGATCGTCGCCGTTCTGGTGCCGCTGATGCTCTGCGTGGCTTACATGACCCTGGCGGAGCGGAAAATCATCGGCTTCATGCAGGTTCGCATTGGCCCAAACCGGGTGGGGCCGGCCGGATTGCTGCAGCCTTTCGCCGACGCTCTGAAACTGTTGTTCAAGGAGGTCATCGTTCCCTCCGGTGCGAACAAAGGGCTCTATGTGTTGGGCCCGATTCTAGCGCTGGCGCCGTCCCTGGCGGTGTGGTCGGTGGTTCCCTTCAGCGAAGGCTATGTGCTTGCCAACGTCAATGCCGGATTGCTGGCGCTGCTGGCGATCACGTCCATCGAAGTGTATGGCGTGATTGTTTCCGGATGGGCATCCAACTCCAAGTACGCTTTCCTTGGTTGCATGCGTGCCGCAGCCCAGATGGTGTCCTATGAAGTGGCCATGGGCTTCGCACTGGTTTGCGTGTTGATGATCTCCGCCAGTCTCAACTTGACCGATATCGTGCTGGGCCAGGGTAAAGGGCGCTTTGCCGACATGGGCTTGGGATTCCTGAGCTGGAACTGGTTGCCCTTGTTGCCGATGTTCCTGGTGTATCTGATTTCCGGTATCGCCGAAACCAACCGGGCGCCGTTCGATGTGGTGGAAGGCGAGTCGGAAATCGTGGCTGGTCACATGATCGAGTACTCGGGGATGGCATTTGCCCTGTTCTTCCTGGGTGAGTACGCCAACATGATTCTGATCTCGATCCTCACGTCCGTGCTGTTCCTGGGCGGGTGGCTCTCCCCGGTCGGTTTCCTGCCCGACGGATTTCTCTGGCTTGCGCTGAAGACGTCCTTCCTGTTGTTTGTTTTCCTTTGGGTACGGGCGACCTTCCCCCGTTTCCGCTACGACCAGATCATGCGCTTGGGCTGGAAAGTGTTCATCCCGATCACCATGGCCTGGGTGCTCGTGGTGGCTGTCTGGGTGATGTCTCCGCTTTCCCTGTGGAATTGAGGATCTGAGGATGGGTGCAAGAGATTTCATCGGAAGTTTGTTCCTGAAGGAACTGTTCAAGGGCCTGGCCGTCACCGGCAGGTATTTGTTCGCCCGGAAGATCACCATCCAGTTTCCCGAGGAGAAGACGCCCCAGAGTCCGCGTTTTCGGGGACTTCATGCCCTTCGGCGCTATCCGAATGGCGAGGAGCGATGCATTGCCTGCAAACTCTGCGAGGCGGTGTGTCCGGCCATGGCGATCACCATCGAATCTGAGCAGCGGCAGGATGGCTCGCGCCGTACCTCCAGGTACGACATTGATCTGACCAAGTGCATCTTCTGCGGTTTTTGCGAGGAGGCCTGTCCGGTCGACGCCATCGTGGAAACCCGGGTGTTCGAATATCACGGCGAGCGGCGGGGCGACCTCTATTACACGAAGCAGATGCTTCTCGCCGTTGGTGATCGCCATGAAGCCCAGATCGCCAAAGACCGTGAGGTTGAGGCTGTTTATCGCTGACGAGCCTGTTCCCCTGCCGGGGACGTGAAAGCACTCAATATGGAATTCAAGACCCTGCTATTTTATGTGTTCGGTTCAGTGATGCTCCTGGCGTCACTGGGGGTGATCACCGCCCGGAACCCTGTGCATGCGGCACTGTTTCTGGTCCTGGCGTTCTTCAATGCCGGCGGGATCTGGATGTTGCTGCAAGCGGAATTCCTGGCCATCACCCTGGTACTGGTGTACGTCGGAGCGGTCATGGTGCTGTTCCTCTTCGTGGTGATGATGCTGGACATCAACCTCGACCGCATTCGGGAAGGTTTCTGGAGCTATCTGCCCCTCGGCGCCATCCTCGGCGGGGTGGTCCTGTTTGAAATGGTGCTGGTGGTCGGCGGTGATTATTTCGGCCTGGGGGCCCTGCCGGAGCCGCCGCCACTGTCAGCGGAGGCCAGCAATACCCGGGAGCTTGGGCGGCTGCTCTACACCGACTACGTCTATCCGTTTGAATTGGCTTCGCTGGTCTTGTTGGTGGCCATGGTCGCCGCCGTCGCGCTGACCTTGCGCAAGCGCCAGAACATCCGGGCAATCGATCCGGCCGAACAGATCGCGGTGAAGCGCAATGATCGGCTGACCATCGTGTCGATGCCGGCCGAGAAAGAATAAGAACTCGCGGAGCCGGCCAGGCGTCATCAGCGCCCGGCGGTCTTCTCGTACTCAGGGAGTCATTCATGCTGTCCTTGTCCCATTACCTGATCCTGGGAGCGGCGCTGTTTGCTATCAGCATCGTCGGGATCTTCCTTAACCGGAAGAATCTCATTGTCCTGCTGATGGCGATCGAGCTGATGCTCCTCGCGGTCAATCTGAACTTCGTGGCCTTCTCCCATTACCTGGGGGATTTGTCCGGTCAGATCTTCGTGTTCTTCATTCTCACCGTGGCCGCCGCCGAATCGGCGATCGGCCTCGCGATCCTAGTGGTGCTCTTCCGCAATTTGCGCACCATCCATGTGGATGATCTGGACAGCCTCAAGGGTTAAGGAACCAGCGCGATGACTGACATGCAACTTCTGTATCTCCTGGTGCCCCTGGCGCCCCTGGCAGGCGCGATCCTGGCGGGGTTGTTCGGGAAGACGATCGGGCGTAGCGGTGCCCACGTGGTGACGATTCTTGGGGTGGCGACAGCGCTGGCGGCCTCCATCCTGATCTATCAGGACGTGGCAGCGGGCAACACCTTCAACGGCACCGTGTACACCTGGATGGTGAGCGGCGGCCTGAAGTTTGAAGTCGGCTTCCTGATCGACTCCCTTACCGTAATGATGATGATCGTGGTGACCTTCGTGTCCCTGATGGTGCACCTCTACACCATCGGTTACATGCACGAAGATCCCGGTTACCAGCGTTTCTTCAGCTATATCTCGTTGTTTACCTTCTCCATGCTGATGCTGGTGATGTCGAACAACTTCGTCCAGCTCTTCTTCGGATGGGAAGCCGTCGGTCTGGTCTCCTACCTTTTGATTGGCTTCTGGTACACCCGGCCCACCGCGATTTACGCCAACCTCAAGGCCTTTCTCGTCAATCGGGTCGGTGATTTTGGCTTCTTGCTGGGGATTGGTCTGGTGGCGGCTTACGCCGGCAGCCTGAATTACGCCGAAGTTTTCGCCAAGGCGGGTGATCTGGCGAGCATGGAAATGCCTTATACCGGCTGGCCGATGATCACAGCCATCTGCGTCTGCCTGTTCATCGGCGCCATGGGCAAATCGGCCCAGGTTCCCTTGCATGTCTGGCTGCCGGACTCGATGGAAGGTCCGACCCCCATTTCCGCCCTGATTCACGCCGCCACCATGGTGACGGCCGGTATCTTCATGGTGGCGCGGATGTCGCCTCTGTTCGAGCTGTCCGACGCGGCTTTGTCCTTCGTGCTGGTGATTGGTGCCACCACGGCCCTGTTCATGGGGTTCCTGGGCATCGTACAGAACGACATCAAGCGGGTGGTGGCCTATTCCACCTTGTCCCAGTTGGGATACATGACGGTGGCTCTTGGGGTTTCCGCCTACTCGGCCGCGGTGTTCCACCTTATGACCCATGCCTTTTTCAAGGCGCTGCTGTTCCTGGGCGCCGGCTCGGTGATCATCGGGATGCATCACGATCAGGACATGCGCAATATGGGCGGGCTGTGGAAATACATGCCCCTCACCTGGATTACCTCCCTGCTTGGCTCCCTGGCCCTGATCGGTTTCCCCTTCCTGTCCGGCTTCTATTCCAAGGATTCCATCATCGAGGCGGTGCATGCCTCCCATCTCCCCGGCGCGGAATACGCCTATTTCTGTGTGATCGTGGGGGTCTTCGTGACGGCGTTCTATTCGTTCCGGATGTATTTCCTGGTCTTCCATGGCAAGGAGCGTTTTGGGCACGAGACCCACGGGGAACATCACGGCGACCATGATGACGAAGAGCCCTCGGACGATCACCACCACGGACTGGCGCCAGGACAGAAGCCTCACGAATCCCCCTGGGTAGTGACCGTGCCCTTGGTCCTGCTGGCGATCCCCTCCGTAGCTATTGGTTTCCTGACCATCGAACCGATGTTGTTTGGTGAATGGTTCAAGGGCGTCATCCACGTGGCGGAATCACATCCGGCCATGGCCGAGTTGAGCCACGAGTTCCACGGTGCCGTGGCGATGGCGGTCCATGGTTTCACTTCCCTGCCGTTCTTCCTGGCGATGGCAGGCGTGGCGGTGGCTGGGTTCTTCTACCTGGTGCGTCCAGACATTCCGGCAGCGATCCAGCGGACTTTCCGGCCCATCCATACGCTGCTGGAGAACAAGTATTACTTCGACCGCTTCAATGAGATCTTCTTCGCGGGCGGCGCTCGCCTGCTGGGCAAGGGATTGTGGAAGGGTGGCGATCAAGGTCTGATCGACGGGGTGGTCATCAATGGTGGCGTTCGTGTGGTGGGATTGGTTGCCCAGATGTCGCGACTGTTCCAGACCGGCCATATTTATCAGTACGCCTTCACCATGATCATTGGCCTGTTCATTCTGCTGACCTTTTGGTTCGGGCGTGGCTGAGCGTGGGTGTAGTCGGGTTTCCTCGGATTTGAGTAATTTTCGCGCCACACACGGCGCATCGAACGGATAGTGACGATGACGGGTATTCCTCTTCTAAGTCTGGCGATCTGGATTCCGATCCTGGGTGGCTTATTTACCCTTGCCACGGGTTCCGACCGAAACGCGCCTCTGGCCCGGATCATTGCTCTGGTGGTGGCGGTGGCGGGTTTCGTCGTGACCATTCCGCTCTACATGGGTTTTGACGTAACCCAGGCGGGGATGCAGTTTGTCGAACTGAAGGAGTGGATCCCGCGCTTCAACATCAATTACTACTTGGGGGTGGACGGGATCTCGATCCTGTTCCTGCTGCTCAACAGCTTCATCACCATCATGGTGGTCATCGCCGGGTGGGAAGTCGTTCAGGAGAAGGTGGCCCAGTACATGGCGGCCTTCCTGATCATGTCGGGTTTGTTGAACGGGATTTTCAGCGCCCTGGACGGGGTGCTGTTCTATGTCTTCTTCGAGGCCTCCCTGATCCCGCTGTACCTGATCATCGGTATCTGGGGCGGTGCCAACCGGGTCTATGCGGCCTTCAAGTTCTTCCTCTACACCCTGGCCGGTTCCCTGTTGATGCTGGTTGCCTTCCTTTACCTCTTCATGGAGGCGGGGGGAAGCTTCAACATTCTGGACTGGCACGGGCTCAAGCTGGACATGACGCCCCAGACCCTGGTGTTCTGGGCCCTGTTCGCCTCTTTCGCGGTGAAGGTGCCCATGTGGCCGGTGCATACCTGGCTGCCGGATGCCCACGTGGAAGCCCCCACCGGGGGTTCGGTGGTACTGGCCGCCATCGCCCTGAAGCTTGGTGCTTACGGCTTCCTGCGGTTTTCCCTGCCCATCGCGCCGGATGCCGCTCAGGCCATGGCGCCGGTGGTCATCGGTCTGTCGCTGGTCGCGGTGGTATATATCGGGTTTGTGGCCCTGGCTCAGACCGACATGAAGAAGCTGGTGGCCTATTCGTCGATTTCCCACATGGGGTTTGTGACCCTGGGCTTCTTCATGCTCAATCCCCTGGGGATTGAAGGCGCCTTGGTGCAGATGATTTCCCACGGCTTCGTATCCGGGGCCATGTTCCTGTGCATCGGTGTCCTGTACGACCGCATGCACAGCCGGCAGATCGCGGACTACGGCGGTGTGGTCAACACCATGCCCAAGTTTGCTGCCTTCTTCATGCTGTTTGCCATGGCCAACGCCGGCTTGCCGGGGACCAGTGGTTTCGTGGGTGAATTCATGGTTGCCTTGGGAGCGGTCCAATACAACTTCTGGGTTGCTTTCGCGGCTGCGACCACCCTGATTCTGGGTGCTGCCTACACCTTATGGATGTACAAGCGCGTGGTGTTCGGCGCCGTCGGCAATGCCCATGTGGCCGAACTGCAGGACATCAATGGGCGGGAATTCCTGTTCCTTGGAGTGCTGGCGGTCTGTGTCATTGCCATGGGCCTGTATCCCTACCCCTTTACCGAGGTGATGCATGCCTCCGTGGAGGAACTTCTCCGGCACGTGGCTGCGAGCAAACTCTGAGCAGCATCCGAACTCTTTGACGGATTGGTCCGACGATGAACTTTGTCCTTCCCGATTTTTACCCCGCAGCCGCAGAGATGTTTGTCGCGGGGATGTCTCTCGTCATCCTGCTTGTGACGCTCTTTACAGGCTCGGCCTCCCGTGCAGTGGCTTACTGGCTCACCCAGGCCACCCTTCTGGGGGCTGCCTGCGTCACGCTGCTGACCATGGATGGCCAGGTGGTGACCTCCTTCAGCAACATGTATGTGGATGACCTGATGGGGGACTTCCTCAAGCTGATGATCTATTTCGCCGTGGGGATCGCGCTTCTTTACGGGCGCGGATACCTGGCTGATCGGGACATGGACAAGCCGGAGTACTACCTGCTCGCCCTGTACGCCACCTTGGGGATGATGGTGATGGTGACGGCCAGCCATTTCGTCAGCCTTTACATCGGTTTGGAACTGCTCAGTCTTTCCCTTTATGGCCTGGTGGCCCTGGATCGCGATTCGGCCCGCTCCACCGAAGCGGCCATGAAATATTTCGTTCTGGGGGCCTTGGCTTCCGGTCTGCTGCTGTACGGCATGTCCATGATCTATGGCGCTACCGGCAGTCTTGAGTTGGGCGGTATCGCCCAGGCCATCTACCAGCAATCTGCCAACACCCAGGTGCTGCTCTTCGGCCTGGTGTTCATCGTGGCGGGCCTGGCCTTCAAGCTGGGGGTGGTTCCCTTTCACATGTGGGTGCCCGATGTCTATCACGGAGCCCCTTCCGCCGTGACCCTGCTGATCGCGGGGGCCCCGAAACTGGCCGGTTTCGCCATGGCCATGCGGCTTCTGGTGAATGGCATGTTCGAACTGTCGGACCAGTGGCAGTCCATGCTCGTCTTCATGGCGGTGCTGTCCTTGGTGCTTGGTAATCTGGCTGCCATCGCCCAGAGCAATTTGAAGCGGATGCTGGCCTATTCCGGCATCTCCCACATGGGCTTCATGCTGCTGGGCCTGCTCAGCGGCGTTGTGGAAGGGGATCGGCATTTCGCCCTGAATGCCTACAGCTCGGCCATGTTCTATGCCATTTCCTACGTGCTCATGAGCTTGGCCGCCTTCGGCATGATCGTGCTGATGTCCCGGGCTGGATTCGAGGCCGAGAACATCGACGACTTCAAGGGGCTCAACAAGCGCAGCCCCTGGTTTGCCGGGATGATGATGATTGTCATGTTCTCCATGGCGGGCATTCCCTTCTTCATCGGCTTCTTCGCCAAGCTCTCGGTGCTTCAAGCTGTGGTGGCTGCCGGCTATCTGTGGCTGGCGGTCCTGGCTGTGATCATGTCCTTGGTCGGGGCTTTCTACTATCTGCGGGTGGTAAAGGTCATGTACTTCGACGAGCCCCTGGACAACGCGCCCATCGCCGCCACGCCGGACATGCGGGTGCTACTTTCCGCCAATGGCCTGGCCATTGCCGCCCTTGGCTTGATGCCCCAGTACCTCATGTCCCTGTGTGCTTACAGCCTGCTGGCTTCCCTGTAAGGCGTAGAAACGCCGGTGGCATGACGGATAGCCCTGGTTGATAATGAAACGCCCTTCGGGGCGTTTCTTTTTTGCCCTCCCGAGGGCGTCGGCGCGGAGCAGGTTATGGGACTGGTGGAAGAACCCTTGCATGAGGAAGAGTTGTCTTCGGAGCTTGCCTATGAAGGCGTGTTTCTGAAGGTATTCCGGGATCGGGTGCGCTTGCCTGATGGCAGCGAGGGGGTGCGGGAGTTCGTGCGGCATCCCGGCGCGGTGGTGGTCATTCCGGTGCTGCCCGATGGTCGTCTCCTGTTCGAACGGCAGTTTCGCTATCCCCTGGCCCGGGCGTTCCTGGAGATGCCCGCCGGCAAGATCGATGAGGGGGAAAGCCTGCTGGCCTGCGCCCAGCGGGAGCTGGAGGAAGAAACCGGCTACGTCGCGGAATCCTGGCTGCACTTGGGGCAAATGCACCCATGCATTGGCTACTCGGATGAGCGGATCGAGATCTTCCTCGCCACTGGGCTCAGCCACGTGGGGCATCGGTGGGACGAGGGTGAGTTCCTGGAATTGCTCACCCTCAGCCTCGAAGAGGCGGAAGACGCGGTGCTGGCGGGGCGTATCACCGACAGCAAGACCATTACCGCGTTGTTCTGGGCGGGTCGGGTGTTGCGCGCTTGATTAACCGCGGCCGTGGGCGCTGCCAGGCCGAGGGGCGCATCGGTCCGGCCATCGCTAGCTCTTCCCCGTCATACCGGATATCCCGATTGGTGGCTTGCCTAACTTGCCGGAGGTGCCCGTCGTTGTGACTGATGGCTCCGTTGGCGCTCCATCCGGCCGTGCCGGAATAACTCCCTGGCTGGTGCTGGCCAATGGATTGATGTTCGCCTGGGCGGTCCTGATGGGGGACCGTTATTGGCAAGTGCCAGCTGAAACCCTGGTACGGCTTGGCGCCAACTATGGGCCCATGACTCTGAATGGGCAGGCTTGGCGTCTGGCTACGGCTTTGTTCCTCCATGGGGGGATCCTGCACCTGTCACTCAATATGCTCGCCCTCTGGCAGGTTGGACCGTTGGTGGAGCTGGCTTTCGGGCGGTGGCGCTTTCTCCTGATCTTTTTTGGCGCCGGATGGGCTGCTAGCGTGGCCAGCGTCTGGTGGCAGCCGGCGATCAATAGTGTCGGGGCATCGGGGGCAATCTTTGGCCTGATTGCCGCTTTGCTGGTGGAACTGCCCATGCAACGCCAGTACTTGCCCAGAGTGGTATTCCATCGGCTGCGCGCCAGCCTGCTGTCCTTCCCTGCGTTTTCGCTGGTGGCAGGGTTTGTGCTGCCGGGGATCGACAATGCTGCCCACCTAGGGGGATTGCTGGCCGGAGGACTATTGGGCTTTGCGCTCTCTCCGGCGAAGAAGGGTGTACGTTTTTGGACTTCAGCTCAGGTTGGATCAGGGTTCTTGGTGGCGGGCTTGGTGATGGGCGGATGGCTGGCCATCGAGCCGGTGCCCAAGGTGCCCAATCCAGAGCGCCGATTCCTGCATGGGGCGGAGCTTGATCAGGTGGTCGCACGCTTCGCCCATGAGGAGCGAGAGCTGGTGATGGGGCAGCAGTTGACCCTGGATGGGGTCCGTCGAGGGCGGATTCCCAGGGGGGAACTTGTGCGTATCATCGAGGAAGAGCTGTTGCCTCGCTGGGGGCGACAGATCGAGCTGTTGGCCCTGGTTTCCAGTCAGGACGACCCTCGGCCGGAGCTCCTGCGCCGTTATGCCGGATTGCGTCAGGAGTCGCTCCAGGCGCTGCTACTGGGAATTCAGACCCGCAGCGAGGTGTGGATCGCCACTTCCGCACGGCTCACCGGCCAAGCGCAAGCGGTATTGCTCGAATTGGGGCGGGGAGATGTCCTCAACCAAGGGGCCGGCGGCGAGGAAGCTCATGGCCCGGAGGCGTTGACCCCGACTCCGGGGCGTTGATTGCCAGGCCAGCGGGCGCAGAATTCCTCCCAAGGCAGGGGCCGGTCGAAATAGTAGCCCTGGAATGCCGGACAATCCAGGGCCTTGAGGAATTCCAGGTGGGCGGCGGTTTCCACCCCCTCGGCCACCACGCTGAAGCCCAGATGGCGGGCCACCGCCAAGATGGTTTCCACCAAGGCCGCATCGTTGGGGTCCCGGGGAGCATCCAGCACAAAGGTCTTGTCGATCTTCAGTTCATCCAGGGGGAGCCGCTTGAGGTAAGCCAGGCTGGAGTAGCCGGTGCCGAAGTCGTCGATGGCGAAATGCACGCCATGGTGGGAGAGGGCGCTCATCTTGATGGCGGCATCCTGGATGTTCTCGATCACCAGCCCTTCGGTGACTTCCAGGGTTAGCAGGCTGGGGTCCGCCCGTTTTTCCCCCAGGATGGTGAGCACGCGCTCGGTGAAATCCGCCTGGGCGAATTGTCGTGGACTCACATTGACGGCAATGCGCAGGGGGGTGCCGGCCTCCGCGAGTTCATGGATCATCTCGGCCGCCCTCCCCAGTGCCCATTCTCCGAGGCTCACGATAAGGCCGGACTCCTCCGCCACGGGGATGAACTGGGCGGGAGGCACCAGGCCCCGGGTGGGGTGGTTCCAGCGCATCAGGGCTTCGGCGCCCATGAGCCGGCCGTCCCGATCCACCTGGGGTTGCAGGTAGAGGGTCAGGGCCTCGGTGCGCAGGGCCTCCCGGAGCTGGTGCTCCAGGTCCAGACGCTCCTCGACTTCGGCCTGCATGGTGGGTTCGAAATAGCTGATCCGGTTGCGGCCCTCGGCCTTGGCCCGGTACATGGCGGTATCGGCCTCCCGCAGCATGTCGTCCACATTCTGGCCGTCCCGGGGGAAGAGGGTGATGCCGATGCTTGCCCCCAGGTGGTAGTCGGTGCGGTCAATGGGAAAAGGCGTGTCCAGGGAGGCCAATAGCTTCTCGGCCACCCCCAGGGCGATCCCCCCTGCGCTTTCCTCCACTGTACCCAAATGGTTGAGGAGGACGACAAACTCGTCCCCACCCAGGCGGGCCACCGTATCTTCGGAGCGCAAATGCTTGTCCAGGCGCCGGGCCACTTGTTGCAGGAGGATGTCGCCCACCCCGTGTCCCCGGGCATCATTGACTCGCTTGAAGTCGTCCAGGTCGATGAATAGCAGGGCGCCGAATTGCTGATTGCGCTGCCCGATGGCCAGGGCTTGGGTCAGCCGGTCGATGAAAAGCCGGCGATTGGGGAGCCCGGTCAGGGCGTCGTAGAAGGCCAGGCGATGGATCTCGGCTTCGGCCTGCATCCTTTCGGTGATGTCTTCCTTGACCGCCGAATAGAAGATGATGCGCCCCTCTGCATTGCGGATGGGCGAGATGCGTGCCCATTCCCAGAACGGTTCGCCATTCTTGCGGAGGTTGTGAAAGACGCCCCGCCAGTCCTCGCCCTGGCGCAGCTGCTCCCACATCCGGGCCTGGTTTTCTTCATCCATCTGGCCCCGCAGCAAGTCCCGGATGGGTTGGCCGATGGCCTCCTGGGCGCTGAAGCCGGTGACTTCCGAAAAGCGGGGATTGATGTAGGTGATCCGGCCCGAGGTGTCGGTGATGACGATGTGAGCCGGGCTGTCTTCCACCGCCCGGGAAAGAATGCGCAGCTGTTCGGTGGCCTGGCGGCGGCTTACGATCAAGCCCGCTAGATGACTACCGAAGTCAGTCAGCTCCTGCTCGTCCGGGCTGGGGCCCCGGGCTGCGTTAGGGTACAGGGCGAAGGTCCCCAGGAGTTGGCCTTCGCCATCGAAGAACGGCGTAGACCAGCAGGCTTGCAGCCAGGGTTCCTGGGCCACTACATCCTGGAATGCGTGCCAGAGGGGATCTTCCCGCACGTCGATGACCGTGACCGCTTGCTGGCGGGCGGCAGCGGTCCCGCAGGAGCCATTTCCTTCCCCAATGGGGAGCCCGTTCACCCGGGCGTTGTAGCGGGCGGGTAGACCCGGCGCGGCGGCCACCCGAAGGGTGCGGCTGACGGGCTCGGCCAGCAGGACGCTGCAGCGGATCCCGGACGCCTGGCTTTCGATGAAAAGGGCCAGCTCCTCCAGCAGTTCCTCCACCGGCGCATCGGTTGCAACCCGTTCGAGTAGGTGGGTCTGGGCGGTTTGCCGGGCCTCCAGGAGAACGCGCGGGGTGACATCGAGGAGATGGGCCACATAGCCCAGGAACTTGCCGGCCCCTTCGAAACGGGGGGTGCCGTCGATCTGGAACCAGCGATAGTTGCCATCGTAGCGGCGCAGCCGGAAAGTCAGGCTGAAGGGGCGGCGGCGTGCCTGGGCGGCCCGGAATAGGGTGATGCAGCGATCCCGGTCCTCGGGATGGACCCCCTCCAGGATGCCCCGGCCCGATTCCTGTGCCAGGGTCCGCCCGGTGTATTTCAGCCAGGGGGCATTGAAGTAAGTGCATTCGCCGGTTTCGTCGGTGGTCAGAACCAGGGCCTGGCCGTTGTCGGTCAAGGCCCGGAAATGCATTTCGCTGGCCTGCAAGGCGGCCCGCAGCTGGTATTCCTCGCTCACGTCCCGGAAGACCATCACCACGCCGATCAGTCGGTTCTCGGTATCCCGGATCGGGGCCGCGCTATCGGCGATGTGATAGTGGCTGCCGTCCCGGGCTTCCAGCACCGTGTGGTTGGCGAGCCCCACCACCTTGCCGTCCCGGATGACTCGTTCCACCGGAATCTCGGCGGGCTGGCCGGTGCGGGCGTTGCGGATACGGAATACCTCGCCGATGGGGCGGCCGCTGGCCTCTGCCGCCGGCCAGCCGGTGAGGGCCTCGGCCACCGGATTCATGAGGGTGACCCGCTGCAGGGTATCGGTGGCGATCAAGGCGTCGCCGATGGAGCGCAAGGTGATGGCCAGTCTTTCCTGGCTGGCCTGGAGGGCGGCCTGGGCGTGGTCGATGGCGCTGGCCATGGCGTTGAAGCTGGCGCTGAGCCGGGCGATTTCCGGAGGGCCGGATTCGGCCAGAGGCAGGTGTCGCTGACCAGCGGCCATTTCCCGGGTGGCCCGTTCGAGGGTGGCCAGGGGGCGGGAGACCAGGTGGTTCAGGATGACGCCCACGACGCCCAGGACCAGGAGCATGCCAGCGATGGGGAGAAGGCTGTCGGTGAGGGCCGCCAGGCGCAGGTCCTTCCAGGGGCGGGCCAGGTCATAGATCGCCAGGACCGCGCCTTTGGTCTGGCTGCGCAGCGCTCCGGGTGGCGCTGGGTGAGAAAAGGGTGCCAGGGCGGTCAGGCGCAGGCCGTCATCGGTGGCGCTGAGGCGGGGCAGGCGGCCCTGAATGGCCTGTTTGAATCGGTCTGGCGTAAAGTCTGGAATGACTGCCGCCGCCGGGCGTCCCCGCCAGGCCTGGCGGTTGGCCAGGATCACGGTGCCGTCGGGATCGAGCACCGCTAGCAGGGCAAAGCGGTCGTCCAGCGCCAGCAGGGTGAGGTCGGCGGCCACCGTGGTGGCGTCCTGGCCGATTTCCCGCTCCGCCAGGCTGGCCAGGCGCTGCACGCTGGAAAGCAGATCCCTTTCGCATTCCTGGACGTACTGGCGATGACGCTGTTCCACGGTAACCAGCAGGGCGATGCTGGTGAGGGCCAGAAAAACCAGGGCGATGCCCAGAGGTAGTGCCCACCGTAGAGAAAGCCGCGGCTGGAATTTCATGGGCGCGGTTCGCCGGGAAGGAAATTGCCGTTGCCGATGCCGGCAAGGGATACCGGGCCGGGCAATAGCCGACGGGCCACCATCAGGGCTGCCAGCTCGCTGGCCCGGCGGGGCAGTTCCGCTTCGGCCCCCCTGAGCCACCGCTGATTCAGGGCCAGGTCCGGCTGCTGCAGGCCCGCCAGGGCGGTGAGGGTGGCCTCGGGCTCCAGGGCCAGCTGGGCCCCCATGATGCGGGTGGCGTCCCGGGGATGGGCTGCCAGGTAATCCAGGCTGTGGAAGTAGGCCTTGAGGAGCCCACGCAGCGCCATCGGACTGGCGGCTATGGCAGTGGGGCGCACCGCCAGGACGTCCACGATGCGCCCCGGAATGGAGCTGCTATCAAATAGGCGTCGCGCTCCCCGTCGCTCCAGGTGATGGGCCACGGGTTCGAAGGTGACCACCGCATCCACTTCTCCGGTCAGGAAAGCCGCCTCGTGGCGGTCCACAGTGAGGGGCACGATCTGCACCGCCGATGGATCCAGGCCTGCAGCGGTCAGGGCGGCATCCAGCATCACCGCTCCCACGGCAGAGGACTCGGCGCCGATCCGGCGCCCCCGCAGATCGGCCAGGCTGGCCAGGGCGGGATGGGCGAGCAGGACGTCGGCCCCGGCGGAAAAATCGAAGATCAGGGCTGCGGTCAGGGTCAGGCCTTCTGACCGGGCGGTAAGCACCTCGTCGAGGGTCAGGCCGGCAGCGTCGATGGCGCCGGCCGACAGGGCCTGGAGGGCGTTGGTGGCAGAGGTGAGTTCGTGGAGGCGAACTTGACTCGGGTTCATGTAACCGAGCTCCCGAGCCAGGAACAGGGGGGCGTAGCCCGGCCAGTCGTGGGCGCCAATCCTCAGCAGCGGCTCCCGCCCCTGGCAGGCCAGGAGGGGCAGCGCCGACAGGGCCAGGGCTGTCTTGAGACCAAGGCGGCGTTGCGGGGAAAAGGCCATGGAGCAAAAGGCATGCGATTTATAGGGAGATTATTCCGCATCCTACAACACGCATGGCATGGCGGGCGCCAGGTATTTGGCCTGCCGGGTGGATTTTTGCGGCTCGGGTTCCCCGCGGCGATCCGGGCTGGTCAGACTTGGGACGCCCCGGAGTGCTGGTCGGCGGTAAAATTCAAAAATGGAACTCAATCAAGCCACTGCCTCCGCGCCTCATTCACCCCGTTTCGTCCACCTGCGCATGCACACCGAGTACTCGGTGTCTGACGGCATCATCCTCATCGATCAGGCGGTGGCCCGGGCCGCCGCCGATGGCATGCCGGCCCTGGGGATATCGGACCTGGCCAACCTCTTCGGCATGGTCAAGTTCTACAAGGCGGCCCGGGACAAGGGGATCAAGCCCATCGTCGGGGTGGATGCCTGGATCAGCAATGACCAGGAGCGGGACAAGCCCACCCGGGTGCTGTTGATCTGCCTGAACCGGGCCGGCTACGGTCGCTTGTGCGAACTCCTGACCCGGGGTTACCTGGAGAACAAGTACCGGGGCCGGGCTGAGCTGCGGCGGGAATGGCTGGAGGAGGGCGCCAAGGGGTTGCTGTGCCTGTCGGGCGCCCAGTCCGGGGATATCGCCCAGGCCCTGGCCAATGGCAACCCGGAACTGGCCGAGCGCCTGGCCCGGGAATGGGCCCGGCTCTTTCCCGATGCTTTCTATATTGAAATCCAGCGGGCCGGCCATCCGGGCACTGAGCGTTACGTCCGGGAAGCTCTGGCCTTGGCGGGTCGGCTGGGGCTGCCGGTGGTGGCCACCCATCCGATCCAGTTCAACCAGGTGGAAGACTTCAAGGCCCATGAAGCGCGGGTGTGCATCGCCCAGGGCCATGTGCTGGCGGACAAGCGGCGGCCCAAGGATTTCACCGAGGAACAGTACTTCAAGACCCAGGAGGAGATGTGCGCCCTCTTCGCTGACATCCCGGAGGCCCTGGAGAACGCGGTGGAGATCGCCCGCCGGGCGTCCCTGACGGTGCAGCTGGGCAAGAACTTCCTGCCTCAGTTCCCTACCCCCGAGGGCATGACCCTGGACGACTTCCTGGTGGCCGAGGCCAAGGCCGGGCTGGAGGTTCGCCTTCAGGAGCTATTCCCCAACGTGGAGGAGCGGGAGCGCCAGCGGGCCACCTACGAGGCCCGCCTCAGGTTCGAGACCGACACCATCGTCCAGATGGGCTTCCCGGGTTACTTCCTGATCGTGGCGGACTTCATCAACTGGGCCAAGAAGAACGGTGTTCCGGTGGGACCGGGGCGGGGGTCTGGGGCCGGGTCGCTGGTGGCCTACAGTCTGCGCATCACCGATCTGGACCCCCTCCAGTACGCCCTGCTGTTTGAGCGCTTCCTCAATCCGGAGCGGGTTTCCATGCCCGACTTCGATATCGATTTCTGCCAGGACAACCGCTACCGGGTCATCGAATACGTGCGCAGCCGCTACGGCAAGGAGGCGGTGAGCCAGATCGCCACCTTTGGCACCATGGCCTCCAAGGCGGTGGTGCGGGATGTGGGCCGGGTGCTGGATCTGCCCTACGGCCTGTGCGACCGGCTCTCCAAGCTGATCCCGGTGGTGGCCAACAAGCCCCTCTCCCTGGAGGACGCCCGGGAGCAGGAGCCTCAGATCGAGGAAATGATGGCCGACCCGGGGGACGGGGAATCCATCCAGGAATTGTGGAGTCTGGCCGAGCCCCTGGAAGGCCTCACCCGGGGCGTCGGGATGCACGCCGGCGGGGTGCTGATTGCCCCGGGCAAGCTTACCGATTTCTGCCCCCTCTACATCCAGGACGGAGAGGACGCGGTGCCGGTCTCCCAGTTCGACAAGGACGACGTGGAAGCGGTGGGCCTGGTGAAGTTCGACTTCCTGGGCCTGCGAAACCTCACCATTATCGAGCTGGCCCTGGAGTACATCCAGCGCATGACCGGGGAGCGCCCCGATCTCATGAGCCTGGGCTTCGACGATCCGGCAGCCTACAAGATCCTCAAGGACGCCAACACCACGGCCATTTTCCAGGTGGAATCAGAGGGGATGAAGAAGCTCCTCAAAAAGCTGGCCCCCGACCGCTTCGAGGACATCATCGCCGTGCTGGCCCTTTACCGCCCCGGCCCCCTGGGTTCGGGGATGGTGGATGACTTCATCCTGCGCAAGAAGGGCCAGCAGGCCATCGACTACTTCCACCCGGACCTCAAGGCCTGCCTGGAGCCGACCTACGGGGTGATCGTGTATCAGGAGCAGGTGATGCAGATCTCCCAGATCATCGGGGGCTACACCCTGGGGGGCGCGGACATGCTGCGTCGGGCCATGGGCAAGAAAAAGCCTGAGGAAATGGCCAAGCACCGGGAGACCATCGCTGCCGGCGCCAAGCAGCTGGGCTATGACCCAGCCCTGGCTGAGCAACTCTTCGACTTGATGACCAAGTTCGCGGAGTATGGCTTCAACAAGTCCCACACCGCCGCCTACGCGGTGGTCACCTACCACACCGCCTGGCTCAAGGCCTACCACTGCGCGGCCTTCATGGCCGCCACCCTGTCCTCGGACATGGACAACACCGACACGGTGAAGATTTTCTTCGAGGACACCCTGGCCAATGGCATCAAGGTGCTACCGCCGGACGTGAACGCCTCGCCCTACCGCTTCGAGCCAGTGGATGCCACGACCATCCGCTACGGCCTGGGAGCGGTGAAGGGGGTCGGGGAGCCCGCCGTGCGGGCCATCATTGCCGCCCGGGAGGCGGGGGGGGCCTTCAAGGATCTCTTCGACTTCGCCGCCCGGGTGGACCGGCGCTCGGTGAACCGCCGGGTGATGGAGGCCCTGATCCGGGCCGGGGCCCTGGATGCCCTGCCGGGTTCCGAGGGCCGCGACCGGGCCCAGCTCATGGCCACCGTGGGCATCGCCATGGATGCGGCCGAGCAGGCCGCCGCCAATGCCATGCAGAGTGGGCTGTTCGATGCCCTGCCGGAGTCGGCGGGCCTGGTGGCGGACTACGTCCCGGCCCGCCCCTGGAACGAGCGGGAGCGCCTCAAGGAAGAAAAGGTCGCCATCGGCTTTTTCCTCTCCGGCCATCCCTTCAACGCCTATAAAGCCGAAGTGCGGCGCTTCGTCCGCCGTGCCCTGGACAAGCTCGAGCCCGGCAAGGAGCCCGCCATGCTGGCGGGGGTGGTGATGGAGGTGCGCACCAAGATCACCAACCGGGGCAAGATGGCCTTCATCCTGCTGGACGACGGCAGCCAGCCCCGGGAAGTTTCCGTGTTCTCCGAAACCTACGACGCCGAGCGGACCAAGATCATCACCGACGAGGTGCTGGTGGTGGAGGGCAAGATCTCCAACGACGAGTTCTCCGGTGGCCTGCGCATCGTGGCTGATCGCTTGATGACCCTGGGGGAGGCTCGCGGCCGCTTCGCCCGCGCCCTGCAACTGCGTCTCAACGGGGAAGTGGCCCAGGCCGGCGGTCCACGCCAGGCGGCCGATCGCCTCCAGAGCCTGCTGGCGCCTTACCGGGACGGGGTTTGTCCCATCCGGGTGAATTACCGCAACGCCCATGCCGAGGCGGAATTGCCCCTGGGGGCGGCCTGGCGGGTGCGCTTGGAGGAGGGGTTGCTGGAAAGCCTGCGGGAGTGGCTGCCCGGGGCAGCGGTGGAGGTGGTTTACCCCTGAGCCTGGGAGCCTGTCGGACTGAGGACTGATCTACTGCGCCGGCGCGCTGGCGCCCCCATGGCGTGGCGGGGTGGTGGGAGTGGTTCCCTTACCCGGTCACGTGGTGGGTGGCAATGCCCGCCAGGGCCTCGGTGGCCGGGCGGGGTCTGGCGAACAGATAGCCCTGGCCGGTTTCGCAGCCTTCCTCCTGGAGGAAGGCCAGCTGGCGGGGAGTTTCCACCCCTTCCGCCACCACTTCCATCCGCAGGGTATGGCCCAGCTGGATGATGGCCCGCACGATCTGGGCATCTTCCGGGTCGCTGTCGATGTCCCGGATGAAGCTCTTGTCGATTTTCAGGCGGTCCACCCGGAAGCGCTTGATGTAGGCCAGGCTGGAGTAGCCGGTGCCGAAATCGTCGATGGAGACCCGCACCCCCAGGGTCTTGAGCCGGGCTAGGGTGTCCTGGACATCGGTGGCCTGCTCCAGCAGCAGGCTCTCGGTAATTTCCAGCTCTAGCAGACTGGGGGGCAGGCCGCTGTCGGCCAGGGCCGCGCTCACCACGGCCACCAGATCATCCCGGCGGAACTGGAGCGCGGACAGATTCACCGCCACGGGCACCGGCTCCTGGCACCCCTCGCCCCAGCGCCGGGCGTCCCGGCAGGCTTGCTGGAGCACCCAGCGGCCGATGGGAATGATCTGGCCGTTGTCTTCCGCCAGGGGGATGAAGCGGGTGGGGGGAATGGTGCCGTAGGCCTTGCTGTTCCAGCGCAGCAGGGCCTCCATGCCGATGACCCGGCCATCCTTCAGGGACACCTGGGGCTGGTACTCGAGATGGAGCTCCTGGCGGCCCAGGGCCTCCCGCATGGCGTTGTCCAGCATCAGCCGCTCCATGGCGGCGGCGTTCATGGATTCGGCAAAGAAGCGGAAGGTGTTCCGGCCCGCTGCCTTGGCGTGGTACATGGCCGTGTCGGCGTTTTTCATCAACTCGGCGGTGTTCTGGCCATCCCCGGGGTAAACGCTGATGCCGATGCTGATGGAACTGGCCAGGCGGTGGCCGGCCAGTTCGAAGTTGGGCGCCATGCGCTCCAGGATCTTTTCCGCTACCGCCCCGGCGTCGGCCGCATCGCCCAGCTCGTTGAGGAGGATGAGGAATTCGTCACCCCCCAGGCGGCCCACGCTGTCGCTGTTGCGCACGCACTCGGTGAGGCGCTGGGCAATGTCCTTGAGGAGCCGATCCCCCACTTCATGGCCGAGGGAGTCGTTGATGTGCTTGAAGTGGTCCAGATCCAGGAAGAGCAGGGCGAAATGGTTTTTGTCCCGGCGGCCCTGGAGCAGGCGGCGCTCGATGCGCTCCACCATCAGGCTGCGGTTGGGCAGGGCGGTGAGGGGGTCGTGGTGGGCCAGGAAGGCAATGCGGGCCTCGTGGGCCTTGCGCTCCGTGATGTCGGTGAAGATCGCCACGTAGTGGGAGAGCCGCCCACCCACGTCCCGCACAGCACTGATGGACAGCCACTCCGGGTAGATCCTGCCGTCCTTGCGGCGGTTCCAGATTTCTCCTTGCCAGGAGCCCCGTTCGGAAATGCTCTCCCACATGTACTTGTAGAAGGCCTCGTCATGCCGGCCGGACTTGAGCAGGGCGGGGGACTGCCCCAGCACTTCTTCCGGGGTGTAGCCGGTGACCGCGGTGAAGGCCGGGTTGACCCGCAGGATCCGGCCGTCCGTGCCGGTGATCACGATGGCTTCCACGCTGTTGGCGAAGACCCGGTCGGCCAGGCGCAGTCCTTCCTCCGATTCCCGCAGTTGGGTGATGTCGGTGAGGGAGGTGACCACGCCGGTCTGGTGCACCGGGTCGCCGGAGAATACCGGCTCGGAGCGGGCCATGACCCAGGCCAGGCTGCCGTTGGGGCGCTCGACGCCAATCACCCCTTCGTGGGGCTTGCCGTCGGCCAGGGTGCGGGAAACGGTTAGATCCCCCTCTGGAATGGGGGATCCATCTTCCGCCCTATAGCGGATCTGGGGGATCGACCGGGCGAAGTCCCCCATGGCGGCCTCATCCACCCCGAAGATGCGGGCGGCGGCCTGGTTGGTGAGCACCAGCTGGCCGGCCATGTCCCGCATGACCACGCCTTCGCCCATGGCGGTGAGAATGGAGCGCAGGGTGGCTTCCCGGGTCCGCAGTTCTTCCAGGGCTTCATGCTGGGGGGTGGTGTCGGTGAGGGTGCCCAGCATGACGCGGGGCGCGCCATCGGCGGCGCGCTCCGTCACCCGCCCCTGGACCAGGGCCCAGCTATAGGTGCCATCCTTGCGCAGCAGGCGGTGCTCGCAGCTGAAGTCTGGGGTGCTCCCCCGCAGGTGGGCTTCCAGCTTCTCCCGGGTGGGGGGCTGGTCGTCGGGGTGGACCAGCCCGAAGGTTTCCTCGAAGCTGAAGCCAATTTCCTCTGGCTGGTAGCCCAGCAAGTAGGCCCAGGCGCTGGACACGGATATGCTGCCGGTTGCCAGGTCCCACTGCCAGATGCCTTGCCGGGCGCCGGCCAGGGCGGCCTCAGCCCGCCGTCCCTGGGCCTGGCGCCGCGTCCCCTCGCGCTGCTCCTTGTTCAGGCGCCACAGGGCACCGATGGCTACCAGAAAGATGCTGATTGCCCAAAGCAGCCTTTCCGTCGGCGCAATGTCCAGTGCGCCCCAGGCCGACAAGGGCAGCAGCACGGCGGAAACAAGGACCAGGGCGATGGCAATGAGGGGACGCGGGGGCCGCATGGGCCGGGAACCTCTGGGCGGGGAAACGGGTGTGTTTGCTTACGGCACGAAACCTGCAGTCTTGAGGCAGGATGGCCGAAGCTTGGGGATTGTTCCGGGTCAAAGCCACGGGGGTCCTGGTTCATGCATGCTGGGGCGGCTGAACCGGAACGCGGTTTTAGCTGGCCATCATTTTTCTGTTGCGAGGCTCCTGTCATGAAACTTGCCACCATCCTGCGCCATCTCGCCTTTGAGGATCTGGGTCTTCTGGAGGCACCTTTGGCCGCTCGGGGCTACGTCATCGAAACCGTCGACGCCGGGGTCGATGCGGATCCAGCCCGCCTGGCGGCATCCGATCTGTTGGTGATCTGCGGCGGCCCCATCGGTGTCTACGAGATCGACCGCTACCCATATCTGGAGGGGGAGATCCAGGCCACCGCCACCCGTCTGGCAGCTGGCCACCCCACCCTGGGAATCTGCCTGGGGGCCCAGTTGATGGCCGCCGCCCTGGGGGCCCGGGTTTATCCAGGTGGGCGCAAGGAGCTGGGCTGGGGTCCGCTCCAGCTCACCGCCGCCGGCAAGCATTCGCCCCTGGCGGTGCTGGAAGGGCTGCCGGTGTTGCACTGGCACGGCGATACCTTCGACCTGCCGGCGGGGGCGACCCATCTGGCCGCCAGCCCGGTCTATCCTCACCAGGCCTTTGCGGTGGGACGCCACGGCCTGGCCCTCCAGTTTCACGTGGAGGCCGATCCGGCCCGTATCGAGCAGTGGCTGATCGGCCATACCGGGGAGCTTTCCGCCGCCGGCATCGACATCCCCGGCTTGCGGGCCGCTACCCGGGCCCAGGGCCCGGCCATGGTGAAGGCCGCACCGGCGCTGCTGGAGCGTTGGCTGGAGGGCTTGGTGGAGCAAGAACCTGCCTAGGTTATGGGATCCGTTGCCCTGCCAGGGCCGCCCCATTTCCCACCGGGATCGGTATAATCCGCTTTCTCCGAGGAGCGCTGCGAGGCCAGCTATGGCTGGCCCCAGGCTCGGAAGCCGCCCTGTGCGGAACGGACCAACGGCGCTCACCTGACCAACCCTGCCGGGTTTGGGATATCGGGTGAGCCGCGCCTGCCAGGCATTTCACGCAGCCCCGTCCCCCCGGCCACTGTTCAAGGAATTCGCTATGAACGCCGTGGCTGACACCAAAGACTACGTGGTCGCCGACCTCTCCCTGGCCGACTGGGGCCGCAAGGAAATCCGCATTGCCGAGACCGAGATGCCGGGCCTGATGGCGATCCGCGAGGAATACGCCAAGAGCCAGCCCCTGAAGGGCGCCCGCATCACCGGCTCGCTGCACATGACCATCCAGACCGCCGTGCTGATCGAGACGCTGACTGCCCTGGGGGCCGAAGTGCGCTGGGCCTCCTGCAACATCTTCTCGACCCAGGACCATGCCGCCGCTGCCATCGCCAAGGACGGCATTGCCGTTTTCGCCGTCAAGGGCGAAACCCTGGTGGACTACTGGGATTACACCCACCGCATTTTCGAGTGGCCGGATGGCGGCTACTCCAACATGATCCTCGACGACGGCGGCGACGCCACCTTGCTGCTGCACCTGGGCGCCAAGGCCGAGAAGGACCTCTCGGTGCTGGACAAGCCGGACAGCGAGGAAGCCACTGTGCTGTTCGCTTCCATCAAGGCCAGGCTCGCGGTGGATAAGACCTGGTATTCGACCCGTTTGGCGAAGATCAAGGGCGTCACCGAGGAAACCACCACCGGCGTGCATCGCCTCTACCAGATGTTTGAGCGCGGCGAGCTGAAGATCCCGGCCATCAACGTGAACGACTCGGTGACCAAGTCCAAGTTCGACAACCTCTACGGCTGCCGCGAGTCCCTGGTGGACGGCATCAAGCGTGCCACCGACGTGATGATCGCCGGCAAGATCGCCCTGATCGCCGGCTATGGCGACGTGGGCAAGGGTTCGGCCCAGGCCATGCGCGCCCTCTCCGCCCAGGTCTGGGTGACCGAAGTGGACCCGATCTGCGCCCTGCAGGCGGCGATGGAGGGCTACCGCGTCGTCACCATGGACTACGCCGCCGACAAGGCCGACATCTTCGTCACCTGCACCGGCAATGTCCACGTCATCGACCATGGGCACATGGCGAAGATGAAGGACCAGGCCATCGTCTGCAACATCGGCCACTTCGACTCCGAGATCAACGTCGCCTCCCTGGAGAAATACCAGTGGGAGGAGATCAAGCCCCAGGTGGACCACGTCATCTTCCCCGATGGCAAGCGCATCATCCTCCTGGCTAAGGGCCGCCTGGTGAACCTGGGTTGCGGCACCGGCCACCCGAGCTACGTCATGAGCTCAAGCTTCGCCAACCAGACCATTGCCCAGATCGAGTTGTTTACACGCAACGCCGACTACCCTGTGGGCGTCTACACACTGCCCAAGCATCTGGACGAGAAGGTGGCGCGCCTGCAGCTGAAAAAGCTCAATGCCCAGCTCACCGTGCTCACCGACGAGCAGGCCGCCTACATCGGCGTGCCGGTGCAGGGGCCCTACAAGGCTGAGCACTACCGCTATTAACCGAGTGCCTGGAGGACATGCCCATGTCCATGAATTCTTTTCACGCGCGCAAGCCCAAGGCCAAGCTCCCCGAGCATCCCAGGGGGCCGGGGCCGGCTCATACCGATCCCCGGCCCCATCACGGACTGGTGCGGGCCGATGCGCTGCTGGTCAGCCAGGGCTTGATGCCTTCCCGGGCCGCCGCCCAGCGGGCCATCGCGGCGGGCAAGGTCGGCTGGCGCTGCGCAACAGGGTTCGAGCGGGTGGGCAAGTCCTCCTTGCTGCTGCCGCCCGACAGTGTGCTGGTGCTTGCCCGGGGCGATGATGGGCACTGAGGTGGTGTGGAGTGCCGCACCAGGGGCCCTTTGTCCCGGTCCGCCATGGCATGGTCCCCGTCGGACCGTGCGGGTAGCGGGGATGGCCCGGGGGCAGTTGCCCATTCTCAATTTGGATTTGCCATGAACAATACTGAAATTTCCATCGAATTCTTTCCACCCCAGACCACCGATGGCATGGACAAGCTACGGGTTGCCCGGGCGCGCCTGGCCGCCCTCAAGCCGGCCTTCTTCTCCGTGACCTACGGCGCTGGTGGTTCCACCCAGGAGCGCACCTTCGAGACGGTGTTCGAGATCCAGGGGGAGGGCTTCGATGCCGCGCCCCATCTTTCCTGCGTGGGCTCCACCCGGGAAGGTATCCGGGCCATCATCCAGCGTTACCGGGAGGCGGGCATCCGCCGCATCGTCGCCCTGCGGGGCGATCTGCCCTCGGGCATGGCCGATCCGGGGGAGTTCCGCTATGCCAACGAACTGGTGGCGTTCATCCGGGCCGAAACCGGCGACCACTTCCGTATCGAAGTGGCGGCCTACCCGGAATGGCATCCCCAGGCCAGGAGCGCCCGGGACGATCTGCTGGCCTTCAAGCGCAAGATCGATGCGGGCGCCGACTCGGCCATCACCCAGTACTTCTACAACGCTGACGCCTACGAGCACTTCCTGGATGACTGCACTGCCGCCGGGGTGAACACCCCCGTCGTGCCGGGGATCATGCCCATCGGCAGTTTTTCCAAGCTGGCCCGGTTTTCCGATGCCTGCGGCGCCGAGATTCCCCGCTGGATGCGCAAGAAGTTCGAGGGCTTCGGGGACGACGCCGAATCGATCCGGGCCTTCGGCCTGGATGTGGTGACCGAACTGTGCGAGCGGCTCCTGAAGGCGGGTGCTCCGGGGCTGCATTTTTACAGCATGAACCAGGCCGGGCTGACCACCGAGATCGTCCGCCGCCTGGGGCTGTAAGTGAAAATGCCGCCCCGGTGGGCGGCATGTGGGGGGCTGCCGGGTGCTCAGGCGATGGCGCCCTGGGCCCGCAGGGCGGCGATGGCCCCGGCGTCCAGGCCGGCTTCCCGCAGGATTTCATCGGTGTGCTGGGCGAAGGCCGGGCCGCTGCGCAGGGCCCCGATGGGTTGCTCGTCGAACTGGGCCGGGGATA
>JAVEWG010000080.1:0-4562 GCA_034004685.1 Rhodocyclaceae bacterium | reverse complement strand
CCAACGCGGTACACCTGCGTTTCAACATCGCGGCCTCGTCCCTGCCGGAGGCCATCCGGGAACGGCTCCTGCACCTGGGCGACCAGCGCATCAGCAAGGACGGCGTCATCATCATCAAGGCCCAGTCGTTCCGCAGCCTGGAGAAAAACCGGGCCGAGGCCTTGCGCCGGCTGGAGGACCTGATCGCCCGGGCGGCCACGCCCCGGAAAGCGCGCCGGCCGACCCGGCCGACCCGGGCTTCGGTGACAAAACGCCTGGAAAGCAAGGCGCGGCGCGGGACGGTGAAGGCCGCCCGGGGCAAGGTGGGCGACTAAGGCAGTTGTGCCTAGGGGAACGGGACACACCCTGGAGTGTGGGCGGCGTTTCTGGCGCGGCTTTCACGGTGGGAGTCCTGGACGGTTTTCAGGGCATGCCGGGTCCGGCTTCAAGGGCTTGAGAATCAGGCCGTTGCTGCCGTGATGGGTGCTCCAGGACAAATCCTCATTCCAGGCTGCCTGAGTCAGATGCGTTAAGCGCTTTTTCGGCTCCAGGCTAGGGTTTGCCGCCGGACAGCAGGGTCTTGAGATCGGCAAAGGGCGAATGGGTGGCCCGCTCGCCGCCGTTGGTCATGGTGGAGCCGCCCGCCAGGGCCTCTTGGTGACGCTGATGCTCGTTGTCATGGCAGTAAACACAGAGCAATTCCCAGTTGCTGCCATCGGGCGGATTGTTGTCGTGATTGTGATCCCGGTGATGAACGGTGAGCTCCCGAAGATTGGCCAGGCTGAATTCCCGGGCGCAGCGGCCGCAGATCCAGGGATAGATCTTGAGCGCCCGCTCCCGGTAGCCCTGGCTGTGGGTGTCAGCGGCGCGCCGGGCCTGGGCGACGATGCGATCGAGATTGTCGTGGTTGATGGTCTTCATGGCTGCATTCCCATGGATCGGGCTATTCCGGAGGGGCTGAGCTTGTCGGCGCCAGCTTTGGATCAGGGGGCTGAATCGTCGCCAGGCTTTCAGTGAAAGCCGAATTGTCCCAGCAATCCTGCTCGGCCGAGTGCAATGTTCAGGAAGCGGTCGAGACCGCATGGATTGCACCAATTTGGACGATTGCGAACCAAAAAAATTCATTGATTAAAAGTAAGTCGATAAATTTGCAACGAAAATGGTATTTGATGCTCCATTTTGGTGCTCGCGTTGTGCAAAAATACGGATTCTCGCCGGATTTGCACCATTTTGGGATGCACGATGAAATACACCTCTGTTCACCAATTCCTGCAGCACGTCGCCGATCGTAACTCCGGCCAACCCGAGTTCCTGCAAGCCGTTACCGAGGTGATGGAAAGCCTGTGGCCTTTCATCGAAAAGCACCCCAAATATGCCGAGCAGGGCCTGCTCGACCGTCTGGTGGAGCCCGAGCGGGTGGTGATGTTCCGCGTTTCGTGGGTGGATGACCACGGTCAGGTGCAGGTCAACCGGGGTTACCGCATCCAGCACAGCATGGCCATCGGCCCCTACAAGGGGGGGCTGCGCTTCCATCCGTCCGTGACCCTGTCGGTGCTGAAGTTCCTGGCCTTTGAACAGACCTTCAAGAACGCCCTGACCACCCTGCCCATGGGCGGCGGCAAGGGCGGTTCCGATTTCGATCCCAAGGGCAAGAGCCCGGCCGAAGTGATGCGCTTTTGCCAGGGCTTTGTCACGGAGCTGTTCCGCCACGTGGGTTCCGACACCGATGTCCCCGCCGGGGATATCGGCGTGGGCGGCCGGGAGGTCGGTTACATGGCGGGCATGTACAAGAAGCTCAGCAACCGTGCCGACTGCGTGTTCACCGGCAAGGGCCTGAGTTTCGGGGGTTCCTTGATCCGCCCTGAAGCCACCGGCTACGGCACAGTGTACTTCGCCAATGAAATGCTCAAGACCCGGGGCCGTTCCTTCGAAGGCCTGCGGGTCAGCGTATCCGGCTCCGGGAACGTGGCCCAATACGCGGTGGAAAAGGCCATGGACCTGGGGGCCAGGGTGGTCACGGTGTCGGATTCCAGCGGTACCATCATCGACGAAGAGGGCTTCACGGCGGAAAAACTGGAAGTCCTGATGGATGTGAAGAACCATCACTATGGCCGCGTCAGCGACTACGCCGCCCGCACCGGTAGCCGTTTCGAAGCCGGCCTGCGCCCCTGGCAGGTGCCGGTAGATGTGGCCCTGCCCTGCGCCACCCAGAACGAACTGGACGCCCAGGATGCCGCCACCCTGATCAAGAACGGGGTGATCTGCGTGGCCGAAGGGGCCAACATGCCCTCCACCATCGAAGCGGCCAAGGCTTTCGAGGCTGCCGGGGTCCTCTACGCCCCGGGCAAGGCCAGCAACGCCGGCGGCGTGGCCACCTCGGGGCTTGAAATGAGCCAGAACGCGGTGCGCATGTCCTGGCCGCGGGAGGAGGTGGATGGCCGTCTGCTGCAAATCATGCAGGGCATCCACGCCGCTTGCCGGCAATACGGGCAACGAGCCGATGGCAGCGTGAGCTACGTGGATGGCGCCAACATCGCCGGCTTCGTGAAGGTGGCCGACGCCATGCTGGCCCAAGGGGTGCTCTAGACCGCTGTCATCCTTGGTGCATCGGCCCCCTCAGCGCCTCGGCTCGCGGGGGCCGATGCACCTTGTTGCCCTGGGTCACTCTGCCTAGGTTTCGCCAGACCGCTGTGCCGGCCCGACTTTGCGGCTGCCGTCGAGGTGCCTTAGCGCTCCCTGTCCTGCGCCCGGGCCAGCCTGGACTACCGGTCCCTTCCCGATCACCGGATCGCTTCCGCCGGCAACAGGGCGGGCAGCCCCAGGGCTTCCCCCACCGCCGGCTGGGTGAGGCGGCCGTCTGCCACGTTGAGGCCGGCCAGCAGGTGGGGGTCGCGGCCCAGGGCCTCCCGCCAGCCCAGTTCCGCCAGGGTCAGGACGAAGGGCAGGGTGGCGGCGTTGAGGGCGTAAGTGGAGGTGCGGGGCACCGCGCCGGGCATGTTGGCCACGCAGTAATGCACCACCCCATCCACTACATAGGTGGGGTTGGCATGGGTGGTGGGGCGGCTGGTGGCGAAGCAGCCGCCCTGGTCGATGGCCACGTCCACCACCACTGCACCGGGCTGCATGGCCCGCACCATGTCAGCGCTCACCAGTTTAGGGGCAGCCGCTCCGGGGATCAGTACGCCTCCCACCACCAGATCTGCCGTCAGCACCGCCCGTTCAATGGCGTCCCGGGAGGCGTGGAGGGTCTTCAGGCGCGGCCCGAACTGATCCACCAGGCGACGCAGGGCGTCTACGGAACGGTCGATCACCGTTACATCGGCCCCGGCGCCCACCGCCATCAGGGCCGCGTGGCGGCCCACCACCCCGCCGCCGAGGATCACCACCTTGGCGGGTTCTACCCCGGGTACGCCGCCCAGCAGGATGCCCCGGCCGCCGGCTTCCCGCTCCAGGCAATGGGCGCCGGCCTGGATGCTCATGCGGCCGGCGACCTCCGACATGGGGGCCAGGAGCGGTAGGCCGCCCCGGGGGCTGGTGACAGTCTCGTAGGCGATGGCCACGGCGCCGCTGGCCAGGAGATCCCGGGTCTGGGCTGGGTCGGGGGCCAAGTGAAGGTAGGTGAACAACACCTGGCCGGGACGCAGCCAGGCCCGCTCGGCAGCCTGGGGCTCCTTGACCTTGACGATCAGTCCGGCGGTGGCAAAGACCTCCTCGGCGGCGGTGGCGATGACCGCGCCGGCCTGGCGGTAGGCCTCGTCGTCGGCGCCGATGCCCGCGCCAGCCTGGCTCTCCACCCACACCTGGTGGCCGTGAGCCACCAGCTCCCGGACACTGGAGGGGGTGAGGCCCACCCGGTATTCGTGGGTCTTGATTTCCTTGGGTACGCCGATCTTCATGGTGTTGCGCTCCGGGGTGAAAGCTGGGGTCGGGTGAAACCTTACAATGCCGGGATGAAATACATCCACGCCCCTTGCATGAAGCAGGTTTCGCTCCCGATCACGAGCCGGCCGTGCTGAGCCATGCTTGGGATCTCACCCCCCGGGAAGCGGTGGCCCTGCAGCGGGCGCTGGCGGGGCGGGTGGTGCGGGAGGATCGCCTGGGGGCAGTGGGCCGCGTCGCCGGTGTGGATGTGGGCTTCGAGGACGGGGGGCGGATCACCCGGGCGGCGGTGGCGGTGCTGGATTACCCGTCTCTGGCCCGGGTGGCGCAGGCCGTGGCCCGCCAGCCTACCCGCTTTCCCTACGTGCCCGGGCTGCTGTCCTTCCGGGAAACCCCGGCGGTGCTGGCAGCCCTGGCCAGCCTGGCGGTGGCGCCGGATCTGATCCTTTGCGACGGCCACGGCCTGGCCCATCCCCGCCGTTTCGGCATCGCCTGCCATGTGGGATTGCTCACCGGCATTCCCACCATTGGAGTGGGCAAGACACGCCTGGTGGGCCGCCATGGGCCAGTGCCGGCGGAGCGGGGCGCCTGGGTGCCCCTGGAGGACAAAGGGGACGTGATCGGCGCGGTGCTGCGCACCCGGGCCGGCGTGGCGCCGGTATTCGTGTCCACCGGCTGGGGGGTGAGTCTGGAGTCGGCGATCC
>JAVEWG010000009.1:0-91982 GCA_034004685.1 Rhodocyclaceae bacterium | reverse complement strand
GCCTTGATCGCCTGCTGACGCATGACCTGAAGCGAGTGGTGGTCGAGCGCGCGACCGTCCGAGTTCCGTTTGCATTTCATGCGCGTATTGTCTCATGCTATGACAATACTTACGAAAAGGTTAGTACAAGAGGCTCGCTCATTTGAAAAACTCCATATATAGTATGTACAAGCAAAAACCGTTTATATTAGCCACACCCCAAAAATTTGTTTTCATATCGCTCTCATAGCCGCTAACCCTAAATCTAATAAATATTAAAAAGGCAACGGATATAAAAAATATGTATTTAAATTGAGAGGCAACCAATCCAAGATCTGCGATCGATCGCAACAATAGGACGACAAAAAGTATGGACCAAATGATCACACAACGCCCATCAACAGTCCGAATTAATATTTCTAGAATATCTTTAATGTCTTTCACTTTAAATCTCGCACATGTGCAACATTAATTTTTATTGCCATGAAGCCAATACAACAAGCCAGAGCTGGACCAGAAAACCTCAACTCCAACTTTGCTTCTGCATTCAAGCCATTCCTCCTTTTAAAATGTCACAAAATTCAATCCAATATAATTACAAATCCCGCTGAATTTTGTTTATGCTGCCGACAACAGTATTTTGAATGATTACGAGCCGATACTTCGCGCAGCCAGCCCGGCGGCCTGCCCGGTGATGGGGAGGGAATCGGTGAATTCCCGGTAGAAGGGGTTGCTGGCCAGGTCCAGGTTGGCGGCGTTGCCGTCCAGGCTCACGTCGCCGGCGGTGCCGGTGGTGCCGTTGGCGCGGGTGTAGGTGGCGGTGGCGGTCTGGCGGTTGCCACCGGCCAGATTCGTGCTGGTGACGGTGGCGTTGAGGTTGATGCGGGTGATGCCGGCCTCGGTCAGGGCGATCAGCTCGCCGGCATCGGAGATACCGTCCTCGTCCAGATCCCGCCACAGGCGCACCTGGGCAAACCGGGCGTCGGCGGCGGTGAACAGGTTGTCGCCGTTGCTGTCCAGATCCTTGAGCGCGGCGAAGCCGTTGGCGGCCTTGGCGCCATTGGCCAGCACCGTATCCACCCCAAAGAGTTCGGCGCCGCTGTCGATGGTGCCGTTGGCGTTGCGGTCCAGCACCAGGAAGGCGTCATCCCCCTTCACCCAGCCGGTGCCAGTGCGGATGCCGTCGCCATCGTGGTCGAACAGAATCGCGCCGTCGGCCCCCACCGTTTCGATACCGTCACCGTCCAGGTCCAGGGCCAGGGGGTCGCGGGGTGGACGCCAGCGGTTGGCGGAGTTCCAAGGATGGTTAATTGTTAGTTGATGATTCTGGACATCCTGATACGTAAGATTCGTTCCGTCATCAATTATTCGTTTTAAACGGTCGAACATCGCCCAAACTGGATCAAGAAAACTCATATCTTGTTGGCTTGCCCAGTCTTGAAAACGGTTGTAAGCATTTTTGAAAGCTTCTGACATTCCCTCCCCGAGAGCGACTGAAGGCACTGGCCCAAGGGGTGCAGTAAGAACCCCTGTCATTAAACCAAGCGTTGCAGCAAAGGCATCTCGAGTAAGAGCATTCACATCCTGATTGGTGATTGCATCGTTATAGATTTCTTTGGCGGTTTCTACATTTAAATATTGCTCATATGTTTGTGCAGTTCCGTTGACAACATCTACACCAAGCACATACGCATCTCCAGCAGCGACTTTCTCTGAAAAATATGTTATAGCTGCCTGTCCAGCGGAGCCTCCTTCAACAGCCACAATTCCAGACCTCGTAAAAATCAGAACAATTCCAGACATTATTTTTCCTTCCTGTTTCTATATACTCCGAACATTATGAAAACCAACCCCGCCGTAAAGTATAGGAATGACTTTCCGTATATCCCAAATGTTGAATACGCCCATGAATATAACCATCCAAATTTTCCAGAAAAGTCAGGGACTTCAGGATAAAAAAACAAAAAAACTCCAAACACCAAAAAAAACAACCCAATAGCCACAAACCCTCGCCGCCGATCAAGCCGTTCCCATCCAAACGATTTATATGATGCAGCAATAAATTCATCGTTAATTTTCAATCAACACTCCTTCCGCTTCTCAGTCAAACATTCAATTCACCCTGATTCCAATCCCGCTGCCCATTTAGTCCAACTCACTTGCTAGCAACACGATTTGGAATGACTTACGAATCGATTCACGTCATGGACAAACTCGCCGCCTCCCGCAGATCCCGCACCAAGCCCGACCCCCCCATATCCGGCAGCCCGGCGGCCTGTTCGGTGATGGGGAGGGAATCGGTGAATTCCCGGTAGAAGGGGTTGCTGGCCAGGTCCAGGTTGGCGGCGCCACGATCCGAATCGGACGATATTTCAAGCATCCAGATCACCGCTCCCCCAAGCTCTCCCCCACCGTTTTCAGGATGGGGCTCAGGAAATACTCGATCACCCGCCGCCGCCCGGTCTTGATTTCAGCGGTGATGGCCATGCCGGGGGAGAGATTGACCGTGCGCTCATCCACCTGGAGGGTGGTGCGCGCAAGTTGCAGGCGGACCGGGAAGACCAGGCCCCGGTGCTCGTCGGCCACTGCGTCCTGGGAGACAAAGCTGACCTGGGCCGGCAAGGTGCCGTAGCGGGTGAAGGGGAAGGTTTCCACCTTGATTTCGGCGGTCTGGCTGGCTTTTACGAAGCCCACATCCTTGTTTTCCAGCACCGCCTCCAGCTCGATGGGGGCGCCCTGGGGGACGATGTTCATGAGGGGTTGGGCGGGGGTGACCACGCCCCCTTCGGTGTGGATGGCCAGTTGCTGCACGGTGCCGTCTACCGGCGCCACCAGGCGCATGAGGCGGGTTTTGTTTTCGGTTTTGTCCACCTCGGCCTGGAGACTTGCGGCCCTTTGTTCAGCCTCGTTCAGTTCCGCGCTCAGGCCCCGCAGGAATTCGGCCTGCCAGGCGGCGCGGGTGGCCCGGGCCTGGGCGATGGTCTGGTCCAGTTCCACCAGCCTGGCTTGCTGGTAGGCCAGATCCCGCTCGGTTTCGATGCGGGCTTGCTGGCGGTCCAGGTAGCCGTGCTGGGAGACGAAGGCTTTTTCCACCAGGCCCTTGTAGTCCGCCTCCCGGCGCTGGGCGATGGGGAGGGTGGCCTGGAGCTTGGCCACCAGTTCCCGGGTGGCGGCATGTTCGGCCTGGGCGCGGGCCAGCTCGGCATCCAGGGCTTGGGCGCGGGTGCGGTACTCGGCGGCCTGGCGGGCCAGGAGCTGGGCCTCGGCCAGGTGGCGGGCGGCGGGGATGCCGCCCAGGGGCGGCAAGGTGGGCGTGGCCGGGTGGGCGGGGGCGGCCTCCAGGGCGGCCAGGAGGGTACGGGCGCGGGCGGCCTTGAGGCGTTCGCCAATCCAGGCTTCCCGGGCCTGGGCGGTTTCGGCGCCGGCGGCGGTGGCGTCCAGTTCCACGAGCAGATCACCGGCTTTCACGGCCTGGCCGTCGGCCACGAAGATGCGCCGCACGGCGGCAGTTTCGATGGGCTGGATGACCTGCACCCGGGTGCTGGGAATGACCTTGCCGGCGGCGGTGGCTACGGTGTCGATGTGGCCAAGGCTTGACCAGGCCAGCAGCGCGGTGAAGGCGGCCATCAGGGTCCACAACAGGGCCCTGGGCAAGGGGCTGGGTGGAGTCTCCTGGACCTCCAGGGCGGCGGGGAGGAATTGGCGCTCCAGGGCGCCCCGCCGGGGAGGTTCGAATTGGTGGCGGGCCCGCCAGGCAGCGGCAAAGACCCGGCGGTAGCGGGCGAAAAGGTTCAGGGTGGCTTGGGCGATCATGAGCGGGGCTGCGTGTCGTTGGGGTGGGCTGGCGGGATGAATCCCGCCCTACGAGGGTGGGCCGGAGGATGGCGTGGGGCCGGTTTCAACCGGCCGGGGGCGGTGGCGCGGTGGGCAGGCGGGACGAATCCCGCCCCACGGGGGTGGGCCGGAGGGTGGCGTGGGGCCGGTTTCAACCGGCCGGGGGTGGATTTTTGCCGGATCATCATGGGAGCCATACCGCATCCCAATGGGGGTATTGACCCAGGTCGTCCACCAGACCGGCACGCAGGGGGTTGCCCACCAGGTAGCGGGCGATGGTGAGCACGTCCTCTTGGCCACGGACGGCGTGGTCGTGATAGCCCCGCTGCCAAACCGGGCCAAGGCCACCCCGCAAGCGGTTCAACTCGCGGGCGCTGCGGCCCTTGAAGCCGTGGAGGATTTTGGCCAGGGAAACATCCGGGCCAAGAACAAAGAGCCAATGGAGGTGGTCGGGCATCAACGCCCAGGCGAGGGTGGCGCTGCGGGCGGCTTGGTCGCAGCGGCGCATTTCCCCCACGATGGCGCGCGCGTGGAAAAGATCCGAAAACAGCGGGGCCCGCTCCGCCGTGACGATGGTGACGTGGTAGGCATTGCCCGGGGCAGAGTAACGGCCGCGCCGCAGGGCGTCGTAAGTCATGGCATCCCCCGTGGGGCGGGTTGGCGGGCAGGAAACGTGAGGCCGGGTTCAACCGGCCGCCCGGAGCGGGATTGGCGGGTTGAAACCCGCCCTACGGATTGGGGGACAAGCGTAGGGCCGGTTTCAACCGGCCACCCCGCCCAGGGTTGGTGGGATGATGAACCCCGCCCTGCGTCAGCCCTGCTGGAGGGCATGGAGCTTGGCGTAGGTGCCATTGGGGCGTTCCTTGAGTTCACCGTGATGGCCTTCTTCGATGAGGGCGCCCCGGTCCAGAACCAGAATGCGGTCTGCCTCCCGGACGGCGGAAAGGCGGTGGGCGATGACGATCACCGTGCGGCCCTGGCAGATGGCCCGCATGTTGTCCTGGATGATCCGTTCCGATTCATAGTCCAGGGCACTGGTGGCTTCGTCGAAGACCAGCACCTTGGGGTCGGTGAGCAGCGCCCGAGCGATGGCGATGCGCTGGCGCTGGCCGCCGGAGAGGGTGGCGCCGTGCTCCCCCACCGGGGTGTCGTAGGCCTGGGGCAAGGCCATGATGAAATCGTGGGCGCCAGCCAGGCGGGCGGCGGCAATCACCCGCTCGATGGGGGCGCCGGGGTCGGAAAGGGCGATGTTGTCCCGGATGGACCGGGCAAAGAGGATGCTCTCCTGCAACACCACGCCGATCTGGCGGCGCAGCCAGATCGGGTCTGCCAGGGCGAGATCGACCCCATCCACCAGCACCCGGCCCCGCTCGGGCACATACAGCCGCTGGACGAGCTTGGCCAGGGTGCTCTTGCCGGAGCCGGAACGGCCGACGATGCCCACCATCTCGCCGGGCTGGATGAGGAAGGAAATATCCCGCAGCACTTCGGAACCGTCGGGCCGGTAGCGGAAGCTGACGTGCTCGAACTCGATGCGGCCTTGCATGGGCGGCAGGCTGACGCGGGTGGCGGGGATTTCCGTGGGGGTATTGAGGATGTCTCCCAGGCGGGCCATGGAGATGCCGGTCTGCTGGAAGTCCTGCCACAGGTTGGCCAGGCGCATGACGGGCTGGGCCACCCGCCCGGCCAGCATGTTGAAGGCCACTAGGCCGCCTACGGTAAGCTGGCCGTCAATGACTTGATAGGCCCCCAGCCACAGGATGGCGGCGGTGGTGAGTTTGTTGATGAGCCCCACCCCTTCGGAAGCCCAGGCCCCGAGGCTGGCCACCCGGAAGCCGGCGGCAACGTAGCCCGCAAGCTGGTTGTCCCAGTGACGGGTGAACTGGGGCTCCACCGCCATGGCCTTGAGGGTATGGATGTTGGCCACCGATTCCACCAGAAAAGCCTGGTTGTCGGCGCCGCGCCGGAATTTTTCATCCAGCCGCCGGTGCAACAGTGGCGTAACGCCCACGGACAGGCCCACGTAAAAGGGAATCGCCGCCAACACCACCAGGGTCAGCCAGCCGGAGTACCAGGCCATCACGGCAATGAAGACCACCGAAAAGAGCAGATCCATCACCAGGGTGAGGGCCTGGCCGGTGAGGAACTGGCGGATGTGCTCCAGCTCCCGCACCCGCGCCACCGAATCCCCCACGCGACGGGCTTCGAAGTAGGCCAGGGGCAAGGCCAGCAGATGGCGGAAGAGACGTGCCCCCAGTTCCACGTCGATGCGGCTGGAGGTGTGGGCAAAGAGATAGGTGCGCAATGCGGAGAGCAGGCTTTCGAAGAGGCTCACCGCCACCAGGCCCACGCCGATCACGGTGAGGGTGGCGTAGCCCTTGTGCACCAATACCTTGTCCATCACCACCTGGAAGAACAAGGGGGTGACCAGGGCAAAGAGTTGCAGGAAGAAGGAGGCCACCAGCACCTCCCCCAGCAGCTTGCGGTACTTGACGATGGCTGGAACGAACCAGGAGAAGTCGAAGCGGGCCAGGTCGGCGGCCAGGGATGTCCGGGAAGTGAACAGGATGAGGGTGCCGTCCCAGCGGGCCAGGACATCCTCCCGGCTCAGGATCTCCGGACGGCCGGCTTGGGGGTCGTGGATGAGAACCCGATGGAGCGCCCCAGGGGCTTCCGGGGACGCTTCAGCCCGGGCCAGGAGAAAGAAGCGGCCCGACGAATCACCGGCGATGGCGGGCAGGGGCGCGTTGAGTAGCGCATCCGGCGAAAAGCTGCTGCTCCTGGCCTTGAGGCCCAGCTCCCGGGCGGCGAGGATCAAGGACTCCCGACTCAGTTGTCCATCGAGGCCGGCAAAGCGGTGGGAGATTCGCTCGGCATCCACGGCCAGGCCGTGCAAGCGGGCCAGCATCACCAAACAGTGGACGCCGCTATCAACTGAATTTGGCATGGGGCTGGCCCGTCGCAAATGTCATGAAATGTAACGGTGATGCTAGCCGCCAGACAATGATAAGTACATATGCCAAACGGCATAGATATGGCATCAAATACATCTTCGCAACGCGTAGGGAAACGTAAGGCGGGATTTCGTGCCGGTGCTGGCCCTCCCTCGCCTCCGACGCGCTCGCTTCATGATCGGGCAGGTCCTCCCGGTGGACCGGGTACCGGGATGATGGGCTGACGGGGCCGGGTGGTGGGCTTATGCAGTTGTGGCGCTGTTGTTGGGCGGGCTTCAGCCCGCCTTGGTCGGCTGAAGCCGACCCTACGGCGTTCGCGTCGGAGGGCTGGTTTCAACCGGCCGGGGGTGGTGGCGCGGTGGGCTGGCGGGATGAATCCCGCCCCACGGGGTTGGGCCGGGGGTGACGTAGGGCCGGTTTCAACCGGCCGGGGGCGGTGTTGGAGCGGGGATCGGCGGGCTGAAGCCCGCCCAACGGGGTTGGGCCGGGGGGGGACGTGGGGCCGGTTTCAACCGGCCAGCCGGGCGGCGGGGGCAGGTTGGCGGGCTGAAGCCCGCCCTACGGGAGAGCCGTCATTTTGCAAGGGCCACGCGCCTCTTCAGGGCGCCAGGCCCGGCCCCCACCCCACCGCCACCAGAATCAGGGCCGGCACCGCCAGGAAATACAGGCCCATGGCTTGCCCCAGGCGGGAGCCTGGGTCCCGCAAACCCATGTAGTTGCGGATCACCAGAAAGCCCTTGCCAGCCATCACCAGGGCCACCACCGCCCCGGTGATGGCCCCCGGCAGGCCCGAATCCCCCAGCCGGGCGGCCCCCAGGGTGAGGGAGACCAGGCCGAGCCAGACCAGGGTGACGTGTCGTTCGGGGGTGCTCATCCAGGTCTCCTCATCGCAGCACGTAAAGCAGCGGAAAAATCACGATCCAGGCCAGGTCGGTGGCGTGCCAGTAGAGGGTGGCGGCGTCCAGGCCCTCGTAGTCCGCCGCGCTGTAGGCGCCAAAGCCGTTGCGCAACAGGGCCCACATCAGTCCCAGGCAGCCCCATACCACATGCACCAGGTGGTTGAAGGTGAGGTAGTAGTACATGGCCACGAAGCTGTTGCCCACCCCCACTACGCCGTGGTCCATGTTCCAGAGAAATTCGTAACCCTTCACCCCCAGGAAGGCCAGTCCGCCCACCAGGGTCAGGACCAGCCAGCCCTGGGCGGCCCGGGCCCGGTCCTGGCGGATGGCCAGCACCGCCCGCACGGCAAAGTAGCCGCTGGTGAGCAGGATCACCGTATTGGTCACCCCCAGGCTGGTGTTGAGCATGGTGGGGCCCCGGTGGAAATCCGCCGGGTGGATGAGGCGAAAGTAGGCGTAGGCCAGGAACATCAGGGCAAACTCGGTGAGCTCGCACAAAATGCCCACCCAGATCCCCCGATTGCCTGGCGGATGGGCGACTTCGGAAGCCGGCGGAGGAGCCGCCGGCGCTGCTTCCAGGCCAAAGTAGGCGGGAAACTCTGCCATGTAGCAGGCCGGCGAGGCTTGGGGCCCCGGTCCTTCATCCAGGCATGGGGCGGGGGCCCGTTGCATCGCTGGCGCCTCAGGCGGCGGGCTGGAGGATGAACACCGTCGGGTCATCGCCATGCTCCAGCAGGATTCGACGCACCCGGTCCTGCCACAGGGCCCCGAAGCGGCGGGTTTCTTCCGGCGAGGCCTCCCCCGCCAAGCTGCGCTGCATCAGCTCGCCCATGGCCGGATCGGCGGGCACCTGGCGAAGCTGGGCCACCCCGTCCACCGCGGCGCCCGTATCGGTGCGGATGTAGCGGATCTCCAGGGGCAATTCGACCCCGAAGGCCTGGCGGTCCCGGCGGGCGAAGCGCCCCCCGATGCCCTTGAAACCCGTTTCCGGCGCCGCCCCAGTGACTAGCGACACCACCTGGGCCACCACCCCGGTGGTGCCCGCCTCCCGGGCGTCCCGAAATTCCACCCGCAAGGCGCCCCGCTCCGCCAGCGCCCCGCCCCACAGGGCATCCAGGGCCCGGCGGGTGAGGCCATAGGCACCGGCCACCGTCGGGCAGGAATGGCCGGCCAGCTTGACCGCGTCCAGATAGCCGTACTCCACGATGCCCCCTTCCAGGGCCCCCAGGAAGTCCGCCAAGGGATCCCGCAGGCGCAGACGGGGAACGGCGTCGAAGAATGGGGGGTATCGCATGGGGCTCTCCTGGGGATGCTGTCGTGAAATGCGTTTGTAGGGCGGGCTTCAGCCCGCCTTGGTCGGCTAAAGCCGACCCTACGGGGTTCTCGCCCCCAACTTAGGCGCCCGCACCCTGCCCCGCCTTGATCCACGACATCTGGCCCTACCGGGCCAGCGGCCGGCGGTGCTAGGATTCGCCCCCCATGCGCATCGAACACATCCGCCAGCATCTCCAGTCCCTTGGGGCCAAGCCCTGCCATGAGCAGCGGGTGCTGCGGGCCTGGGCCCAGGTGGCCTCCCTGGACAACCGCCACAGCAAGATGGAGGACTTCCTGCCCCTGGCGGTACGGGAAGCCCTGCCCGAGCTGACCATCACCCTGGAAGGCCTGGCCCGGGTGCGCTCGGAACACCCCAGCGAGGATGGCTCGGTGCGCCTGCTGGTGGAGCTGGCCGACGGCCAGACGGTGGAAAGCGTGCTGCTGCCCCGGGATGGGCTGTGTGTGTCCTCCCAGGTGGGCTGCGCGGTGGGTTGCCGTTTCTGCATGACTGGCCAGTCCGGCCTGCTGCGCCAGCTGGGCAGCGCCGAGATAGTGGCCCAGGTGGCCCTGGCCCGGGCCCACCGACCCGTGAAGAAGGTGGTGTTCATGGGCATGGGAGAGCCGACCCACAACCTGGACAACGTGGTGGAGGCCATCGAGCTCCTGGGCACCGAGGGGGGCATCGGCCACAAGAACCTGGTGTTTTCCACGGTGGGGGATCCCCGGGTGTTCGAATGCCTGCCCCAGGGGAAGGTGAAGCCCGCCCTGGCCCTGTCCCTCCACACCACCCGGGCGGCGCTGCGCCGGGAGCTGCTGCCCAAGGCGCCCCCCATGGACCCGGCCGATCTGGTGGCGCGGGGGGAGGCCTACGCTCGCGCCACTGGCTACCCGATCCAGTACCAATGGACCCTGCTGGAAGGCATCAACGACAGCGACGCGGAAGTGGCCGGGATCATCGAGCTGTTGACCGGCAAGTACGCCATCATGAACCTGATCCCCTACAACACCGGGGAGGGCCTGCCCTACCGCCGCCCGGCCTGGGAACGGGTGGTGGCGATGGCCGGCCAGCTCAACCGGCGGGGCATCCTCACCAAGCTGCGGCGCTCCGCCGGCCAGGACATCGACGGGGGCTGCGGCCAGCTGCGGGCCCGCGCCCACACTGGCGAGGCGGTGGTCAAGCTGGCGGGCCGATACCGTCGGGGGTCGGCTGAAAGCTGATCCTGGCGGGATGGGCCAATTCTGGCGGGATGAATCCCGCCCTACAGGGCTAGGCCGAGGGAAGCGTAAGGCCGGTTTCAACCGGCCGGGGTGAATTGAGGCGGTGTGGGTTGGCGGGTTGAAACCCGCCCTACGCGGTCTCGGCCTCCTCCGTCACGCACGGTAATTTGGCCCCGTTGACGCAGCAGCAACAGGGTACCAGCTGGGCGAACTCGTCCGCCGGCAAAGGCTTGGAAAAGAGGTAGCCCTGGGCGTAGTCGCAACCGGCATTGATCAACAGGGTGCGCTGCATTTCCGTTTCAACCCCTTCGGCGATCACCTTCATGCCCAGCTTGTGGGCCATCACGATGATGGCCTCGCACAGGCCCATGTCGCTGGAATCGGGTTTCAGGTTGCGGGTGAAGGACCGGTCGATCTTCAGGTAATCGAAGTCGAATTTCTTCAGATAGGACAGGGACGAGTACCCGGTGCCAAAGTCGTCGATGGCGATCTGCACCCCCGCGTTCCGGAAGGCCTGCAGCCGGGAGGCCACCAAGGGCTCCTGATCCAGGAGCAGGCCTTCGGTGATCTCGATGGCGACGCAGTGCTCGTCCAGGCCGAGATCCCGCAGGTGATTGAGCCAGATTTCCGAACCGGACAGCTCGTTCTTGAACTGGATGGGCGACTTGTTGATGCTGACCTGAATGTCCCAGCCATGCTCCATCTGCCAGCGCTTGACCTGGCGGGTGGCCTCCCGGAAGACCCAGTCGCCGATCTGCACGATCAAGCCCGTTTCCTCCGCCAGGGGAATGAAATGGGCTGGGCTGATCAGCCCGTGTTCCGGATGGTGCCAGCGGATCAGCGCCTCGGCCTTCCAGATGCAGCCGGTGGCCAGTTCGACGATGGGCTGATAGTGGATCTTGAACTGGTCCCCCGCCAGGGCGCCCCGCAGGTCGGTGAGCATGCGCAGCCGGTCCTGGGCGGTCTTTTGCAGTTCCGGGGTGAAGTAGCTCAGGCGGTTGCGCCCGGAGGACTTGGCCAGGTACATGGCCTGGTCCGCATCCTTCATGAGGTCCTCGATGTCGGTGGCGTCCTGGGGGTAGAGGGTGATGCCGATGCTGGCGGAGATATAGACCGCCTCCTTTTCCAGCATGAAGACCTCGGCCATCCGTTTCAGGATCTGGGTGGCGACCCGTTCGACCCCCGGGATGTTTTCCACCCGATCCAGGATCACCACGAATTCGTCACCCCCGAGGCGGGCCACGGTGTCGGTATCCCGGACGCAGCTCTGGATCCGCTGGGCGGCTTTCACCAGCAGGGCGTCCCCGATCCGGTGGCCCAGGGTGTCATTGACCTCCTTGAAGCGATCCAGATCCACGAACAGCACGGCCACCATCAGGTGGGCCCGGTCGGCCTTCTTGAGTTCCTGCTCGAGGCGGTTGTAGAACATGCGCCGGTTGGGCAGGCCGGTCAGTTCGTCGTAATTGGCCTGCCACCAGATTCGATCCTCGGAGGCTTTCTTGTCGGTAATGTCCCGGATAAAGGCGCTGAAAAGGTGCCCGCCGCCGTTCTCGATCACCGAAACGCTCAACTCCACAGGAAATTCGTGGCCATCCCGATGCAGGCCGGCCACCTCGAGCCGCCGCCGCACCTGGGATTCATCCCCGGTCAGCAGGAAATGCTCAATGCAATCGAGATGGGCCTGGCGATAGCGCTCTGGCATGATCAGTTCGTGGATAGGTTGCCCGAGGGCCTCCTCCCGGCTCCAGCCGAACAGCTTGGCGGCTTGGGGATTCCAGCCCTGAATGGCGCCCTTGCCATTGAACTGGACCATGGCGTCCAGGGCCGACTCGATCACCGAGTGGTGGCGGCGCTCATCCTCCACCCGGGCCGCCAACAAGGTGATGATGCCCTCGGCCATTTCATTGAAGCTGTCACCCACCTGGCGCAATTCGTCCCGGGAGGAAAGCCGCGCCCGGGCGTGGATGTGGCCATTGGCCACGGCCTTGGCGGTGCGGGCCAGGATGGCAATGTTTTCGGTGGTGGCGTAATAGGCGCCAATGGAAAAGTAGATCACCAGGATGAACAGCAGGGCGACGATCCCGATGGTGATAGAGAGAGTGCGCTTGGCCTGGGCGATGCGCTCCTTCAGGAGCTGCTCGATCATGGGCAGGAGCAGCCCGTGGAGGTGGCTGTAGCTCTGGTCGATGACCGCCGTGGCAAGGCCAAAGAACTGGTCGGCGGAGGCATCCAGGCGGCCACTGAGGATGCTCCACTCCACCAGCTGGATGACCCTTTGCACCGATTCGGTGACGTCCCGGTCGATCACCAGCAGGGGTTCCTGCAGGGCCGGATTGTGGGTCCTGGCCCGCTCGATATCGGCCCGGATGAACTTGAGTTCATCGGTCAATTGGGCCGTCAGGGAGCGCAGGGCGACCCGCCGGACTTCATTGATCCGCCCCTGGGCCAGACTGCTGGTGCCATGGGCGCGAATCTGCCCGAGGTGTTCCAGGGCCATGGGGAGCCGATTGATGGCGGCATCGATCAGATAGGACGTATCGATCTGGGGGTCCAGAGGCAGGACGTATTCGCCGCTGACGGCCACTTTAAACATGAGCAGCTGACTCACCAGCCGGGTGTGCTCGACGAAGCTCTGATGGTCCGACCAACCCAGGCCCTTGTTGAAGACCGCGTTCTTCTGGACCTCGATGCTCTTCCAGTCAGCGCTTTCTTTCAGGTTGTCCGGCAGCAAGGCCGCCATGTGGCGATAGGCGGCCTGGGCGTCGGTGCTCACCGTGGCCAGGGTCGCCCCCATGGATTCCTCGCCCCCGGCCAGACCCTGGGACAAGCCCCGGTGTTTCTGAATCAACTGGATGGCATGGGAAATGGGCCCGGCCAGACCGATGCCCTCCAGCTCCAGCTCCCCTTGGTTGATCTGCCTGGCCAGGCTGGCGTAGAGATTGACGATCACAAAGCTGATGGCCAACAGGGACAGGAGCCACACCAGGCCGAATTTGGCCGGGTAGCTCAAGCTGTTCATCATGGCGATGGCAGGACGGAAAATCTGACGCATGTCGTTCAACCCGGAGCCCTGACTACTTGAATGCGGCGCACGCCGGAAGGCGCCGCGCCTGCGTTGCAACAACCCACATCAGGCGAGCCGGAACTGGGCGACCGCTGCTCTGGCCGCCGCTGCCATGCCCTCCAGGGATCCAGCGATTTCCGCGACTTCACGGGTCGCGGCGCCGTTCTCTTCCGACATCTGGGCGATCTTTTCCACGTTGGCGGAGATATCTCCGCTGGCCACGCTTTGCTCCCGCAGCGCGCAGGAAATCTCATTGACCATGCACAGCACCTGCTCCGCGCCGGAACTGATGGCGGTCATGGAGTCGCTGGCCTGGCGAGCCCGATCCACCCCCACGCCGACCCGGGTCACCGCCTGCTGCATGGCGCCCACTGCCTCCTGGGCGCTGGACTGGACGGCGCCGATCATCGCGGTGATCTCGGTGGTGGCCTTGGCGGTGCGCTCCGCCAGCTTGCGCACCTCGTCGGCCACCACCGCGAATCCCCGCCCCTGCTCGCCGGCCCGGGCGGCTTCAATGGCCGCGTTCAAGGCCAGCAAGTTGGTCTGGTCGGCCACATCCTTGATGACCTGGACGATGCCGGAGATCTCCTGGGACTTGTTGCCCATCCGTTCGATGGTCTGGGCGGCCTCGTCAAAGATCCGGGAAACCTGCTGCATCTCCACCACGGTGGCCTGAATGACCTGGCTGCCATCCTTGGAGCTGGCCCCGGTGGCTTCCGTGATGCCATGAGTTTCCACCGCCCGCTCGGAAACCTGGCTGACGCTGGCGGTCATCTGCTCCACCGCCGCCGCCATGGAGGCCGAGGCTTCGGCCTGGGCGGAGCTGGCGGTGGCCACCTGGGTGGAACTGACCGCCAGTTGCTGGGAGGCCGTGGCCATGGCTGCCGCGTTGTCGTGGAGATCGGCCACGATCTTGCGCAGGCTGGCCTGCATCCGGCTCATGGCAGCCATCAGGCTATGCTCGTCCCCGGGCCTGACCCGGAGGGCGGAGGTGAGGTCGCCCAGGGCGATGGACTCGGCCACCTGCCTGACCTCGTCGGGTTCGCCTCCCAGGGGTTGGGTCACCGATCTGACCCCCCAGACGGAAGCCACCGCGCCCAGCCCCAGGGCGACCAACAAGCCCAACAGCAACAGATTTCGGGAGGATTCATAAACCTGGGCAGCTTCCACCGCGCTTGCCTCGAAAATTCCGCCTTGAAGATGAACGAGCTTTTGCACTGCGTTGAGCAAGGCATCCAGCGCCGGCGCCACCTCGTTGGCCATGGCGGCGGACGCCTCGTCGATCCGCGCTGCGTCGAGCAGCCCGGGCACTTTTGAAAAAGCTTGGACATAGGGCGCGCGCAGCGCCTTAATGTCACTCAATAACACCTTGCCCTCGGGCAAATACACCAGCTCGTCCAGGGTGTTGAGCTTTTGGGTGATGAGGGCCTTGTTTTGCTCGATCCGCTGCAGGCCTGCAGCCCGGTCGGCGGTATAGAACAACAGGAAGGTCTCCCGGGCATTGTCCTCCATCAAGCCCATGATGTCGTTGGCCAGGGAAGCCTTGCGCCAGTCCTTGGTGGCGATGCGCTCGGTCATGGTGTTGAGCTTGTCGAGGCGATTGAGCCCCACGAAAACCGAAAACGCCAGCAGGGCGAAAAACGCACATGCCCCCAGGGCCAGGCGCGCTCCGATCGTCAGCTTCATGTTCATCCTGTCTCCTCCTCGTTTCCCATGAAACGTCTGGGCCGACCCATGGGTCCATGGGTTTGCCGTCAGCGCTTCTTCTTTGGGTGTACTTCATAGATTCCGCCAGCCGGGCTTGCGCCCCCGCCTTGTTCAAGCGGATTGGCTCACGGATTGGCAGGCTCCGCCATCGCACCTGGCGGGTGGGTCGATCGCCCTCCTTGGCCAGACGATGGCGTGGCACGGGGTAGCCTTGGGAAAGGAATCCGGACGCTTGCCCGGAATAGCAAGACACGTTGCTCGCAACGGACGCAACGACCACCGCCAAACAGGGAAAAGCAGGAATGCGCACGCGACCCTTCACCCCATGAACGAACGGCTTGGCCTCCCTTGCGGAGGCTTTCTGGCTACCGGCGGACCTTAACAATCCCTTAACGAGCTGTCTGTCAGGCAAACCTTACAAAATGCCAAAGGTATAGTCCGGCCAGGGGTCCGCGGCAGATCTTGCCGGCCCTGGGGCCCCATCAGCCCGCCGCGGCCAGGGGCCAGCGTGCGATGGCCCGATAGCGGGGGCCATGGGCGGTGAGCCGGGAACTCACCAGCACCATCTCCTCCACCGGCCAGGGGGGCAGGTCCGGCAGCAAGAGGGGCATGGGATCGGCGCTCTTGCGGATCAGGGTCATGTGGGCCTGAAAGGGCCGGGCTTCCAGGCTGAAACCGGCCTCCCCCAGGCTGGCCGCCAGACCAGCGGCGAGGTTTTTCAGGGCGGGGGGCGGCGCGGCCGGCCCGACCCACAGGATGCGGTTGTGCCGCCAGTAACCGGCCCGGTCCAGCCGCAGTTCAAAGGCGGCGGGCTTCGGCGCCCGGTGGGCGGCTTCCTTGAGATCCTCCAGCCGGCTGCCGGCCACCTCCCCCAGGAAGGCCAGGGTGAGGTGCAGGGTGTCCCGGGCCATCACCCGGCCGCCGCTTTTGGCCGCTACCCGAAGAGCCAGACCATGGAGGGACCGGGCCAACTCGGGCTGCGGCCAGAGCGCGAAGAACAGGCGCTGGCTCGGCGCTTCAGCCGCCGGCATGGCGGGCCAGCAAGGCCACCGCCTGGGCGGCGATACCCTCGCCCCGGCCGGTGAAGCCGAGCTTTTCCGTGGTCTTGCCCTTGATGTTGATGGCCTCGGCCGGCATGGCCAGATCCGCCGCCAGGTTGGCCACCATGGCCGGCGCGAAGGGCATGATTTTGGGGGCCTGGGCGATGATGGTGGCGTCCACGTTCACCACCTCGAAACCGGCCTGGCGCACCGCCGCCATGGCCGCCCGCAGCAGCACCCGGCTATCGGCCCCCAGGTAGCGGGGATCGGTGTCGGGAAAATGGCGGCCGATGTCCCCCAGACCCGCGGCCCCCAGCAGGGCGTCGGTGATGGCGTGGAGGAGCACGTCGGCGTCCGAGTGGCCCAGCAGGCCCCGCTCGAAGGGTATGGTCACGCCCCCCAGGATGAGGGGCCGGCCGGCCACCAGGGCATGGACGTCGAAGCCCTGGCCAATGCGGAAGGAAAAGGGGGAGGTCATGGGCGCTCAGCCTTCACGATGTTGCAGGATCCACTCCGCCAGGTGCAGATCCAGGGGGTAGGTCACCTTGAGGTTGGTGGCATCCCCCGGCACCAGGCGCGGGCGCAGGCCCGCCGCCTCGATGGCGCTGGCTTCGTCGGTAACCTGGCGGGCGCTTTCCAGGGCCCGTTTCAGCATCATGAAGCGGAACATCTGGGGGGTCTGGGCCTGCCACAGGCTGTCCCGGGGAACGGTTTCGATGGCGTGGCCGTGACCGTCGGCCCGCTTCAAGGTATCGGCCACCGGCACCGCCAGGAGCCCCCCCACCTCGTCGCCGGCCAGGGCCCGGGTCAGGGTATCGATGTGCCAGGGGGCCAGGCACGGCCGGGCGGCGTCATGCACCAGCACCCAATCGGCAGTGGAGGCATGCTCGGCCATGGAGCGCAGACCGTTCAACACGCTGTCGGCCCGGCTGGCGCCGCCGCAGTAGAGGGGGGTGAGCTTGGGCCCCAGGGCGGACCAGTCGTGACGGTCCCACTCCTGATCCCCCACCGACAGCACCACGAACACCCGATCGATCACCGGCGCCTGGCACAGGGCCCGCAGGGTGTGGCGGATCAGGGGCTCCCCCAGCAGGGGAAGATACTGCTTGGGTCGCTCGGACCCCATTCGGCTGCCGCTGCCGGCGGCCGGCACCAGGGCAAAGTGTTTAGGGGTGAAATGGATCATGGGCAGCATTCTAACCGGGACGCCCCCGGGGCCGACGGCAGCGACGGAAGGCCGTAGAATCCGCCCCAGATCCCCCTGGAGTCCACGCCCTTGAACGAAGCCCTGCCCCCCAGCGCCACCGTCGCCTTGTCCACCGATCAACTGGAAGCCTTCGTGGTGGCCCTCGGTATCGGTTTGCTCATTGGCCTGGAGCGGGAGCGGGTGGCCTCGGCCCGGGCCGGCTTGCGCACCTTTGGCCTGGTGGGGCTGTTCGGCGCCCTGACGGCCTTCCTGGGCCAGCACCTGGGGAGCGTGGCGCCCTTGGTGGCGGGCATGTTGCTGGTGGGCGTCACCATCATCGCCGCCCATGTGCGCCAGCCCGACCCGGAGGACCCGGGCACTACCTCGGTGACCGCCCTGCTGGTGTGCTACAGCCTGGGGGCATTGACCTGGTACGGACACCTCCGGCTGGCCTCCATGCTGGCGGTGGGCATCACCGTGCTGCTGTATTTCAAGACCGAACTGAAAGGCATCGCCGCCCGCCTGACCCCCAAGGACTGGCGTTCCATGCTCCAGTTCAGCGTGCTCTCCCTGGTGATCCTGCCCATCCTGCCGGATCAGGACTACGGCCCCTACGGCGCCCTCAACCCTCATCAGATCTGGCTGATGGTGGTGCTGGTGGCGGGAGTGAGTCTGGCCGGCTACGCTGCCCTGCAACTGGCCGGCGCCCGCTACGGCGCGCCCCTGGTGGGGATCCTGGGGGGATTGGTGTCCAGCACCGCCACCACCCTGGTGTACGCCCGCAATGCCCGCCCCCAGGCGGGCACGGAGTCCATGGCGGCCTTGGTGATCCTGCTGGCCAATCTGGTGATGCTGGTGCGGGTGACGGCAATCGGCGCGGCCCTGGCGCCGGCGGTCCTCCAACCCCTCTCCTGGGTGGTGGGGCCTGCCCTGGTGCTGGGGCTGACCGCCCTGGCGGTGAACTGGCGCCAACTGGCGACGGGGGGCGCCGTGCCCCTGCCCACCACCACCAACCCCACGGAACTGAAAACGGCCCTTGGTTTCGGCTTGCTATATGGTGCGGTACTGTTCGCCTCGGCCTGGCTGTCCGACCGGGTGGGCAACCAGGGGCTGTATGCGGTGGCCCTGGCTTCGGGCCTTACCGACATCGACGCAATCTCCTTGTCCTCCCTGCGGCTGCACGCCGTGGGCAAGATCAGCGAGAACGTCGCCGCCACGGTCATCGGCCTGGCGATGCTGGCCAACCTGGGGTTCAAGGCCAGTCTGGCCTTCATCGTGGGGGGGCGGGAGCTGGGCTTGAAGGTGCTGATCGGCATGGGAGCGGTGGCGATCGGTCTGGCCCTGGGAATCGGTGCGATCCATCTATAAGCCGTGCTCCCATCAGGGTTTATTGACGAATCCCCAGGCGGGCTGAAGCCCACCCTGCGGACCGGGTCGGGGAATGTGGCGTAGGGCCGGTTTCAACCGGCCAGGGGGTGTGGCGCTGCGGGGTTGGCGGGATGAATCCCGCCCTACGTCTGCCCCGCGGGGCCCGGCCGGGGGATAGCGTAGGGCCGGTTTCAACCGGCCGAGGGGTGCTGCGGATTGGCGGGACGAATCCCACCCTACCGGGGCAAGTCGAGCCCAAAGGCCCCGGTTGCCAGAGGAGTTTCAACCGGCCAGGTGATGGCTCGACGCAATCCAATGTGGCATGCCGCGCCTTGATCCGGCGCAGACTCCCGACCCGGCCGACTTCTATAATGAATGGACAAAGTCTTCCCGAAGGTTTGCCCATGGCCAATGCCTCCGTTCGCACCCCCGCCGTGGCGGGTGCCTTCTATCCCGCCGATCCCCGTGTATTGCTGTCCATGATCGGGGAGATGCTGACCCGCGCGGTGCCCCTGGATGAAGCGCCGCCCCCCAAGGCCTTGATTGTCCCCCATGCCGGCTACATCTACTCCGGGCCGGTGGCCGCCTCGGCCTACGCCGGCCTGGCCCGGCTGCGGGAGATTGTCCGGCGGGTGATCCTGCTGGGGCCCAATCACCGGGTGGCCCTGGGGGGCATGGCCCTACCCGCCTCTCTGGTGTTTTCCACCCCCCTGGGGGAGGTGGAGGTGGACCGGGAGCACTGGCAGCGCCTGCAACAACGGCCGGACGTGGTGGTGGATGACCATCCCCACGCCATGGAGCACTCCCTGGAAGTGCATCTTCCCTTCCTGCAGGCGGTGCTGAACCACTTCACCCTGACCCCCTTGGTGGTGGGCGACACCCCGCCGGAGCAGGTGGCCGCCCTGCTGGAGGAAGTCTGGGGCGGGCCGGAGACCCTCATCGTGGTGAGCTCCGATCTCTCCCACTACCAGCCCTATCATCAGGCCCAGTGGTGCGACCGATCCACCGTGGACCAGATCCTGCACCTGGACGCCACCCTGGACCACCAGCAAGCCTGCGGCGCCACCTCGGTCAACGGTCTGCTGCGGGCCGCCCGCCGCCATCACCTGGAGCCCCACTTGCTGGATCTGCGCAATTCCGGCGACACCTCCGGCGACCGCCAGCGGGTGGTGGGCTATGCCAGCGTCGCCCTGTGCGAGAAGCTGCCCCATGTCCACCACTGAAGCCGCCACCGAGTTGGGGCCCCTGCTCCTGGCCATTGCCCGCCACGCCATCGCCCAGGCCTTGGGTCTGGCCGCCCCGGTGCCGGATCAGGCTGACCCGCGCTTGAGGGAGCGGGGCGCCACCTTCGTCACCCTCACCCTGGATGGCGAATTGCGGGGCTGCATCGGCAGCCTCAACGCCCATCGTCCCCTGGGGCAGGATGTGCGGGAAAATGCCTTGGCGGCGGCCTTCCAGGATCCGCGCTTTGCGCCCCTCGGCGCCGATGAATGGCCCAGGACGCGGGTGGAGGTTTCCCTCCTTTCCAGACCGGAGTTCATGGATTTCAAGGACCAGGCGGAGGTTCTGGCCCGTCTGCGCCCCGGCGTGGATGGGGTGATCTTCTTTGCCGGCTGTCAGAAAGCCACCTTCCTGCCCCAGGTGTGGGAGCAGCTCCCCCATCCCCGGGAATTCATGGCGGCCTTGAAACGCAAGGCCGGGAAGTCTCCGGAATACTGGGGCGCCGACGTGATGATTGCCACCTACCAGGTGGAAAAATGGAAGGAAGCAGAACCCCGTTGAGCCCACCCCGGGCAAAGGAGCCGCCATGAATCATCCCGCCCGTTACTGGCACCCTCTCCCCGACGGCCGCATCCAGTGCGACCTCTGTCCCCGGGACTGCCATCTCCACGAAGGCCAGCGGGGCGCCTGCTTCGTGCGCATGATGGAAGGGGGCCAGATGGTGCTGACCACCTATGGCCGCAGCTCCGGTTTTTGCATCGACCCCATTGAGAAGAAGCCCCTCAACCACTTCTACCCTGGCTCCAGCGTGTTCTCCTTCGGCACCGCCGGCTGCAACCTGGCCTGCAAGTTCTGCCAGAACTGGGACATCTCCAAATCCCGGGACATGGACAGCCTGATGGACGCCGCCAGCCCCGCGGAGATTGCCGCCACCGCCCAGCACTGGGGCTGCAAGAGCGTGGCCTTCACCTATAACGACCCGGTAATCTTCGCCGAATACGCCATCGACACCGCCATCGCCTGCCATGAGGCAGGCCTCAAGACCGTGGCGGTGACTGCCGGCTACATCCACGCCGAACCCCGCAAGGAGTTCTACGCCCACATGGACGCGGCCAACGTGGATCTGAAGGGCTTCACCAATGACTTCTACCGCAAGCTGTGCGGCGGCGAACTGGCGCCGGTGCTGGACACCCTGGCCTGGCTGCATCACGAAACCCAGGTGTGGGTGGAGATCACTACCCTGCTCATTCCCGGCCACAACGACGCCGATGCCGAACTCACCGAACTGGCCCGCTGGGTGACCCGGGAAATGGGGCCGGAGGTGCCCCTGCATTTCACCGCCTTCCACCCGGATTACAAGCTCATGGATCTGGGCCCCACCCCGCCGGAGACCCTCACCCGGGCCCGCCGCATCGCCCTGGAGGCCGGCCTCAAGCACGTCTACACCGGCAACGTCCACGACCACGAAGGCGGCATCACCCGCTGCGCCCACTGCAACGAGGCCCTGATCGAGCGGGACTGGTACCAGATCCTGGCCTACCGCCTCACCGACCAGGGCGCCTGCCCCAAATGTGGCACGGCCCTGGCCGGCCGCTTCGGCCCCCACGAGGAGCCCTTCGGGCCCCGCCGGATCCCGGTGGGCATCCACCGCCGGAGCTAGGGTCTGTGAATGTAGGGCGGGCTTGAGCCCGCCAAAGCCCACTGACGAAACCGCGTGGGCTCGGTTTCAACCGGCTGGGGTGACGGAATGGCGGGCTGAAACCCGCCCTACTTCCGCCCGGGGAGGGTTGGATCCCACGCCCCCGTGCCGCGAGCCTTGCAGCGGGCGCATTCGGGTTCGACGCGATCACCCCAATCCAATGCAATGTCCACCGATCCCAACCCCGGCTTGCCGCGCCAGCAGGGGCTGTGCCATCCTCGCCCCATCGTGAAATTGCGCAAAACCTCCATCAGCCTACCCGCCGAGCACGTCTGGCTAGACGGACTCCTTGCCCACGCGCCGGACGTTCGCGGACTGGTGGTGATCCTCCAGACCAGCGTGGGACAGCACCGGGACTCCCGGGAAGCCTACCTGGCGGGCCAGCTCCAGCAGGCCGGCTTCGCTACCTTGATCCTGGACCTCATCACCCGTTACGAAGACAGCCGGGATCCGGACATCCGCTACAACGTGCCCCTCCTGGCCCGGCGCATCGAAGCTGCCGCCGAGTGGATCGAGCACCAGCCGCCCCTGGAAGGCCTGGCGGTGGGGCTGCTGGCCGCCACCACCGGCTCCGGCGCCATCATCCGCGCCGCCGCCAAGGCTCCCGAGCGCTTCCATGCCCTGGTGTGCCGCGCCGGCCGGCCGGATCTGGCCGGGGCCGGCCCCCTGCGTACCCTGATCCTGCCCCTGCGCCTGCTGGTGGGGGACCTCGACACCGGCCAGGCCATGCTCCGCCAGGCCTTCGACCTGGTAGGCGGCCCCAAGGACTGGGCCGTGGTGGACGGCGCGGGCGAACTCTTCATCGAACCTGGCGCCCTGGAGGCGGCGGGGCGCCTGGCCGGGGAATGGTTTCAGCGCCATCTGCCGCCCCCGGCACGCCCCAAAACCGACCCCCACTCCTGACCATTGAACCCAAAAGCCCCGCCCCAGAGACACAGCGGTACGGAGAACGGCCAGAAATCAATCACTTGCCCAGAATGACGTGCTCACCTTCTGGGTAAAGGCCATGCTTTACGCGAGGCCATGGTTGTCCTCCGCGTTCTGTGTGCCGCTGTGGTTCAACTACGTTGTCCAGGTTGAACCGCTGGCGGGGTTTCAACCCGCCACCCGGTCCACGAACCGCCTGATCGCAGCCAGCACCACTTCGGGCTGATCCAGGTGGGGTGAATGGCGACAGTCGTCCAGGGCCAGGAGATCCACGTTGCGGGCCTCTTCGGCGATGACCTCGATCTGGCGCAGGGTGGCGTACTCGTCTTCCACCCCCTGGATGGCCAGGATCGGGCAGTGGATCTCCGCCAGGCAGGGTTCGATGTTCCACTGCCGGAATTCCGGACTCAGCCAGATATTGCTCCAGGACTGGAACAGGCCTTCCCCATCCCGGTGGTAGCGCCCCAGCCGGGCCGCCAGATCGGTGCCCGCCCAGGCTTGGCGGACCGCCCCCAGGCCCTCCAGGGAGGCGTCCTCCACGAATTCATGGGGTGCCAGCACCACCAGCCCCCCCACCGGCCGGCCGGCGTAGGCAGCATGGAGCAAGGCGATGGAGCCGCCGTCGCTGTGGCCCACCAAGATCGGTTCCCGGATGTGGAGGGCGTCCAGCAGTTCCGGCAGAACCACCAGGGCCTCGTGGTGCAGGTAGGCCGGATCCCGGGGTTCCTGGCGGACATCGGAACGGCCATGGCCGTAGCGGGAATAGACCAGGGCTGGGCAGCCGGTGACCTCCGCCACCCGGCGGGGAAAATCCCGCCACAGGTCGATGCAGCCCAGGCCCTCGTGGAGAAACACCAGGGTCGGCCGTTCCGGGCGGCCGGAAAAGCGCACGTACTCCAGCTGGTGGCCATCCACCCGGATGAATGCCCGGCCTGCGGGGCTTGGTGATTCAGCCATGGTCCGCCACCGCCCTCACGCCCCGCCCTCCGCCAGCAGGAAATCCCGCACCGGGGCCACTTGGGCCGCATCCATCAGCATGGGCGCGTGGCCCACCCCGGGGATTTCCACCGTGTGGGCCGCGGGGCCCCGGCTGGCCATCCCGGCCAGGGCCTGGCGGGTCAGGAGGTCGCTGTGCTCGCCCCGCAACACCAGGGTCGGGCAGCGGATGGCGTCATACACCGGCCACAGGGTCATGGGTTCCCCCTGGGGCATGGCGCGGAAGGGCTCGGCAATACCCGGGTCGTAACGGAAGCGCAAGCCCCCGTCCACGGATCGCACCGAATGCTCGGTGAGATGGCGCCACTGGGCATCGGAGAGGGGCCCGAAGGGTGCGCTTACCGCCCGCACGAACTGCTCCGCGCTGGCGAAGTCCGGAAACAGGGGGTCGATCCCCACATACTGGCCGATGCGGGCCAGAGATTCGGCGGTGAGCTCCGGCCCCACGTCGTTCAACACCAGGCGGCGGATCGGATTGCCCGGCAGGCTGGCCACCACCATGCCGATGATGCCTCCCATGGAGGTGCCCAGCCAATCCACCGAATCCACGTTCAGCCGGGCTATCAGGGTCACCATATCGGCGGCGTAATTGGGAATGTCGTAGCCGCTGGCCACCGTCAGCCAGTCGCTCAGCCCCCGCCCCACCACGTCGGGGCAGACCACCCGGTAATCCTTGGCCAGGGCCTGGGCCAGGAAATCGAAATCCCGCCCATTGCGGGTCAGGCCATGGACGCACAGCAGCACCCGGGGATTGGCGGGATCGCCCCACTCCCCATAGGCCATCCGGTGCAATCCATGGGGGCCCAGGCATTGCACCCGGTACTGGCGCGGCTCGGTTTGGGGAGTCATGGGATTTCCTCGGCAAATGGTATGCGCCAGTCTACGCTGGCCCTCACCGGCCATGCCAGTAACGCGGGCGGCCCTGGCGGTGGGTATGGAGCCGCAGCCCATTGCCGGCGGCCTCCACCATGACCGCCCCACCCAGGTCGGTGCGCCAGGAGCGGGCCCCGAGAGCCTCCCAGCGGGCCACCACCTCGGGATGGGGGTGGTGGAAGGCATTGCGATAGCCCACCGGGTAGATCACCTCCCGGGGCTGTACCGTTGCCGTCAAGGCGGGCGACGAGGACGAGCGGCTGCCGTGATGAGGCGCCACCAACACATCGCTGGCCAGCCTTGCCCCATGGCGGGCCACCATCTCCCATTCCTGGGAAGACGCCAGATCCGCCAGCAGCAGGGCGCTGCCCGCCGGGGATGCAATCCGCAGGGCGCAGGAGTGGGCGTTATCGGCCCCCCCTTGCCCCGGAGGTGGATGGACCATGGCGAAGCGCACTCCATCCCAGGTCCACTCATCCCCATCCAGGCAGGGTCGATGGGGTACGGACAGCGCCCGCAAGGGATGGCCGGCAGGCAAGGGACTGGCCCACTGCGCCACCGGCAAGCCGGTCAGAATGCTGGCAGCACCCCCGGAGTGATCCCGGTCATCATGGCTCACCACCAGAAGATCCAGCCCTCTCACCCCGATGGCTCGCAAAAAGGGCAGCACCACCCGTTGGCCATTGTTGGCCTCCCGGCTCCAGGCCGGGCCGGTATCAAAGAGCAGATCGTGGCGGGCAGTCTGAACATGCAACGCCAGGCCCTGGCCCACATCCAGCACCGTCATGCGCCATTCACCCGGAGCGGACCGAGGGGGCAACCAGACCAGCAACAGGGCCAGGGGTACCAGTCCAGCCCAACGTCCTGGCGTACCCCGGGGCAACAACAGCCAGAACGCGCCCAGCAGGGACGCCAGCAGCAGGGGCCAAGGGGGCGCAGCCTGCTGCCATACCACCAAAGGAGTGGCCGCCAGCCAGCCCAGGCCAGAGATCAGACCCTCGGTCAGCCAGGCTGCCAACGCCAGCAGAGGCGGGAAGGGCAACACCAGGAACAGCAGAACCAAGGGGGTGATGAGCAGACTGACCAGGGGAATCGCCACCCCGTTGGCCAGGGGCGAAACCAGGGAAAACTGCTGGAACAGGGCCAGGAGCAGGGGCAGCAGGCCGATTCCCACCGCCACCTGGGCCCGGAGAAACCCCTTTGCCGGCCCATCGGACCTGAGCCGCCCGGAACCCGCCAGAAGCAGTACCGCCACGGCCCCGAAAGACAGCCAGAAGCCCGCCGCCAGAACGGCCCAGGGGTCCGCCAGCAAGACCACCAGCAGGGCCAGGGCGAGGACGCGCCCTCCGCCGACCCGCCGCCCGGCCAGATGGGCCAAGGCCACCACCGCCAGCATCAGCAAGGTGCGCTGAGTGGGAACCCCCATTCCCGCCAGGGCTCCGTAAGCGCTGGCGGCCAATACCCCAAAAACCAGGCTGACCTTGGGTGTGGCCAGGCGCAGGGCCAGGCCTGGCACCCGGCGCCACCCCAGGCCCGCCAACCATCCAGCGAGCATCCCCACCATGCCCACATGCAAGCCGGAGATGGCCATGAGATGCTGGACCCCGGTGCGGTTGAAGAGCTGCCACAGATCCCCGTCCATGGCCCGCTGGTCCCCTACCGCCAGGGCCACCAGCACGCCGGCGGCGGGACGATCCCCCAGGATGGCGAAAATCCGTCCCCGGGACGACTCCCGCAGACCTTCCACCAGGCTGCCCGGATCCCGCGCCCAACCCAGGCGTTGGGCGCTTTCTCCGTGGCGCACATAACCGGTAGCCCGCAACTGGCGCTCCAGCAGCCAGGCTTCCATGTCGAAGCCGCCCGGGTTGGCATGACCGTGGGGGCGCTTGAGGCGGACGGTGAAGCGCCAGCGCTCGCCGGCATGGACCTGGGGCCCCATCCCGGCCCCCTCCTCTCCCCGGCCGGCGTACCAGCCCAGCAGCACCCGCGATGGCACCGGCGCGCTGGCTGATTCCACCCGAAAGGCAAAGCGCACCCCGTTGTCCACTGCCTGGGGCAACTCGTTCACCACTCCGGTCACGGACAGATCCTGCCCTTCCAGGTTTGAAGGCAAGGCGTCGGCCAGACGCCACTCCGCCCGCAGCCCGGCCCAGCCGGCCCCGGCCCCCCAGCCTGCCGCCAGGCTCACCAACAGCAGGGTCAGCTGCAGCCAACCCGCCCGTTGCCCAAGCCACGCCACCAGCCCATTGCCCAGGATGCCCAACACCAGGATGCCCACCAGCAGATGTACGCCGGGCAGATCCGCCAGGTTCTGCACCCACAGACACCCCAGGGCGAATCCGATGATTGCAATTTGCATAAACGGATTACACCCTATCCGGCGCGCCACGCCAATCCACCACAGGCCAGGGTCGAGTCGGCTAGAATTCACCGCTAGCGGTGCGCCCTTTCGCGTGCCTTGGCGAAAGCATGCGCAACATCCTCAAGCGTTACCTACCCGACCCGGAAGCCCTTCGGGCGCATCGTTGGCTGGGCCTTTTCGGCAACACCCTGCTCCATCCCCGCCTGTGGCACCTCAATCGCCATTCCGCCGCCGGCGGCGTGGCCATCGGCCTGTTTTGCGGCCTGGTCCCTGGCCCCTTGCAAATGCTGAGCGCAGCGATCTGCTGCGTGATTTTCCGGATGAACCTTCCGGTGGCATTGGTGTGCACCCTGTACACCAACCCCTTCACCATCGTGCCCCTCTACCTACTGGCCTACGCCCTGGGGAGCTGGATCCTGGGAGGGGGCGGTACGCCGATGACGCCACCGCCCGAATTCTCGAGCCTGTCCTTCCTGCCCTGGGTGGAGGCGTTCACCGCCTGGTTTGCCGGCCTGGGACGCCCCCTGCTCCTGGGCTTGATCCTGCTGGCCAGCGGCCTGGCGGTCCTGGGCTACGGGGTGGTCAAGGCCCTCTGGCGCTGGCAACTGGTCCGCCGTTGGCGCCAGCGGGGACTGCAAAGACACCGTCGCCCATGAAAGTCCCCACCTTTTTCCTCAAATGGCAGGCCGTTCATCTGGAGCCACGGGCTCCGCGGATCGGCGGACGCCTCACCCAGCTACCCCGCATCCTGAGCCGGATCTACATCGCGACGGGGGTGTTGCTGGGCATGGTGGCCCTGGGCACGCTGGGCTTCTACCTGATCGGCGACGACCGAACCACCTGGTCCGATGCGTTCTACATGACCCTCATCACCCTCACCACCGTGGGGTATGGGGAGATTGTGCCCATCGTGGGTTTCTGGGATCGGCTCTTTGCCGGGCTGGTGGCCTTGGCGGGCTTTGGCGCGGTGACTTTCCTGTTCACCAGCCTGACGATCTTCTTCATGGAAAGCGACCTGGATTACACCCTGCGGAGACGGCGGATGGAACGACAAATCAAGAAACTCAAGGGCCACTACATCATCTGCGGCTTTGGCCGGGTGGGGCGCAACGTGGCCCACGAGCTGATCACCACCCACCGCCCCTTCGTGGCCATCGACCTGGAGGAATCCTGCCTGGAGGCCCAGCGGGAGCGCTTCCCCGGACTCCTTTACCTGCAAGGGGATGGCAGCGACGATGACGTACTGCATGCGGCCGACATCATGGACGCCGTCGGGGTCTTTGCCGTCACCGATGACGACAGCCGCAACCTGATGATCGTCCTCACCGCCAAGCAGCTCAATCCGGAGGTCCGGGTGGTGGCCCGCTGCCACGAGGTGCGCAATACCCCCAAGCTCAAGAAGGCCGGGGCGGATGTGGTGGTTTCGCCGGATTTCACCGGGGGCATGCGCATCGCTTCGAGCATGGTGCGGCCCCACGTGGTGTCATTCCTGGACGAAATGCTGCGCTCGGACCAGACCTACCGGCTGGAGGAAGTGGCGGTGCCTTTGGGCTTCCAGCCCCGCTATCTGGGCGACATGGATGTGGCGGGCTGCAACGTGGTGCTGATGGGCATTCGCCAGGGCCGGGACTTTGTTTTCAACCCGCCGAGGGATTTTGCCCTGGAGCCGGGTTAGGTGCTGGTGACCATGTGCGCGCCGGAGGGCCGCAAGGCCCTGGCGCGTCTCTTCGCTTTGTAAATCCCTTGCCGCCGGCCTGGATTCACACCTGGAACCGCGCCACCTGCTGACGCAGGCGCGCCGCCAGGCCCTCCAGCTGGTTGGCCGTGGCGGCAGTTTCATTCACCGCCAGGCTGTTTTCCTCGGCCATCCGGGCGATCCGCTCCACGTTTCTGGCAATTTCGTTGCTGGCGGAACTCTGCTCCCGCAGAGCCAGGGAAATATCCGAAACCGCCTGTACCACCTGGCTGCTCCCTTCCCGGATCCGCCCCATGGACGCCCCCGCCTCGCTGGTCAGGGCCACCCCCTGCTGCACCCGCTCCACCCCTTGCTGCATGGTGGCCACCGCGCGGCCGGTGCCGGCCTGGATACCGTTGATCACCGCGCTGATCTCCCGGGTGGCCAGGCTGGTCCGCTCGGCGAGCTTGCGCACCTCGTCGGCCACCACGGCGAACCCCCGTCCCTGCTCGCCGGCCCGGGCTGCCTCGATGGCGGCGTTGAGCGCCAGCAGATTGGTCTGATCGGCGATCTGCTGGATGGTGCTGACCATCACTGAAATTTCTCCGGAGCGGGCCCCCAGTTCCTCGATCACCTGGGCCGACTCCCGCACCACCTGGGCAATGGACTGCATTTCGACCACCGTCCGCGCCACCACCTCGCCACCGCTTTCGGACAAGCGGCCCGAATCCCGGGATATCTCTTCCGCCGAGCCGGCGTGGCGGGCGATTTCCTCCACCCCCACGGTCATTTCCTCCACCGCCGCGGCGGTGCCGGCGGCGGCCTCGCTCTGGCTTTCCGATGCCCGGCTCACCCGGGAAGCGTTATCCACCAGGGAAGAGGCCGACCGGGTGAGGGCCTCGGTTTCACGATGCAACTCCCCGATCACGTCCCGCAGGGTGACCGCCATGGCGCCGAAGCTGTCGGCCACGGTGCGCAATTCATCCCGGGCGGAAAAGCGGACATCTGCCCGCAGATTGCCCCGGGCCATTTCCTCCGCCACGGAGCGCAACTCGCCCACCGACTCCACCACCGTGAGGTAGGCGGAAATCCCCAGATAGAGCAGGGTCACCAAGCACAGCAGGCACAGGCTCACGTTGCCGATGGCCGCCCTCTCCAGGCCCGCCAGACGCAGTTCCAGCAGCCCCCGGGTCTGGGGCAGCAACTCCTGGAAGGTTCGCTCATAGGCCTGGTCGATGGTCCCCGTCACCAGGTCGAAATAAGCCGCCGGCGCCATGCTCAGATCAGACTTGAGAATGTGCTCCCGCAAGGCCACCAGCACCGGGCCGGTGGAATCGTCCAGGGCAGTGCGAAACACCATGATCCGGGGCTTGGCGGCCGGATTGGCCTGGGCGGAGCGGTCCAGGTTCTCCCGCAGGTCGTCCAGGGCACTCTGCAATTCCCCCAGCTGCAAGGTGATGTCCTCACGCCGTTGTTCGTCCAGGGCCTGGGCCGCCAGGGCGCCGGCGCCCAGGGCCCGCAGGCGGCCCAGCCGCTCGGTGACGGTGGGAATCCGGCGCAGGGCGTTATCCAGCAGATAGGCGGTATCCGTCTGGGGGTCCCGGCTCAGGCCCGCATCGTCCCCAATGTCGTGGAGCGCCAGCAGTTGCAGGCCGACCAGGCGGGTGTGAGCCACGATATTGTCCCGCGCCGGCATCTCCAGCCCCTTGGTCCGCAGGGTTCCCCAGTCGGACAGGACCTTCTCCCAGCGGCCATTGGCGGCGCTCAGCTGGCCATTGGCCGCCAGGGTGTCACGGGCCATCGCCATGCCCGCCTCCAGATCCGTGGTCAGGCCCTGGAGCTTGGGCTTGAGGTTCTCACCGCCATTCAGGACCGCCGATGACAAGCCGCGATGCTGCTGGGTCAGGCGCACCACCTGGAGCACTTTTTCAGCCACCGGCAGCCCCGCCAGCTCTCCCCGGGCCATGCGGATCTCTCCGTAGAGCGCGCCCACCAAGGATACGAACAAGAACGCCACCATGACCAGCATGATGGCCCCGGCCACCCCAAACTTGGCTGGATAGCGCAGCCTGCGCATGAGATGCATTCCCGGTTTAAAAAGGGTTTTCATTCCAGTCTCCTGAAAATAATTGATGCCAATCAAGCGAAAACTGGAAATCCAGCGCCGATTTCAGCCCCAAATTGGGTATCGACAAAAATCCCGAAAACTAAAATTCCGATCGCGATCTCCATGTTTAAACATAGACAAGGAGCGCTTTGGCTTCAATCCACGGATAAGCGCCCGTCATCCAGGCGCAGCACCCGATCCACCCGGCTGGCCAGGCCCGGATCATGGGTCACGATGATGAAGCTGGTGCCCTGGTCCCGGGCCAGTTCCATCATCAGGGCAAAGACCTGGTCGGCCGTAGCCCGATCCAGGTTGCCGGTGGGTTCGTCCGCCAGCACGCAGGCCGGGCGGGTCACCAGGGCCCGGGCGATGGCCGCCCGCTGGCGCTCGCCGCCGGAGAGCTCCCCGGGGGCGTGGGTCAAGCGGTGGCCCAGGCCCACCGCCTTGAGCATGGTCTCGGCCCGGGCCCGGGCCTCCACCGGATCGAGGCGGCGGATGAAGAGCGGCATGGCCACGTTTTCCAGGGCGGAAAATTCCGGCAGGAGGTGGTGGAACTGATAGACGAAGCCCAAGGCCTGGTTGCGCAGCCGCCCCCGCTCCGCCTCGCCGATGGTGGAAAAATCCCGCCCCAGGAGTTCCACCCGCCCAGCGCTGGGCACGTCCAGCCCCCCCAGCAGATGGAGCAAGGTGCTCTTGCCGGAACCGGAAGCCCCCACCACCGCCAGTCGCTCCCCCCGGGCCACGGCGAGGCTCACCCCCCGCAACACCGCCACCGGCTCGGGGCCGGAGGAGAAGGTCTTGGAAAGGCCCGCGCAAGCCAGGACGGGTTGGGTGGTCGAAGATGAGGCAGCAGACGGGGGCATGGGCGAATCACTCATAGCGCAGGGCCTCCGCCGGATTGACCCGGGAAGCCCGCCAGCTCGGATACAGGGCTGCCAGCAGGGTCAGCACGAAGGACACGCTCACGATGGCGGTCACGTCGCTGGCCAGCACCTGGGAGGGCATTTCGGAGATGTAGTAGATGTCCTTGCTCCACAGGGTCACCCCCAGGACGGTCTCCAGGGCCGGGATCACCACCCCCAGATTGGTGGCCAGCAGAACGCCCCCCGCCACCCCGGCCAGTAGCCCCACCATCCCGATGATGGAACCCTGCAGCACGAAGATCGCCATGATGGAGCGGGGGCTGGCCCCCAGGGTGCGCAGGATGGCAATGTCGGCGTACTTCTCCTGGACCGCCATCACCAGGGTGGACACGATGTTGAAGGCCGCCACCGCCACGATCAGGAAGAGGATCACCGTCATCATGGTCTTCTCCAGGGCCACCGCCCGGAAAAAGTTGGCGTGGCTGCGGGTCCAGTCGTTGATCAGCACATCGGCCTGGATGCTGCCCGCCAGTTCCCGGGCGATGCGGGGGGCAGCGAACAGATCCGCCACCTTCAGGCGCACCCCCGACACGCCCTCCCCCATCTGGTAGAGGGCCTGGGCATCGTTCATGTGGATCAGGGCCAGGCCGGCGTCGTACTCGATCATGCCCGCCTCGAACACCCCCACCACCCGGAACTGCTTCAAGCGGGGCAGCACCGCCGCCGGGGTCACCAACCCCTGGGGAGCGATCAGGGTCACCTTGTCCCCCGGCTGGGCCCGCAGGTTGTGGGCCAGGTCCGCCCCCAGCACGATGCCAAACTCCCCGGGGCGCAAGTCTTCCAGATGGCCCGCCCGCATGTACCGGGCGAAATCCGCCACCCGCTCCTCCGCCGCCGGCAGGATGCCCCGCACCAGGGTGCCCCGCACGGTCTGGTCGAAGGCCAGCATGCCCTGGGCCTGGACGAAGGGGGCTGAAGCCTGCACCTCCCGGTGGCCAGCGGCCTGCTCCGCCACCTGCTGCCACTGGGGCAGATCGCCGTCGAAGGCGGTCACCTGGATGTGGGAAGCGACTCCCAGGATGCGGCTGCGCAACTCCTCCTGGAAGCCGTTCATTACCGACAGCACGGTGATCAGCGCTGCCACCCCCAGGGCGATGCCGAACATGGACACCGCCGAGATAAAGGAGATGAAGCGGTTGCGCCCCTGGGCCCGCTTGCGGGAACGGGTGTAGCGCAGACCGATCAGAATTTCATAAAGCATGGGTAGGGATGATCCAAGTCAGGCTGCCGGGGCACGCCGGCGCCCCTGGGTTTGCCGTGGGGACCCCATGACTGAAGGCGCTCGGGCGACGGCGGGTGCCGGAAAAGTCGGCTATTGTGCCTAATGGGAGGGGCGATTGCGAGGCGGGGGAATGGCCATTGAGTCGGTCATCCCCGGCCGGCACGGCGGGGGATGACCCGATCACAGCCTAAGGAGGAAATCCTTGTCCCCGGTAAACGACCTTCTTCCCTTCTGGCCACCCCACAGCGACCTGTTCGTGCTGGCGGTGGCGCTCCTGGGCGCCGCCCTCTTCGGCGAATCCGCCGCGCGCTTCTGGCGCCTGCCCCGCATCCTGGGCTACACCGTGGCGGGGATGGCGCTGGGTCCCCTGGCCTTGGGCTGGCTCGGCCCCCGCCAGTTCGCTGATTTCCGGGTATTCATCGACCTGGCGGTGGCCCTCCTCCTGTTCGAACTGGGTATCCGGGTGGATCTGCGCTGGCTGCGGGCCAATCCGGCCATCCTGGCGGGCAGCCTGGCTGAAGCGGGCCTGGCCTTTGGCGGCGTGTTCGGGGTGTTGCAATGGCTGGGGGTGGCGACCACCTTATCCTTGGCGGTGGCGGCCATCGCCATCGCCTCGTCCCCGGCCATCGCCCTGCGGGTCAGCTCCGACTGCCGGGCCAGCGGCCAGGTGACGGAGCGGATGCTGCTCCTCACCGCCCTCAACATGGTGTATGCCCTGGTGGCCCTGCATTTCGTGCTGGGCTGGCTGCATAGCAGCCATGGCCGGGGGGCCGCCGCAGCCTTCTTCCACCCTCTCTACCGCCTGGCGGGCTCGGTGCTGGCGGCGGTGGCCCTGGCCTTCGTCTTCCGCCGCCTGCGCAATGCCTTCGACATCGCCGATGAACAAGCCTCGGCCCTCCTCTTCGGCCTGCTGCTGCTGGTCATGGCGCTACTCCAGACGGCGCGCCTGCCGACCCTGCTGGCGCCCCTGCTGGCGGGGATGCTGGTGAAGCTCGGCGACCCCCGCCCGCATCTCTTCCCCCGCCACTTCGGCTCGGCGGGGAGCCTGCTGGTAATGCTGATGTTCGTGTTCACCGGCGCCCTGGCCGACGGGCCCCTGCTCCTGGGCAGCGCCGTGGCGGGTTGCGCGGTGGTGCTGGTCCGGGCGCTGGCCAAGGCCGCCGCCGCCACCGCCCTGGGGCCCCTGGCCGGACTGAGCTGGCGTCAGGCGGGGGCCCTGGGCCTGGCCTTGTGGCCCCTGTGCGGGGTGGCCCTGGGCATGACGGGGGAACTCACCCGTCTATATCCGGACTTCGGCCGGCAACTGCTGGGCATCCTGCTGGTCGCCATCCTGGTCATGCAGCTGCTGGGACCGGTGGCCCTGCGCCTGGCCCTCGGGCGGGCCGGGGAAACCCACGCGGAGCGGGCCGCCCCGCCGGGGAGGACCAGCCATGCCCCTTGAGCCCTTCGCCGCCTCCCGCTCCCTGACTTTGGGGGTGGAACTGGAACTGCAACTGGTCAATCTCCATGACTACGATCTGACCACCGCCGCCAGCGACCTGCTGCGGGCGGTCGGCAAGCGTACCGGGGCCGGCGAGATCAAGCCGGAGATCACCTCCAGCATGATCGAGATCTCCACCGGCATCTGCGAGGGTTACACCGACGCCCTGGCCCAGCTCCGGGAGATCCGTGACGCCTTGGTGGAGGCCGCCCGTCGCCTCAACATCGGCATCTGCGGCGGCGGTACCCACCCCTTCCAGCACTGGGGAGCCCAACGCATCTTCGACGCCCCCCGCTTCCAACACCTCAACGACCTCTACGGCTACCTGGCCAAGCAGTTCACGGTGTTCGGCCAGCACGTCCATATCGGCTGCCCGGGCCCTGACCAGGCCTTTCACCTGCTCCATGCCCTGTCCCGCTACATTCCCCATTTCATCGCCCTGGCGGCAGCCTCCCCCTACGTGCAGGGTTACGACACCGGCTTTCAGTCGGCGCGGCTCAATTCCATTTTTGCCTTCCCCCTCTCCGGGCGAGCCCCCTTCGTGGAAACCTGGCGGGACTTCGAGGAATACTTCGACCAGATGACGGCCACCGGCGTGGTCAGCAGCATGAAGGACTTCTACTGGGACATCCGGCCCAAACCCGAATACGGCACGGTGGAAGTGCGGGTGATGGACACGCCGCTGACCATCGAACGGGCGGCGGAACTCGCCGCCTACATCCAGGCGGTGGCCCGCTACCTCATGGTCGAACAGCCCTACGCCCCGGCCGAGGCGGACTATCTGGTCTATACCTTCAACCGTTTCCAGGCCTGCCGCTTCGGCTTCGACGGAACCCTGGTGGCCCCCAAGACCCACGAACATCGCACCATCGGCGCCGACATCCGGGAAACCCTCGCCCACCTCGAACCGCATGCCAGCGAGCTGGGTTGCGACGCGGCCTGCCGGTCCCTGGGGCGCTTGGTGGACGAGGGCGGCGGCGATGCGGCCTGGCTGCGGAAACTGACAGAGCAAGGCGCCACCCTCCCGGAAATGGTGCGTCGCCAGTGCCTCGCCTGGCAGGCTCGCGATGCCTGAAGATGCCCACCCAAGGCCGCCGCGCATCGGCCTGTCGCCCCGCCTCATGCACCGTCCCCCCCAGGAGCTCGGCTTTCCCGGCAAGACCCTGCAGTACATCGAACAGTCGGTGGCCCACTGGATCATGGCCCATGGCGCCCTGGCCTTCATGGTCCCGACCCTCAGCGGCGACGGCGGTCTGTCACGGCGCGGCCTTTCGCTGAAGGACTGCGTGGCCGCCCTGGACGCCCTGGTCCTCCAGGGGGGCGCCGACGTGGCCCCGGAAAGCTATGGTGAAACACCGCTGCGGCCGGAATGGTCCGGCGACCGGGTGCGGGATCTCTACGAGATCGAGCTGCTATGGGAATTCATCATCCAGGGCAAGCCGGTGCTGGGCATCTGCCGGGGTGCCCAGCTCATCAACGTAGCCCTGGGTGGCGACCTCTACCAGGACATCGACCTCCAGCACCCAGGCGCCGCCAGCCACCGGGACGACACCCTTTACGACTCCCACCACCACACCGTGCGCATGCTCCCCGGTTCCGGACTGGGGCGGCTCTATCCCCAACCCGGCCCGATGCGGGTCAACAGCATCCACCACCAAGCCATCCGCAAGCTCGGCCGGGACCTGGCGGTGGAAGCCGAATCCGCGGAAGACAGCATCATCGAGGCGGTGCGCTGGAGCGGGCACGGCTACGTGCTGGGGCTGCAATGGCATCCGGAATTCCACCGTGGCTTCGCCGACCTGCTCGACAGCACCCCCATCATGGAAGAGTTTCTCGACGCCGCCGCTGCCGGGCGCTAAGGTTGCCGCTGGCAAAGACCAAGGAGGCCCCATGGACTGGCTGCAGTTCTGGGAGACAGCAAGCTACGTGGTGACGGTGATCGGCCTGCCGATGGCCATCCTCATTTTCATCTTCGAACAGCGCAAGGAACGGGACAACGAAGAGGAAGAGGCCTACCAGATCCTCTCCGACGCCTACCGGGACTTCCTCAAGCTGGTGCTGGCCAACCCGGACCTCAAGCTGCGCTCCACCACTGCGGCGGCCGACCTCTCCGACGAGCAGCGGGAGCGCCAGCAGGTGATCTTCGAAATGCTCATCTCCCTCTTCGAGCGGGCCTACCTGCTGGCCTTCGAGCCAGACATGAGCCCCCGCCAGGCCCGCCGCTGGCAAAGCTGGGACGACTACATGCGGGAGTGGTGCCAGCGAGCCGACTTCCGGGCGCTGCTGCCCCGCCTCGTGCAGGGGGAAGATCCGGATTTTGCCGCCTATATCCAGCGCTTGGCCGGGGAAGAAGCGGCCCAGAACCTGTAAGCCTGAAAGCCCTTTCACGAGCCTTTGAACAGCGGCCAGGTCTCGCTCCCCCCGTTCATGCAGCGCCTCGGGAAGTCAGCCGAAATATCAACGAACGTCTTCGGCAAGGCCGCATTCCCCTTGAGCAAGCAAGTTAGCCAGACTAGACTAATCCCTCATCGGAAGAGGAGCCTGCCCATGACCACCATCAACATGCTGCAAGCAAAATCCAACCTGTCGCGCCTGGTTGAGTCCATTGAGCTTGGCCACGAGCGGGAAATCGTCATTGCCCGCAACGGCCGGCCGGCCGCCAAATTGGTGCCCTTGTCGAGTACGCCGCTCGCCAGTCGCATCGGCGTTGCCAAAGGCTTGTTCAAGGTTCCCGACGACATCGACGCCCACAACGCCGAAGTAGCGCAATTGTTCCTGGGCACGCCATGAACCTGCTGCTCGACACCCATGTCGCGCTGTGGGCGCTTACCGACCATCCGAAGCTATCGACCACCGCGCGGGAATTGATACTCTCGCCGCGCGCAACGGTCTGGATCAGCGTCGCCAGCATTTGGGAAATCTCCATCAAACACAGCCTCAGGCGGGGCGACATGCCGGTTTCGGGCGACGATGCCATCCGGCATTTTCGAGCCGCCGGCTACCAGTTCCTGGCCATCGAGCCAGAACACGCCAACGCCATCGAAGCCCTGCCCAAGCACCATCAGGACCCCTTCGACCGGCTGCTCGTTGCCCAGGCCTTGATCGAACCCATGCGCCTGCTGACCCACGACACCACCGTCGCCCGCTACAGCGACGCCATCGTGCTGGCAATCGCCAGCACACCCCATGCCCGCGGACGCCTGCCCGAGCAATCAACCCAGACGGAATCTGACAGCACATCGTCCCCACAAACACGTGGGCAATGCAGTCATGGGAAAGGATAATCCTTCGCCCGCCAACATTTGTGCCAACGGATGGTTATTTCAACAGATTGAAAAATATGGGTTTTTTCTCATGAAGATCTCCTGACAGCTATAACCGCAGCCTCGCCACAAGATTTGATTACACAAAATTCATATTTAAATTCAAATGGTTGAAGAAGCAATGGAGCAGGCCAAGCACACCCCCATGATGCAGCAATACCTGCGCCTCAAGGCGGCGCATCCGGACACCCTGCTGTTCTACCGGATGGGGGATTTCTACGAGCTGTTCCATGAAGACGCCGAGAAGGCCGCCCGCCTGCTGGACATCACCCTCACCACCCGGGGTCAGTCCGCCGGGGTGCCCATCAAGATGGCGGGGGTGCCCTTTCACGCGGTGGAGCAATACCTGGCCCGCTTGGTGAAGATGGGGGAATCGGTGGTGATCTGCGAGCAGATCGGCGACCCCGCCGCCAACAAGGGGCCGGTGGAGCGGGCGGTGAGCCGCATCGTCACCCCTGGAACGGTGACCGATGCCGCCCTGCTGGACGACCGGGCCGACAACCTGCTGATGGCGGTGAATGTGCACCGGGGCACCCTGGGGATGGCCTGGCTGAATCTGGCCAACGGGGATTTCCGCCTCAGCGAATGCCCCCCGGAGCGGCTGCAAAACCACCTGGAGCGCCTGCGCCCGGCGGAACTGCTGATCCCCGATGGCCTGCGCCTGCCCCTCCTTGAGCAATCCGGCGCCTGCCTGCGGCGCCTGGCGGACTGGCAGTTCGACGCCGTCACCGGACACAAGCTCCTCACCGGGCACTTCGCCACCCAGGATCTGGCGGGCTTTGGCGCCGAAGACCTCTCCGTGGCGGTGGGGGCCGCCGCCGCCCTTTACGACTACGCCCGGGGCACCCAGCGCCAGGGCCTGGCCCACCTGGTCCCACCCCGGGTGGAGCGAGAATCGGAATTCATCCGGCTCGACGCCGCCACCCGCCGCAATCTGGAACTCACCGAAACCCTGCGGGGGGAGCCGGCCCCCACCCTGCTCTCCCTGCTGGACGAGACCGTCACCACTCTGGGGGCCCGCTGGCTGCGCCACGCCCTCCACCACCCCCTGCGGGACCGGGCCCTAGTGGGCCAGCGCCTGGCCGCCGTGGATGAGCTGATGGGGGCTGGTCACGGCCCGCTGGATGCCCTGCGCCAAGGCCTCAAGGGCATGGCCGACGTGGAGCGGATCACCGCCCGGGTGGCCCTGAAAAGCGCCCGCCCCCGGGACCTCTCCGCCCTGCGGGACACCCTGTTGCGACTGCCGGCCCTGGCCGCCCTGCTGGCCCCCTGCCAGGGCCCCCTGCTGGCGGAGATCCGCGCCCAGCTGGACATCGCCCCGGCCACCGTGGAAGGCCTGGCCCGGGCCATCGCCCTGGAGCCCGCCACCAACCTGCGGGATGGGGGGGTGATCGCCGAGGGTTTCGACCCCGAGCTGGACGAACTACGCAACATCCAGTCCAACTGCGGCGCCTTCCTCCTGGAGCTGGAAGCCCGGGAGCGGGCCCGGAGCGGCATCAACAGCCTCAAGGTGGAGTTCAACAAGGTCCATGGCTTCTACATCGAGGTGAGCCGGGCCAACGCCGACAAGGTGCCCGACGACTACCGCCGCCGCCAGACCCTCAAGAACGCCGAGCGCTACATCACCCCGGAGCTGAAAGCCTTCGAGGACAAGGCCCTGTCCGCCCAGGAACGGGCCCTGGCCCGGGAAAAATGGCTCTACGACCAGATCCTGGACAGCCTGGCCGGCCAGATCGCTCCCCTCCAGCGCATCGCCCGGGCCCTGGCCCTGGCCGACGGCCTGGGCACCTTCGCCGAGGTAGCCCGGCGTTACGACTACGTGCTACCGGTGTTTTCCGATCAGCCCGGCCTGGAGATCCTGGCCGGCCGCCACCCGGTGGTGGAGCGCCAGGTGGCCGCCCAAATGGGTACCTTCATCGCCAACGACAGCCAGCTCTCCCCCACCCGCCGGATGCTGCTCATCACCGGCCCCAACATGGGGGGCAAATCCACCTACATGCGCCAGGTGGCCCACATCGTCCTGCTGGCCCACGTGGGCTGCCCGGTGCCCGCCAGGGCAGCCCGAATCGGCCCGGTGGATGCCATCTTCACCCGCATCGGCGCCTCCGACGACCTGGCCTCGGGGCGCTCCACCTTCATGGTGGAAATGACTGAGGCCGCCACCATCCTCCACAACGCCACCGAGGAAAGCCTGGTGCTGATGGACGAAATCGGCCGGGGCACCTCCACCTTCGACGGCCTGGCCCTGGCCCTGGCCATTGCCCGCCACCTGCTGGACAAGAACCGCGCCCTCACCCTTTTTTCCACCCATTACTTCGAGCTCACCCGGCTGGCCGCCGAATACCCGGAATGCGCCAATGTGCACCTGGACGCGGTGGAGCACGCCCACCGCATCGTCTTCCTCCACGCGGTGGAAGAAGGCCCCGCCAGCCAGAGCTACGGGATCGAAGTGGCGGCCCTGGCGGGCATCCCCGCCGCCGTGGTGCGGGAAGCCAAGCGGCGGCTGCGGGCCCTGGAAAACCGGGAGGTCACCGGCGGCCCTCAGGCCGACCTCTTCGCCAGCCTGCCGGAGGAGCCGGCGGCCAGCGCTCCTGGTCACCCGGCGCTCACCGCCCTGGCAGAGCTGGAGCCCGACAGCCTCTCCCCCCGGGAGGCCCTGGAGCAGCTCTACAGCCTGAAGCGCCTCCTGGGATGAAGGCTGCCCTGGGGTACACGGCGGCGGTCCTGGCCGCCCTCCTGACCATCCCGGCCTTGGCCCAGGAAACCGAGCCCTACCGCTTCGCCCTGATGGGGGACACCCCCTACACCCGCTTCGAGCGCACCCATCTGCCGGCCATGCTGGCGGAGATGGAAGCCGCCGGCGCCGCCTTCATCCTCCATGTGGGGGATATCAAGGCCAGCTCAGAGCGCTGCGATGACCAGGTGCTGGAAGACCGCCGCCAGCTCTTCGACGGCCAACCCCTGCCCTTCGTCCTCACCCCCGGGGACAATGAATGGGTGGATTGCAGCCGCCCCGCCGCCGGCCGCTTCGACCCGGAGGAGCGCCTGGCCTGGCTGCGCCGCCACTTCTACCCGGCCGGCCACAGCCTGGGCCGCCAGACCATGACCGTGGAATCCCAGGGGGATACCGCCCAGTTCCCCGAATTCCGGGAGAACCTGCGCTGGCGGCGGGGCCCCCTGCTGTTTGCCACCCTCCACATCACCGGCAGCGGCAACAACCGGGGCCGGGAGGCCACCCCCACGCCGGAATTCCTGCGCCGCGAGGCCGCCAACCGGGCCTGGCTGGCGGAAGCCTTCCGACAAGCCCGGGACGATGCCCTGCCCGCCCTGGTGCTGGCCCTCCAGGCCAACCCGGGTCTGGAGGATCTGGCCGAGGGCCGCCCTTCGGCGGGCTACGCCAGCTTCCTCCGGCAGCTCCAGGACGAGTTGGCCCGCTACCCCGGGGAGGTGGTGCTGGTCCATGGGGACACCCACGCCCACCGCATCGACCACCCCCTGCGGGATCCGGCCAGCGGCGAGCCCCTGGCCCGCTTCACCCGCATCGAAACTCACGGTTCCCCCTTCATGGGCTGGGTTCTGGTGAAGGTTCAGCCCGGCTCGCCCCGTCTGCTACGCTTCGAATCCCGCACCTACGCCCCGCCCTCGCCTCAGCCATGACCACCCTCCACTACGCCTTCCAGACCCGGCTGTCGGCCATCGACCGGGAGATCGGCAAACTCAAGCTGGCCTGCGACCTCACCGGCAGCGACGAATCCATCTTCGACAACCTCAAGGAGAGCCTCCACTACGCCTCCCCCGACCCCCACGGCCGGGCCTGCCAGGCCTTGAAGGGGCTGTTCTTCCTGAAGACCTTCGTGCGCTACGAGCAGCTGGAATCCGCCGGCGCGCTGCCCGCCGGCCTGCCCCATAGCCGGCACTGGACCTGAACCATGGCCACCCCCATCGACATTTCCGAGGAAGGCGGGGTCCGCTACCTCCACTTCGGCTCCGAGTGGGTCCAGGGCGCCATGCGCATCCGCCGGCCGGTGGATCTTGAACTGGCCTACACCCGGGAGATGATGGCCGGGCTGCTGCTGCACCCGCCCCCCTGGCCCCGCAACGCCCTCCTGGTCGGCCTGGGGGCCGCGTCCCTGGCCCGCTTCTGCTACCACCGCCTGCCCGGCTGCAAGATCACCGTGGTGGAAATCGAACCCCGGGTGGTGGCCGCCGCCCAGCAGTTCTTCAAGCTGCCCCCGGAAGACGGGCGCTTCCGGGTGGTGATCGACGACGGCGCCCACTTCGTCCTGGCCGGCGGCCAGCACTACGACTACATCCTGGTGGACGGCTTCGACCGCCACGCCCGGGTGGGCGCCCTGGATACCCTACCCTTCTACCAGGCCTGCCGCGCCCGCCTGTCGGATCAGGGCCTCCTGGCCGTGAATCTCTTCGGCCACAGCCGGGGTTTCAAGGACAGCCTGGGGCGCATCGCCAGCGCCTTCGACAACCGCTCCCTGGCCCTGCCCGCCAGCGAAAGCGGCAACGTGATCGCCTTGGCCGCGGCAGGGGCGCCAGCGCGGACCAGCCTGGATGAACTCAAGGCCCGGGCCCAGGCCCTCAAGAGCGCCACCGGACTCAAGCTCCAGGACACCCTGGCCCGCCTGGAACAGGCCCGCGCCCTCCCCGACGGTCAGCTGGTCCTGTGATGGAGCGGGTGGACACGGTGGTGGTGGGGGCCGGGGTGATCGGCCTGGCCATCGCCCGGGGCCTGGCCCGGGCCGGCCGCCAGGTGTGGCTGCTGGAGGCCGGAGCAACCTACGGCCGGGGCATCTCCAGCCGCTCCTCGGAAGTGATCCACGCTGGCCTGTACTACCCCACCGGCTCCCTCAAGGCCCGTTTGTGCCGGCGGGGCCGGGATCTCCTCTACGCCTACTGCACGGCGCGGAACATCCCCCACCGCCGCACTGGCAAGCTGCTGGTGGCCAACGGCCCCGCCGAGGAGGCCCGCCTTGCCGCCCTGGTCCAGCAGGGCGCCGCCAACGGCGTGGACGACCTGCGTCTCCTGTCGGGCCCCGAGGCCCGCGCCCTGGAGCCCGAGCTGCGGTGCACCCGGGCCCTGCTCTCCCCCTCCACCGGCATCCTGGATAGCCATGCCCTGATGACCGCCCTGCTGGCGGAGGCGGAAGCCGCTGGTGCCCGCCTGGTGCCCCGCAGCCGGGTGGTGGGCGGCACCTGCCAACCGGCCGGGGTCGCCCTGGAAGTGGAATCCGGCGGCGAAACCCTCACCCTGACGGCGGAGTGGGTGATCAATGCCGCAGGCCTCGGGGCCCCGGCCCTGGCCGGCCGCCTGGCGGGTTTTCCGGCGGAAATGGTGCCCCGGGCCTGGCTTGCCCGGGGCCATTACTTCAGCCTGGCCGGGCCCTCGCCCTTCCGCCACCTGATCTATCCGGTGCCGGAGGAAGCCGGCCTGGGCATCCACCTCACCCTGGATCTGGCCGGCCAGGCCCGCTTCGGGCCGGACGTGGAATGGATCACCGAGGAAGACTACCGGGTGGATCCGGCCCTGGCCCCCCGCTTCGCGGCCGCCGTGGGCCGCTACTGGCCGGGATTGCCCCCGGGGGCCCTGCAGCCGGCCCATGCCGGCATCCGCCCCAAGCTCCACGGCCCGGGAGAGGCACCCTTGGATTTCCGCATCGACGGGCCAAGCTTGCATGGCCAGGCCGGCCTGGTGAACCTCTTCGGCCTGGAGTCCCCGGGGCTGACCGCCTGCCTGGCGGTGGCCGAGGCGGTGGTGGCCCGGGTGAGCGGGCGGGACGGCCCCGCCCCGGCTCATGTATGATTGCCGCCTCAACTCAAGAACAAGCTAAAAATCAATGATCCGTAAGCTGCTGCGCAAGGTCTTCCTGCGCGCTGCAACCCCCGTCCCCTCCGAACCGGCCCTCGTTCCCGTCGCCCAGCACCGCATCACCCGGGACCGGATATCCCCCGCCGCCCGCAAAGTTTGTGGCGTGCTCCAGGAAGCGGGCTTCAAGGCCTACGTGGTGGGGGGCGCCGTGCGGGATCTGCTGGTGGACCAGGCCCCCAAGGACTACGACGTGGCCACCAGCGCCACCCCCGAGCAAATCCGCAACCTGTTCCGGCGCTCCCGCATCATCGGCCGCCGCTTCAAGATCGTGCACGTGATGAGCGGCCCGGAGACCATCGAGGTTTCCACCTTCCGCGCCCGCCAGTCGGCCGAGGACACCGAAACCGACGACCACGGCCGGATCCTGCGGGACAATGTCTACGGCAACCAGGAAGAAGATGCCACTCGGCGGGACTTCACGGTCAACGCTCTCTACTACGACCCCACCACCGAAACCATCCTGGACTATCACCACGGGGTGGCCGATCTCAAGCAGATGACCCTGCGCATGATCGGCGACCCAGTGGTGCGCTACCGGGAAGACCCGGTGCGGATGCTCCGGGCGGTGCGCCTGGGGGCCAAGCTGGGCCTCATCATTGATCCGGCGGCCCGCCACCCCATCCGGGAGATGGCCGACCTGCTGGAAAACGTCCCCGCCGCCCGGCTCTTCGACGAGATGCTCAAGCTGCTCCTCTCCGGCCACGCGGTGAAATGCCTCAAGCAGTTGCGGGAGGAAGGACTGCACCACGGCCTGCTGCCCCTCCTGGACGTGATCCTGGAACAGCCCCAGGGCGAGCGCTTCGTCTGGCTGGCCCTGGAAAACACCGACGAGCGGGTGGCCAAGGGCAAGCCCGTATCCCCCGGTTTTCTCTTCGCCACCCTGCTATGGCACGAAGTGCTGGCCTGCTGGGAAATCCGCCGCAAGAACGGCGAAGCCACCCATCCCGCCCTCTTCGCGGCCATGGACGACGTGCTGGAAGGCCAGGCTGGCAAGCTTGCCATCACCCGCCGGATTGCCGGCGACATCAAGGAAATCTGGGCGCTGCAGCCCCGCTTCGAAAAGCGCGCCGGCAAGTCCCCTTACCGCCTGCTGGAGCAGCCCCGCTACCGGGCTGCCTGGGACTTCCTGGTGCTGCGGGGCCAGTCCGGGGAAATCGACATGGAGCTGCCCACTTGGTGGGACCGCTTCGCCCATGCCGGCCCCGACGAACGGGAATCCCTCCTTCGCCCGGAAACCGCCGGCGGCGGCACCGCCAAGCGGCGGCGGCGGCGCCGCAAGCCCAACGGCGGAGGCGGAGAGAGCGACGCGGGCAGTGGCCAATGAGTTTGCCGGTGCGGGCCTTTGTAGCCATCGGCGCCAACCTGGAAAACCCGGAAGCCAAAGTCAGGGCGGCCTTCACTGCCCTTGAGGGGCTACCCCGAACCCGCCTGGTGGCCCGTTCGTCCCTCTACCGCACCGCGCCGGTGGGGGTGACGGGGCAGCCGGACTTCATCAATGCCGTGGCCGCGGTGGACACCACCCTGACGCCCCGGGCCCTGCTCACCGCCTTGCTGGAACTGGAGCGGGCCCATGGCCGGCGGCGGGACGTGCCCCTGGCCCCCCGCACCCTGGATCTGGACCTCATCCTCCACGGCGAGGCGATCATCCACGAGCCCGACCTCAGCGTGCCCCACCCCCGGGCCCATTTGCGGGCCTTCGTGCTGGTGCCCCTGGCGGAGATCGCCCCGGCGCTGGTGATCCCCGGCGCCGGACCGGTGGCGGCGCTGCTGGCCGGAGTCGCCGATCAGGCCATCGAGCGGCTATGAGCGGCGTGCCGGCATGGCTCCAGGCCAGCGTGCTGCTGGTGGTCTCCAACATCTTCATGACCTTCGCCTGGTACGGCCATCTGAAGAACCTCCAGGGCCGCCACTGGCTCTATGCTGCCCTGGTGAGCTGGGGCATCGCCTTCTTCGAATACCTGTTCCAGGTCCCGGCCAACCGGATCGGCGCCACCACCCTGTCCCTGCCCCAGCTCAAGATCCTCCAGGAAGCCATCACCCTGACGGTCTTCATCCCCTTCGCCCTGTACTACATGGGCCAGCCCCTCAAACTCGACTATCTGTGGGCCGGCTTGTGTATTCTCGGGGCGGTGTATTTCATCTTCAGAACCTGAGATCAGACGATGCTCGACAAAGCTCAATACATCGTGGTGGAGGGCCCCATCGGGGCCGGCAAGACCTCCCTGGCCAAACGCCTGGCCGAACGCCTGGGCAGCACCACGGTCTTCGAGCAGCCCGAGCACAACCCTTTCCTGGGGCGCTTCTACCAGAACATGGAGCGCTGGGCCCTTTCCACCCAACTGAGTTTTCTTTTCCAGCGCATCGACCAGCTCCGGGCGCTCGCCGCCGACGGCGGGCCCAAGGGCCGGATCGTTTCGGATTTCCTGCTGGAGAAGGACCCCCTCTTCGCCGCCCTCAATCTGCCCCAGGACGAACTGGCCCTCTATCAGCGCCTTTTCGACCAGCTCCGCCCAGACGATCTGCCCAAACCGGACCTGGTGATCTACCTCCAGGCCAAGCCCGACACCCTGATGGAACGGATCCGCAAGCGGGGCATCGAAACCGAACGCAAGATCAATGAGGCCTACCTGGAGCGGGTGGCGGAGCGCTACGCCCGCTACTTCTATCAATACGAAGGGGCACCCCTGTTCATCGTGGATGCGGAAGTGCTCAACCCGGTGGATGTGGACAGCGATTTCGATCTCCTGGTGGAGCGTCTGCGGGCCATGCGCGGCTACCGGGAGTTCTTCGGCTACGCCGCCTGACGGAGAAACCCATGACCTACCTCCAGAACGACAAACCCATCACCCTCACCGAACTGGCCAAGATGCGCGCCGAAGGTCGCAGGATCGCCATGCTCACCGGCTACGACGCCAGTTTCGCGGCACTGCTGGAACGCAACGGGGTGGACGTGATCCTGGTGGGGGATTCCCTGGGCAACGTGCTCCAGGGCCAGAAATCCACCCTGCCAGTGACCCTGGACCACATGGCCTATCACACCGAGTGCGTGGCCCGGGGCTGCAACCGTCCCCTGATCATCGCCGACCTGCCCTTCGGCAGCTACCACCAGAACCCGGCCCAGGCCATGGCCAGCGCCACCCGCCTGATGGCCGCCGGCGCCCAGATGGTGAAGCTGGAAGGGGGCGAGTTCATGGCCGAAACGGTGCGTTTCCTGGTGGAGCGCGGCGTGCCGGTATGCGCCCACATCGGCTTGACCCCCCAGTCGGTGCACCAACTGGGGGGCTACCGGGTCCAGGGCAAGAGCGAGGCCGGCGCCGCCCGCCTGAAGGCCGACGCCCTGGCCCTGGAACAGGCCGGCGCCGCCCTGGTGGTGCTGGAAATGGTCCCCGCCGCGGTGGCCGCCGAAATCACCGCCCTGCTCAAATCCATGGCCACCATCGGCATCGGCGCCGGCAAGGATTGCGACGGCCAGGTGCTGGTGCTCCACGACATGCTGGGGGTCTATCCCGGCAAGACCGCCCGCTTCGTGCGCAACTTCATGCAGAACGCGGCCAGCATCGATGCCGCCGTGGCGGCCTATGTGGCCGCCGTCAAGGACGGCAGCTTCCCCGCCCCCGAACACTGCTACTGAACCCGCCCATGCAGATCCATACCACCATCGCCAGTTTCCGGGCCGCCCGGCCCTCCTGTGGGCGGCTTGCCTTCGTGCCCACCATGGGCAACCTCCACGACGGCCACGTCGCCCTGATGCGCCAGGCCTTCCAGCATGCCGACACGGTGGCGGCGAGCATCTTCGTGAATCGCCTGCAATTCGGCGCCGGCGAGGATTTCGACCGCTATCCCCGCACCTTCCAGGCTGACTGCGAACGCCTCGAAGCCGCCGGGGTAGCCCACCTCTTCGCCCCCACCGAAGAGGAAATGTACCCCGAGCCCCAGACCTACCAGGTGGATCCCGCCGGGGTGCAGGTGGGGGTGCTGGAAGGCGACTGCCGGCCAGGCCACTTCCGGGGCATGGCCACGGTGGTCCTGAAGCTCCTCAACATCGTCCAGCCCAACTGCGCCCTCTTCGGCAAGAAGGACTACCAGCAGCTCATGGTGATCCGCAACATGGTGCGGGAATTCAACCTGCCGGTGGAAATCATCCCCGGGGACACGGTGCGGGCCCCCGACGGCCTGGCCCTGTCCTCCCGCAACGGCTACCTGTCCGCCGCCGAACGGGCCGAGGCGCCCCGCCTGCATCGCCTGATCAACCACATCCGCGCTGCCGTGGCGGGAGGTGATCGCAACTTCCTGGGCCTCGAAACTGCGGCCATCGCCGACCTGGCCGCCCATGGCTGGAAGCCCGACTACATCAGTGTGCGCCGCCAGGCTGACCTCCAATCCCCAAAGCATTCCGACACTGCCCTGGTGGTGCTGGCCGCAGCCAGGCTGGGGGCCACCCGGCTCATCGACAATCTGGAAATCTGAGGCCCCGCCACCGGGCGCTTGCGCCAAATCCGGCTTCGTACCAAGCTAGGAATTGTTGACCTTGGATTCGAGCGCGACCCCCGAATCCAAGGTCAACTGACCCTAGCCGTGGGAAACGCCCCGAAAGGGGCCGACCCCGCACATCACAACCCAAGGAGGGAGTCAAAGATGTCCACCACCGTCAAGCAGGTTCTCGAAAAAAAAGGTGCCCGGACCGTCAGCGTGAGCCCGCAATCCACGGTCATGGAAGCCCTTGAGTCCATGGCCAGGAATGACATCGGCGCAGTGCTGGTCATCGAGGCGGAACGGCTCGTGGGCATTTTTACCGAGCGGGACTATGCCCGTAAGGTCGCCCTCCAGGGCCGGACCTCCCGGGAAAGCCAGATCGGCGACCTGATGACCCCCAACGTGTGCACCATCACCCCCAGCCACACCATCGACCAGGTGATGAACATCATGACCGACAACCGCTTCCGCCACCTGCCGGTGGTCGAGCAGGGCAAGCTGGTGGGCATCATCACCATCGGCGACGTGGTCAAGGCCATCATCGCCGAGCAGGAAGCCACGATCCATCAACTGTCCAGCTACATCGCCGGCGAAATCACCACCTGACCCTGCCGGGGGGCGGCGAGCCCCCCTTTTTTTCCCATGCATCTGGACCTTGCCGTAGCCCCCCGCCGCCAGGCGGAAGCCGCCTTCTTCGCCGACGACGGTGAGGCGGAAGCAACCTCCGACGGGATCCCCCGGGTCCGCCTGGAGGGGCTCACCGAATTTGAGCTGGCGACCCTGGGGGGGCTCCTGGCGGGAAACTTCGAGCCCCGCCTGGCCCTGGATGGGGACTGCCCCGAAGACATTGTGTCCGAATGCGATCCGGGCCTGACCCGGGCCCTGGCGGCACTGGCCGGCCCGGATCTGTCCGCCCTGGCGATCCGTTGGGGCCAGGCCCTGGCCGACGCATCCCCGGCAACCCCCACCCGCGAGCGGCTGGAATCCGCCCTGGCGGTCCTCCAGGAGCTGGCCAGCACCGCCATGGCCCGCCGCCACGCCTTGCTCTACACCCAGGAACTGGATCAGGCCTTCGACGATCCGGATCTGGACTAGGTGCTGGAATGGGTGGGGCCACCCGGGTGCCACGGCACGACCAGCGTCAAACCTCCGGCCCGTCCCCACCGTGGAAGCCCAGCACCTTGCGCACGTAGTCCCGGGTCTCGCTGGAGGGGGGCACCCCGCCATGACGCTGCACATTGCCCTCGCCGGCGTTGTAGGCCGCCACCACCTTGACCAGATCCCCGTCGAAGGTTGCCATCAACCAGCGTAGGTAAGCCAACCCGCCCTTGACGTTCTGGGTCGGGTCCAGGGGATCCCGGACGCCAAAGCGGGCGGCGGTGGCGGGGATGAGCTGCATCACCCCCAGGGCGTTCCTGGCGGATACCGCCGAGGGGTCGAAGTTGGACTCCACCCGGGCGATGGCCAGGGCCAGACGCGGGTCCACCCCATGGCGGTGGGCCAGCTCTTCCACCAGCCGGGCGATGCGCAGGCGGTCTGGCGCCAGGCGGGCCACCGCCAGCCCCTGGTCCGCGCCGATCCCCTGGGCCAGCAGGGCCTGGGCATCGGTGGCGTGAATCAGGCAGGCGGGAACAGCCTCCCCATCCACTGACTGGTTGTCCATCAGCCCTTGGGCAGCCCCGTGGCCCTGGCTGGCTGCCATGGCCAGCAGGGTCCGGGCCTCCCGGTTGCGGCTGGCGTAGGCCATGCCCAGATAGAGACGCCCCAGACGGTATTGGGACTCCACGCTGCCCAGACGGGCGGCGGCGCAGTAGCGGACCTCGGCAGCGGCCAGGGCATGGCGCCGCTCCGCCGCTTGGCCCGCCTCCAGCAAGCCCGCCACCACCGGCGCTTCGCCCTCCTGGGCCCAGGCGGCAGCTGCGGCTCCAGCCAGAAGGAGGCAGCACAGCAGGCGGATGATGGGAAAGGGAAACATGGGCCGGCCAACGAAAAGGACGGGCCCAGTGTATCCGCCCGTCCCCCATCAGCCTGCCAACTGCGCCGCGCTCGGCGCCAGCTTCAGCCCTCAGCCTTGCTGAAGGTGATCCGCCCCGTGACCGCCGTCACGATAATCTGGTCCTTGGCGGTAAAGCGCCCTTCCAGGATCGCCTTGGCCAGGGGGTTCTCCAGATGCTCCTGGATCGCCCGCTTCAGGGGCCGGGCGCCGAAGGCTGGATCGAAACCAGCCTTGGCCAGTTCCTCCAGGGCCGATTCTTCCACCTTGAGGCCCATTTCCAGGCGCGCCAGGCGCTTTTCCAGATAGCCCAACTGGATCCGGGCAATGCGGGCGATGTTCTTTTCGTCCAGGCTATGGAACACCACCACCTCGTCGATGCGATTCACGAACTCCGGCCGGAAGTAGGTCTTCACCTCCCCCATCACCGCCAGCTTCACCACCTGGTAATCGTCGCTGGCCATCTGCTGGATCATCTGGCTGCCCAGGTTGCTGGTCATCACGATCACGGTGTTCTTGAAGTCCACCGTGCGGCCCTGGCCGTCGGTCATGCGGCCGTCGTCCAGCACCTGGAGCAGCACATTGAACACATCCGGATGGGCCTTTTCCACCTCATCCAGGAGGATCACGCTGTAGGGCTTGCGCCGCACCGCCTCGGTGAGATAGCCCCCCTCCTCGTAACCCACATAGCCCGGAGGCGCCCCGATGAGGCGGGCCACCGAGTGCTTCTCCATGAACTCGCTCATGTCGATGCGGATGAGGTGGTCCTGGCTATCGAACAGGAACTCCGCCAGGGCCTTGCACAGCTCGGTCTTGCCCACCCCGGTGGGGCCCAGGAACAGGAAGGAACCATAGGGCCGGTTTTCCTCCGACAGCCCGGCGCGGGAGCGGCGGATGGCGTCGGAAACCAGGCGCACCGCCTCGTCCTGCCCCACCACCCGGTTGTGGAGGCGCTCTTCCATCTTGAGGAGTTTTTCCCGCTCCCCCTGCATCATCTTGGCCACCGGGATGCCGGTGGCGCGGCTCACCACCTCGGCGATTTCCTCGGCGCCAACCTGGGTGCGCAGCAGCTTGTTGGACTTCTGCGCCCCTTCGCCAGCCGTTTCCGCCGCCTTCAACTGAGCCTCCAGCTGGGGCAACTTGCCGTATTGCAGTTCGGCCACCTTCTCCAGCTTGCCTTCCCGCTGGAGCTTGGTGATCTCCGCCTTGACCCGGTCGATCTCCTCCTTCACATGGGCAGAACCCTGGACCTGGGCCTTTTCGGCCTTCCAGATTTCTTCCAGGTCGGAGTATTCCTTTTCCAGGCGGGCGATCTCTTCCTCGATCAGGCCGAAGCGCTTGATGGAGGCCTCGTCCTTCTCCTTACGTACTGCTTCCCGCTCGATCTTGAGCTGGATGAGGCGCCGGTCCAGCTTGTCCATGGACTCAGGTTTGGAGTCGATCTCCATCTTGATCCGGGCGGCAGCCTCATCGATCAGGTCGATGGCCTTGTCCGGCAGGAAACGGTCGGTGATGTAGCGGTGGGACAGCTCCGCCGCTGCCACGATGGCCGGATCGGTGATGTCCACCCCGTGGTGAAGTTCGTACTTTTCCTGGAGGCCCCGCAGGATGGCGACGGTGGCCTCCACGGAGGGTTCATCCACCAGCACCTTCTGGAACCGGCGTTCCAGGGCGGCGTCCTTCTCGATGTACTTGCGGTACTCGTCCAGGGTGGTGGCGCCGATGCAGTGGAGCTCCCCCCGGGCCAGGGCGGGCTTCAGCATGTTGCCGGCGTCGATGGCCCCCTCGGCCTTGCCGGCCCCCACCATGGTGTGAAGTTCATCGATAAAGAGGATGATCCGCCCTTCCTCGGCGGAGATTTCCTTCAGCACCGCTTTCAGGCGCTCCTCGAACTCCCCCCGGTACTTGGCGCCGGCCAGCAGGGCCGCCATATCCAGGGAGAGCACCTTCTTGCCCTTAAGGGTTTCTGGCACCTCATCATTGACGATGCGCTGGGCCAGCCCCTCCACGATGGCGGTCTTGCCCACCCCCGGCTCGCCGATCAGCACCGGGTTGTTCTTGCTGCGGCGCTGAAGGATCTGGATGGCCCGGCGGATCTCGTCGTCTCGGCCGATCACCGGGTCCAGCTTGCCCAGGCGGGCCCGCTCGGTGAGATCCAGGCAGTACTTGTTGAGGGATTCCCGTTGCCCTTCGGCCTCCTGGGAATCCACCTGGGCGCCCCCCCGCACCGCCTCGATGGCGGCCTCCAGGGGTTTGCGGGACAGCCCCGCCTCCTTGGCCAGGCGGCCGGTCTCGCCTTTGTCGTCGGCAAGCGCCAGCAGGAACATCTCGCTGGCGATGAACTGGTCGCCCCGCTTCTGGGCTTCCTTGTCGGTGAGATTGAGGAGATTGGCCAGATCCCGGCCCACGGAAACCTCGCCCCCGTGGCCCTCCACTTTGGGCAGGCGCTCCAGGGCCTTGGTCAGGGCGGCCTTGAGGCCCCCCACATTGACCCCGGCCCGCTGGAGCAGGGACCGGCTGGCGCCATCTTCCTGATCCAGCAGGGCCACGAGCAGATGCTGAGGTTCGATGAATTGCTGATCGTTGCCCACGGCGATGCTCTGGGCATCCTGCAGAGCCTGCTGGAACTTGGTGGTGAATTTGTCGATTCGCATGAAAGACCCCTCGAGGGTTATGAGCGTGTTGGCTCCCAGATGGGGGCCATCGGAGAATTTTCAACTGCCTTCCCATGGCTCCTGGCGAGCGGCTCCCCAACAACCGTTGCTGCGCCGCAACAATTCCTGCATGTCGTAGGACAATATTTTCAGCTTAAGCCTCATCCGGCCCCTAGCCCGTGCTAGTTTGAACAATGGCCGAGGATAGTTGGGTCCAGCCCCCGCGCAACCGAGCATCGAGCGCCGCCTCGCCCACAGCCCACCCATGTTCATTGGAGGATCAAATGGTGACGAAGCAAGAGCAGCTCAACGAAATTCAGAAGAAGAACCTTGAGGCGGCCATGCGGCTGGCCCAGCTTTCCATCGAAAACTCCCAGAAGATCATGGAACTCCAGGTTCAGACCGCCAAGGCGCTGTTCGAGGAAGGGGTGCACAACGCCAAGGCCATGACCGCAATCAAAGAACCCAAGGACGTGCTGGACCTGCGCACCGCTTACGCCCAGAGCACCACTGAAAAGATGCTCTCCTGCGCCAAGGCGATCGCCGAGATCGCCAGCCAGACCCAGGCGGAAGTGGGCAAGATGGTCACCGAGCAGCTGAGCTCCGGCAGCCAGGACGTGTTCGACAGCATGCAGAAGATGTTCAAGGGCATGCCCATCACCGACCAGAACGCCCTGGGGGCGATCCAGACCGCCATGGACACCACCCGGGCCGCCTTCGAGCAGATGACCAAGGCCTCCACCGACGCCTTTCAGGTCTTTTCCCAGATGGGTGGCGCTACGAAGGGCAAGAAGTAAGCTTTTCCGGCCCGGCTGAAAAACGGCGCCAAGGCGCCCTTGCCAACCACCGACCAAGCCCCCGCCCCCCCGGGGGCTTGGTTTTTTTGCGGCCTTGCCGAGCCGGCGCCCCGCCCTGGAGGGGCCGAATGGGTCGTGGGGGGTAGCCGAACAAGCCCCGGACCGACAGGCTCCTAGGGCTGATCTTCCCAGCGGGCCGCTGCCGAATCGTCGCTCTCCCGGGCGTCCACCCAGCGGCCGCCCTGGGGGGTTTCTTCCTTCTTCCAGAAGGGCGCCCGGGTCTTCAGATAATCCATGATGAACTCGCAAGCCTCGAAGGCGGCGCCCCGATGGGAGGCGGCCACGCCGACAAAGACGATCCGCTCCCCCGGCAGGAGCCGGCCAACCCGATGGATCACCCGCACCGCCAGGAGCGGCCAGCGATCCCGGGCCTGGGCCACGATTTCTTCCAGGGACGATTCGGTCATCCCCGGATAGTGCTCCAGGGTCATGGCCGTCACCCCCTGGCCGCCGCCCCGCACCAGGCCCACGAAGGTGGCCACCGCCCCCACCTCCAGCCGGCCGGCGGAAAGGGCCGCTGTCTCCAGGCCCACATCGAAATCCCCGTGCTGGACCGCAACGCTCATTTCACCCCCCCGTCACCGGCGGAAAGAAGGCCACCTCGTCGCCCGCCGCCAGGGGGGCCTCCGGACCCACCATCCGCTGGTTCACCGCTGCCCGCAGGTTGCGATGGGAGGCCAGGGGCGCCCAGGCCTCGCCCCGGCTTGCCAGGTAGGACCGCAGGCCACCCACGGTGATGGCCTCGACAGGCAGGGCGACCTTCTCCTCGCCACACCCCAGGGCTTCCCTCAGCCCGGCGAAATACAACACCTTCAAGTCCATGGTGATCATCCCAGAAGTTCGCTGAAGGGCAGGAAACGCACCGCTTCCCCCCGCCCGATGGGTACGCCGGCCGGGGCATCCACCAGGCCATCGGCCCAGCCGGTGGAGGTGAGCACATGGGGGCCCTGGTTGGGGAAGAGTTCCACACCCCCGTCGGCGGTGCGCCGAGCCCGCAGGAATTCCCGCCGCTGATCCGGCCGTGGGCGGTCGAACTCGGCCCGCAACAGCAGGGGCTCGACGGTGGTCCGGCTGCCCCCCTGGCAGGCCAGCACATAGGGCCGCACCAGCATCAGGAAGGTGACAAAGCTGGACACCGGATTGCCCGGCAGGCCGATGAAGGCTGTTTCCCCCACCCGGCCAAAAGCCAGGGGCTTGCCGGGCTTGAGGGCGATCTTCCACATGAGGAGCGCCCCCTCCGCCTCCACCGCCGGCTTGACGTGATCCTCCTCCCCCACGGAGACGCCGCCGCAGGACAGGATCAGATCCTGCCCCCGGGCCGCCTGGCGCAGGGCCTCCCGGGTAGCCGCCAGACTGTCCGGGACGATGCCCAGGTCGGTGACCTGGCAGCCCAGGCTTTCCAGCAGGGCGATGACCAGGTAGCGGTTGCTGTTGTAGAGCCCCCCCGGCGGCAGGGGCTGGCCCGGCATTGCCAGCTCGTTGCCGGTGCACAGCACCGCCACCCGCAGGCGCCGCCGCACCGGCAGGCTGGCCAGCCCGGCGGCGGCGGCAATGGCCAGGTGCTGGGGCGCCAGGCGGGTACCGCCGTGGAGCACCACCCGGCCCACCTGCATGTCCTCCCCGGCCCGGTGCACCGCCTCCCCGGGGGCCGGGAAGTGGTTGATGAGCACTTCCTCGCCGGCGTGTTCGCACAGCTCCTGCATCACCACCGCGTCGGCGCCGGCAGGCAAGGGCGCGCCGGTGAAGATGCGGGCGGCGCTGCCCGGGGCCAGGCGATGGCCGACACTGCCCGCCGGGATGCGTTGGCTCACCGGTAGCCGGACACCCGGGGCCGGCACGTCCGCGCAGCGCACCGCGTAGCCATCCATGGCGGAGTTGTCCTGGGCCGGCACAGTGACGCTGGCGGTCTGATCCGCCGCCAGCACCCGCCCCCGGGCCGCCAGGGTATCCACCGTTTCGATGTCCGCCAGGGGGCGGGCCGCGGCCAGGAGGCGGGCCAGGGCTTCGTCGTAGGAAAGCAGGTCTGAAAGACTCATGTGGGATAAGCGATGATGAAATCGGCGATGGCTTCCGCCTGGTTGAGATCCAGCACCGGCAGGGGAAATTCCCCGGGGGCATCGGTAGCCACCGCCACCACGTGGGGGTTTTCTGGATGGAGGGGGCCCTTGCCCAGGGCCGGGCGGAACACCTCGATCTTGGGCACCGCCGCCGCCTTGAAGCCTTCGATCAGCACCAGGTCGCAGGGGGACAGGATGGCCAACTGCGCTTCCAGGGTGGGCTCGGCCGCCCCCCGCAGTTCGTGCATCAGCACCCAGCGGTCATTGGAGAGCATCAATACCTCGGCGGCGCCGGCCTCCCGATGACGGTAGGAATCCTTGCCTGGGCGGTCCAGGTCGAAGCCGTGATGGGCGTGCTTGATGACCGATACCGAGAGGCTCCGGCCGGTGAACACGGGAATCAGCTTTTCGATCAGGGTGGTCTTGCCGGTACCGGAGTAGCCGGCGATGCCGAAGACTTTCATGAATCAGGGCATCCCGAAGAATGATGGGAGGCGGAAGGATACAACAGGGCGCCGCCCCGGCCCCATGGCCCGGATCAAGCCGGGCCGGCGGGGACCACCACCACCGGCGCGAATCCGCCGCCCGGAGTGCGGAAATTGGTGGTCTGACCCTGGTACAGGCGGGCAGACCAGAGGGCCCCGGCATCCTCCCGACGCACCAGCCGGGGGGCCGGAATGCCCTGGGCCAGCAGGCTGCGGGTGGCCCCATCCACCCCGATCCGGGCCAGCCAGGCCGGGTCCGAGAGACCAATCAGGTTGCGCTTGTCGGCATACAGGGCGTGGGCCCCCGGCAGGAACACGGTGGATTCGGAGAACAGGTGGGGCCGGGCCTCGGCCATCAGGTGGTGAAGAGCCCCGTCCCGGGGGTCGCCGGCCAGCAGCCGATGGAGCCGGGGCGATCCAGGGACACGCAATGGCAGCGCTGGTTGAGCCATTCCGCCAGGGCCACATCGTCGGCCTCCAGCCAGCTGGCCAGGGCCTGAGCGTCATCACCGCTACTGATCACGGAGCCTCCGGGACCGTTGCTGGACCCCGCAGGGTTTCCAGGAAATCCACCACGTCCGCCTCCACCCGGCTGCGGCGCATGGGGGGCAGGCTGCGCCAGACCTGTTTGCCGTAGGGTTTATCCACCATCCGGGGATCGCAGATGCACAGCACGCCCCGGTCCTGCTCGGTGCGGATCAGGCGGCCGGCCCCCTGCTTCATGTTGATGACGGTGCGGGGCAACTGGTAGATGAAGAAGGGGTTGAGACCCTTCCTTTCCAGGTATTCCACCCGGGCGGCCAGCACCGGATCGTCCGGCGGGGCGAAGGGCAGCTTGTCGATCACCACCACCGAGAGGGCATCGCCGGGCACGTCCACCCCTTCCCAGAAACTCTGGCTGGCCACCAGCACCGCGTTGCCGGCGGCCCGGAAGCGGGCCAGCAGTTCGCTGCGGGAGGCTTCTCCCTGGAGCAGCAGGGGCAGATCCAAGCCGTCCCGCTGCAGGTGGTCCGCCAGCAGTTCGTGGATCCGCCGCATGGCCCGCAGCGCCGTGCACAGCACGAAGGTGCGGCCCCGGGCGGCACGCACCAGGGGATAGGCCACCTCGGCCACCGCCTCCGGGTAGTTGGGACTGTTGGGGTTGGGCATGCCCCGGGGAGCGTAGAGCACGGCTTGCTGGGGATAGTCGAAAGGGCTGCCCCACACGGCCGTCGTTGGCGGGGGGTCCAGCATGTCCAGACCCAGTTCCCGCAGGTAGTGGCCGAAATCGGTGCCCACCGCCAGGGTGGCGGAGGTGAACACCCAGGCCCGGAGATGGCCTTCCAGCTGGCGCCGGAAGATGGGGGCCACGTGCAGCGGCGTGGCGTTGAGGGCCAGGGACTGGGCATACACCTCGGCCCAGCGGATCATGTCCGGGGATTCGGGGGTTTGCCAGCGGGCCAACCGGGCCAGGATTTCATCGGTGCGCTCCAGGCAGTGGGCCAGGCCCTCGGAACGTTCCGCCTGGGTGGCCAGGATGACCCGGAAGGCCTGTAGCTGAGCCTCGGTGGCGGCCAGGGCGGCGACGAATCTTTCCATCCCCAGGAGCTGGGCGTAGCCCAGGCGGCCTTGCTCCAGGCCCACCCCCAGGCGCAGATCCTTGGCGGATTTTTCCAGGGCCCGGGTGGCTTCCATCAAATCCCGGCAGTCCCGTGCGCCGGCGACCGTTTCACTGCGGGTGTCCCGGGCCAGATCGATGAGCTGGCCGGTGGAGACGCCCTCGCCAAAGAACAGGCTGGCCGTCTCGGGCAGCTGATGGGCTTCATCGAAGATCACCGTGTTGGCGGCGGGCAGCAGTTCGGCCATGCCTTCGTCCCGCAGCATCACGTCGGCGAAGAAGAGGTGATGGTTCACCACCACCACGTCCGCCTCCTGGGCGGCCCGGCGAGCGGCCAGGACGAAGCATTCCTTGTAGTCCGGGCAATCCTGCCCCAGGCAGTTGTCCCGGGTGGAGGTGGCGGCGGCCCAGGCCGGGGAATCCTCCGGCACGGCGGAGCATTCGGCCTTGTCGCCGCTGCCAGTGTGCTCGGCAAAACGGGCGATGGCCCGCAGGTGGGCAGCGTCCTGGGCGGTGAGGAAGCGGCCTTCCCGGGCATTGCGGGCCAGGTGGTAAGGGCACACATAGTTGGCCCGGCCTTTCAGCAGGGCGGTGCTCACCGGCACCTTGAGGGCTGCCCGGACGGTGGGCAGATCCCGGTTGTAGAGCTGATCCTGGAGGGTCTTGGTGCCGGTGGAAATGATCACCTTGCCGCCGGAAAGCAGCGCCGGCACCAGGTAGGCGTAGGTCTTGCCGGTGCCAGTGGCGGCCTCGGCCACCAGCACCCGGTGGCCGGCGATGGCTTCGGCGATGGCCGCGGCCATCTCGATCTGCTGGGGGCGCGGGCGAAACCCGGGGATGCCCGCCGCCAGGGCGCCCTCGGGAGAGAAGGCCCGGGTGACCGGCGTGTCCATCGGGGCTTGGCCCACCGCTTCGTCCGTCAAGGCAGGCGCTCCACCTTGAGCCACAAGCGCTGGTCCTGGCTGGCGGCGGTAGATCGACGGGACAGCAGGTCGCCACCCGCCCCCTCCCGGCTGGTGCCGCTCTCCCCCAGGGGCAGCCATTCCCCCAGGGGGCCTTCCACGGTGGTGGAGAGTTCCGTGCGCTCGAAGCCATCCCCCCCAAACCGGGCGAGACTGGGGCTCACCGCCACCCGGACCCGCTCCCCCATGAGCTGGGGCCGGGCAACGAAGCCACTCCCCAGATCCCGATAGACCTTACCCCCCTGAACCCGCAGCCCGTCCGGCCGTAGCACCATCTGCCGGAAAGATACCGGCACCGAGACGCCGGCCTGGAGGAAGGCCTGGCCCCCATCTACGGTCTGGACCTGCTGGACGAGCTGTTCCTGCTGGCGGGCGTGACGGTCCTGGCCTTCCAGGGTGATGGCCTGGCCGCCCTGCTCCCCCTCGATCCGGGTATTGGCGGGCAAACCAGGGGGCCGGATGATCCTGACCCGGTCGCCCCCCAGGCTGCTCGAAACCTCGATGTCCCGGCGTCGCACCTCGGCCTCGCCAGCCACCCGGACGCTCACCATGAGCCGGGCCACCGGGCTGTCCAGACTGGCCAGGGCCGCCCGGATTTCCTCCAGGTTGCGGGCATCGGTACGGACCATGATCTTGCCCTCCAGGCCGCTGATGGCCCCGCCGGGGGCCACCAGGGGATGCAGGGCAGGCAGCACCTGATCCACCGTGCGATGGCGCAGGGTGAGGATCTCGAAACGCTCCTGGCCCCAGGCGCTGGCGGCCAGCAGGCAGAAGCCGAGCACCAGCCCGCACGGGATGAGCCTCATTCGGTGCGGTGGGCTTCGGCCAGGTATTCCCGGGAGCGCATCTCCATCAGGCGACTGACGGTGCGCACGAATTCGTGGGCATTGTGGCCCTCCCGGTAAAGCTCATGGGGCTCCACCTCGGCGCTGACGATGAGCTTGACCCTATGGTCGTAGAGCACATCCACCAGCCAGGTGAAGCGCCGGGCCTCGTTGGCGCTGCCGGCTCCCATCCTGGGCACGGCGGAAAGCAGCAGGGTATGGTGCTCCCGGGCGATTTCTAGATAGTCGTTCTGGGAGCGGGGCCCGCCGCAGAGGGTGGCGAAGTCGAACCACACCACGCCGGGGGCGCGGCGCAGGGTGGGCAGGGGGCGGCCGAAGAGTTCGATGCCCCCCCCATCCTCCCCCTTGGTGCCGGCAATCTGGATGAAATCCTTGGTCATCTTGGCATCCGCCGCAGCGTCCGCCGGCACCAGGAAGATCTCCATCTTTTCCAGGGTGCGCAGCCGGTAATCGTTGCCGTGGTCCACTTCCAGGACGTCGAAGCGGCGCTTGATCATCTCGATGGCGGGCAGGAAATTCACCCGCATCAGACCATTGGGGTAGAGCCCGTCGGGGGGATAGTTGGTGGTCATCACGAAGATCACCCCCCGGGCGAACAGGGCGTCCAGGAGGCGCCCCAGGATCATGGCGTCGGCAATGTCGGAGACATGGAACTCGTCAAAGCACAACAGGCGGGTTTCCCGGGCGATCCGATCGGCCACCTTCTGGATCGGGTCGGGTTCGTGGTTATGGTTCTTGAGGTCGTTTTGCACTTCCTGCATGAAGGCATGGAAATGCACCCGGCGCTTGCGCTGGTAAGGCACGGCCTCGAAGAAGCAATCCATCAGGAAGCTCTTGCCCCGCCCCACGCCACCCCAGAAGTACACGCTGCGGGGAATGTTGGGTCGGGCGAAAACCTTGCGCAGCGCCGTACGGCGGGCAGCCTTGAAAGCCACCAGCTCGGTATACAGCTGCTGGAGACGGACCACGGCGCCCCGCTGGGCGGGGTCGGACTTGTAGCCACGGCTTTTCAGGGCCGCCTCGTAGGCATCGAGCATGCCGTGTTCGGCGACGTTGAGGGTACGGTGGGGCATGGGATGAAACCGAATAATGTAAAAGGGGGGAAGGGCCGGGAGCAGACCACGCCCCCCTACCTTCCCCCGCGCACCGGATCGCTTAGAAGTGTAGCGGCCGCTTATCCACCGCCAGGGCAGCCTCGTGCACCACTTCAGAGAGGGTGGGATGGCCGTGGCAGATGCGGGCCAGATCCTCGGCTGCGGCACCAAACTCCATGGCCACCACTGCTTCGGCAATCAGCTCGGAGGCATTGGCGCCCATGATGTGCACCCCGAGGATGCGGTCGCTGGCGGCGTCAGCGATCATCTTGACGAAACCAGCGGTGTCGCCGGTACCCAGGGCCCGGCCGTTGGCCATGAAGGGAATCTTGCCCACCTTGTAGGCCACCCCCTCGGCCTTGAGCTGTTGCTCGGTCTTGCCGACCCAGGCGATCTCGGGGCTGGTGTAGATCACCCAGGGGATGGTGTCGAAGTTGCAGTGGCCGGCCTGGCCCGCTATCAGCTCGGCCACCATTACCCCCTCTTCCATGGCCTTGTGGGCCAGCATGGGCCCCCGCACCACATCCCCCACGGCCCAGATGCCAGGCAGGTTGGTGCGGCAGTGGCCGTCCACCTCCACATAGCCCCGCTCGTCGATCTTGAGGCCCACGGCCTCGGCGTTGAGACCCACCGTATTGGGAATACGGCCGACGGAGACGATCAGACGGTCGAACTCGGCGGTCTGGGAACCATCCTTGGTTTCGTATTCCACCGTGACCGACTTCTTGCCAGCGCTGACCTTGCCCACCTTGACCGACAGCTTGATATCCAGGCCCTGCTTGGTGAAGAGCTTCTGGGCTTCCTTGGCCACATCCTGGTCGGCGGCGCCGAGAAAGCTGTCCAGGGCTTCCAGGATGGTGACCTGGGCACCCAGGCGGCTCCACACCGAACCCATTTCCAGGCCGATCACGCCCGAACCGATCAAGCCCAGGCGCTGGGGCACTGAATCGATCTCCAGGGCACCGATGTTGTCGCAAATCAGCTTGTTATCCACCGGAATGCCGGGCAAGTGGCGGGCAGTGGAGCCGGTGGCCACGATGACCTGCCTGGCTTCCACCACGTCGTCGCCGACCTGGACCTTCCAGCCGCCTTCGGTCTGGGCGACGAAGCTGCCATGGCCCGGAAGCATGGTGACCTTGTTCTTCTTGAAAAGGCCCTTGATGCCGCCGGTGAGCTGATCCACCACTTTGGCCTTGCGGGCGATCATGGTGGGCACGTCGATGCTGACCGAGCCTTTCACCCTGATACCCTGGGCCTCAAAGGCGTGCTGGGACTCGGCAAACAGATGGGAGGTATGGAGCAGGGCCTTGGAGGGAATGCAGCCCACGTTGAGGCAGGTGCCCCCCAGGCGGGGCTCGCCCTTGGGATCGGCATAGGGGTTGGACTCCGCGCAGGCCGCGGAGAAACCCAGTTGGGCGGCGCGGATGGCAGCCACATAGCCGCCGGGGCCACCGCCAATCACCAGGACGTCGAATTGCTTGTCAGCCATTATTGTTTCCTCTCTTTTGGGTCGGGCTTGCCTGGGGCAGGGAAAGGGGAAAGGGTCGTGGCCCTTCGCCGGCCTTCCCCCCCACGCCCATCCCGGGGATTACACGTCCAGGATCAGCCGGGCCGGATCTTCCAGGGCTTCCTTCATGGTCACCAGGCCGAGCACCGCCTCGCGGCCGTCGATGATCCGGTGGTCGTAGGACATGGCCAGATAGTTGATGGGCCGGATCACGATCTGGCCGTTCTCCACCACCGGGCGGTCCTTGGTGGCGTGGATGCCGAGAATCGCCGATTGGGGCGGATTGATGATGGGGGTGGACATCATGGAGCCGAACACCCCGCCGTTGGAGATGGAGAAGGTACCCCCGGAAAGCTCCTCCAGGGTGAGCTTGCCGTCAGCCGCCTTGGCGCCGAATTCGGCGATCTTCTTCTCGATATCGGCGATGGACATCTGGTCCACGTCCCGCAGGATGGGCACCACCAGCCCCCGGGGGCTGCCCACCGCGATGCCGATGTCGAAGTAGCCGTGGTACACGATGTCGGTGCCATCCACCGAGGCATTGAGGATGGGGAACTTCTTGAGGGCGGCCACGGCGGCCTTGACGAAGAAGCCCATGAAACCCAGGCGCACCCCGTGGGTCTTCTCGAACTTGTCGCCGTATTGTTTGCGCAGGGCCATCACCGGCGCCATGTTCACCTCGTTGAAGGTGGTGAGGATGGCGTTTTGCTGCTGGGACTGGAGCAAACGCTCGGCAATCCGGGCCCGCAGGCGGCTCATGGGCACCCGCTGCTCGGGGCGCTCTCCCGCCACCAGCGCCACGGCCGGCGCCGGCGCGGCCGCCGCCCTGGGTTGAGCAGCCACGGCGTCTTCCTTGGTGACCCGGCCACCACGACCGCTCCCGGCTACCTCGCCGGCGGGGATCCCCTTCTCCTCCAGAATTTTGCGGGCGGCAGGGCTGGCTGCAGCAGCAGCCGGGGCGGCGGCAACCTGCTGGGCCGGGGCGGCGGCACCGGCGGCGGCCTTGGCTTCGGTGTCGATCTGGGCAATCAGTTCGCCGGAGGTGACCGAGTCCCCTCCCTGCTTGATGATCTTGACCAGCACCCCGTCGGCGGGGGCCGGGGTCTCCAGCACCACCTTGTCGGTTTCGATGTCGATCAGGTTCTCGTCCCGGGAGACGGCCTCCCCTTCCTGCTTGTGCCAGGCCACCAGGGTGGCTTCTGAAACGGACTCGGACAGCTGAGGCACTTTCACTTCAATCAGCATGGTTCTCTCCCCTGTTATTGGGTTTTTACGTTGGGTTTGGAGCTTTTAAAATCCCCCGCCGCCAGCAACCCGGGGGCTGCGGGACGGGAATGTTCATCAGGGTTCAGTCCTGGATTTCGCCGAAGGCGTTCTCGATGACTTCCTTCTGCTGGGCGTTGTGCTTGGCGTAGTAGCCCACCGCCGGCGAGGCGGCAGCCGGTCGGGACACCAGCAGCAGCTTGCGCTTGGCGCTCACCACATTGGCCAGGTGCTGACGGGACGACAGCCAGTACCACATGCCCTGGTTGCGGGGTTCTTCCTGCACCCAGACGATTTCCTTGGCATTGGGATACTGATCGATCTGGGCGGCGAAGGCCTTTTCCGGGAAGGGGTACATCTGTTCCAGGCGCAGGATGGCCACATCCTTGATCTCGTTGGCGCGGCGATGGGCCAGCAGTTCGTAATAGACCTTTCCGCAGCACACCAGCACGCGCTTGACCTTCTTGGGCTCGATGGCATCCACCTCGCCAATCACGGTCTGGAAGCTGCCCTTGGCCAACTCATCCAGGGAGGAAACCGCATCCTTGTGGCGCAGCAAGGACTTGGGGGTCATCACCACCAGGGGCTTCCGGAGCTTGCGCACCATCTGGCGGCGCAGCAAATGGAAGATCTGGGCCGGCGTGGTGGGCACGCAGATTTCCATGTTCATCTGGGCCGCTAGGTTCATGAAGCGCTCCGGCCGGGCCGAGGAGTGCTCCGGCCCCTGCCCTTCGAAACCATGGGGCAGCAGCATCACCAAGCCACACAGGCGACCCCACTTGGCTTCGCCGGAACTGATGAACTGGTCGATCACCACCTGGGCGCCATTGACGAAGTCGCCGAACTGGGCTTCCCATACCACCAGTTGCTCGGGCTCGGTGGTGGAGTAGCCGTACTCGAAGGCAAGAACGGCCTCCTCGGAAAGGACCGAGTCGTAGATGTGGAAATCGGCCTGGTTATCCCGGATGTGCTTGAGGGGCACATGGATGCCCTTGTCCCACTTCTCCCGGTTCTGGTCATGGAGCACCGCATGGCGATGGAAGAAGGTGCCCCGCCCCACGTCCTCGCCGGTGATCCGCACGCCGTAGCTTTGCACCAGCAGGGTGGCATATGCCAGGTTCTCCCCCATGCCCCAATCCAGGGGCATCGTGCCATCGCCCATGGCCCGGCGGTCCTCGATGATCTTGGCAACCCGGGGATGAAGGGTAAAGCCCTCGGGAACCGTGGCAATCCCTTCGGCCAGCCGCTTCAACTCCGACAGGGGCACGGAAGTATCGGCCTGGTCGGTGTAGGGCTTGTTCAGATAGGGGACCCAGTCCGCCGAATTCTTGCGCTGATGGCCGGACAGGACCGGATTGGAGAGCAACTCCCCCTGATCCAGGTGTTCCCGGTAACGCTTGATGAACTCATCGGGCTCCCCTGCCCCGCAGACCTGTTCGGTCACCAGGCGATCGGCGTAGAGCTTGCGAGTGCCCGGATGGGCCTTGATCTTCCGATACATCAGGGGCTGGGTGACCATCGGCTCGTCGGCCTCGTTGTGGCCGAGCTTGCGGAAGCAGATGATGTCGATCACCACGTCCCGCTTGAACTCTTGCCGGAAATCCAGCGCCAGCTTGGTGACAAAGGCCACCGCCTCGGGGTCGTCACCATTCACGTGGAAGATCGGCGCCTCCACCATCTTGAAGATGTCGGTGCAATACAGGGACGAGCGGTAATCCCGAGGGTCGGAGGTCGTGAAACCGATCTGGTTGTTGATGACGATGTGCACTGTGCCACCCGTGCCATAGCCCCGGGTCTGGGAGAAGTTGAGCATCTCCTGGTTCACCCCTTGGCCCGCCACGGCGGAATCTCCGTGGATCAGCACCGGCAGAACCTTGCTCTTGCCCTCGTTGATGCCCCGCCGCAACTGACGGGCATAGACAGACCCCTCCACCACGGGGTTCACGATTTCCAGGTGGGAGGGGTTGAAGGCCAGGGTCAGATGCACCGGGCCGCCGACGGTCATCACATCGCTGGAGAAGCCCATGTGGTACTTCACGTCGCCAGCGGTCAGGTCAGCCACGGCGGTTCCCTCGAACTCGGAGAACAGCATCTTGGGGGATTTGCCCAGGGTGTTGACCAGCACGTTGAGGCGGCCCCGGTGGGCCATGCCCACCACGATTTCCTCGATGCCGCTACCGCCCGCCGCCCTGATCAGCTCATCCATGCACACGATGGCGCTTTCGCCGCCCTCCAGGGAAAAACGCTTTTGCCCGACATAGCGGGTGTGGAGGTATTTCTCCAGGGTCTCGGCTGCGGTCAGCCGCTCCAGGATGCGCCGCTTCTGCGCCTTGTCGTAGCTTGGCGTTGCCCGGACAGATTCCAGGCGGGCCTGGATCCAGCGCTTCTGGCTGATGTCCGACAAGTACATGTATTCGGTGCCGATGGAACCGCAATAGGTCTGGCGCACCGCTTCCAGAATCTCCCGCAGGGTGGCCTGGTCGGAGGAGAAGCCGTGGAACGAGCCCACGTTGAAGGAGCCGTTGAGGTCAGCTTCGGTGAAGTCGTAGAAGGAGGGCTCCAGCTCGGCAATCTGGGGGCGCTCGCTGCGCCGCAAGGGATCCAGGTTGGCCCAGCGGTTGCCCAGAAAGCGATAGGCATTGATGAGCTGGAGGGTGCTCACCTGGCGCTTGCCGTCCCCACCTGCGGTTGCAACCCTGAGCAGGCCGCGTTTGGCCATCTCGGCAAAGGCGCTGATCACCGGCTGGTGGGGTACGTCCCGGGTCGCCGCGCCCTTGGTGGCCTGCATGGCGTCGAAATAATCCCGCCAGGTTTCGGATACGGAGTTGGGATCCTCCAGGTAGTGCTCGTACAACTCCTCGACAAAGGGGGCATTGCTGCCGAATAGATGGGAACTCTGTTGAAAATCTCGCATCATTTTTAGTCACCTGACTACGTTGAGTAGTTCTGTTTGAACTGGTGATCTGGTGGAATTGAGCATCGGTGCCGATCAAGAAAAACGGGATGACCGCCCTGCCTTTGGTCATCCCGTCTCGCACTAGTGCCTGCTTCCTTCTCTCCCCATCGCTTTCAGTGCATCAACGTTGCTCGATGGGCACAACGTTGCGGCTGGCTGCGCCGACGTAAAGCTGCCTCGGACGACCGATCTTGTATTCCGGATCGGTGATCATTTCTTCCCATTGGGTCATCCAGCCCACCGTGCGCGCCAGGGCGAAGATGCAGGTGAACATGGAGGTGGGAATGCCCAGGGCCTTCTGGACGATGCCGGAGTAGAAGTCCACGTTGGGGTAGAGCTTCTTCTCCACGAAATACTCGTCTTCCAAGGCGATCTTTTCCAGCTTCTGGGCCAGCTTGAACAGGCGATCGTTCTCCAGACCCAGTTCGGCCAGCACTTCGCCGCAGACCTTGCCCATGAGCTTGGCGCGGGGATCGAAATTCTTGTAGACCCGGTGGCCGAATCCCATCAGCTTGAAGCTGTCGTTCTTGTCCTTGGCCCGGGCAATGAACTCCCCGACCCGGGACACGTCGCCGATCTCCTCCAGCATTTCCAGACAGGCCTCGTTGGCCCCGCCGTGGGACGGACCCCACAGACAGGCGATACCGGCGGAGATGCAGGCGAAGGGGTTGGCGCCGGAAGAGCCCGCCAGACGCACCGTGGAGGTGGAGGCGTTCTGCTCGTGGTCGGCATGGAGGGTGAAAATCACGTCCAGCGCCCGCACCAGTACGGGATTGGGTTCGTAGCGCTCACAAGGCGTGCCGAACATCATGTGCATGAAGTTGGCGGTGTACCCCAGATCGTTGCGGGGGTACATGAAGGGCTGGCCCATGTTGTACTTGTAAGCCATGGCCACGATGGTGGGCAGCTTGGCCACGATGCGATTGAAGCTGATGCTGCGGTGCATCGCATCGGAGTGGTCCATCGCATCATGGTAGAACGCGGAAAGGGCCCCCACCACCCCCACCATCACCGCCATGGGGTGGGCATCCCGCCGGAAGCCGCTGTAGAAGCGGGTCAGCTGGTCGTGCACCATCGTGTGGCTCTTGATGGTGTTCTCGAAGTCGAACTTCTGCTGTGCGTTGGGCAGTTCGCCGTTCTTCAGCAGATAGGCCACTTCCAGGAAGGAACACTGCTCCGCCAGCTGCTCGATGGGATAGCCGCGGTAAAGCAGCTCACCCTTGTCGCCGTCGATGAAGGTGACGGCTGACTTGCAACTGGCAGTGGACAAGAAACCGGAATCGTAGGTGAACAACCCGGTCTTTGCCCCCAGGGAGCGGATGTCGATCACATCGCTGCCGTGGGTTCCAGACATGATCGGAAATTCGACGGTGTTACCGTCGACCGTAAGGGTGGCGTTGCGTGCAGTGCTCATGATTCGTCCCTTTATTTGCCCGTATTGAATCCTAATTACTTCCCTTCAAGCCGGGAGTCACGCCGTGCGCAACATCCCGATCAATCCCGCCCAACGCTCCACCGTGCAAGGCTTGCTTCCGTTGACCATGGCCCACAGGTCGTGATCCTCGCACAGCAGCAGCTCCTCCAGATCAGCCAGCTGGGCTTCCGAAAGTCCATCGAAATCCCGCTCGAGGAAACGCGTGAATACCAGATCCAGCTCCAGCAAGGCTCGCCTGCAGTGCCAACGCACGCGTCCGCGATGCATGCTCATTGGGACACCCTTGGCCCGCGGAACCCTGCCCCGCGCTCCCCCTGCCCCACCCCGGTCAGGCGGGAGCATCCGCCCCCGGGGTGACCCTGCGAGCTCATACCGCCCGACGCACCATCATGTCCTTGATCTTGCCGATCGCCCGGGTCGGGTTGAGACCCTTCGGGCAAACGTCAACGCAGTTCATGATGGTGTGGCAACGGAACAGCCGATAGGGATCTTCCAGATTATCCAGACGCTCATTGGCGGCCTGATCCCGGGTATCCGCCAGGAAACGGTAGGCCGCCAGAAGCCCGGCCGGGCCCACGAACTTGTCCGGATTCCACCAGAAGGAAGGACAGGACGTGGAACAACAGGCGCACAGAATGCACTCGTAGAGCCCATTCAGTTCCTCCCGGTCCTCCGGCGTCTGGAGACGCTCCCGCTCGGGAGCGGGCTCATCGTTCACCAGATAAGGCTTGATGGAGTGGTATTGCTTGAAGAACTGGGTCATGTCCACGATCATGTCGCGGATCACCGGCAGGCCCGGCAAGGGCCGCAGCTTGATGGGTTGGGACAGGCTATCCACGTCGGTCAGACAGGCCAGGCCATTCTTGCCGTTGATGTTCATGGCGTCGGAGCCGCACACCCCTTCCCGGCAGGAGCGCCGGAAGGACAGGGAATCATCCTTTACCTTCAAGCGCACCAAGGCGTCCAGAAGCTTCTTGTCGGAAGCTTCCAGTTCCACCTCGATGTCCTGCATGTAAGGCTTTTCGTCCTTGTCCGGATCAAAACGGTAAATCGAAAATTTGACAGTACGCTTGGTCATTTCTTATCTCCACCCACCTTAGTAGGTCCGCTTGGCCAGGGCGATGGGTTCCACGTTATCCGACAGGGGCTTGAGGTTCACCGGCTTGTAGTCGAGGCGATTGCCCTCGCTGTACCACAGGGTGTGCTTCAGCCACTCGTCGTCGTTGCGGCCGTTCGGGCGTTCCGGGGTGTCCGGAGCATCGTCCCGCACATGGGCGCCACGAGATTCCTTGCGGGCCTCGGCGGAGATCATGGTGGCCTTGGCCACTTCGATCAGGTTGTCCAGTTCCAGGGCCTCCAGGCGGGCGGTGTTCCAGACCTGGGATTTGTCGGAGATCTCGGTCGTCTTGGCCCGTTCGGCCACGGCCAGGATGCTCTGAACGCCCTCCTTGAGCAGATCGTCAAAGCGGAACACCCCGGCGTGTTTCTGCATGGTGCGCTGCATGGCCAGACGGACTTCATGCACGTTCTCGCCATTCTTCTGATTTTCCAGGCGCGCCAGACGGGCCAGGGAAACATCCGCCGCATCCTCGGGCAGGGGCTTGAGGCTCAGGTCGCCCGACTGGAAGTCGGCCACCACGCTCTCGCCCGCGGACTTACCGAACACCAGCAGATCCAGGAGGGAGTTGGTGCCCAGGCGGTTGGCCCCGTGCACCGACGCACAGGCGCACTCCCCGGCGGCATAGAAACCCTTCACCGGAGCATTGGGGTTGCCGTCCTTGGGCACCACCACCTGGCCCTTGTAGTTGGTGGGGATGCCGCCCATCTGGTAGTGACAGGTGGGCACCACCGGGATCGGCGCCTTGATGGGATCCACGCCGGCGAACTGGATGGAGATCTCACGAATGCCGGGCAGGCGCTTCATGATGGTCTCGGGGGACAGGTGGGTGATATCCAGCAGGACGTGGTCCTTGTCGGGACCACAGCCACGGCCTTCGTTGATCTCGGTGACCATGGAGCGGGACACCACGTCCCGGGAGGCCAGATCCTTCAGGTTGGGCGCGTAACGTTCCATGAAGCGCTCGCCGGAGGCATTGCGCAGGATGCCGCCCTCGCCCCGCACCCCTTCGGTGATGAGCACCCCGGCGCCCGCCACCCCGGTGGGGTGGAATTGCCAGAACTCCATGTCTTCCAGGGGAATGCCGGCCCGCGCCGCCATGCCCACCCCGTCACCGGTGTTGATGAAGGCGTTGGTGGAACTGTAATAGATCCGGCCGGAACCGCCGGTGGCAAAGATGGTGGCCTTGGCGTGGAAGATGGAAACCTCGCCGGTTTCCATTTCCATGGCGGTGACCCCCAGCACGTCGCCATCCGCGTCGCGGATCAGGTCCAGGGCCATCCATTCCACGAAGAACTGGGTATTGGCCCGGACGTTGCGCTGATAGAGGGCATGCAACATGGCGTGGCCGGTACGGTCGGCGGCGGCACAGGAGCGCATCACCGGCGACTGGCCGTAGTTCATGGAGTGGCCGCCGAAGGGCCGCTGATAGATCTTGCCGTTGTCGGTACGGTCGAAAGGCATGCCGTAGTGCTCAAGCTCCACCACGACCTCATTGGCCTTCTTGCACATGAATTCGATGGCGTCCTGATCCCCCAGCCAGTCGGACCCCTTCACGGTGTCGTACATGTGCCAGTGCCAGTTGTCCTCGGTGGAATTGCCCAAGGACGCGGCAACACCGCCCTGGGCCGCCACGGTGTGGGAACGGGTGGGAAACACCTTGGTCAGAACGGCGGTTTTAAGGCCCGCCTCGGATAGCTGCAGGGCGGCTCGCAGACCGGCGCCACCGGCGCCGACAATGACCGCATCAAAGGTACGCTTTGCGACTTTCACGCTTAGAGCCTCCAAAGAATCTGGGCAGCCCAGCCGGCGTAGCCGACGAGCAGAAGAATCACGATGACGTGCAGCACCAGGCGCACCCCAACCGGCTTGATGTAGTCCATGAAGATGTCACGGACGCCAACCCAGGCGTGATAGAAAAGGGACATGAAGAACAGGAAGGTGGCAAAGCGCATGAAACTGCCGCTGAACATGCCGTGCCAGGCCTCGAAGCTCATTTCCGGCAGCAACAGGGCATTGACGGCGAAGATCACCGTGTAGAGCGCCATCACCACGGCGGTGACCCGCTGTCCCAGCCAATCCCGGAAGCCGTAATGGGCCCCCACCAAAATCTTGTTCACCATAGTTTCACCCCGATCAACGCAGTCAGCGCCAGGCTGACGATCAACACCAGGCGGGCAGAGCTACGCGCCTTGGGTAAATCCAGGCCTTGGTGCATATCCAGCAGCAGGAAGCGGATGCCAGCACAGAAGTGGTGCAGATAGGCCCACAGCAATCCCAGCAGAACCAGCTTTGCCAGGGGATTGGCGACGCATTCCTTGTAACTCGCGAAAGACTCCGGCGAACCGAGACTCTTGCCGAACAAAGCCAGCAACAACGGCAGGCACAGGAACAGGCCCGCGCCGCTGACCCGGTGAAGAATCGAAACAAAACCCGGCAAGGGCAGCCGGATCTCGTTGAGCGCCAGGAACTTCGGGCGCTCCTTTCGCACTGTCACTTCTGACATCTTGTTTTCCCCTCAACTAAATGGCGGGCTGGTGAGCCCGCCTGTTCTCCCAAAACACCCACTTCACGAACCAGACAAACCCGCCATCCGGCTCAATTCAATTCATTCAGATAATAGTGGTTCTCAGTGGAATACAGACCTCGCCGCCACTCCACCGGCTTGTCGCCATAGCTGAAGGTCAGACGCTCCACCGACAGCAGGGGCGTCCCCTCGGCCACCCGCAGAACCTCCGCCGTGGAACGATCGGCGGAGACCGCCCGAATACGCTCCTGAGCACGAATCATGCGCACCCCGAAGCGGCTCTCGAACAAGCCGTAAAGAGAACTGGACCACTCCTGGAGGGTTTCCAGGGTCAGGCCGGGAAACTGCTCTCCCGGCAGATAGATTTCGTCGATCACCACCGGCCGGCTGGAAAACTTCAACAGCCGCCGCACGATGATGATCGGAGCACCCAGTTCGATGGCCAGCATGCGGGAGGCTTCCTGCCCCGCCTTGGCCCGCCAGCATTCCAGGGGTACGCTCTGGGGCTGCTCCAGCTGCCCATCCACCGGCACCAGGCGTAAGAAACGAAACAGGGCCCGGGGGTCGTTGTGACTCGCCACGAAAGTGCCTTTGCCCTGCTTGCGGATCAGCAAGTTATCGGCAGCCATCTCATCTACCGCCTTGCGTACCGTTCCCTGGGAAACATTGAACCGCTGGGCCAACTCCTGCTCACTCGGAATCGCCTGGCCAGGACGCCACTCGCCCGACTCCAGGGCCTGCATGATCAGGCCCTTGATCTGGCGGTAAAGCGGACTGAATGTGGGCGATTCTTGAACCATCGCCGTATTTCACCACAAAAAAAAAAGAGCGTCCAATCGTCATCTTATGACTTATATAAGACAACTTACATATGTTTAATGGTCAGCATTTCCATTTACGCCATTATTTTCCCGTAGCAATGCCTCTTCGCGGTAACATATCGGTCGCTTTTTTGCCCGGGGCCAACAGCCACCATGGCTGAGCCACGAGGCTTTCCGTACATCTTTCATCTCTGCTTAGGAGTCCTTCGATGAGCAAAGCCCCCGTTCGTGTCGCCGTCACCGGCGCCGCCGGCCAGATTGGTTACAGCCTCCTGTTCCGCATCGCCAGTGGCGAAATGCTGGGCAAAGACCAGCCCGTGATCCTCCAGTTGCTGGATCTGCCCCAGGCCCAGAAGGCCGTCAAGGGCGTGATGATGGAACTGGAAGACTGCGCCTTCCCGCTGCTGGCCGGCATGATCGCCACCGACGATCCCAACGTCGCCTTCAAGGACGCCCAGGTGGCCCTGCTGGTGGGCGCGCGTCCCCGGGGCCCCGGCATGGAGCGCAAGGACCTGCTGACCGAAAACGCCAAGATCTTCACCGTGCAGGGCGCAGCCATCGGCCAGTACGCCGATCCCAACTGCAAGGTGCTGGTGGTGGGCAATCCTTGCAACACCAATGCCTACATCGCCATGAAAACCGCCCAGAAGTACGGCCGCGTGCCGGCCAAAAACTTCACCGGCATGCTGCGCCTGGACCACAACCGGGCCCTCTCCCAACTCGCCCTCAAGTCCGGCCGTGAAGTCTCCAGCCTGAAGAACCTGGTGGTGTGGGGCAACCACTCCCCCACCATGTACGCCGACTACCGCTTCGTGAGCTCCAACGGCGACAGCGTCAGGACCCTGATCAACGACGCAGCCTGGAACAAGGACGTCTTCCTGCCCACCGTGGGCAAGCGTGGCGCCGCCATCATCGAAGCCCGGGGCCTGTCCTCCGCCGCTTCCGCCGCCAATGCCGCCATCGGCCACATCCGTGACTGGGTGCTGGGCACCAACGGCGAATGGGTCACCATGGGCATCCCCTCCGATGGTTCCTACGGCATCCCCGAGGGCATCATCTACGGCTTCCCGGTGACCACCGAAAATGGCGAGTACAAGATCGTCCAGGGCCTGGAGATCGACGAGTTCTCCCGGGAGCGCATGACCCACACCCTGAACGAACTGCTGGAAGAGCGGGACGGGGTGAAGGATCTGCTGGCCTGATCCTCGGCCACCTTCCGGCGGTATCCCAGGCGGGGCTTCGGCCCCGCCTTTTTTGTTAATCTTGCCCGATCGAATTGCTAGGAAATTCCCATGGCCCTTCATCCCGACGCCGTCCTGTTCCAGGGTGAGCAACCCTTTCCCATCCTGCCGGTGGTGGACCACTACGCCGGCAGCGAAAAGCTCATGAAAAAGGCCATGGCCATTCAACAGGAGATGGGCCCGGTCTTCGACATCACCTGCGATTGCGAGGACGGCGCCCGGGCCGGCGCGGAAGCCGAGCACGCCACCATGGCCGCCGAGCTCATCATGGGGCCGGACAACCACCATGGCCGGGTGGGTGCCCGCATCCACGACATTCTCCACCCCGCCTGGGAGCAGGATCTGGAGATCCTGGTTTCCATCGCAGGCCGACGGCTACCCTTCCTGACCCTGCCCAAGCCCCGTTCGGCCGCGGAAGTAGCCGCCCAGATCGCCGCCTTGCGGGATCAGGAAAGCCGCCACGGCATCGAACGCCGGATTCCGGTGCATGTCCTGATCGAAACCCATGGGGCCCTGCGGGAAGTCTGGCAGATCGCCGCCCTGCCTGGGGTGGAATCCCTGGACTTCGGCCTGATGGACTTCGTCAGCGCCCACCACGGGGCCATCCCCGGTTCCGCCATGAAGAGCCCGGGGCAGTTCGAGCACCCCCTGGTGACCCGCGCCAAGTGCGAAATCTCCGCCGCCGCCCTGGCCAACGGGGTGGTGCCCGCCCACAACGTCACCACCGAACTCAACGACCTGGCCCTGATCCGGCAGGACGCGGAGCTGGCCAGGAACCGTTTCGGCTTCCTCCGCATGTGGAGCATCCACCCCAACCAGATCCGCCCCATCATCGAAGCCATGCGGCCGGATTTCTCCGAGGTGGAAGAGGCCATTGCCATCGTCAGCGCCGCCCAGGACGGGGACTGGGGTCCCACCAGCCACGCCGGCAAGCTCCACGACCGGGCGTCCTACCGCTACTACTGGGAACTCCTCAAGCGGGCCCACGCCACCGGAATGAGCATCCCGGCGGAAGCGGCTCAGCGTTTCTTCGCCTGAATCCTGCGGGGGGCCGGTTTGGTCCCGGCCCGACCAGCGGACGGGGCGCCCCGGCGGGCAGCAGCCTGGGACGGGCGCTCATCGGGCGCCTCGTCCCCCGCCACCCCCGGCCGCCAGCGGGGCACCAACTGGTCGGGGCCATTGCCGATCAGATCGGCCCGCCCCATTTCCCTGAGGGCCCGGCGCAACAGGGCCCAGTTGGTCGGGTCGTGGTAGCGCAGAAAGGCCTTTTGCAACACCCGCTGGCGCCCCGCCCGCACCACCTCCACCTTCTCGCTCCCCGGGCCCACCTTGCGCAGGGGATTGAGCCCGGTGTGCCACATGATGGTGGCGATGGCCATGGGGGTGGGCAGGAAGGTCTGGACCTGGTCCGGCTTGAAGCTGTTCTTCTTCAGCCACAAGGCCAGGTTGAGCATGTCCCGGTCCGAGGTGCCCGGGTGGGCAGCGATGAAGTAGGGCACCAGATGCTGCGTCTTGCCCGCCTCCTTGGAATAGCGCTCGAACATGACGCGGAAGCGCTCGAAACTACCGATGCCGGGCTTCATCATGTGTTCCAGGGGCCCCGCTTCAGTGTGCTCCGGGGCAATCTTGAGGAGCCCGCTCACATGGTGGGTAACCAGCTCCTTCACGTATTCCGGCGAGCGCACCGCCAGGTCGTAGCGCAGGCCCGAGCCGATGGTGAGCTTCTTCACCCCCGGGATGCGCCGGGCCTTGCGGTAGAGCTGGATCAGGGGTCCGTGGTCAGTACCCAGGTTCTCGCAGATCCCCGGATAGACACAGGACAGCCGCCGGCAGGCGGATTCGATGGCCTTGTCCTTGCAGGCCAGGCGGTACATGTTGGCGGTGGGGCCGCCCAGATCGGTGATGTGGCCGGCAAAACCTGGGGTTTTATCGCGGATTTCCTCGATCTCCCGCAGGATCGAATCCTCCGAGCGGCTCTGGATGATGCGGCCTTCATGCTCGGTGATGGAGCAGAAGGTGCAGCCGCCGAAGCAGCCCCGCATGATGTTGATGGAGAACTTGATCATGTCCCAGGCCGGGATGCGGGCCGCCCCATAAGCCGGGTGGGGGCGGCGAGCGTAGGGCAGGCCATAGATGAAGTCCATTTCCCCGGTGGACAGGGGAATCGGCGGCGGATTGAGCCACACATCCCGTTCCCCGTGGGCCTGGACCAGGGCCCGGGCGTTGCCCGGGTTGGCCTCCAGGTGGAAGCAGCGGGAGGCGTGGGCGTAGGCCACCGGATCGTCCTTTACCACCTCGAAGGCGGGCAGGCGGATCACCGTCCTGGCCCGCAGGGCCCGCCGCTGGGCCACCCGCTCGGCGGCCGGCACGATGCGGATCGGCTGGCCACCGGCGGGAACCGAAGGCCCAAGGGGTGCGGTACCGTGGGCGTAGGGATCGGGATGGGGATCCACCGCTCCGGGCCGGTCCACCGTGGTGGAGTCCACTTCGGTCCAGTCCTCCCCGGGCCGCCAGCCCCGCTTCACCATGAAGGCGGTGCCCCGCAGGTCCCGGATGGCATCCATGGCTTCCCCCTGGTCCAGGCGGCGGGCCAGTTCCACCAGGGCCCGCTCGGCGTTGCCGAAGATCAGCAGATCCGCCTTGGCATCCGGCAGCACCGAGCGGCGCACCTTGTCCGACCAGTAGTCGTAGTGGGCGATCCGCCTCAGGCTGGCCTCGATGGAACCCAGCACCACGACGGCATCCGGGTAGGCCTCCCGGGCCCGCTGGGCATACACCACCAGCGCCCGGTCCGGCCGCCGGTTGGGCTCGGCATTAGGCGTGTAGGCATCCTCCGAGCGGGGCTTCCGATCCGCCGTGTAGCGGTTGATCATGGAATCCATGTTGCCAGCGGTGATGCCAAAAAACAGACGCGGCTTGCCCAAGGCGCGAAAGGCCTCGGCGGAGTGCCAGTCCGGCTGGCTGATGATCCCCACCCGCAGCCCCTGGGCCTCCAGCAGGCGCCCCACCAGGGCCATGCCGAAGCTGGGGTGGTCAATGTAGGCGTCCCCAGTCACCAGGATCACATCACACGCATCCCAGCCCAGGCGCGCCATCTCGGCTCGGCTCATGGGCAGGAAGGGGGCTGGCCGCGGGGGCGGGGCAGCCGGCATGAGGGTGGGAGAAGGGAACACGGGCGGGGTGGCTATCATGGGGGAATTATACCCGACTCTTTAACTCAACTAATAAGCCGCGCCGCAGTAAAATCCTTGCCTTCAACCAAAGCCACAACACCAGACAGGGTGCCAGAATCGCCAAAGCGTTTCACAGTACGTACCCGACCCATGCCGGAAGACCCCTCCATGAAGATGTCGGCTGCTGGAAAACCGAACCTAGCTGAAGCGGAACGGGTACGAAGGCCACCGGGGGCTCACGCCTTGGCCGGGGACCGAACAGGGGCTGGCGGGTTATATGCCCGCGCAGCCAATCCCGAGAATGTGGCTTTCCCCCCAAGCCCAGCCAACACCCGAGCCGCCGCCTGCCGACGCAGCCAACCCCCTCTGCCCCGTCAGATGACCAGCCGGGTCAAAGAACGCCCAACCCCGGCGGAGCCGGCCAGGCAGGACGACACCCGGTCCGGCCATCCCGGGGGCATGGCATGCAAGCGGGTACTACTGGCACTGGAAGCCGCCCCATGAAGGACGCCGCCCAGCCCCTCGACCTGTTCGCCGACACCCTGAGCCATCTCCCCCTGGACGAAGGAGCAGTGCTGCTGGGGGGATTCGCCCAGCCCTTCGAGCGCCCCCTGCTCGACATCCTGGGCCAGATCCTCGAATCTGCCCCCCTGCGATCCATGACCACGCCCGGGGGCCGGCCCATGTCGGTGGCCACCACCAGTTGCGGCAGCGTCGGCTGGGTGAGCGACCAGCAGGGCTACCGCTACACGCTCGTCGATCCCGACAGCGGTCACCCCTGGCCCGGGATGCCGCCCCTGTTCCAGGAACTGGCCACGCAGGCGGCACAAAGGGCGGGCTTTCCGGACTTCCAGCCGGACGCCTGCCTGATCAACCACTACGCGCCGAGCGCCCGCATGTCGCTCCATCAAGACCGGGATGAACACAACCTGAGCCATCCCATCGTCTCGGTTTCCCTTGGGTTGCCCGGGGTCTTCCTGTGGGGCGGCCAAAGGCGTTGCGACCGGGTACGCCGCGTCCCCCTCGTCCATGGTGATGTGGTGGTCTGGGGTGGCCCCGCCCGCCTGACGTTCCACGGCGTTCTCCCCGTGGTCGAGGACATCCACCCCCTGACCGGACGCGCCCGCTACAACCTCACTTTCCGGCGTGCCCGCTGAGGCGCCAACCCCAAGAACGGAACCGGGCGGACCGGCCGGAATCAGCCAGCCCGGTGCCACGGGCCCTCGGCCCCTTCGCCGTACCCGGCGGCGCCCAGCCCCCGCGCTGAATTTCACTGGGGCGGAAGGCATCAGCCCACGGTCGCTGGCGTGCCTCATTCTTGCGCAGCCACAATTAGTGTATAAAATTACAGTCTCACAACTGATCCGTCCCCGGCATGACCGCCCCCGCCACCACCCTCCTGCAACGCCTCCAGCGGACCGACCTATGGTCCGGCGCTCACCTGGCCGTGCCCCCGGTCCCGGGGCTGGCGAGTGGCTTCACGGCCCTGGACGCAGCCCTGCCCGGTGGTGGCTGGCCCCGGGGCGAGCTGACGGAGCTCTTCCCGGCCCGGCCCGGCATCGGCGAATTCTCCCTGCTCCTGCCCGCCCTGGCCCGGCTGACGGCGGAAGAGGGCTGGATCGCGGTGGTCGCCCCGCCCTGGCCCCTCCACGCCCCAGCCTGGCAAGCCGCCGGCCTGCCCCTGGCCCGCCTCCTGATGGTGCGGGCCAGGGGCCAGGAGGCCGCCTGGGCCTGCGAGCAACTCCTGGCCAGCGGCGCCCTGGCGGCCCTCCTGGCCTGGCTGCCCCAGGCCGATGGCCGGCAGCTACGCCGCCTGCAACTGGCCGCTAGCCACCACCCGGGACCGGCCTGGTTGTTCCGCCCCGCCGACCAGGCCGGCACCGCCTCCCCCGCCCCCCTGCGCCTGGCCCTGGCCCCCGCCCCCGGCGGGCTGGCCGTCACCCTCCTCAAGCGCCGGGGCCCGCCCCTGGCTCGCCCCCTGGTGCTGACGGTGCAGCGCCCCGCCGCCAGCACCCGCCGGCCGAGCAGCACCCCCCTTGCCGCCCCCCAGGCCACACCGGTCTACTGACCATGCTCTGGCTCGCCTTGCGCTTTCCCCGCCTGGCGGTGGAGACCTGGTCTCTCCCGCCCCTGGCCGTGGCGACCCAGCACGGCCGGGTAGTCGCCCTGGACGAAGCCGCTGCCGCCGCCGGGGTGCGCCCCGGGATGCGCCTGGCCAGCGCCCTGGGGCTGGCCCCGGGACTGGCCCACCGGGAGCGGGACCCGGCCCGGGAAACCGCCGCCCTGGCCCGCCTGGCTTGCTGGGCTGGCCAATTCACCCCCCAGGTGAGCCTCGCCCCACCCGACGAGCTACTGCTGGAGATCGGCGGCTGCCTGCGCCTCTTCGGCGGGGGCCCGGCCCTGCTGGCCCGGATCCAGGCCAGTTGCGCCCAGCAGGGCCACACCCACCGGGCGGGACTGGCCCCCACCCCCCTGGCAGCCCAATGGCTGGCCAGGGGCGCAGCATCGGCGATCCTTCCCGACGGCCTGGATAGCGCCGGCCTGGCCCAGGCCATCGCCCCCTTGCCGCTGGCGGTGCTGGCCCTGCCAGAACGGGCCACGGCCCGCCTGGCCACCCTGGGGGCACGCCACCTGGGAGATCTGCTGGCCCTGCCCCGGGCCGGCCTGGCCCGCCGCTTTGGCCCGGAACTTCCCCTGGCCCTGGCCTGGGCCCTGGGAGAACTGCCCGATCCCCGCCGCCCCTTTATTTTCCCCGAGGAATTCCGGGATGGCCTGGAACTCCCCGCCCGGATAGAAGACGCCGCCCGCCTGCTATTTGCCGCCCGCCGCCTGGTGGCCGCCCTAGGGGGCTGGCTGGCGGTGCGCTGCGCCGGCATCCAGCGCTGCCACCTCGTCCTGGTGCACGAAGACCAGGCTCCTTCACGCCTGGAACTGGGCTTCGCCAGCCCCACCCGGGACCCGCAGCGCCTCCAGCGGGTACTGCGGGAACGCCTGGAGCGCCACGCCCTGGCCGCTCCGGTGGTGGGGCTGGGCCTGGAAGCGCCAGATCCCAGTCCCCTTCCCGGCGCCAGCATCCCCATGTTCGGCCAGGGGGGTGCCGCCCGCCTGGCACCGGTGGTAGAGCGCCTGCGGGCCCGCTTGGGGGCCGAGGCGATCCATGGCCTGGCAGCGGTGGCCGACCATCGCCCGGAACTGGCCAGCCGCCCCACGCCCGAGCCCATCCCCCTTGCCTGCCCGCCCCCCGCCGGACCTCGCCCCCTCTGGCTCCTGCCCGCCCCCCGCGCCCTGGCGGAGGAGCGGGGCGCCCCCCACCACGGCGGCCGGCTCCAGCTGCTGACCCGGGCCGAACGCATCGAAAGCGGCTGGTGGGATGGGGGTGAAGGCCCGGGGGATGCGCGGCGGGACTACTTCGTGGCCACCAATCCCCGGGGGGAGTGGCTGTGGGTATTCCGGGACGGGCAGGGATGGTGGCTCCATGGCCTCTTCGCCTGACCGGGTAGGGAAGTGAGGCCATGATCGCGCCGCTACCGGCCTACGCCGAACTCCACTGCCTGTCCAACTACAGTTTCCTTCGGGGCGCCTCCCACCCGGAAGAACTGGTGGCCCGGGCCCACGCCCGGGGCTACGCCGCCCTGGCCCTCACCGACGAATGCTCCATGGCCGGCGCGGTGCGGGCCTTCGATGCCTGGCGCCAATTGCAGGCCGCCACCCAGGCGCGGGGCGAACCCTTTGCCTTCAAGCTGATCCACGGAGCGGAGTTTCGACTGGCCTGCGGCTTGCGCCTGGTGCTGCTGGCCTGCAACCGGGCAGGCTACGGCAACCTCTCGGCCCTCATCACCCTGGCCCGGCGGCGCTCGGAAAAAGGCCGCTACCGCCTCCTGCGGGGCGACCTGGAATCCCCCGCCCCCGGCGGCGCGGCGCCCGACTGCCTGGCCCTGTGGCTGCCGGGGGAGGAGGACAGCGCCGAAAATGGCCACTGGATCGCCAGCCGCTTTCCCGGCCGGGCCTGGCTGGCGGTGGAGCTCCACAGCGGCCCCGACGACGCCGCCCGGCTGGAGCGCCTCCTGGCCTTGGCCCAGGCTTGCGGACTGCCGGCGGTGGCCAGCGGTGACGTCCACATGCACGCCCGGGGCCGCCGCCCCCTGCAAGACACCCTCACCGCCCTGCGCCTCTCCACCACCGTCTTCGAGGCCGGCCACGCCCTCTTTCCCAACGGGGAGCGGCATCTGCGCCACCCCCTGCGCCTGGGCCGCCTGTACCCCCCCGGGTTGCTGGCCCAAACCCTGGAGATCGCCCGCCGCTGCGAGTTTTCCCTGGCGGAGCTGCGCTACGAATACCCCCTGGAGGTGGCGCCCCCCGGCCTCACCCCCACGACCTACCTGCGCCAGGAGACCCTGGCGGGCCTGGCCCGGCGCTACCCCGGCGGAGTACCCGCCTCGGTGGGAGCGGATGCGGACAAGGAACTCACCCTGATCGCCGATCTGGGCTACGAGCCCTTCTTCCTCACGGTGCATGACGTGGTCCAGTTTGCCAGACGGGCGGGGATCCTGTGCCAGGGCCGGGGCTCGGCGGCCAATTCGGTGGTGTGCTATGCCCTGGGGATCACCGAAGTGGACCCCACCCGGGCCACCTTGCTGTTCGAGCGCTTTCTGTCCAAGGAGCGCAACGAGCCGCCGGATATCGACGTGGATTTCGAGCACCACCGGCGGGAAGAAGTCATCCAGTACATCTATGGCAAATACGGCCGGGAGCGGGCGGCCCTGGCCGCCACGGTGATCCGCTACCGCACCCGGGGGGCGCTGCGGGACGTGGGCCGGGCCCTGGGCTTCGGCCGGGCGGAGATCGACGCCCTGGCCGGCACCCTGGCCTGGTGGGACAAGCGGGAAACCCTGCCCCAGCGCCTGGAAGAAGTGGGCCTGGACCCGGCCAGTCCCCGAGTGGCCAAGTGGATCGCCCTGGCCGGCCAACTCAAGGGTTTTCCCCGCCACCTTTCCCAGCACGTGGGGGGCTTCATCATTTCCCGGGGGCCCCTGTCCCGCCTGGTGCCCATCGAGAACGCCGCCATGGCGGATCGCTCGGTGATCCAGTGGGACAAGGAAGACCTGGAAACCCTGGGGCTCCTCAAGGTGGATGTGCTGGCCCTGGGGATGCTCTCGGCCCTGCGTCGCGGCCTGGAACTGGCGAGCCGGCGGCGGGGCCGGCCCTTCGGCCTGGCGGACATCCCCCCCAAGGACGCCGCCACCTTTGAAGCCCTGTGCCAAGCCGACTCCATCGGGGTATTCCAGGTGGAATCCCGCGCCCAGATGGCCATGCTGCCCCGCCTCAAACCCCGCCAGTTCTACGATCTGGTGGTTCAGGTGGCCATCGTCCGGCCTGGCCCCATCCAGGGAGACATGGTCCACCCCTACCTGGCCCGCCGCGCCGACCCGCAAGCCGCCCGCCGGGAAATGGCGCGCCTGCCCCCGGAAATCCGCGCCGTGCTGGCGCGCACCCAGGGGGTACCGATCTTCCAGGAGCAGGTGATGGCCCTGGCGGTGAATGCCGCCGGCTTCACCCCCGGGGAGGCGGACCAGCTGCGCCGGGCCATGGCATCCTGGCGCCAGAAGGGCCATATCGCCCGCTTCCAGGAAAAGCTCCGCCAGGGCATGGCGCAACGGGGCCATGACCCGGCCTTCGCCGAAGCCCTCTGCCGCCAGATCGAGGGCTTCGGGGAGTACGGCTTTCCCGAATCCCATGCCGCCAGCTTCGCCCTGCTGGCCTACAGCTCCGCCTGGCTCAAATGCCACGAGCCGGCGGCCTTCCTGTGCGGACTCCTCAACAGCCAGCCCATGGGTTTCTACGGACCCAGCCAGTTGATCCAGGACGCCCGCCGCCACGGGGTGGAAGTGCGGCCGGTGGATGTGACCATGAGCGCATGGGACAGCCTGCCGGAGGAGGTCGGGTGCGCGGGCACGCCGATAGGGGAGACGTCCGGCGGTGCGCAAGCCCACCCCACTGCGCCGGTCCAGCCGCCCGTCCGCCTGGGCCTGCGGGAGATCAAGGGTTTCCCCCAGGCCGCCGCCGAACGCATCGTGGCGGCCCGGACCCAGGCCCCTTTCCGGGATCTGGCCGACCTGGCCGCCCGGGCCAGCCTGGGGCGGCGGGAACTGGATCTGCTGGCCGCCGCCGACGCCCTGGCCCCCCTGGCGGGCCATCGCCGCCAAGCCGCCTGGCAGGCCGCCGGGGTGCTGCCCGCCCCATCGGGTCTCGCCCCCTCCGCGCCCCCGAAGGGGGTTTCCGCTCCGCCTCCCCTGCCCCGGGGAAAAGCGCCCCGGCCCACCCTTGCCGCTGCAGCCAGGCCCTGCCAACGCGATCTGTTCGACGGACTCCCGCCACCGGAAGCGCCCTTGATCCTTCCCCCACCCCGGGAGGGGGAAGAACTGGTGGCCGACTACGCCACCACCGGCCTGACCCTGCGCCGACATCCCGTCGCCCTGCTGCGGGAGCGCCTCGCCGCCCGGCGCTTCCTGGCCGCCGAGCGGCTGGGGGAACTGGGCCACCGGGCCCTGGTCCGGGCCGCCGGCATCGTCACCGGCCGGCAGCGACCGGGCACCGCCAGCAGGGTGATCTTCGTCACCCTGGAGGACGAAACCGGCATGATCAACGTGGTGGTTTACGCCGGGCTGGCGGAACGCCAGCGCCGGGAACTCCTGGGGGCCCGCCTCCTGGGGGTCTATGGCCAACTTCAGCGGGAGGGCCAGGTTGTGCACCTTCTGGCCAAGCGGCTGGTGGATCTCTCCCCCTGGCTGGGAGCGCTGACCACCACCAGCCGCGACTTCCACTGACCATCCCCCGACAGCCATGGAATAATGCAGATTCCGCTGTTTTCCGGATCATCGCCATGGCCCATGTCGTCCCCCGCTTCCTGCTCGTCCTGCTCCTGGCCTGGAGCGGACTCGCCACCGCCGAAGCCCCTCTGCAAAAAACCCAGGTACCCGGCTACTACCGTCTGATGGTGGGCAAGATCGAGGTCACCGCCCTCTATGACGGCCCGGTTTCCCTGGACACCAAGCTCCTCAAGAACACCACCCAGGCCCAGGCCCAACGCTTACTGGCCCACATGTTCCTCCAGGGGCCGGCGGTCCAGACCGCCGTCAACGCCTACCTCCTGAATACCGGCGACAAGCTGATCCTGGTGGATGCCGGGGCAGCCGGCCTGTTCGGCCCCAGCCTGGGCAAGGTAGCGGCCAACTTGCGGGCGGCGGGCTTTGAGCCGGCCCAGGTGGACGCGGTGCTGCTGACCCACCTCCACGGCGATCACGTCAATGGCCTGCTGGATGCCGAAGGCAAGCCGCTCTTTCCCAAGGCCGAGATCTGGGCCGCCAAGGCCGAGGCCGAGTTCTGGCTGAGCCCGGAAGTGGCGGCCATGGCCCCCCAGGAAGCCCAACCCTTCTTCCAGATGGCCCAGAACGCCACCACCCCCTACCGGGAAGCGGGCCGCTTCAAGACCTTTGGCGACGACCAGGAACTCGCTCCCGGCATCCGCAGCGTGGCCGCCGGTGGCCACACGCCAGGCCACAGCGCCTACCTGGTGAGCTCCGGGGATGCCCGGCTGCTGATCTGGGGAGACATCGTGCACAACCACGCGGTCCAGTTCCGCCGCCCGGAAGTCGCCATCGAGTTCGACGTGGATGCCAAGCAAGCGGTGCTTACCCGCAAGGCCCTGTTCAAGCGGGTCGCCAAGGAAAAGCTGCTGGTGGCGGGCATGCACCTGCCCTTCCCCGGCATTGGCCACGTCCGGGCCGAGCCCCGGGGCTATGCCTGGGTGCCCATCGAATTCGGTCCGGTCCAAGAGTGATTACCCAGGGCCGGCGCCCCAAGCCCTCACCCCGCAAGCCCGCGCCTACCCGGCGCGTCGCCCCGAGACCCCAGGCCGCCTCCACTGCCGAGGCAGCCCGTCCGCCCAAGGTCGGCCTCCATCCCCGCAATCGCCACCGCCAGAGCTACGATTTCGCCGCCCTGACTGCCGCCTTCCCCGAGCTTGCCCGCCATCTCGTCACCACGCCGGCGGGCAATCCCAGCATCGACTTCGCCGAACCGGCGGCGGTCAAGGCCCTCAACCAGGCCCTGCTGGCCATGGCCTACGGCATCCGGTCATGGGATATCCCCCCCGGCGCCCTGTGCCCCCCCATCCCCGGCCGGGTCGATTACCTCCATCACCTGGCGGACCTCCTGGCCGAATGCCACGGCGGGGCCATCCCCCGGGGACCGAAGCTGCGGGTACTGGATATCGGCGTGGGCGCCAACTGCATCTACCCCCTACTGGGGTACGCCGAATACGGCTGGCGCTTCCTCGGGGTGGATATGGACCCTGCCGCCCTGGCCAATGCCCAGGGGATCCTGGCCGCTAACGGACTCACTGGCACCATCGCGCTGCGCCACCAGCCCGTGGCGGAACATATCTTCTTCGGCCTGCTGCGCTCCGGCGAAAAATTCGACCTGAGCCTGTGCAACCCGCCTTTCCACGCCAGCGCGGCGGAAGCCCGGGCCGCCGCAGAACGCAAGTGGCGCCAGCTCGGCAAAACCGCGGGGGAAGACACCGGGGCCAAGCCCCGCCTCAATTTCGGCGGGCAAGCCCATGAGCTATGGTGCCCCGGGGGCGAACGGGGCTTTCTGGATCGGATGATCCGGGAAAGCGCCCAGATCCCCCGCCGCTGCCTGTGGTTCACCAGCCTCCTGTCCAAGGCCGAAACCCTGCCCCACCTGGAAGGCATCCTGCGCCAGGTGGGCGTCCGGACCATCCGGGTCATCCCCATGGCCCAGGGTCAAAAGCACAGCCGGATCCTGGCCTGGAGCTTCCTCAACCCGGGGGAACGCGCTCACTGGGCCAAGGCCCGCTGGCCGTTGGATAAGCCTGGACTAGACTGAAGAACCCTTTTCGACGGGCTGCAGCCATGACCCTCTCCGGCTTGAGCCAGCAACCCGGCGCTTACCTGCCCCGGCTCATCTCCAGCCGGCCCGAGGCAGGCACCGGCCGACCCTTCCGCCCAGGATCACGCCGTGGCGGCCAAGGCCGCCCAGATGGCGCGTCAGGTCCAGGCGGAAATCACCCGCGAACAAGGGAAGGAACCTGGCGTGGGCATGAAAGGAGGCACCTCGACCAATCGCCAGGCCGCCGTCGCGGATCTTTACGCCCCGTCCCAGCCTGGGGGTAGAGCCGTGGATATCTACGCCTGAACTCGCGGCACCGCCAGGCCTTCCCCCATCGATTCCTGATCCAAACATGAAAACCCCGGTGGCAACATCGGAATTCTCCGAAGTTTTCACCGGGGTTATGCCCAAGGACGATGGCTCGGGAAACCTCTATCGCCTTGGCTTGGCCTGGCCGGGCTCGGGAGCTGGTTCATAAGCCCCCGCTGCCCCCTTCAGCCCTTCTTGGTGTACAGATTGCGCAGCTCGATCTTGTTGATCTTGCCAGTGGCCAGTTTCGGCAGCTCCTTGGCAAAAATCACTTGCTTGGGCTTCTTGTAGCTGGCGATCAAGGTCTTGGCATGGTCGATGAGCTCCTCCTCGGTGGCGCTCATGCCCGCCTTGAGAACCACCACCGCGCAGACCACCTCGCCCCACTTGTCGTCAGGCTGGCCGATCACCGCGCATTCGGATACCGCCAGATGCTGCAGCACGGCCTCCTCAACTTCCCGGGAGTAGATGTTCTCGCCGCCGGAAATGATCATGTCCTTCTTGCGGTCCACCAGATAAAGGATGCCGTCCTCGTCGATGCGCCCCATGTCCCCGGAGAAGCACCAGCCATCGCGGATGGTGTTGAGGGTGGCGGCGCTGTTGTTCCAGTAACCCCGGAACATGCAAACGGTCTTGACCACGATCTCGCCGGGCTCCCCCTGGGGACAATCCTGACCGTGGTCGTCCACGATACGCACCAGGGTATTGGGGAACGGATGCCCGACCGAACTCAACCAACGGCGCTCCCGCTCCGTCCCATCCGGGTGATGCAAACCCCGATCCAGACCGGAAGTGATCACCTCGGACTGGCCATAGAGGTTGATGAAGACTCGACCGAACATCTTGATGGCTTGGCGTAGCAAGGGGGTCGGCATGGGGGCGGCGGAATACACCACGGTGCGCACGCTGGAAAAATCGCAGGAGGCCGCCTTGGGAGACTCCAGCAGCATGTGCACCATGGTGGGGGCGAAGTGCAGCACGGTGATGCGTTCCCGCCCGATGGTGTCCAGGGCGTGGTCCGGATCGTACTGGCGGTGGAGGTAGCAGGTACCCCCTCGGTAGGAAACCGCCAAGCCCATCCACATGGCGCCCACATGGAACAGGGGCATGACCAGCAGGATCCGGTCGGTGGGGCCGGTCTGCATTTCCCCGGAACAGATCTGCCCCGCCGCCAGAGTTTCCCGGTGGCCCCAGACACAGCCCTTGGGCTTGCCGGTGGTGCCGCTGGTATAAACGATGCAGTAGATATCATCTTCGGTGGCGACAAAACCCGGACCGGCGGGATCGCCGGAGGCCACGAAGGCCTCGTAGTTTTGCGCCCACTCGGTTTCGCCACCGATGCAGACGTAGGTCTTGACGCTGGGGAGCTCTGACCGCAGGGTTTCGATGACCGGAAGATATTGGGCTTCGAAGATCAACACCTCGGGTGTCGCGTCATTGATGATGTAACGCATTTCCGGCCCGGCCAGGCGGAAATTCACCGTGGCGACGATGATGCCGCTGTACTGGGCGGCGGCCAGGGTCTCCGCGTATTCCAGGGAGTTCATCGACAGGATGCCGACCCGGTCCTGGCGGCGCAGACCGGTGTTGTGCAAGGCGGAAGCCAGTTGCCGTGCCCGAATCAGCAATTCGCCGTGGGTAATGGACCGCTCGCCCATGACCCAGGCCGGAACATCCCTGAACCGGCGCGCGTTGGTTTCCAGCAGATGACCCAAACTCAAGGGGAGGAAATTATGCATTGGCTTCTCCGAATGGTTGATCCATCTCCGGAGCCGTATCTAAGACACCGGGGACAAATCCGTCAAGGATCCCCCATGTTCGAGCTGATGGCATAGCGCCTTCCTCGGCGGCATGGGAAAAACGATTGGAGCCCCGGCAAGGGCTCCTGCAAGGGGATTCGCTAAGCTAGGCAGCGAACCCCTCGCCGATGGTCACCAATTGATCAAATTGGGCCACAGGGCAGCACTACCGGCGCTAACCACGTAACGCCCCAGACGCTCGGCCCACCAATGCTCGCTCTCCCCTTCATCGCGCCATTGCCACAGACGGCGGGTGAAAAAGTGCAGGGAATGCTCGTCGGTCACGCCCATGGCCCCAAACACCTGGTGCGCGATGGCAGCCGCGGCGGTGGCTGATTGCCCCACCTGGATCTTGGCCACGGCGGCGCCAAATTCGGGGTCACCCTTGTCGAGGCTGCGGCAGCCAAAGGCGCCCGCCACCCGAGCGGCGGCGGCCTGCTCGGCCAGGGTCGCGATCATGTGCTGGATAGCCTGGAACTTGCCCAGAGGCTTGCCGAACTGCACCCGGGTATTGCCGTAATCCACGCAGAGCGCCAGCAGGCGATCGAGGCAACCGCCCATCTGGGTCGCCCGCAGCACCGCCAAATGGGCCAGCAGGCCGAGGGGGCCCAAAGCGGCAGGCAGCGGCGCCACCGCGACGGGCGCCACCTTGGCCAGGGAGAGCCGGCCACAGGGGATGCGGCTGATGGTCGCCGCGGGCGCCGAAACCACGTCGGCACGGCGCACCAGGCACAGGCGCAGACCATCCTGACCCTGGGCGACCGCCACGAAGTGGCCGGCCTGATCCGCCCAGGGCAGCTTGATCCCGTCACCGTGCAAGGCGCCAGCGGCATCCAGCTGCAGCAGATCCTCGGCAATCGCCAGGGGGCCCTCTGGAATATCGATCCCGGCCAGGGCCAGCGCCCAGCGGCCGATCATGGTTTCACCCAGGGGCACCGGCGCCGCGTGGAAACCGATCGCCTGCCAGACGCCGACGGTGTCGGCCCAGGACAAGCCAACCCCGCCGGACTCCTCCGGCACCAGGGCATAGGTCACGCCGATATTCTCCAGTTCCGCCCACAAGGCCTCGGGCAGCTTACCTGCCTCGGCATCCACCAGGACGGTCCGGGTGACTGATTTTTCGAACAAACGGTCCAGTTGTTCGGTCAGCATTGCGCCGACGTTCATGTTGTCGCTCATCGTAGGCCCAACCCCTTGGCAATGATGCCGCGCAAAATTTCCCGGGCTCCGCCCCGCAGGCTGAAGGTCGGAGAGAACTGAGTAAGGAATGCCGTCATCTCTCCCAGACGATCGTCCTGGTGCAGACCCGGCTTCAGATCCAGGGCCTCCCGCACGAGCTCCGGTGTCCGTTGCTCGTAGGAGGTACCCAATTGCTTGACCAGCGCGGCTTCCTGGCCGGGCATCTTGCCGGCCTCGAGCATGCCCTGGATGGAAAGGGACATCTGACGCAGAACCGTCAGCTGCGCCACGGCTTCGCCAATCCTGCGCGCCGCCAGCCGATCCGGCCCACCCTTGGCCGCCAGGGCATCAACGGCGGCCGGCAGCAGCGGAAAGGAACTGAAGAAGCGATCGGGGCCGCTACGCTCGAAGGCCAGCTCGGCATTGGCCTGGGCCCATCCGTCCCCTTCCTGGCCCACCAGCATGTCCTCGGGAATGAAGACATCCTCGAAAACGATTTCGTTGAAATGCTCTTCCCCGGTCAAATCCTTGATGGGACGGACCTCAACGCCGGGCCAGGAAAGATCGATCAGGAACTGGGACAAGCCCTTATGCTTTTCCGTCTCCGGGGAACCGGCGGTCCGGATCAGGGCGATCATGAACTGGCACTTGTGGGCGTTGGTGGTCCAGATCTTGCGGCCATTGAGGCGCCAGCCGCCTTCCACGCGGGTCGCCCGGGAGCGGATGGCGGCCAGATCGGAGCCGGCGTCGGGTTCGGACAGGCCGATGCAGAAAGAGATCTCGCCCCGGGTGATCAGGGGCAGGAAGCGCTGGCGCTGGGCCTCGGTGCCGATGCGCAGCAACAGGGGGCCGCTCTGGCGCTCGGCGATCCAGTGGGCCATCAAGGGGGCGCCGGCGGCCATCAGTTCCTCGATCACGGTGTAGCGCTCCATGGTGCTGCGCTCCAGGCCGCCATACTGCTTGGGCCAGGTCATGCCGATCCAGCCCCGGCGGGCCAGTTGCCGGCTGAATTCCAGATCGAAGCCGAACCAGCCCAAGCCTAAATCATGGCCGGTCCAGCACGGGGCGAACTCCGCGACAAAAGCGCGGACCTCTTTCCGAAGAGCGCTCAGATCCTCGGAGATTTCGTAAGGCTCGAAGTTGAAAGTAGATGTCGTGGTCATGACTCGATTCACTTGACGGTGGAAGGCCACATGAAGCCCGCCATGAGCGGGCCCCAAATCGCGGAGGGGCTAACGCCCCACCTTTACTTCCTGGGTTTTGACTCGGACGGCATCCCCAGAACAGCCTTGGCCAGGATGTCTCGCTGCACTTCACTGGCCCCGGCGAAGATGGTGGTGGGCCGCGCCATCATCATGGGCCAGTGCAAATCGAAGGTGGTTCCGCCGATGACGGCGTCGCCCACGATGCCGCCGTATTCCTGGCCGACTTCCACGTTGAATTCGGTGATCCGCTGCAACAGCTCGGAAATGATGAGCTTGAGGGCCGACACCTCGGGACCGGGTTCCCCCGTTTCCTTCACCTGGGCGCACATCTCGGCGTAGAGGAGGAGGTAGTCGTGGAGATCAGCGGCCAGCACCGCCAGCCGGTCCATCACGCCAGCATCCTGGTCCAGGGCGGCCTCCTTCACCAACTGCTTGGCGACCGCCAGGGCCTTGATGGCCTGGGCAGGGCTGCCGATGAAGATCCGCTCGTGGCCAAGCAGGGCCTTGGCAATGGTCCAGCCCTGATCCAGCTCGCCCACCAGGTTCTCTACCGGCACCCGGACGTTGTCGAAGAACACCTCGCAGAGTTCCTCCTCGCCGGCGATGCTGCAGATGGGCCGCACGGTGACGCCGGGGGTCTTCAGATCGATCAGCAGGAAGCTGATGCCCTGCTGTTTCTTGGGGAGCTTGCTGGTGCGCACCAGGGCGAAGATGTGGGTGCACTCCATGGCCTGGGTGGTCCAGATCTTCTGGCCATTGACGACGAAGTGATCCCCATCCCGCACCGCTTGGGTGCGCAGGGAAGCCAGGTCGGACCCGGAACCCGGTTCGGAATACCCTTGGGCCCAGATGTGCTCGCAGGACAGGATGCGCGGCAGGTAGTAAGCCTTCTGTTCCTCTGAGCCGAACTGCATCAGGGTCGGGCCGAGCATTTGCTCGCCGTTGTCGATGATCCGGCCGACGCTGGCCCGCTCCACTTCCTCCATGTAGATGAGCTGCTTGCCGAAATCGAGGCCCATCCCGCCGAATTCCTTCGGCCAGGCAGGGGCGCGCCAGCCATGCTGGTACACGGTTTTCAGCCAGTCATTCTTGTCATCGCCCCGCAGGCGATAGAAAGGCCGGCGCATGTCCTGGCGTAGTTCTGTGGGATAGTGGGCCGCCAGGAACTCCCGGAAGCGGCGGCGGAATTCCTCGTCGGACAGCTCGTTGTAATCGGTGTTCACGCGTGGGTCATTCATGAAATCAATCCTATGCCGCGGTTGCCAGGAAACGCCGGCGATGGGCGGTGCCGTTGCCAAGCCAGGCGGAAAGCTGCATGGCTGCCCGCAGATAGACGCCTACGCCCCCCTCTTCGGTAAAGCCCATGGCGCCGTGCATCTGCACGCTGCCCCGGCTGGCCTGCAGGGCGGCCTCCCCGCCCCGGGACTTGGCGGCGCTGATGGCCGCCTGGGTGCTCGCGGCCAGGGGATCGGCATCGAAGGCGCGCTGGGCATTGCGCCAGGCCGCGCCGGCCAGCATGGCGGCAATGCGGAAGTCCACGCAGCGATGCTGAATGCTCTGAAAGGAACCAATGGGCCGCTCGAACTGGATCCGCTCGTTCACGTAGGCCACCGTTTTTTCCAGCACCCCCGAAGCGATACCGGTCAGCTGGGCGGCCGCCGCCACCCGGCCCGCCTCCAGGGTGGCCTGCAGCGCCGCCTCGGCGGCCGCGCCCTGAAGGAGCACGGCCCCATCCATGATGGACGCCTCCTGGAAGCTCACGCTGGCAACGCTCATCAGCCCACCAGCCTGGCGCTGGACGCTCACCCCGGGGGCGTTGGCCGCCACCGCCACCACCACCGTTTCCCCGCCGCGCTGGGCGCTGACCAGCAAGACGCTGTCGTCCTCCACGACGGGCACGAAACACTTGCGTCCGGTGACCCGGCCGCCTTCCAGACGGGTGGCCGCAACCCCCGCCTCCAGGGCGCCAGCACGTTCCTGCCAGGCCACGGTGACCAGGCTTTCGCCCCCGGCGATGGTCTCGGCCAGCCGCTCGACCAGCGCCTGGTCCGGGCTGCAACGGGACAGCAGCACGCTGGGCATGAGGGCCGCCGCCACGAAGGGTTCCGGGACCGCCTTGCGCCCCATAATCTCCGCCAGGGGGGCCCCGGCGCCCAGGCCCAGGCCCAGCCCGCCCAGGGATTCGGGCAGGGCCAGACCGAGCCAGCCCAGTCCGGCCATCTCGGCCCACAGGGCGCGATCAACCCGGCGCGGCACTTCGATCTCGAAGCG